>NZ_CP104883.1:1903695-2549292 GCF_025449335.1 Bartonella sp. HY328
TAGACATCATATGCAATTGTTTTAGAACTATCATACATTCCATTAGGTAATTGTAAAGACATTCTACGATCTGTTGTATTCTTATTACGCCCACCATCTAACCCTATTTGATAATTTGCGTCAGAATTACACCGCACACTCAACTCTCCATAAGCAGTCATATTGGGAGTTAAGCGCGTATGTAAACCAAAATTAATGTTGCGCTTCGTAGTGACCATACATGAAGACTCAATTTTAGCCATTACTCTTACTGTAATTGGGTTAACGACATTGGGAAAACCACCACATAAAGTCATTGACGAAGGACTAGACCCACCAGCTCCAGTTCGCATATTTATAGTATACTCATTCCAATATTCGCCTATAGGAAGATTGGTATAATGAAAATTATATCGGGCAATCAAACTGAATCGCAGATCAACATCAACAGGTGCGGTTGGCATTGAAGTAGCCGAACGTATTGCACCAGCGTAGGACAGAGAAGCACCTGGTGTGGTATCGCCGTCGCCTACCTCTAAGCCATTGTTAGCGAAATTGATATAGTAATTATACGGCAGCTTATATGGAGAGGTGCGATCACCCTTAAGGTAAAGATACCTTGGTTCTATATCTTTAGGTGATTCGAGAGCGGTCACGCCAACACAGGCAGAGCCACTTACAATCCAATTATTATTACTATCTTGAGTAAAATAATCACTTTTGCATTGTGGCTGTATGTCGCTAGACGCTGTCAACACCCTATCTTCAAAGCCACTAATAATGCCAAAATTAATTAGGTTTGTACCAGTTAACGTACATATCATGCGATCCGGCAACCAGGCACTTTGAGCGGAAACATTATTAGCAAAAGAAAAAACAAAAACGGAAGCCAACAAAGTGTTTTTCAATACACACCATGAAGCAGTTTTTGTGCTTTTATTCTTGTCTGAATACATATTTTCAAAATCCTCTAATATTAATCTACAATATAAACGAACATGGAAAATCATATAAAAAGTAGAATATAAATAATTTAACTTATCAATAAAATACTTCCACCACGTTTAAAACAAACAAAGATTAGTATTTAGAACAGTATACAACTAATAATAATTTACATAAAATTACTATCTTCGAATTACACTTCCCATCGGTTTACATGTTATAGTTTGGCTACCCGACTGCAAACCAGAACTAACTGAGGCTTCAATAATAGCTTCACATGTATTTCCATTTTTTTCTAAAACATGCAGTGTTGCCGGCAAGCTAAGCTGACTAAGTTGAATAACAGCAAGTCCATCATAACCAATATCAAACCCAACATCAGACCCTGCAACCTGTGCATAAGATCCAACTTCAACTGCATTCCCATTCGGATTTTTTAATGAGACATATAAATATTGATCGCCTGTGGTTCCGCCAAAATGCACGACAACGCCACTTTGCGCGGCAGGGCGAACATCCTCATCTGTTTTTTCAACAATAGCATCAGCAGGCAAACTATCCATATCTAACGAAATATTTGAAGTTGTATAGGATAATAGATCTGGCACAACTAATCGGCCATTCCGCCAAGTATTACCATATTTCTGATTATTAACTTTAACGCCGACATCGGCTATACCAGTATTTACAACAGCAAATGAATCATTGATACGTGTTGTTGGCATCAAAGCGCCATCAGCATATACTAAACCACCCGAAGCGCTTGCGGTAGCGCGCCAAGTATCCTCGTACTGATCAATAGAAGCCCCAAGTAAAGCAACAGAAGTACGATATTGACCGTCTGCACCACGTTGCGTACGCTTGCCTTCAGTATCACGAATTGCCCACCCGTAATCGCCAACATTGCCACCCAAACTTTTACCAACTTGCGACGTGAAGCGAGAGCCTTCATGATCAGTAGTAACATTGGCTGATGCGCTGTATCCTTTATCAAAAGTGAAGGATAAGCCTGCAAAAACACTATAGGCGTTTGAATCTTTTAAATTCACAAAGCCAGTCGCATAACCATTTATACCCTTCCCGAAACTACGACTACTAGATATACTTAAATATTTGGAATCTTTTTGATCCCAATAATCAACTTCGGTATAACTCAAGGTAATTGTAGCAGGATCAAACCGCAAATTTGTACTTAAAGACAATTGGTTAATCGCTTTCGCAGGCCTGCTAGAGGCACGAGTATAGCCACGAAAACGGTCATTAGAAAAATCAATATTTTCCCAATCTATATCTTCAGTAATATTGCGATTTTTGCGGTCAACAATTGATGCCATATCATTATAATTGCTATAAGTCCGTTGCGTCATAGCATTAAAATAAAAGCCCCAGCGCTGTAACTGTAAATTTGCATAAAGCTGTTGCCCAGTTTCACTTCTATAGCTACTAGCACTACCGGCGACAGAAAGACGACCAAAATCAGCTAACGTAAATACAGCGCCTAAACCACCATTAAAAAAATGGCTTCCAGCTTCTGCATGGGCTTCGCCGGTCAAGCTATTCGTAAAGCCATAGCGTGTCGTACCAGATACGAAGAAATCACTCGAATAGCTACCAGATTTACTACCATAATTGGTACGTGGGACACCAGCTTCTACTGCGAAATCCCAAAGCCCTTGAGCCAATAGATCGCTAGAAGCGTAAAATGATATTTCCTTTACAGTTTCTTGTCCCATCGCATCACGTACAACAAGACGAGCCGAATTGGCGCCAGTCACTACAGGAATATCGGTTAGAGAAAAAGGACCGGTTGGCACATTTTCAACAGCTCGTTGCGCGTTATTAATATAAAGATCTACTGCTGATGGAACCGCAGCTGAACCTGAAACTTCAGGCAAAGCCATAGTTACAAGATTATCCCGTAAATCAAAATTTCTGCGAAGTTGAACGCCGCCTAAACGGGTCGAGCGTGACCAAGCAACACTTCGAGTAATCAAATCACCCACTTGGTAAGTCATCAGACGCTTTTCATCTGAATAGGTCCAGTAGCTATCTAAGCGAATAGCATCGCTTCGATTCCGTCCAAACCCTTGCGAGGAATAACGCAAAAGTTCAGATGTGTAAAACGTACCAAACTTCCCTGAAATACGACCATCTATAGTGGCTGAAACACCCTGAAAATCCCAAATATCTTTGAAGTTTTCGTGACCAGAATCAGCAAAAATATCATAATTTAAAACTGCAGCAAAATCCGATTGTGGCTTCAACTCACCCTCAGCACCACCAGAACGCGCAGCAGCAGCTAAAGGATTAAGACTTAAAGCATAGGGAGCAAGAGCATCAGGATCCGTAGTTACAAATGCTAAAACTTCAGTACGTGGATCAAATGTAAATTGAACATTCTTAAGAGCAGATAAATTGACCCACCCATCGCGATCCGTAGCAGACCTTTGAGGAAGAATACCAATTCCCCTCAAGACATCTGCATTCATAATAAAAGAACCATCTGCCAACTGACGGATAGCAATAACATTAGGACGAGTTTCACCATTAACAGTAACATCAACGAAAGCATCAGCTTGCTGAGCTGACACAGTATCCAGTGCTGGCCCTACAGAAGCCCCCTCTTGATAACCAAGGGCAGCTAATTCATCAACAGCATCAGTGTGGTTATTCGTTGCACCTGTATAATTAGAACTAGCGACTTCATCAGATGTCATCCATTGCACATTATCGCTTATCTCCTGTGCAAAACCATCTGCAGTAAAACATCCTAAAAAAGTTCCACCAGCCAATAACAGAGCCATGCCACTTGAACTAGAAAGCAGCTTTATACCAGTTTTTCTACTGTACTTATTAATCATCCTATATGCCCCCATAGGAATTTAAACTCTTAGGCATAAGCAATGCCATTCGGTCTAATTTGTCCCGCACAAACCCGACCGAAAATTCAACCGACTACCCACATAAACATTGACTATTGAACTGGATACTCGACCTGCCCCGCATCAGAGGTGAATCTTATACCATCGGGCTTACCACCTCCCTTAGTTGCAACAAAAAATCGAAAGGCAGATCCGGGTAAAGCATATCCAGCAAGCTTCGACTTACTTCCAATAACCTGACCACCAGCAAGAAGGAAAACATCCGCCATACGAACACGATTACTGCCTCGATTGGTTGCAGTCACATTAAAACCACCGGCTGCAGGTTGAGCAACAAAAGACATACCAGACTGAACCGCTGTTCCTCCACCGGTACCCGGAGAGAAAAACACTGGAACAACCTGACGTAAAACCATACTAACCCCTGCAGAAGATTCACCTGCACCATTTGTCCGCAATGCAGAAGGCGGAATTTGGTCAACGAAGACACGATAAGTCTCTTGCTTTGTTACAGCGCCCTTTGCCACCCGCGACACACGAACTGTTGCAACACCACCAGCTTTAACAGAAACAAAGGGCGGAGTAACAATTACATCATTTGTTGGGGCATAATAATCCTTGCCACCCTTTTGCTGCCAACGATAAGCGCGGACCTGCAGGCGAACTGGCATTCGACTCGTATTTCGAACCATGATATTGTCTGAAACCTTTGGCGGCTTTACATCCAAAACCAATGGCATAACAGTTAAGCTCACACCATTAGCTAATTCTTGCGATTGCACTGCCCCAGTCGCCAAAGCCAAGTAAACTAAGATAAAAGCTAAAATTCGCATGTAACTATCCATCAAATTTAAAATCAAAAAAATAAAATTGGGATGGAGTTTCCCCCACCCCAGCCCCCAGAAGGGAGCATTAGCTATTAGTAGGTAAGTGTTGCAACCAATGCATCAGTATAAGTACCAACGGCTGGCTGAGTCTGGCTAGCTGGAATAGCTGGAATACAAATTGCAAAATAATGGGTTTTGGAACCATTCATGCTACCACCGGTATTATCAATAGTACCAGTAAATGAACCAGCAGGTGTTGCATCCCAACGCTGACCACCACAGCTACGTGAAGCCAAGTTAACAGCTTGATAAACATCATAGTTAATCAAGTTAGTACCGCTGCGAAGCTTACGACCTTCACTAAAACTACCGTCTGCGGCCCAATTATTACCTTGACCAAGGGTCAAAGTATAAGCACCAGCATTTGTTGCAGTACCTGCGTTACAATCAACAACAACTTCACGTGTTTCAATCAAGTTTGTTGAAATGCGTGAATAGGTACCAAAATTAACATTACCAGAATTATTAGGGAAATTTACTGTACAACCAGTTGTAATAGTAACTTCAACCTGCAAATTTGCAGTAGCTGGATTTGGTGATTGTGCCTGAGCCAAACCTGCCCCCAAAGCCATAATACCTGCAGCAGTCAAAGTTTTTAAAATAATACGTTTCATTTGATAACTCCTAATTCTAAGCACAGTTTATTTAATTCTGCACACCCTATGCAGAATTTAACATTACCAATGGCAATCCAATGGCAATCCAAATAATACTTCACGAAAATCGAAGACTCTTTATTAAATTAACTCACCTACCCCAGGCAAGTTAAAACAAACAAACAATGAAATATAAAATAGACTTCAAATGATTGTAATTAATAATAAAGAGTTAAATCAAAATACTAAAAGAAATAAATATTTTACTTCAAATTAATACATCAAATCGCCCCCGACTTAAACGCTTAACTGTTGTTTATCATTCAATATAGCTTAAATCAATATAGAATTTATTAAAATATGCACGTAATGCACAAAAGCAACATTTTAAAAACTGTTAATATCTTAATATACTAATATCTATATTAGAATATTAAGATATTAAACAACTAATATACGAATATATTTTAGAAATTTTTTATTACGATATTTATACTTAAAACAGCAAATTATAAGACAAAATGGACATAATACCGCCTATTATTTTACTCTAAATTTAAGTTTAAGTTATTAAAAAGCTATTATTAAAATACCATTCGCCTTATTTTAAAACAATGCAATAAAAAAACATTGTAACGGCGTTAGATATCCGTTTCATTGATCTAAACCGCAATACGATATATTTTAATAATGAGAAGTAAAATGCCTTTGAATATAGCAATGTTAAAACAGTTATATATTGCAATTTAACTTAATTCGCAAAAAACCAATACTTTATTCCGAGACCTACGATTATCCATCCATTGCACATTCCACCCTAAGAGGTGTCATTAACTTGCTCTCACTATAAAGTAATTTTAGATGTTTTTATGGATTATGAAAAAATTACAATCGATGAAATTATTATCTAACTGTAGCATTATTAATACCAAATAAGACAACAGCTAGTCGAACTTAAAAAATTAAACTAAAATCGGTAATCCTATAAGACTTAATTCACTTCAAAATAATTATTTTTATTGGTCTTAGCTTAGAAAAAATATATTTATAAATATACAAAATTTTACTATCAATGAAACTAGTAAAAAATTGAAATATATATTGCCGAATAACTGATTGAAATAGCTGTTAAAATGGTTAGTATTTATCGTAAATTGCTATTATGGCTCGTTCATAAACTGCTGCACCGCTTTAACTAAGCGCACTTACTTGCAGCTAGCCACAGTCAAGTTTAACAAAATGGAACGACTGAACGCCGAGTAAACACCACTTAGAAAGCTTAATTTTTTTAAAACATTTGAATTTATTTTTACAGATTATAAATCGCATATTTAATTAATATACGCAGATTCTTGATGAACTAAGTTTTCACTTAAGCCAGAATGACTGATCTCAGTCTTTAACAATAACGCAATCAACAGCTAATTCTCAACAAGATATGCATCGAGAAATCATCAAAAAACTCAAACATAAAACAAGAGGCAGCACTCTAAATCATTGAGTACAACACAATCCATTTATAACAAATGCAATGGATGCTAAAAACAAAAAGTCCTTACATGATGTAAATCAGCGTGTTTAATAGCTTAATTATTTTCGCTTGGGAATAAAAAGCCCCACACACAGAAAACCAGCAAGAAGACCACCAATATGGGCCTGCCAAGCAATGTTACCATCAAACATACTGCCCGACACCCCATATAGTAAATTGCAAATCAACCAAAAACCCATAATAGTAACAATATCACGTGAGCGAATGGCGATACGTATCGGCAGTATATCACCATATAGAGCTGGATGGAAAAAGGATCGCCCGTAGCCGAATCGTGCAATCGCACCTAGCATACCCGATACAACCGCCGACGCACCAACAACTGAATTTGGGCTATCAATATTAAATATATAGTAAAAAAGCGCGCCGGCTACAGCAGTTACTAGCCAAAAAATAAGAAAGCCACCCACCCCCATCCGGCGCGCTAGCGCTGAACCGAAAGTTACAATGAATAGCATATTCATACCAATATGGCTCCAACTTCCATGCATGAAAGAATAAGTAAGAGCTGTTAACAAAACTTGGGGCGTTTGCTCCGACCCAAATATTAAAGGAGTAAATGCAAAACGCAAACTAAAACTAACTCTCGCAGCCGAATCCAAAAAATATTGCTCCCATACAAATACAGCAATATTAATAACAACACATACAACTACAACTGTAGGTATATTAAACATAGGTTCACGATTACGAAAGGAGTTAATATTATTATTCCGCATTTTACTCTTTCTCTTAGTCGATCATTTATTCAAAGTTTACGATAGTAATAATTCTTTGCACTATATTCAATAAAAAAAATTCTTATTATAGGTGATAATTTCGTTAAATAAATTAAATTACTTGTTTCTATTTTTTTACCATAAGAATCGATTTTTAACTTTCTAGATTTGAAACATCATTCACATTCTTTCAAAAACGATTAAAAATATCTCAAGCAATGCCATTCATTTTGGTGAATAGCACTTGTCCCCATTAAGAATTATCAATTCATTTGACGTAATTTTGTTAACAGTAAATATTTTACCGGCATTTATACGATAATAGGTGCGTTCACCAACGTCAAGAACATGACAGCTTCGCTATGTATCAATATAAATGATATTTTAGGGTTTGACATACTCTTTAATAATGAAAATTAAACTAGATATTTAAGTATTAGCAAATTTAACTAAAATTACCGAACTTTCAGGTTTTGGAGCTGCAATACGGGCATTTTACGACCACTCGGCGAACAATCATTTTTTTGCGCCTTTTACCTAAAAAGAAAACATCAGCTCCAATTTTACCATCAAAGATTTCGCAATGTTCATTATAGAAATAACCCATTGTATTTGAGGCAAGATCTATTCCTTTACCAAAACCACCAAAAAATGCTTTAAATGGTTTTTCCAGATAGCTTGGTGTGTCCCGGAATTAAAACATTTATAGAGAATCTCCAGACTTCCGACTATAGGATAGGTCGCGCTAGTGACAAATGCAATGTAATCCATGATAAAACCACTAATAAAAAATTTAGCATTACTTATTAGCCTTAATTAGCAGCCCTTACCAAGGCATCACAACTATATCGCAAATTACGATCAATATTTAAATGAGAATCATCAAATCACTTACTGTGTTCTACTAAAGTGAAACACAGCTTTAAATACAGCTCATCTAAATATTACACTCGCTAGAGCGGTAAATTAGAATCTATTGATACTTTTATTTTAGTTTTACTCAACTTAATTATAGATAATAAAATCGGCGTTTTTCGTCGAAGAATCCAAGAATCCGACAGGCAGGAACAAACTAAAGTTTATTTAAAACAAATACTTAGAAATAAATTAATTTTATATACGTATTTTTATTATTTTACAGTTGACGTTTTGCATTGTTAAACGTATGTTCCGCGCACTTCTCGCAGCAAATTATGCTGTAAGGGAGCGCGTAGCTCAGCCGGTAGAGCAACTGACTTTTAATCAGTAGGTCCAGGGTTCGAATCCCTGCGCGCTCACCATCAAATATTTTTCCTTGTTTTTTCCATAAGATATCTTGCCCCAAATTTTTAAATTTATGTCTTGATACAATCATAACCATCAGCCTGAAGTCACGAAAACTGAGGGGCTTAATACGCGTTTTTTAGCGCGGCGCATTCATAGCTCAACGCTTTTTTCTATTTTTAGGTTGGCTAGAAGTTAGACATTAGAGCCATAAATACTACTAAAATGGATTTCCAATAAACTGGAACCATTATTGGTGTATGAGTCACTAAAAAAATATTCCCGCTTACACTGTTTTCTGACAACCTATATTTTGTCATAAACAAGCCCCTTACGCTTATGCAGCTTTATAGCAGGAATTTTACCCTAACTTCTAATAGATGCTATTTCTTGTTTTTTCTTTTAAGGCCTCGCTTTAACATTGCAATGCTTGCACCGCCTATAGCAAAAACGGTTGTAAAGTAAACAATCATCGCCCCGAGAACAAGCCCCGTAACAGTTAGCGCACGAACGAACAATGATGCCTCAACTGATAATGGATATTTAAAATACTGAATGGCGAAATATAATGCTACAGCCATAATCAATGATGCGATCAACAAACGAGGAATACGCTTTAAAAGCTGGCTATCCCTATTCCAATGCCCTCTTTTTACAAGAGTTGCTAATAAAAGCACCGCATTCACCCAACCAGCAACAATTTCAGCAATAGCAATACCTTTTGCCGACAAATGGGGGAAAAGCGTAATTGCAATAGCTACATTGACAATCACAGAAATACCAGCAAAAACCATTGGTGTTTTTGTATCTTCACGTGCAAAAAAACCCGGAATAAAAGCTTTTATAAGTACAAATGCCGGCAGACCTAGCCCATAAATTGCCAGTATAGACGCAACAGTCGTGGTTGCATCTGCATCAAATTGACCGCGTTGAAACAACAACCGCACAATAGGCTCAGACATAACAAGGAAGGCTGCGGCTGCCGGCAGCGTTAAAAACAGCGTAAACTCAACAGACCTATTTTGTAGATTACTTGCTTCTTCCATGTTTTTTGCTCTCAATGCCCGTGATAATTCCGGCAAAAGAACTGTTGCAACAGCAATACCGACAACCCCAAGCGGTAATTGATAGAGACGATCGGCATAAACAAGAGAAGAAACGGCTCCCGATTGGCTTGATGCAATATTGGTATTTATTAGCAGATTAATTTGGGTAATACCGCCAGTAATAGCTGCAGGGAGTGCTAAAACTAACAAGCGGCGCACATTAGCTGTTAATTTAGGAATCTGCAGTGTGATCTTCATGCCAGCATGATAAACTGCACCCCATACGATGAATAATTGTACCAAGCCTGATGCCAAAACACCCCATGAAAGATAAACACCAACGTGCCAAACATCCAATTTAGCATACCACGCATACGCTAATACACCGATAAGAATAATATTTAAGAAAACAGGGGCTATAGCTGCTGCAAAATAACGATGTAGCGAATTGAGCATACCACCCATCATTGCCGCCAATGACATACAGGCTAAATAAGGAAACATTATAGTCGCAAGGCGTACTGTGGCATCATATTTTTGCGGATCGCTTGTGAAACCTGGGGCGATAACATAAGAAACAAGCAAAGGCATTGATAGTTCCATTGCAATTGTCAATACAATCAAAATGGAAAATAGGACACCAAAAACTTCTTCCGAAAATTTACGTGCACTTTCAATACCCTCCTCCTCAATTTGTTTTGAGAATAAAGGCACAAAGGCAGAATTAAAGGCGCCTTCTGCAAAAAGTCGGCGAAATGTGTTGGGAAAGCGAAATGCAGCGTTAAACGCATCGGCAACGGGCCCTGTTCCAACAGCGGCAGCCATTAGCATCTCGCGTATAAACCCAAAAATACGGCTCATCAATGTACCAGATGCAACCGTTGCAAACTTCTTTAAAAGACTCATTCTACTGCTTTTCAATGAAAATACCGCAATATTTTTATAAATAGCGGATATTATGCTTTTTGCTAAACCTTTAATGATAACCAAATAAATTTAACATTACCAAATTAAGAAACTCTTATATCACGAGCTAACTGTAGCTAATCGTTAATCATAAAAAAAATTAGAAATTCTAGGCTTGTCAAGCGGAAACTACGCCACACCTATCACAGAATACTTATCGTTTCAGGCTTGTATGTTGATATAAGTAAGGTAAGATTTAACGGCTGACGCAACAAAAGCAACATTACCTTGTTGCTTATTTTAATTTGAAATTATTTTTGGAAAATATTGAGCCAAGCTTTAGCGCACTTTTATTAATTCTATAAGAAAGCCTGATGGGCTAACTTTGTTTATCAAGTTTTCTAAATTTATCAGTAAGGAAATAAAATGGTTGATCATAAAACGCATGGCCAAAAAATCAAAATAATTGACGTAGAAAAGCTTGATGAACAAGATGATAATGAGAACGGTCCTGTTGATACGGTTGATATCTTTGATGAAGTGACAGAGGGAGGCACACCAAGACAACAAAGACAGCGACATCAATATCTAGATGATATTGACAATCCTCTTGATAATGAAGACGCAGATATCATAAGCGAAAATATGTATGAAAGCGAGCCAGACCAAAATGAAGAAGAATAAGCTTCTTTTTGATTTAATATCCAACAGATTAAATAAAACTCGATAGTTTAGCTTATTGCGCCCCCACGAGCCGAGGTAGGGGCGCTATAATGTTATTCTACTGGAACAATCTTACCAGATTCCCATTTGTAGAGAGAAAATGTTTTCGATGTCATATCCCCACGTTCACCATAGGTAATTTCACCAATGGCCGTTGGAATTTTCTCACCAGAATGAAGAACCTCAGCAACAGCTTGTGCATCATCTGGACTTCCAGCTTTTTCAATACCAAAAGCAATCACTTGCACAGCAGCATAGCCATTCATTGTGAAGGCTTCAGCAGGGATATTATTGGCACTGAGCGCTTCTAGTGCTTCTTTTGCCAAAGGATTTTTCGATGAATCTGCAGGATTTGTGAAAATTGTGCCCTCAACTGCATCTCCAGCAATTGTTCCTAATTCGGACGTATTAAGGCCATCACCACCAATCATGATCGCCTTCACGCCTTGTTCACGCATTTGGCGCAAAAGAAGACCTGCCTCTGGGTGGTAACCACCAAAGTAAACATAATCAATATTATCAGATTTCAAACGGCTCACAATAACATTGTAATCGCGCTCACCAGGCGTAATTGAACCATAATAGGCTTCTTTTTCACCGCCATCATTTAAAGTTTTCTTAAATGCATCTGCAAGACCTTTGCCGTAAGTGGCTTTATCATGGATAATTGCAATATTCTTTCCCTTCCAATGAGCCAGTGCATATTGCGCAGCAAAATCTGCTTGCTGGTCGTCACGGCCTATTGTTCTAAATACATTCCACATATTACGTGCGGATAGCTCAGGGGTTGTTGATGACGGTGTTACCATCAAAATATCATTATTTTGTAGAATAGTTGAAACTGGCATTGCCGAGTTAGAGGTTACTGGTCCGACAACATAAAGAATACCTTCACCAGCAATTTGATTGGCAACTGAAATACCTTGCTTGGGCTCTGCCGCATCATCAAAAATCTTCAAAACAAGCTTTTCGCCGTTGACGCCACCATTTTTATTAATTTCATCAATCGCAATACGAGTACCATTGCTCGCCTGTACACCGTAAGCGGCAACTGAGCCCGTTACAGGCCCGATGAAGCCGATGGTAATGTCCGCAGATGCATTTGTCGCAAAAAAACAACTGGAAAGAAGAGCAGCAGAAAAAATGGATTTCATAGATAAGCGCATATATGATACTCCCAGATCAAAACATAAATTTATAGGATATGCTATTATGAATTAAGGATAAAGCATAGGAAAGTTTATAAAACAGATTTTATGTGATTTAAAGCCTTATAGCCAATTTAATGTTAAATTAGAAAAATTGAAAAATCGCATTATAAAAGTAAATAAATTACGCGAAATGCAACCACAACGCACCAACTTCAAACATTTTTTCAACAAAGGAAGCTTGGTTTTGAGTTTCCAAGCCGATATACATCCTAAGGGGTAGAAAATATCCAATCATCTACCCGACCATTAGCCATGAATGTAAATTAAGCTACATCCTCTTGCAGCACTTCTTTAACGGCGGTTGCTAACTGTTTCAATGAAAACGGTTTAGGTAAAAATGTAAAATTAGCACCTTCTGGCAAATTTTTAGCAAAAGCATCTTCTGCATAACCTGATACAAAGATAAATTTAATATAAGGATATTTCTTTTGTAGTACTCGCAATAAACTTGGACCATCCATCTCTGGCATAACCACATCCGAAACGACTATATCAATTTCACCGTTACATTCTTCGATAACTTCAAGAGCTTCAACACCGCTTGCTGCTTCATAAACAGTATAGCCACGCGATTGTAATGCTTTAACACCGCCCTTGCGTACAGCATCCTCATCCTCAACTAATAATACAGTGGCCGAGCCGGAAAGATCGACAGATTTATGCTCTATAGCCTTAACTTCAAGCTTTTTGGGTTCTTCATCTACGCCTATTGCTGGAATATAACGCGGTAACAAAATACTAAATTTGGTACCAACACCGATTTGGGATGAGCAAAAAACATAGCCGCCCGTTTGGCTAATAATACCGTAAACCATTGATAAGCCAAGGCCTGTACCCTTGCCAAGCTCTTTTGTCGTGAAAAAGGGATCAAAAATCTTCTCTAAAATTTCACTAGGAATTCCTGTTCCTGTATCGCTAATTTCGATAAGAACATAATCTTGCTCAAGCGGTGTTGGGCGCTCATATGGAAATAATTGTGAAGCCGGTAAATTAGCGGTTTTAATAGTTAAAAGCCCACCGTCGGGCATGGCATCCCGCGCATTGGTTGTAAGGTTCATAAAAACCCGCTCCAACTCGGCTAGGTCACCTTTTACCGGCCAAATATCACGCCCATGCTCGATCACTAATTTAATGCTGGTACCAATAAGCCTGTCGCCCAGCAATCTAAAATCCGATAAAACATCGGTCAAATCAAGTACTTCAGGGCGCAAAGTTTGGCGACGAGAGAATGCTAAAAGCTTTTGGACTAATGCCGCCGCACGGTCAGCATTATTTTTAATATTCATAATATCAGGGTGCGATGGATCTGAGCTGCGATGGCTAAGCAATAACAGGTCACAGGACATCGTGATCGCGGTAAGCACATTATTAAAATCATGGGCAATACCACCAGCTAATTGTCCGACAGCTTGCATTTTTTGACCATGTTCAACTTGTTGCTCTAAGGCGCGTTGCTCGGCAATTTCTACAACAGAAACAATTAGTAAAGGTTCGCTACCATTGGTGGTTATCGGCAATTGACTAAAATACAGCCGAATATACCCATCTTCACGATTCACCAATGAAGTATCAAGATAGGCAATATTTTTTGCACCAGAAAACGAGTTGGTTAAAATTTGCTCTAAACGGATATGATCACGCGGATGAATAAGGTTCGCAAGGTTCTTTACCATGCTATCATCACTGCTTATCGAGATGGATTTTATAAACTCTTGATTATGATTGATTATTTCACCATGAGATCCAACTAAAGCCATTGCGATTGGATTTGCGTCAAAAACATCCAGTGATTGGCCACTCATATAAGAAAGATTTTGTGACTCTTTTACTAGACCTAGCGATCGTGTAATATCATTTTTTTGATCTGCGCGTAATAATAGAAGTGCCCTTCTATCTTCACCAGTAATAGCACCAGTCATAGCGGCCATATACATAGTTACTTCGATAGGCGAAGCAGAGGCATAAGATAGCTCTAAATCAAAAACAAGGTTCTTTGTGTTGTTGCCCGCAATTGCTTTATTGATGTGAGCAAAACTCTCTGCACCAATAAAATTAATAAAATTAAAATCTTGCAATGGAAATTGTGCAATATCAACAGCCAACCATTCGGCAAGCGTTGTATTCATATATTTTATTTGTCCATCATCACTAAACGATATAAAGCCGGCAGGCGAGTTATCAAGGTGATAGATCGCTTCTTGCAAATCCTCAAATAGGCTTTCTTGCCGATCACGCAATTCAGTAAAATCAGCAATATTCCAAATAATAAAACGCTCGCCCTCTACCTCCATAGGGCTTACATTAACTCCATAAACAAAACTTTTACTATGCTCACCTATTTTAGCCAAACCGCCAGGAATGCGTAATTCTTCATAAGCATTATTATCACTTTGAGCAGCAAGGTTTAGCTTATATATTATCTGTGCGGCCTTTTCATTTTTACTAAACAAGACTTCAGGTGTATAAGACTTTTCTCCAGCTAATTGTCTATAGGCAGAATTCATATAACGAATAGTGCCTGTGCTATCAGTAATGACAACTGCATCAGGCATATGATCAAGCATTTTCACAACAGAACTTTTGCGCGGGTCAGCTGTCGTGAAACGACATACTCCTAAAGTAGTACACAGTAAAAAAAATAGACCAATTGCTGAAAAACCACATAAAACTGCTAGTAGAATTTGCGGGTCAAGCTTCATCTGATATGCATAGTAGGCACTCGCACAACCACCTATGATAAGGAATACAGATATGACCCTACCAAATATCGCCCAACTATTTTTACCGTGATCTTCAGATGGCCCGTTAGCATTTTCATCCCGCGACATCATATAACCCTTTTACTCAAAACGCACATATATTTTATTCTGTTCAACCACAATGCAGCCAATGGTGCAAATCCAGATTGCTAATATAACAGCTTTAAAAAGAAAATGGCTGTGGATGCTTATTGAATAAAAGCATTTTTTTCCATTTCCATCTGTTAAGCTTTCCTTTATTATGTCAAAACCATTAATAAATTTATTTTCTTTATCGGGTTTTGATTTTAATCATCAGGGGGCCCGCGGTTTTAAGGACGGAGAATGGACATGAATGCTTGGCTGACTACACAGATAGGCGCTGAGGCTGCCCAAATTGTCAGCTATGCAGCGTATTTTGTTGCTGCTATCATAGTTTTATGGGTAATCATTTTAATTATAAAACGCATTACGCGGGGTACCTATGTTGTAGGCGGAAAAGATCGTGAAGCTCGATTATCCGTTCGCGACGCAGCTCCTATTGATAGCAAAAGAAGGCTCGTTCTTATAAAGAGAGATAATATTGAACATTTGATCCTTATTGGCGGTCCAACAGATATTGTCATCGAAACCAATATTTCTAAACTTCCATTAGCTGACAATAACTCAATTGGGGATTTAAGTATTACTTCAACCAACAATGAGCAGAATCAGGGATTAGGTGATATTTTCCCAACTGCATCCCTATCAACGAACATAGCAGCAACGACTACTGCACCGTCTAGTATGGTGACAACGACTGCGGCGCAGTTAGATTCTTCCATAGCCCCTCAAGAAAATCTAAATATTGCAGAATTCAACAATGTGGACGCAGGTACAGTCAGCCATATTGAGCAATTGCAGGACACGCTGCATAACGGTAACTTAAATACCTCCATAGATTATGTCGCGGATGAGCCAAAAGTCGCAAGGGCACCGCAATCTGATTCGAATTCAGTTTTTGATGTGGCAACATACAAACGCGATGACATTGAAAAACAAACTTCGCCAGAATATGATAGTGGAAACACTGAAAAAACATCACCTACTGTGCCGGATGAAGAACGCTTTGAAGCTGAAAATATTGCGTTTAATGATGGCCCAACAAGGATCAATCCGCACAATCAAGATCTTAGTGAAGAAAATCATGAAACGGCTATGGTTGTCGTTCACGACGACCAAATTCACAACGATGAAACAGCAATAGAAGCAACAGATATACAAGGTACAAATTCAGCCTCGCAAGAGCCATCTCTAGATAAATCTTCTTCTAAAGATGATTCTGACTTAGATATGTCTTCATCTAACAAATCTAATGCTGATTTCGGCTTTGAACAGCCATTTAAATCTGTAGAAACAGCTCAAAATACATTTAAAACAGAACAAAATAATTCAAAAAGGGTAAGTGGTTTCACTCAAAGGGATTCTTTTTCACTGGGAAGCTCATCGTTAAAAGGCAACTCACAGCGCTCCATTAACCAAGAGAATAATGATCGCCTATCACGACAGGCTGCACCTCAAGAAACCTCAAAACAACAAGTCCAAGACAATCCATTTAGAGCTCCAAAGCCGATAAATCCTTATAAAGTTATGAAAGCCGCAGGTGCATTTGGTAATAGTAACGTTAACTTTAATGCAACAATTAGCAACGCGCCTCTTAGTAAGAGCAATGCGTCAAATGATAAAAGCAAGTTATCAGCCACAAATAATGAACGATTTGGTGATCAACAGGTGCATCCAACCATAAGCCCTGTAAAAAGAACGGAAGCTGCAACACTTTTAGAAAAAAGTGAAGAGAACCTAAAAGACGAAGCTCCAAAACTTAAAAACGATAATAACTTGGCTGTGGCTGCAAAGGATTCTCAACCACTAAAACAGATGGAACCGCAAGCGGTACGTTCAGATAGTGAGTTGAATGGTAGCACATTGAAATATCAAAGTGTTTTGGGTGAAACAGCTATCAACAAGGGAAGCAATGCTCCTAGCACTAAAACATCTGCGCAAGATAATCAGCCTCAAAAAGGCTTTGTGCCAACAGAAAAGTCAAGGCCTGCGCAGGAACGTCCTGTGGCGCAGCGCAGTGTCCCTCAAGGAATGTTACGACCACCGCTTATGGCCAAGCCACGCAATGCAGCGGTAACCGCGATGAACAAGCAATCTAAACCAGTTACTGGCTTGGATAACGCAAAAAATTCGCAACAAACCACAAATATTACTGAGAACAAAAGTCAAACAGTAACTGATAACAACACCGACACGAAAAAACCTAGTTTTATCAACGAAAATAAAGCCGTTGAGAATGAGCATAATGTTGATGCAATGCAGCAGGCAAAAAAAGAATCCGCAAAGGGCAAGGCTACAAATTTGCAGAAGTTTTCATTGCAGCTTCTTGAACCACAACATATTCTTGATAAGCCTAACCGCAATGAACAAATGACAGATGTTAAAATTCAACAAAGTTCCTCAACCACTTCAGATGAGGAAGACTTTGACCGCCGATTAAAAAACGAACTTGAACAACCGGTAAAAAAATAGGATCCTATTGACCGCGCATTGCATCAAGATTTAAGGAAAATCTATTTATTTACATCATGATCCGATTTGCAAATTTGCAAATCGGATTTTTATTTCATCTAAAGCGATATTTCAGTGATTTAAAGCGTTTTCTCTCTGTACAGGAAAGTAATATTCAACACTTTAAGTAATGTTTTACGGTCATACGGCTACCGATTCAAAAACCCCTCAATACGATTTAAGGCGATTGCCACGCGGTTCGGATCGCCTGCATAAGAAAAACGTAGAGACCGATGCCCCTCAATCGGATCAAAATCCTGTCCCGGCGTTACTGCAACAAATGTTTCGGATAATATTTTTTTGGCCAACGTCATGCTATCATTGCTAAATTTTGAACAATCACAATAAGCATAAAATGCGCCATCTAACGGCGCTAAGAGGCTTAGCCCTATACGAGGTAAACTATACGCAAGCAAATCACGACTCAATTGATATTGAGCTTTTACTCGCTCAAGCTCCTCAGTTGCATCAAAGGCTGCTATAGCTGCTTTTTGCGATAGCTCGGGAGGTGAAATATAAAGGCTTTGCGCAATTCGCTCAATTGAACGCACGGCATTTTTTGGTAAAACCATCCAACCGATACGCCATCCAGTCATACAATAATATTTTGAAAATGAATTAATAATAGTTACATTATCACTATATGATAAGGCTGTAATATCGGGACCTGAATAATTTAAACGATGATAAATCTCGTCCGATATAATATGGATATTATTGTCAGAAGCAGCATTTACAATCTGAATCAATTGCTCTGCATTTAATGAAGCTCCCGTCGGATTAGCTGGAGAGGCAAATAATACTGCTTTTAAAGGCGTTCTTTTATGGGCTTCCAACAGCGCATCAACTGTTAGTACACCACCATTATTTTTATCAACTTCAATTTCTATAACATTAATGCCTAATGCCTTCATTATATTGCGATAAGCTGGATAACCTGGACGTGTAATAGCCACATTATCCCCCACATCAAAATAACTTAAAAATGCCAAGTTAAATGCCGCAGACGAACCCGTGGTAATAGCAATACGTTCAAAACCGATTTCAATTCCATGATGGATAAAATAATAATGGGCTATTGCTTCACGTAGGGCTTTAAGCCCCAATGAATCCGTATAGCCAATGTGACCATCCATCAACGCCGCGTGTGCTGCTTCCAAGACTGCTTTAGGTGCAGGTGCTGATGGTTGTCCAACAGCCAAAGATATAACATCATTGCCCTGCCCTTTTAGATGATTAGCAGCAGCAAGAATATCCATAGCGTAAAATGGCTCGACATCGCCGCGGTTTGAAAGAAATTGCAATTTCGCTCTCCAACTCTTTTAATATTTAATATAATTATAAGTAAAACGATAGAAATCATTTTATAAGTTCAATAAATGGCCTCATTTTTAAATGAACTATATCCGGTATTATTTTTTATAAAAAAAACATATAAAGTAATAATTCCTATATCCAGAACCTAATACGTCAAATAAAATTGTGCAATAAACCGCAAAACATCGGAATAAGAAAACGACAATTAGTTGGTATACTCATTTGAGCTTTATGACCCCGCTTTTGTGTACTATCAAGATACAGTTAAATCTCGCAACAACTTTGTCCAAGAGCTTTGAAAATATTGTTTTTTCCCAACGATTCTTCGCAAATTAAACTTTTGCGTTGCCAAACAAATTTTCTCATATTATTTCATTTAAATTAATAGGTCCTGCCTTAAGGCAATTCTGTATTGCCCTATAATTGCCCGATTAATATGACCTTGATTGATAAAGTAAATCTTAATTTGTCTAAACCATCAGCTATTATAAAACGTAAATTTTATATCCAGCTGTTTTATGAGGTTTTCCCATTTATGAATACAGCAAAGAACAGTCAGTATAAACTTCGCAAAAAGTTTGACATAGCTTATTTTTTATCAATGAATAACTACTATTTTAAATATTTGAAATCATTACTCTCTTTAAATTTGCTATTAGCAATTTCATTAATTTTGGGTAATTTCTCAACAAATGCTTCGGCGCAAGGCCGTACTATCGCGTTGGTAAGAGACGCTGAAATTGAAGCTCTAGTAAGGGATTATGCTCGCCCACTATTACGCGCTGCAGGACTTCGTTCGGATGTAGAAGTCATTCTTGTCAACGATAGGAGTTTTAATGCTTTTGTTGACGGTGCGCGCATTTTTATTAATGTCGGTGCTTTAATGCAATCAGAAACACCTAATGAAATCATTGGTGTTATAGCTCACGAAATTGGTCATCTTGCTGGTGGTCACCAACATCGTCTACGCGAACAAATGAAACGTGCACAAACAATGGCTGTGATTGGCATGTTGTTGGGTATTGGCGCCGGCGTTGCGGGTAGCTCGACTGGTAATAGCGATGCAGGCGCCGCTGGCAGTGCCATAGCTATGGGCAGTAGCGATATTGCTATGCGTACTCTTATGGCTTATCAACGCGGTGAAGAAAGCGCAGCCGATCGCTCAGCGATCAACTACCTCAACAAGACGCAGCAATCGGCAAAAGGGATGCTTACTACTTTTGACCGGTTAGGCCGTTCACTTAATTTATCAGGATCGCGAATTGATCCTTACCGTAGCAGCCATCCATTGCCACCCGAACGCGTCGCAGCTATTCAAACATTAGCTAAACAAAGCCCTTACTTTGAAAAGAAAGATCCAACAGATTTGCAGCTTCGCCACGACATGGCAAGGGCAAAAATAGCTGGCAATATGGGGCGGACTTCGGAATTGCGTCGCATGTTTGCGGCTAATCCCCGCTCTTTGCCAGCTCGCTACGGTGATACTATCATTGCCGTTGCCAATGCCCGTCCTCAAGAGGGTATAACAAAAGCTAAAGCATTATTAAAAGAGCAACCGCAAAACGCCTATTTTCAAGAATTATTAGGCGATGCACTGTTGCGCGCCAATGATGCGCAAGGAGCCGCCGAAGCCTATAAGCGCGCAAGTTCACTGGATAAAAATCACTCTAGCCTATTACGTATCAATTATGGACGAGCCTTGCTCGCAACCAACAAGCCAAGTAATCTTACGCTTGCAGTTAGTGAAATTAAAGCTGGTTTGCGTAACGAACCTTCTTTCGCTTCAGGCTATGGTGTTTTAGCACAGGCTTATGGCCGACAAGGGCAAACTGGGCTGGCTGATCTTGCTACTGCTGACATGTATTATTATGGCAGCGAATATAAACAAGCTAGAATTTTTGCAGTGCGCGCGCAACGCGGCCTTAAACCCAATTCTGCAGAATGGTTAAGGGCACAGGATATTTTAACTTCGACCGAAAATCGTAAGGATAAAGACAAATAGTTTTTATTTGTCAAAGGCACGTAGATTTGCTTTATTGTTCAAAAGGTTTAAATAAACGAAATTAAAATAATCGCAATAAATGCTGCTTGAAAAACCGCTCATCCAAATTATAAGGGACGCACTAGATTATGAATAAGGCACTAAAGCAATTAAAATCAAAGGGAATTATAAGCCTCACAATTCTTGGGTCCTTTGTTTTAACTAGTCTCTCACCTGCCATGGCTGAGGGCGCATTGCAGAAATCTGAACTTGCTGCAATTAAAAAAGAAATTCTATCTGATCCATTATTTTTAAGCCATTTACGCGATAAACTATCAGCGAATACTATGGATGATGATCATATTCGCAGTGTTGTAAAAAAGTATCTTATTGAAAACCCTGAGGTAATGTTGGAAGTTCAACAGGCTTTGATCGCGAAACAATCGGATAGCGCGAAGGAACGCGCACCTGAAGTAACTGCAAAAATCATAAATTCTAATTTTGAAAAAATATTCAAGTCACCCGATGACATTGTCCTTGGCAATCCTGATGGTGACGTTACTATTGTTGAATTTTATGATTATAATTGTGGTTATTGTAAACGCTCTTTCGAAGAAGTTCAAAAGCTTTTGCAACAAGATAAAAATATACGCTTTGTGATGAAAGATTTACCGATTTTAGGAAATGATTCTGTCCAAGCACATCTTGTTGGACAAGTCATGCGGCAAAAATATCCTGAGAAATATCAAGAATTCCATTTAAAAATGATGAAACTTGAAGCCAAAGCAAGCGAACAAAGCGCACTCGACGTTGCAAAATCATTAGGTGCAAATATTGATGAAATTCAAACATTAATTAGTGGGGCTACACCTGCCGAACCGTTAATCAACAATGGAGAGATTGCAGCCCAACTGGGCATCAATTTTACGCCTTGCTTTGTTATTGGAGATCAGCTGATTATGGGTGCTACCGATGAGGACACCTTGGAAGCTATCGTTTCAGAAATTAGAGCGAACGCTAAAAAGGGATAAATCAAAATTTTAACTGTGCCATGAATTCTATTTGAAAAAATTCATGGCATTTTTTACAAAATTGAAATTCATTTCCAATATATTAGCGTAAATTACTTAAACAAGATCATGCATTATTGATCGATTATCGCGATAATTGGGTAGCTCTATTTAAAACGGCGATCAATATCTTGATGGAATTATTACACTTTGCCTATTGACGAAAATTCAAATAAATAGCTATTAAAGTGTTTATAGAACGCATATTTTGCGCAAAAACACAAAATACGAATAAAAGCACAAGAAAAATTGAATTTTTGCTTTTTCTTGTTATCAATTCCCTCTATAAGGCGATTTATATATTTTGCTGCCAAGTGGCATCATAGGGCACTGGATTATACAGTCCCTATAGCAAGGAGCTTAGATAAAAATGACAACAGATAAAAAGACCGGCTTTAACACAGATCTTATTCGTGATTTGGCTGAAATTTTGAATGATACCAATCTTTCAGATATTGAAGTTGAGCAGGATGATTTACGCATTCGCGTTTCGAGAACTATCGGTGGTGGCATCGCCGCCCAGCCAGTTTATGCCGCACCCGTAAGTGCACCTGCCATGGTAACAGCCCAAGTTGCTAGCGCACCAGCTGTAGAAACGGCAAGCAAAAATGCAGTTCCCTCACCAATGGTTGGCACGGCTTATCTTTCCCCTGCCCCAGGCGCGCGCGCATTTGTTGAGGTTGGTCAACAGGTTAGCGAAGGCCAGACTTTGCTTATAGTTGAAGCAATGAAAACCATGAATCCGATTTCATCACCTCGTGCTGGAACAGTAAAGGCAATTTTGGTTGAAGATGCACAGCCAGTTGAATTTGGTGAGCCTTTAGTTGTTGTTGAATAAGTAGGCGTATAGTAATGATCAAGAAAATCCTTATAGCAAATCGTGGCGAAATTGCACTTCGCGTTCTAAGGGCCTGTAAAGAGCTTGATATAAAAACCGTAGCAGTCCATTCTACTGCCGACGCCGATGCTATGCATGTTCGTCTTGCTGATGAAAGTGTCTGTATTGGGCCCGCTCCTTCACGCGATAGCTACCTTAACATGCATCAAATTGTTGCTGCATGTGAAATAACCGGTGCAGATGCTATCCATCCAGGCTATGGTTTTTTATCTGAAAACGCCAAATTTGCAGAGATTCTTGAAGCTCACGCTATTACTTTTATTGGCCCTACCTCGGCCCATATTCGTATTATGGGTGATAAGATTGAAGCTAAGAAAACCGCAAAACGCCTTGGCATCCCAGTAGTTCCTGGCTCTGATGGTGCTGTAACTGAAGATGCTGAGGCAATGCGTATTGCACATGAAATTGGCTTCCCGGTCATCATAAAGGCATCAGCTGGCGGTGGTGGACGTGGCATGAAGGTTGCGCGCAACGCTGATGAGCTATCAATTGCACTTTCAACAGCACGTACCGAAGCGGGTGCAGCTTTTGGTGACGACGCGGTTTACATTGAAAAATATCTTGAAAAGCCCCGCCATATTGAAGTTCAAGTTATGGGCGATGGCGCAGGAAATGCAATTCACCTTGGAGAACGCGATTGTTCGTTGCAACGGCGCCATCAAAAGGTTTGGGAAGAAGCAACCTCACCTGCATTAGATGATGAAGCCCGTCAAAAAATTGGTAATATCGTTGCCAAAGCCTGTGCTGGTCTTGGTTATCGCGGTGCTGGCACTATCGAGTTCCTATATGAAAATGGTGAGTTTTATTTCATTGAGATGAATACGCGCTTACAAGTGGAACATCCAGTTACCGAAGCAATCACGGGTATAGACCTCGTACATGAACAAATTCGCGTTGCATCAGGTAATGGTTTATCGGTCACCCAAAATGAAGTTCGTTTTTCAGGTCATGCGATTGAATGCCGTATTAATGCAGAAGATCCGCATAATTTTACACCATCACCTGGTTTAATCACTCATTTCCATACTCCAGGTGGGTTGGGCATTCGTGTTGATTCGGGAGCCTATACGGGTTATCGTATTCCTCCTTATTATGATAGTTTGATCGGTAAGCTTATTGTTCATGGTCGTAATCGCAAAGAATGTATGATGCGTTTACGCCGTGCGTTGGATGAGTTTGTCGTTGATGGTGTAAAAACCACGCTACCATTGTTCATGGATCTCATTAAGAATGATGATATCGCCAAAGGTGACTATGATATTCATTGGCTAGAAAAATATTTGGCGAACAAAAATTCAGCTAAATAATTAGTTTCATATTAAGTACTATAATTAGAGCAATTGGCATAGTCTAAACTATCAATTGCTCTAATTTGTTTTTATCAGGTTCTATTTATAAATGTGCTATACCTAATAGCAATATTTTTAAGTTAAGTGGTATAATCATGGATTATTATAAAATTGATCCCGACGACTTGCTTAACGCCTATGCTCAAGGCATTTTTCCAATGTCTGATGATGCGGATGATCCAGATATTTTTTGGGTAAAACCTAAAATGCGTGGTATTATCCCTCTTAACTCGCTTCATATTTCACGCAGCCTTGCAAAATTTTTGCGTAAGAATCCTTTTGAAATTCGATTTGATACAGATTTCTTAGGAGTGATTAATGGGTGTGCAGAAGCCAAGCAAGGCCGAGAAAATACATGGATAAATCAACCAATACGCGATGCATGCCATACACTTTTTTTAAGTGGTTTTTGCCATACTGTTGAAGCTTGGCGCGATAATCACTTGGTAGGCGGTCTCTATGGTATTTCGCTTGGCGGTGCGTTTTTCGGTGAAAGTATGTTTTCACGCGCAGACAATGCTTCTAAAGCGTGTTTAGTAGCTTTAGTTAACTTACTGCAAACCCATGATTTTCAATTATTGGACACCCAGTTTTTAACCGATCACTTGGCTAGCATGGGTGCTATCGAAATTTCGCAAGAAGAATATGAAAAACTTCTTTTCGCCGCTATCAAGGTTAAGGCTAAGTTTTAAATAACTTTAAAGAACATTAGTAAGGTTGAATTAAGCCAATTTGATACTTATATATGGATATTTAAATCCAAAAGCTTAACCAAGCCAAAATTTAGGGTATAGATTGCTTCTATGGGACTTAATCTTGTAAAATTATGTGTTGGCGCATCTTCAATAGAAGATTTACAGGCTTGGATTGACTTTATAATGGACGAAAAGCGTTCATTAGGAAAAGCAGCAATGCAAACCCATACCACACGCATGATCCCCAAACGTAAAGACGAGCTACTTGACGGCGGCTCACTTTATTGGGTTATTAAAAATAATGTTCAATGTCGGCAAAAGCTGCTTGATATTCAAGAGTTTATTGATAATGATGGCATTAAAAGATGTGACTTGGTTTTAGAGCCTAAAATCATTGAAACACAATGGCAACCAAGACGTGCATTTCAAGGCTGGCGTTATCTTGATGATAAAGATGCCCCAAAAGATTTATCATCTAATAGCTTAGCGGATTTACCCGTTGAACTGCGCCACGAGCTTGCCGAGCTTGGCTTACTTTAGCCTTATAAAAAACTGTTCATCATTAAGCATGAGAATAGAGCACGTCACCAACTTAACTGACAATGCTCTATAATTTAGATCTAGCTGAGATTAAGTCTTTCTCGTCTTATTTTAAATGCCTCATAGGCAGAACTTGACAGATCAACACTAATTTTTACGCTACCATCTTCGCGATCTTTACGCTGATGATTACGCCCATTGCGATAAAGCCAATCCAACAACACCAATTCGTTTGAATTTAACTGCAAGCTAATGCGCTCAATTTTTCCAGATATACGCTGTTCAATAAGTGTGGTTAACTCATCAATACCAGTACCATCAATTGCTGATAGTGGAATGCTTGGTAAAATTGCTGTTTGCGCTGTCTGCTGCAACTGCTCTTGAGCTGCCTGCTCAAGCCTATCTACCTTATTCCAAACTTCAATCATGCGTTCTGGATCATCAACCTCAACTCCAAGACCTTTTAAAATATCCAAGACATCTTGGCGATGGACTGCATTATCGGGATCTGACATATCACGTACATGTAGAATAATATCGGCTTCAATCACCTCTTCCAAAGTTGCCCGAAATGCAGCAACCAAATGGGTTGGCAAATTGGAAATAAAGCCCACCGTATCAGATAAGATAACCGTATCACCGTGTGGAAATTTTATGCGTCGTAATGTGGGATCAAGCGTTGCAAATAGCATATCCTTGGCCAAAACATCGGCGCCGGTAATGCGATTAAACAATGTTGACTTACCAGCATTGGTATACCCAACAAGTGCAACAACTGGATGAGGAGTCTTTTTACGTTTGGCACGATGCAATTCGCGTGTCTTCACTACCTTTTCAAGATCACGTTTCAAACGCGTAATCTTATCTTGTAATAAACGCCTATCTGCTTCGATCTGGGTTTCACCTGGCCCACCCAAAAAACCGCCACCGCCGCGCTGCCGTTCCAAGTGGGTCCAACTACGAACAAGACGCCCCTTTTGATAATTTAAGTGGGCAAGTTCAACCTGTAGCGTTCCTTCACGGGTACGCGCGCGTTCACCAAAAATTTCAAGAATAAGACCAGTGCGGTCAATAACCTTGCAATTCCAAGCTTTTTCAAGGTTGCGTTGCTGAACTGGTGTTAAACTATAATCAACAATTGCCAGGCCGATTTCATTATCAAAGATGATTTCACCAAGCTCATCCACCTTACCGCTGCCCAACAGGGTTGCAGGTTTCACCTGACTTAGGGTCACTGTCTGCTGTACTATGACATCAAGATCAATCGCTCGCGCAAGCCCTAAAGCTTCCTCAACCCGTGCTGAGATGCTACGGCTAGGCATATTTTCCTGCGGACGATCCTCTTTTACAACCGGCACAACAACAAGACTGCGCACTGCTATGGGTTGATGATCAACTAACTTATGTTCAATAACTATTTCTTTTTCCAAGGATATTCTTTTTCACCTAACGATGTTTGTGTTTATTTTGAGTAATGCATTTATTGAAAAGCAATCCCAATTCAGTCTTTTTTATTATAAACAAGACCAATCCTATATATAAATTCAACTTGGTATTTTGCAAGTGACTTCATTATCGCCTAAGTCGTATTGAGCCATATTTTGATATAAATAGCAATCTGCAAATAAAAAAGCCCTTGTTAGAAACAAGGGCTTAAACATGAACGAATTGTTTTTTTAAATTAGTTTGTTGGCACACCTGATGAAGGTGCCGGCGCATTTTGTGGTATAGTTGTAGCTGGTGCATCAATGCTGTTAGGCACACCAGTATTTGTTGGTGCCGTTGGAGCTGGCGCACTAATAGCTGCAGGAACATTATCTAACTCTGATGATGATCTATGACCTGATACAGACTGCAAAACAGTTAATATGATGGATGTTAAAAAGAAACAAGCAGCAAGAATTGCGGTAAAACGGGTTAAGGCATTTTTGGTGCCACGTGCGGTCATAAAACCAGAACCACCACCTATACCAAGGCCACCACCCTCAGAACGTTGGATCAATATGACCCCAACAAGGGCAATAACAATCAGAAGGTGGATAACGATGACAACTGTCTGCATTGGTCCTGTCTTTCATGCAAGTTTGCCTCACGTTCATTGGAGAGGCGGCTTTAATTATTATAACGAGAGTGGGAACACGATCAGTACCCAAATACATATCTTGCAGTGTTTACACGTAAAATAAAAATAATCCAAGAAAAATATCAAAAAACTTGATAAGTTTCTTGGTCAAAATTATTTTTGGATAGTAATTAAGAGCTTATCACTTACGTCCAGCATTGCAAATTGCAAGAAAATCTCCTGCTTTTAAGCTTGCACCTCCAACAAGTGCGCCATTGACATTATCAACAGCCAGCAAAGTTGCTGCATTATCAGGCTTTACTGAACCGCCATAAAGGATACGTATTTGATTTGCATTTTCACCATAACGCTTTACCAAAACACTACGGATGAAGCCATGCATTTCTTCCACATCGTCGATAGTTGGAATTTTTCCGGTGCCAATGGCCCAAACAGGCTCATAAGCGATAATTGTATCTTTATCGTTGATTTCATCAGGCAATGAACCAGCCAACTGGCTTTCCACCACTGAAAGAGCGCTACCGTCTTCACGTTCTTGCAACTTTTCACCAACGCACACCACTGCAACAAGATTAGCTCGATGGGCAGCTTCTGCTTTTTTACGGACAATTTCATCACTTTCATGATGATATTCGCGTCGTTCTGAATGCCCGACAATTACAAAAGAAGCCCCCGCGTCCTTAATCATCGGCGCAGAGACATCACCCGTATATGCACCATTGTCTAAAACATGACAATCCTGACCACCAAGAGCCAGTACTTCGCCAGACAAAATGTCATGAGCTCGCGAAATAAGTGTTGCCGGAACACAAATTAATGCATCAAAGCCGCTACCAAGATCAGAGCTTAAACCCACTGCGATAGCCCGTAATTCGGAAAGCGATTCGCTTGTGCCATGCATTTTCCAATTTCCTGCAATTAGCGGACGAATTGTACTACCCATTTTTGTCTCCCTTGCCCCCTTTGCCCAAAACTGCAAAAGGACTATGCCAACTTGGCATGAATATGAGATTATAGACAATAAACATATTCACATCATTATTTAACTGGCTACAGTTCATGAATCGATTGCCATTAATAAAGCCCAAATATGTTTTTGGCACAAGCGAAAGTTTATTTATAAACTAATAGCTTTGTCTTTTTCAAACTGAGCCTAGAAAATGGCAAAGAGCAATCTGCTGTAATGATTTCCCAAAGGCTATCCACGTAACAATATTGCATTTCACCATCATTTTTTATGATTGGCTATTAACTCAAGCACCGACTCGATCGCAATCGGCATGCTAAATGTGTTTGATTGCAAATATTCACATTTCGCATTTTTTAGCATGATAGCAAGCCCTTCGCTTTCAACACCTTCGGCAATCACTTGAAAACCTAAATCATGCGCCATTCCAATTAGCGAACGCAATAAGATATTTTGTTTTGGACGCTCATTATTAAGCAGCGAACGATCAAGTTTAATAATATCAAATGGGAAACGTACAAAATAAGAAAGTGAAGAATAACCGGTACCAAAATTATCGAGCACCAAGCCAACACCAAGACCTTTTAACCTTTCAAATAAGGATACCGAAAGTTCAGGATTTTGCATAAGCACCGCTTCTGGCATTTCGATCAATAATTGTCCTTCACGCAATGGATTTCGAACGATCATCGATTGAATGCCAGTTACCAAATCATTACGAAGCAAGTCAGCACTTGGTAAATTAACTGAAACGAAGTAACGATTACCTGGGAATTTTTGATTTAGTAAAGCTATACCTTGCGCAGCCCGATGCAACACAAAATTAGCAAGTTCCATAGTGATTCCAGCATTTTCGGCAGCAGAAATAAAGTCTTGAGTAAATAATGTACCACGGCTTGGGTGATCCCATTGCAACATCGCTTCAAATCCTACCAATGTACCGTCAGCGATTTTTAATACAGGATGATAAACCACATTAATTTGATCGTGACTTAAAGCTTCACGCAATTCATCGTCGATTGAGCGCTTTTCAATATTTTGGCTACGGAAAACCGGCCTAAATGGTTCAATTTTATTGCCGCCATTATATTTTGCCGCAAACATTGCTAAGATACCATCATTGAGACGATCTTCCGCAGTAGCAGTACCGCCGAGCCATGGCAAGAGACCAATAGAGGCTGTCAATTGCACTTCGCGTTTTGCAAAGCTAATTGGCATATTCAAGGCTTTTTTAAGATTGATAGTAAAATTTGCTACCTTGGAAAGATCATTTTGTGACGCGAGTAAAAATGCAAATCTATCGGAAGAAATACGACTTAACGTATCCAATGGTTTGAGATGACGAGCAAGTCGCCGCGCCATGGCGAGCAAGAATGTATCACCTACCGACAGGCCGTAGCGTTGATTAATCGAGCGGAAGTTGTCAAAGTCGATAATCAAAAGTGTGGGTTTTAGATTTTCATCATTTTGCGCCAAATCACAATAAGCCTGTAAACGGTCTAAAAACAATTGTCGATTGGGAAGACCTGTTAGGCTGTCATAAATTGAATTATGCAGCAAACGCTCTTCGGCCTTTTTATGCTCAGTGACATCCATTAGCATGCCGACACAACGTATAATTTCGCCGTCCGGACCAATAACAGGACGTGCACGCAACGAAAACCAACGATATTGACTATCGCCAGCCCTCAGCCGGAACGTCTGATCAAGGCGGCCTGCACGCGTATCCAAAATTGCATCAAGAGTCATTCGGAAACGATCTCGATCATCAGAGTGCATGGCCGGCAACCAATTGCGCATTGGCCCAATAAGACTCTTTGCTGCAGATCCAATATAAATAGATAAATCTGGTGTAGTAACGACCCGATCTCTTACTACGTCCCAATCCCAGACGATCTGATCAGTTCCCATAACGGCAAGTGCCTGCCTCTCAAGATCAGAAAAAATACCTTGATTACCAGCACCGCTTGAAAATGCATGCTGCATAACTGTGAAGCTTAATAATAGCACGATAAGCACAAGACCACCAGCTAATGCAGGTTGAACAATATCATTATCTAACTTACCAGTAACTGCGGCATAGGCAGCAACCAGCCAAAGAATAAACAAAATCCAACTCGGCACCAGCATAATAGCTCGGTCATAGCCGCGAATGGTCAAATAACAAATAAGTAAAACGCCGATTAATGCTGTTGCACCAAGTGAAACACGCGCAAAACCAGCGGCTTGTACCGGATCAATAAGGACCATACCGCCGAGACCACAAAGCGCGCCAAGCCACAACACGATACCGAAACTAAAATGATAATGCCAACGATGTAAATGCAGATAGGTGAAGAGGAAAACCAATATTGTACCAGCCAAGGCCACTTCGGTACCCGCTCGCCATAGTGGTTCAGAATTAGGAACAACATTGAAAAGTTTGTTTAAAAAACTGAAATCAACACAAATATAACCAAGCACCGCCCAAGCAAAAGCGGCGGTTGCTGGAAAAAGTGAGGTACCTTTAACAACAAATAAAATAGTAAGAAGCAAAGCCAAAAGGCCAGAAATCCCAAGAAGGATACCACGATAAAGAGTATAAGAATTCACAGTATCCTTATAAGCATCTGGTTCCCATAAATATAATTGCGGCAAATCACGCGATCCAAGCTCTGCAACAAGCGTTACAACTGCGCCAGGATTAATTGTAAAGCGAAAAACATCTGAGTCGGGGCTGGCTTGCCGCTCAAGTGTAAAACCCTCACTTGGAGTTATAGATTGAATACGAATAGAACCAAGATCAGGATCAAGTAAGCCAGAACCAGCAAGGCGATAATGGGGTGCAACAATTAAACGATCAAGCTGACGATCGCTAGGATTAGCAAGCGTTAAAACCGCCCAATTACCTTGAGAGTTTTCGCCATTTGCCTGCACTTCAATGCCGTGAATGATTCCCTCTGGATCGGGAGGCGTGGTAATACGGAAACTGGAACCCTGATCAAGCGAAATTTCAACAAATCCCGATAAATCAACAGCAGCACTATCCGGCGATATCTTGACGGGATCCGCTGAAAAGGCAAATTTTGACATGCCAATGAGCATGAAAGATAAAAGGGCAAAACGAAAAAAATAGCGTATTAAAGCCAATTCGGGCCTCCGGCAGTTTTAGCATTATCAAGCTGGGCGCATAAAAATGCGCATTTAGATAAAGGCTCACAGCTTCGGCTCGGCATCAGACCAATTATCCCTTTACGTTAAGCGAATGTTGGGCAAATCACCTCGCCCGATTTAGATAAAACCAATAAAGATCCTTTACATGGCTTTCAAGCTATTTAATGGCATATATTTCACAAAAGTTTAAATACCGAATACTATGTGGATCTAAATAGCACAATGCAGTGCCTCAAACGACAAAAACCAAGTTTTATATCTCTAATAAGCCGATAATGTTCACGAAATTCTGAGCCCTGATGCATATTAAAAGTAGCATAAACAGATATTTTTCATCGAAATTTTTTCTACATAAACACTAGCTCGATAAGTACGCCCTTAATCGCTTTGTTTTAATTTAGAAATGTAACACTATAGCAGATAAGTTTTCAGCACTTAAACTTACAAGACAAACCGATAATAGGCTTTCCCTCAACTTAAAATCTTATTATCCATATTAAAATTTAATGGTTTTATGATAAATTAAACTTCATTATTGGCAATAAATGCGTAAAAAAACTTTTTTAAAAAAAAGACTTGTAAGAGTGCATACCATTTGCTAAACGCCGCTAGCTGATTTATTTTAGCTTCTACCACGTGCGGTCGTGGCGGAATTGGTAGACGCGCAGCGTTGAGGTCGCTGTGGGGCAACCCGTGGAAGTTCGAGTCTTCTCGACCGCACCATTTCAATAGCTAAAATTCCATTCTTTAATTTGAACTCATCCTCATTTATGAACTAGCCAAGGCAATTTTTGCTGATACATATATCCCAAATAAGTACTCTGTGGCTCACGGCTTATTAATCCACCGCAAATTCAGTACCGCTAAGTTGGATTATGACCAACTGCCCCAATTGATCAGCGCGGATTCCTCTCCAACATCCACACGATTGAAACTCACTTTTTCATTGAATCCTCTTTCAGGAGGAAGTAAAATTTATAGGCAGCCAACAGTTGAACTTGATGACGACAGCATCATTTAGGCAAGCAATCTAAAGTGCACTTAATGTAAGGCCTAATAATAATATTAATGGACTTAACAAAAACTGCCTTATTTATCTCTACTCTTTATGTATCATCGCACTTGTGCGATTATTTTTAAAATTTATAAATTTTACATTAAATAAAATGATCTAATAAACTGATAAAAAATACAATAAAGAAAACGGTAAATATCTAATATATTGATTTATTCATTATTATATCTGCGATTACATTCACCTTGAGCGCATTAGGAGCATAAAAAACATTTACTATAGCATTTTTATGTCGGTGTTTTTTATGAATAGCGTAGAGCTTTCGAGCTTATGTTAGAAATCTCTCATCTTTTTTTTGCGATAGTTCCTAACCGTAGATAAAATTCATATGTAGAGATACTGAAAGATTAAAAACTATCGCTTTTATATATTTTTTGAATATAATTTTACTTTATTCAACCGCTTGCGGTCTTAAATCCACAACAGCTGTTGTTTCATTGCTACGGAACAAAATTCTACTATATTTCCAATCATCGCCAAGTTTTTGACCAACGATTAACACAACACCACTTCCTTTGGGCCCAGTAAGTGGAATGGACATATCAATCATTCCTTGTTCATTGGGTGCAGGCGTATTACCACCAACAAAAAAACCTTCTTCAATCGGTTCACCCATTAAAGCAACAATTTCAGCATTTTTTTTTGCTATTTCCAGTCCTAGTAGATAAGGCTCAGACTTTTTCACTGCACCAACAACAAAATAAATAATGGTGCAAATCACAAGAATAAAAGCACCTATGCAGCCAAGTATAATCAAAAGGGGGAAAAACCACCCCTTATTACGCGCCCACCAACTAATTGGCTCAACATGCGACATTACAAGATTTCCTATTATAAATTAAAGTAGTGTTGCAACGGGAATAAACGAATATAACAAATAATGTAAGTACTCTTCACCGTTAAAATAGATTTTTATCATTGCTTTCAATTAAATTTGGCAATGCATTGAATATTAAACCAATATTCAATGCACTTTTAAAAAATAACTCTATTTATGGGGGGAATTTTTTTGCGCTATAAAAAGCTGACCCGCAACAGGTTTTTGCTGTTCAAGGCGCACAACGATATTTTGACAATCAAGTATGATTAAGCCATTATCATTTAAAACCTTTACTAAGTAATCTTCACTGTGAGCAAAGCGCTGAAAAGGCCCGACGATAAAGGGGCGATCAGCAAAAGATTCCTTATCAGTAGTTTCACTTGAAAAACCAAAAATCCCGCCATTTTCAAGATGACCTGCGACGTTTTTAAAAAAATCATCCAATTGGCCCATATAAGGCAATACATCTGTTGCTACAATGAGATCCCACTGTTGATCACCTGCTTGCTCTAAGAAACCAACTGCATCACCAACAAATAGCTTATCATAATCCCCTTTTTCATAGGCAATGGCGACCATATTTTCAGATATATCAATGCCCGTTTTCTCCTTGGCCATATCATCAAGCGCATCTGCCGATAGGCCTGTACCACAACCAAGATCAAGCATATGCTCAAACATAAAATCGCCGTCCAGCACTTCAATCAAGCGTTCTCGCAATTGTAATGGCACATCATATTGCAATTGGTCGACGAGAATCATATCAAATACGTCGGCATGTTGATCAAATAATGTAGCAACATAGGCTTTGGGTGCATTTTGAGGCACATCCCCCTTCCCCATCGCCGCCAAGCGCACCGACGCACCGGCATGATCATCAGAATCGAGCTCTAAAGCTTCGCGATATGCAATTGCAGCCCCATCAAAATCACCCGATTTTTCCAAGCTTAAACCGCGATTGTAAGCTTCTTCAAGGGCATCTTCATCAATCATCTCTTTTTTCTTTCCGCTGCGACAAATGTCGGGCAATTATAGTACACGCCATAAGCTGAATTTGATGAAATAGCATCAAAGGCAACACAACAGCACCAATATTAATATGGCTATAGCTTGAAAATATGGCATTTGCCATAGGAGCACCGCTTGCCAAGCTTTTTTTGGAGCCACAAAACATAATTGTAATACAATCCGGCTCATTAAACTTCAAAAGTTTGGCACTCCACCATGTAATCGTCAATACAAGGAATAATAAGACAACATCAAATCCCACCATGGCCATAAGATCATGCCATGATGTATTTGCCCATAATTTTTGTGTCACAGCTTCTGAAAAGGCAAGATAAACAACCATAACAATAGAACCACGATCAACAATTGAGGTTAAGGTTTTGTGACTATTTAAAAAAGAGCCAAGAAAACGTCGGCATAGCTGGCCCGCTAAAAAAGGTAATAAAAGCTGTACGATAATACTTAAAAAAGCATCAAGAGAAATACCCGCCCCTGAATGAGCCTGAAATAAAAGCCCCACAAGAAAGGGCGTAACAAACATGCCTAATATATTTGATGCGGAAGCTGAAACAATCGCCGCAGGCACATTTCCACCTGCAATTGAGGTAAAAGCAATAGATGATTGCACTGTTGAAGGCAACACACACAAATAAAGAATGCCAGCATAAAAAATAGATTGCTTTAATGAGGGAATAAGCCAACCAGCACCAAGACCAAGAATAGGGAACAGCACAAATGTTGACAAAAATACCATTAAATGCAAACGCCAATGGGTAACACCAGCTAAAACCGCCTCACCCGACAAGCGCGCGCCATGCAAAAAGAATAAAAGCGCTACAGCACATTTTGTAGCAAGCGAAAACCAATCTGCCCCCTTACCACTTACTGGCAAGAAACTAGCAAGGATAATTGTTGCAATTAAAATGGTTAAAAATTTATCAGGTAAAAAGCGTGCCACAAATCACCTCATTGTGGAAAAGAGAAACTAACTAATGTGAGCCGATAATTAAACTGCTATTATTCCCCCTGCTTCCTCTATCCTTGTTAAGGGCAATTTCATAGGAATTAAAATAGAAATTGAGTGGAATAATTACAGGTTGAAAAAATTACAGGCCAGTTTTTTGCATTTCTTCTAAGCCATTGATATAGCGAATTGAATTTTTTTGGTACAATTTAGCTGATGCAGTGTTTTTTGCAATTTCGCCCTCAGTAAGACTGCGTTTTACTTTAGCTGGACAACCAATAATCAATGAATTAGCTGGAAAAACTTGCCCCTCTGTCACCAATGCTCCTGCACCAACGATTGAATTTTCTCCAATGACCGCCTTATTCATAATCACAGCCCCCATGCCAATGAGACAATTATCACCAATAATGCAACCATGAATAATAGCACGATGACCTATTGTGCAATTGCGCCCAATAGTGACAGGAATGTCTTTATCGGTGTGGATAGTCGCACCATCTTGTACATTGGAGCCTTCACCCACAATAATAGGTTCATTATCACCCCGTAAAATGGCACCAAACCATATACTAGCAGAATCATTAATAATTACCTGGCCGATAATATCCGCGCTTTTTGCTACAAAACTAGTTTTCTTTTCGACGATATGCGGCATGTGCCCATCAAGAACATAAATAGTCATTTCAATTCTCCAGTAGATGACAGCAAAAATTGAACTATCAATAAAATAAAGCTCAAATTTAAAGCAAAGTTTTTAAATATACAAAGACAGAAATCACATTCGGCAACACAATATCGTTAAGTCCCAGCTTGAAAATAATTCCGCTTAAAAAAACAAAAGCGCATATATTTACCCAGACAGTGTCTACAAGAAATCAAAATAATAAAGGATAGCTTAAAATACCAATATTAAAATTATCGGCCACGCTTTTAACCGTATTACATACAAACGAAAAAAATAGCTGGTGCTTCTACAATGCCTAAAAAATTGGTTTGATGTAGGCAGAGAATATCGCCAAAGCAAATTATTAGATACCAGCAATTTATTTATATATCATCATATTTTTGCCGTAACGATACGTTTAACGCAACATGATATAAACGCGAAATAGCGGACATAAAAAAGTCAAAAAACGCCGATTTCAACGCTACATTTTCATAAAAACATCCAATCCTCCATCCATGCAATATTTACTGTTAGTAAGCCCATGTAATATTTCAAAAAAACTAAAGGTATTTAAATATTTTAGAAACAAAGATGGTCATCTTAAAAAGCAAATCGCCCATAATATGAACAAATAACGTGATATATTGAGCAAACCATTGAAATCTATTTAATTCAACTTAAATCAGCATAAGCTAATCAAACTGTTCTTTAAAAAAATGTAATACATTTCAACACCAATTAAATAGCCGAAAAATAAAAATAGCAAAACTATTTTTGTTTCTCTTGTTCTATTCGTAATTATAATATAAGTAGGTGTTCAAAATGGCGGGTTGGGTAACATAAGTTAATTGCAAGTGATAACTTCATGGATAGATTTTTTTAATATCTCATTCTATGATCGCTAGCTATTGTCGAATTACGTCAACACCCCTATCTAAGATATGATATTTTAGCAGAAGCAAGTAAGCCTATTGCCATCTTTATTTTTCGGCAACTGGCTGCTATTAATGATATTTAAATAACGATTTTTTTTAAGAGGAATAATGATGGCATCGCAGGGTAAAATATGGGGAAAAGAATCTGCAATGAAATCTTTATCAAACTCATCAGGCAAAGTGATTATTGTTGCGCTATCAATGGCATGCGTTTTGACTTTATCAGGTTGCCAAGGATTAAAGTTAAAGCGAAATCAGAATGTGCAAGCTTTATCAAATCCGCCCCAATCTACTCTCGCATTAGCAAGGGCGAATGATGTTAGTAATGCAAGTAACAATCCGCTCCATACAATCAATACTGATAACCTCAATATTACTGATGCGGTGGGTATTGCAATTGCGCGCCATCCAGATATTGGCCGCGCATCTGCTGTGGTTGTTCAAAGTAATGCGCAAATTTCCATTGAAAAGTCGGCTTGGTATCCAACATTCCAATATGGTGTTGATCCAGGTTATAACCGTTATTACGCCTCAAGCAATAGTGACCGAACTGGCTCAAGCGTGCGTGGTTCAGTAGGTGTAACGCAATTAGTCTATGATTTTGGTCGCACTTCAAGCCGAATTGGTGTTGCTAAAGCAACTTATGAAAAAGATAGCTACCTTTTATCTAAAGCCGTAGAAGATGTTGCAACCAATATGTCAGTTGTATTTATTGAATTGTCAGCGTCTCAAGAGTTGATTGCTGCGGCAGAGCGCGAATATGGTGCCATGCGGCGTACACAAGAAAAGATTGCAGAGCGCGTTCAAAGCGGTCTTTCTGATGCGGTCGATCTTAACCAGGCAGATGTTGCTATTCAACGCGCGCGCTCAGATCTTTTATCGGCTCAAAATAGATTTGATATAGCTGCTGGACGTTTCGCTGAAATAACTGGTATCCGCCCGACAAAAGTAGCGAATATGGAAACAACCTCAAAATTCCTTGATTCTCTTGGCCGTGGACGCAATACGATTGAAAATACGCCTAATGTTTTAGCAGCTGATGCGGAAGTTAAAGCTTCGCTCGAACGTGTTAGGCTTGCAAAAGCACAACTTTACCCATCGGTAAGTGTGGCAGCCAGCCAACAAAAATCCACAGGACAGCGCAATATTACCAATGATAATTCATTTGTTGGCTTGCAATTAAGCGGTTCATTAAATTCAGGCTTTAGGGAAAAACACCAAATTGCTTCAGCACAGGCTGAGGTAAATGCAGCCAAGCAGGCAAGTGAAAATGAGCGCCTCGTTGCACGGACAACTGTCAGCTCTGCCAAAACAGAAGCTGATGGTGCTACCGCCAGAATGGGTAATTCAAAACAACTGATGTCACTATCTTTGACATCGCGCGATCTTTATTGGCAACAATATACATTAAATAAACGTCCTCTAACGGATGTTGTGAATGCCGAACGCGAAACTTTTATTGCTGAAAGTGAATATGTTACAGCAATGGCCGACTACATGACCGCACGTATTAAAGCTTACACTGCGGTTGGTGAACTGGTGGAGCGTTTAAGAGGCGGACGATAATTGGCGGGGTGTCATAATGACCGATAAAATTGAAAATATTAGCAGTATACAACCTGCCTTTGATGCAACCAAATGGACTGATGTTTTACTTCTAGCTGCGCGTCAGCTTAGTATAAAATCTTCACCTGAATTGGTGCGTAATGCAGCAGCTTGGACAAAAGGCGGGGATCCGAAACAATCTACAATAGATATTGCTTTGGCCTGTGGCCTTAACGCAACCTATTTAAGCATAGACGAAAGCAATCTTTCTAATACTATGTTGCCATGCGTCATTGAAATTGGCAAAGAACTAGGTTTACTGACTGCCTTTGATGAAAAGCAGGCTTTGATCCATTTTGTAGTAAACGGAAAGTCTTTTGAACGCCGTGTTGCGCTTGACCAACTATTTAAGGCTGGAAAACGTCAAATCTTATTGCTTGACCGTCATGAAGCTGTGCGCGACGACCGACTTGACAAATATCTTGAAGAAAAGCCACAATCATGGTTAAGGGGTATTTTTACCAGCAATTGGCCTCTTATGGTGCAATTGGGACTTGGCTCTCTTTTTGGCAACCTTCTTGCTATCGGTACTTCACTTTTTGCGATGCAAGTTTGGGATCGCGTTGTTCCATCGCAATCACTCTCAACGCTATGGGTTCTTTTTACCGGCGTTGCAATTGCAATGATTATGGAATTCTTGATGCGTATGTCACGCGTATCAGTTACGGATTATTTTGGAAAGCTTGCTGACTTAAAATTGTCTGGTATGTTTTTCTCACGCACATTAAATATTCGCAATGATTCACGACCACGTTCACCTGGCACATTGGTTTCGCAGCTACGTGATCTTGACCAAATTCGTGAATTGCTTACCTCTAGTACACTTGGTGTATTAATTGATTTACCTTTTGTTACAGTGTTCTTGGCCATTATATGGGCGCTTGGTGGTCCATTAGTTTGGATTCCAATCCTTGCTATTCCGTTGATTATTCTACCTGGTATCATTGCGCAAATTCCGCTCGCTAAACTAGCAAATGCTGGCCTTGACGAAGCGGCGCTGCGCAACGCAGTTTTAATGGAATCTATCTACCGCGCAGAAGACATTAAATTACTACAAGCAGAACCACGCTTTCGTAATGTCTGGGATAACGTCAACAAGACGAGCGGTGACATCAGCTTGAAACAGCGCAAATGGGCTGCGCTATTGATGCATTTTTCACAAATGATACAACAGCTTGCTTATGTCGGCGTAATTGTTGCGGGTGTATATGGTATTTTGAACAATGTCATGTCATTTGGTGCTGTGCTTGCCTGCTCTATCCTAACCAGTCGTACAATTGCTCCATTAGCACAAATTCCAGGTATTTTGGGTCGTTTGCAAAATGCCCGCGTTGGTAAAAAAGCGCTTGATGGTTTGCTCACTTTACCAGTCGATCATGACAGCAAAAATGATTATTACCATAAGCCCGTGATTTTAGGTAACTTCGACTTTACAAATGTTGCCTATGCCTATGGTCCTATGGAAAAACCAGCCTTAGTTATACCTCGCTTGACTGTCACAGCTGGTGAGCGGATTGCTGTATTGGGGCGTGTTGGTGCTGGTAAATCTACACTATTGCGTATGATTGCTGGACTTTCTGCCCCTGTTCAAGGTCAAATTACGCTTGATGGCACACCAATGAAAATTATTGATATTGCAGATATCCGCCGCGACGTTGGTGCAATGCTGCAAGAATCAAGCCTTTTTTACGGCACATTGCGTGATAATCTTCTTATTGGTAGCCCATTAGCAAGCGATGAAGATATTTTAAAAGCAATGCGACTAGCATGTGCAGATAAATTATTACTAAATCAGCCTCATGGTTTGGATTTAAAACTACGCGAAAGTGGTATTGGACTTTCAGGTGGACAAAAACAAGCGCTTATGCTGAGCCGTCTTTATTTACGTTCACCTAACGTCGTAATCCTAGACGAACCCACTGCATCTCTTGATGAGGGGACGGAAGTTGAAGTTTTACGCAATCTCCAACAATGGCTAACCAATCGCACGCTAATCGTTGCTACCCATAGATATCCAGTTTTATCACTCGTTGACCGGATATTAATTGTAGATAATGGTCGCATCATTAGGGATGGACCTAAGGATGAAATATTAAAAGCAATGAGCGCTGGCCAGCAAGCTGTGCAGCCAACACCGACTACCGAAGCCACAAAAACGCCCAACCCATATGCTAAATCGGGTTCTGGTGTGCTGTCAATCAAGCCAGCCAAGGCATCAGAAAACCCATTTAGAAAATAAGGCGGGGAAATTATGTTTAGTGATGGAATGTTCAAAATATACGGCGTAACGAATAAGGCCCGTATAATGCTTTGGATAATGATGACTGCCCTTGCTGCTTTTTTAGTGTGGGCTTGTCTTTTTGAGCTTCAAGAGGTGGCCGTAGGCGAAGGTCGAGTTATTCCTTCAATGAAAGGACAAATCGTCCAGAACCTTGAAGGCGGAATTATTGAAAATCTTACTGTAAAAGAAGGCGATACAGTTAAAAAAGGTGATGTATTAGCCACTCTTGACATGAAATTGTCGCAAGCTAAATTTGATGAAACCTCATCAAAAATTATCACGCTGCAAGCTCGGGCTGCGCGTATTGAAGCGGAAATAAACGATGCAGATAAGATTGATTTTCCAGCAGATGTATTGAAATTTAAAGAGGTAACGCAGCGTGAAACAAACCTATTCACGGTTAATAGGCGTGCATTTAAAGAAAACATTTCAAATATCCAAAACCAGTTAAATCTTGCTGAGGAGCAAATTAAAATAGCCCAGCCCCTCATGCAAAGTGGCGCGGCAAGCAAGACTGAACTTCTACGTCTTCAGCAAATTGTTGCTGAGCTCACTACCAGTCTTGGCGCTAGTCAAAATCAATATCTTGTGGCATTACGTGATGATTACACCAAAACCATGAGCGAATTAGAGCCGCTAATCAAAAGCCTAGGAGGCTTAAAAGATCAACTTAGCCGCAGAGTTATTACATCCCCAACAGAAGGCATTGTTAAAAATGTCAATGTCTCTACTATTGGTGGTGTTATAGCACCTGGCGGAATCTTGATGGAAATTGTACCGCAGGACGATCAATTGGTAATCGAAGCCAAGATAACCCCTCGTGACATTGCTTTTATCCATGATGGACAAAGTGCTAATGTAAAAATCTCTGCTTATGACTCTGGCGTATATGGATCTATGAAAGGTAAAGTTATTTATATTTCACCAGATACTATTGAAGATGAAGCAGATAAGCGTGTTCGCTATTATCGTGTCCATGTGCAGACAGATCAAAGCTACATTGATGTAAAAGATAAAAACCATCCTGAAAAGGATCATAAATATTCAATTTTTCCCGGCATGGTAGCCACAACAGAAATTAGTACGGGACAAAAGACCATAATTGCTTATTTGTTAAAGCCTCTCAACAGAGCTGGCGAAGCTTTACGTGAACGCTAAATTTATCAATAGTAATTCATTAAACCACACAATGCCGCATGTTTATTGCGGCATTTTTTATTTACTCGCCTCCTCTTAGGAGGAGCATAAATATATTTGCCCAAGATAAAAATTTGCTTACAGTATTGAACTGTTTAATTGAAACTCGCTCACCTTTTATGCAACTCTGATTATTTTTTTTACCGAGTTAATGCTGTTTTTAGCGTTTCTTCACCTAACAAAAACATACGAAGTAACCCTATTCAGCCTATTAGAATAAAAATTAAAAACATATAACCGATTGTTAATATTTGAAAAATAAAGACACCCTGTAAAAGCTGTAAATTAAATTACGCTTTTATAAAGTCGATTTAACTGTAATCATAAACTTAAAATGCTTTCAGCGTAGCCTCATTTATTATCCTATCAATGAGGGCAAAAAGCATGATTGAAATTTGCAAATAAATCTGGAGTTTTTGTCCACAAATAAACTGCAAATATAACCAAGCCCAGAGCGATAAGTGCAGCATTTAACTTTAAAAGGTTAAGAGATTTATTCATGAATAATAGCCTTTTCATTAACAAAGAAATGGACAGATACACCAACTAGACTTAGAAAAATTGCAAAAATCCATATATTTGTATAATTTCCAGTGAGGTCATGGTTAACACCACCTAACCAACCTCCGAAAAATGACCCTACTTGATGGGCCAAAAAGACAAGACCAACAAGTGTGGTTAAATAGCGCACTCCAAATATGTTGGCAACAATACCATTGGTTAGAGGTACGGTCGATAGCCAAAGAATACCCATCAACGCGCCAAATAAATATACAGAATAAGTGGTTAAGGGCATAGTTAAAAAAATAATTATAGCCACTCCGCGCAATCCGTATAGTGCCATTAACAAATGCGGCTTTGAATATTTATCACCTAGCCATCCCGCTAAATAAGTTCCAACAATATTAAATAGCCCGACAAGAGCCAAAAATATTGTGCCCTTCGTATTATCGAACCATTATCAATCAAATATCCTGGCATATGGATACCGATGAAAACAACTTGAAAGCCACAAACAAAAAAACCTAAAGATAAAAATAGGAATGGCTTATATTTAATAGCAATGCCAATTACTTCTTTTAATGAGGCTTGTTGTTTATTTTTCGCTAAAGAAGCAGCACCTTTTGGCGATTGCGGAACTTTTAATAAAAAAGCTAATGGTATAATCAATGCACTTAATAAAGCACTGACAAGCAAAGATATAGACCAACCATAGTTTTTGATTAAAAGTAATGTTGAAGGTAACATTATAAATTGCCCCAATGAGCCTGCCGCACTGGCCATCCCCATCGCTAAGCCGCGTTTTTGCACTGGTGCCGCACGGCCAACAGCAGAAAGCAATACTGAAAAAGACGTTGCCGATAGTGCCAATTCTAAAATAACACCAAGGCTTAGGTTCAACATAATACCCGATGAACTAGTCGCCATTAACAATAAGCCTAAACTATAAAGAATACCGCCAATAAGGACGGTTTTTTTAGCGCCATATTTGTCAGAAAAAGCACCAGTAAAAGGTTGCACTATCCCCCAAAGTAAGTTTTGCATCGCAATTGCTAAGCTGAAAACACTATGCCCCCACGCCAATTCATTGCTCATAGGCACAAGATATAGCCCAAACCCATGACGAATCCCCAAAGAAAGTGCTAAAATTATTGCACTACCGATAATTATGTAAATAAAATTTGGGGAAAATTTTTCTGACGGCATATTGAACCTTATTCTTCTTAAATGCATTAACAGGGGAATAGGCGTTTACTTAATCTGTTGTTTTCATTTGTGTGCAAAATGAAAAATAGATTATAGGTGAAATCTATTTTAATGCAATTTTTATTTTAAAATGTATTTAATGGGTTAAATGACTTATTATTCTTAAACTGATTAATAAAAAAGATTTGGAGGTTTTATGCCAAGAGTTTCAAAGGACAAAATGATCCAAAATCGCACAAGAATAGAAGAAACAACCGCGAAGCTCATCAAAGAAAAGGGGCTAAAAGTCAGTATCGCGGATCTTATGAATGCATCCGGTTTAACCCATGGTGGATTTTATAAGCATTACAGCTCAAAAGATGAATTATTGACCAAGATTTGTTCGCTGATGTTTAACGCTTCAAACGAAAAATGGCAAAAAAAAGTAAAAGACGCACCATCCCATGCACTGGCGCGGCAAGTAATATTAGAAGGCTACTTGTCACAACAAAACAAAAACAATGTTGCTGAAGGTTGCCCTATACCATGTCTCGCCATGGATATTTCGCGTCATGACACCAGCGAAATGATTAAAAATTCTTTTAAGCAGGGAATAGAACAACTTTTAGCTATTCTTACCACGCTAGAAGACACTGATACCGCTGAAGACGATGCAATCTATGATTTGTCGGTAATGGTAGGGGCACTACTCTTAGCAAGAGCGACCAGCGGCGAATTATCCAATCGTTTTTTATCAACGGCCAAGTCGAAGCTCATTGCAGATAGATGATTTTTCACAGTGTTGCAAATTTTGTATTGCGCAGATTTTTAGCTTAAGCTGCGGACGGTAAACCTTGACGATTTCCAATGTCACGTAAATGCTCATGGGCAATATAGCATTACCCGTTTATCACAACGTGACATATTATCATGGAATACTATTTTCTCTATTAACTAGCCATATGTCTTGATCTTCAGCTAATTTAATATATCGTTTTCCTTCCTCTTCATTTTTTCAACTCCATCTCCATTTTTATACATAACGCCCAAAAAATACTGCGCTCTATCAAATCCTTGTAAAGCAGCCTTCTGAAACCATTTAAACGCTTCGTTTTTATTTTTTTATACCGCGACCATAAAAAAATTTTTCACCTAAGTTACTTTGAGCTCTATAATAACTTTGTTCAGCTGATTTTTTACACCATTCAAACGACATATATTCATCTTTTTCAACTACTTGGCCAAAATAGTAAAAATCAGATAAAAAAATTTGCGCTTGTGGGTGCCCTTTAACCGCTGCTAACTCAAACCATTTAAATGCCTCTACTGCGTTATATCTTTATGATGGTGCTATATAATAATATTTACCTAGTTCAAATTGGGCGTTTGTATGGTCATTATCGGCGGCTAGCTTGAACCATTTAAATGACTCTTCTTCCTTCTTATTATTTTCACTATTTAAATATATCAAACCTAGCATATATTGGGCTTCAGCGCCCCCTCTTTCAGCAGAGCGTTTAAACCACTTTATAGCTTCCATCTTATTTTGTGCAACTTCATTTCCATAATAGTAATATAGCCCCATTTTGTATTGAGATTCTGTTCTGTTAATCGTTGCTAAATATTCAGTTTGTTTAAATCCATCAGAAGTTTCAGCATAGCACCAACTATTAGATGAAATAAAAAGCGAACCAATAAACATAAAAACAACCGCACTTTTTTTCATTTTATACCTCATGTAAATTTATAAAACTTGCGACAAGGCCTTATTTTTCCCAAGCATTAAGAATGAGGATAGATAGATTATCTTGTGGCCTATAATTTTGCGCTTTGATTTCAAATTGTGTAGAGCTAATTTTTTTGACACCATCACCACACAAACTAATCAGATTATCAGGGTCTCCTTTATCAATAACAAGACGAAAACCACCAATTATGCCATCATTCCAGTTTTCATTAGCTGTTAAAAGATAACCAACGGGCGTTATAACGCCTGTTTCATAGCCAGCTTTTTGCTTCAAAGACACGCCATTGATAAAGCCTTTGTCGATACAAAACTCATTAACAACCTTCTCATTGTTGATCGTTTTTAAAAGTGTACTTATAGGTTTCGGCGAACCTTTACCACTCAAAGGCTTATAAACAACGCGCATTGTAACAGGTTTGCCTGCAGGAAAAGCCTGCTGCCAATAAAATGATATTTGCAGCACATCTTTGTCTTGCGAGGCTGTCTTAATGATTTGTCTTTGCCCATTTAAGTCAATGCGCTTACCGTCGACCCACACTTCAAAATCCACGAACCTGTCTTTTTCACTCAACTGGCTCATGTCAATTCCAAACTTTTGAATGTCATCAGATGTATGTGTCTTAGGGTCGATTTCTAATGGTGGCAGTGAAAAGAAAACATTTGTTGTTATGTCTTTATTTGTTTTGTTTTCATAAACCGAATTGATTTCAACTTTATCCATTGAAATAACTAGGGCTTGAGCGTTGATTGTAATTGGTTCATTCTTAGCCAAAACAAAACCACCTGCTGGCCTATATCCACCAACATTCAAAGCCTCATTGATATCAAACGGTGCCCTTGGCTTTTTGAAAAGTTTGAAAGATGCTGCCCCAAACCATTTCGGATTTTTCGACTTACACCCATCATCAAACATTTCAGTGTATAGCCAATAATCATACAAAGACAAAGAATTAACTTTTTCTATGACGAAAAAGCATCCCGTTCTTTTATCCTTATCTTTTGGAAGCGGTTCTTTTTTTTCGTAAACGAAAAAAACATTCGGATCATCTGTTCTTGAATCAAAAACGATAGGGCATTTCTTTTGATTTTCACATGAACGTATTTGAAAATCAAAATCATTACCGTTATCATCTATATTTCTATCAAAAGGATACACCAATAAGTTCGAGATCTGCCAATCGGTATTTTTCTTTAAAACATATCCAGCATCAACATAATCATTACTATCGAGTTGATCCCCTTTTAAACATGAATAGTTTTTTAAACGTAACCATTCACCATAGCCTTCACTTTCAACAGGAGCATAATAGCTAATTGGACAGCCTGCATCGAGGGTGTTGATTATTTTACATTTTTTTGATGGACAAGAATATATAGGTGTTGAGCGAATAATATAAGCATTTCCATCCCTATAATCCCACAATGGATTTCCGTATTCATCGACAGGTTGCTCGGCACCATTCATATTTTGCGCATTCAATGGAACTGCATTTATAGTCATAAACAAAGAATAAAAAATTAAAAAGACATTTAAATAATATAACATTTTGGTAAAACCAGTCTTATTGCAAATATTATTCATAATCGGTAATAACCTAAGCTTGAAAAAATTTAGCCACACTAGATCCTTGGGGTTGCCTATTTTACTTAGCCATAAATCCTCGTTAGATTAAAGTACAAATTACTTTATCTAGCAAGGATTGATTTTAATAGTTTGGATCTTTGTCTATTAAACCTTTGGTAAATATTAAAAAAAATAAAACAATGATTACTTTTTAGAATCTTTAAATATTCATCATAATATAAGCGCATAATAACTTACTGATTGATAAAACATTCATTATGCAACCGAAATACTACAACCCAATATTATGATAGCGTATTAAAAGCGATCATTGCTATAAAAAAACAATGTTATGAGGCCAAGGTCATCAATAATATAGGACGGCTAAATGCACAATAATCAGCGATCAAACAGCTTTAAGCCTATAAAAGGAGTTTCGTCTGAGTTGCATATGCCAGGCCTTGAGCCTATTAATTATAATATTAATTATATTATAATTAAGTAAAAAAATAAATTTGATAAATATTTTCTTATTGAAATAAATATTACAGTACAATAAACATAAAAATAAGTAATTTTTCTATTAAATCTGACAATAAAAAATCAAATAAGATAACTGTCGCAAGGAGGAGCTTCAGCATTTGGCTAAAAATGTTAAGACTACCTCCAATCAACGTCATCCACCAATAATAGACACACCGGACGATATTGCCTACCTTCCACCCAAAAATAAAAGCTGGCTGTTTGATCGCCTAAATAGGATTTTCAACAGACTTTGCAATTTATATAATTTTGAAGGTGCTCTTGGCAGCATATTTTTATTTGTACCGGTTATTGCTGGTAGTGGTTCCATTTGGTATTTTAATCTAGATTATGAACCATCATTAATCTATCTCCTTTTATTATTGCTGTTAAGTCTTCTAATCTTTGCGCTTTATCGTCATAATCGATTGTTGCGTTTATTTGCTCTTACCTTTGTCCTTTTTAATGCAGGGGTCATTGCAGGCAAGGTAGAAACTATTCGAAAAAATACCCAGATCATTGCCAATACCTCAACAACCACTATTAAGGGTCGTATATTATCACTTGATAAAGGCATTAATGGCGACTACCGTTTAGATCTTCAAGTTTTAGCAAGTGAAAACCCAGCGCTTCCTTTTACCCCTGATAAGATACGTTTAACTGCGCGGAGCTTACCCGCTAATATACTTATAGGTGATGGACTTTATGGGCTTGTTCGCTTGCGCCCTCCTAGCGGTCCGTCACGCATCGGCAGTTATAATTTTTCGTTCCATAACTATTATTCAGGTGTTAGCGCCCAAGGTTTTTTTATGGGCGAACCACAACTAATTTCAGTTTCAGCGCCAACCAATATAACCCAGCGGCTTTTTTTAGCCATTGCCACTCTACGCAGCAACATGACCGAACGTATCACCAATTCAATTGGTGGCGAGGCTGGTGCGGTGGCTGCTGCATTGATTACCGGACAACGGGGCGGCATTAGTGATGATACCAATAAAGCGTTGCGGGTTTCCGGGCTCTCCCATATTCTTTCTATTTCCGGCCTACATATGGCAATGGTAACGGGCATGATTTTGGTAGTGGCTCGCCTCATTCTATCCTGCTTTCCATCTTTTGCTATGCGTTATCCAGCTAAAAAGCTAGCAGCCATCATTGCGCTATTGGCTGCATCATTTTACCTCATTTTATCTGGAGCAGATGTTGCCGCCCAGCGCTCTTATGTGATGGTTGCCGTTATGATGATTGCAATCGTATTTGATCGCTCCGCCCTTACCATGCGAAATATTGCCATTGCTGCATTGATTACAATTATCATTTCTCCCCATGAAATTCTTGGGCCCAGCTTCCAGATGTCCTTTGCTGCAACAGCCGCACTAATTGCAGTTTTTGGCTGGTGGAGCAATCGAGAGAAAAAACAAAATGGAAAAATAGTTAAGAAGAATTTTCTATATAAATTTGTTTTGGTGCCAATTGTTTCAACCGCTGTAGCCTCTTTAGTAGCTGGCTTTGCTAGTGGAATTTTTGCAGCCTATCATTTCAACAATACTGCGCCACTTGGAATTTTGGGCAATGGGCTTGCCTTTCCTATCATGTCTATATTGGTGATGCCTTTTGCACTTATGGCAGCAGTTTTAATGCCACTCCATCTTGAATGGTTACCATTACAAATTATGGGAGCAGGAGTAGATATTGTAAAAAAAATTGCATTTTGGGTTACATCTATTTCACCAGACTTTAACACCAACATAATTAATGAACATGATTTGATATTTTTAACTTTGGGTCTAATCCTACTGTTTTTTTTACAAACGCGATTAAGGCTACTTGGACTTATTCCCCTTTGTGTTGGTATGTTACTTACTTTTAGCTCACCAATTCCAAGCATACTCATTTCGGAAGATGGCCGTCTTGTTGCGTCTTTTACTAAAGACCATAAATTTGCAGTCAATCAGCTAAGGCCACCAAGTTACCTTGTGAATAACTGGCTTAGCAGTTTGAAGTTAAAACCTGCGGATATCATACCAGTGAATAGCCAAGCTCCCTTTGGCTTTACCTGCACAGAATTTATCTGTCATCTAAATTTAGAAAGCAACAAACACCTAACAATCATCGATAATCCAAATTTTTTGAAAGAAAACTGCGACCAAGCAGATATTATATTTTTAAACTATGTCAGCACAAGCTATCCAAAACTTGCCAATGAAGGCTGTAAAGCAAACGCATTACTGATTACAAAGCGCGATATTGCACTTAATGGCACGGCTGAAATTTATAATGAAAATGGAGAGTTTGTTATTAAATGGGCGTCGGGATCTCCTCAACGCCCATGGAATGATTATCGTAAAGTTTCTAGATTAGCTCTAGGCATTAATGACTAAAAAACTCAATTCTTGCAATATTCAGAGATTTCAAGTTAAAAATTGACCCATTCTTTGCCATTGCTAACTTTTTCAATATCTTCATTTATACATTTTTTTATAAGATCACGCACTTTGTTCACGCCTATCTTTAAATCAGGGGCAATTTCAACCAGTGGTAACAATACAAAACATCGTTCGCTAATGTGTGGATGAGGAAGCGTTAAACTATCTGTTTTGAAATATTCAACCCCTTCAAAACTCAATATATCAAGATCAATTGTTCTTGGTCCCCACCGCTCAAGGCGCTCTCTTTTAAGGCTTAACTCAACTTTCAAACATTGGTCCAAAAAACTTTGCGGATCAAGACGAGTATGAATTAAAGCGCAACTATTATAAAACCATGGCTGATCAACATTTCCCCATGGCGGTGTTTTATATAGGGATGATATATCCAATAGCTTATTATCTGGTGTTTCAGTCAGTTTTCGCAATGCGTTTGCCATATTATGCGGCACATCACCAATATTACCACCAAGGCCAAGCCAAACCTTTTTATAGGAATTTTCTGCTTTTATATTCATTATGCGTTAGCCCTTACAAAAGCATCCGCAATTAAAAGCGCATCCCTATTCACTTCAATATTGTGAACACGAAAAACATCAAAACCTAGATTGCGCATTAGAACTGACGTGGCTGCTGTTGCAACATCGCGTTGATCGGCGATATCTATGTTGGCAATACTGCCTATAAAACGTTTGCGTGACGTACCAGCCAATAAAGGATAGCCTAAGACATGTAATTCATTTGCACGTTTCATCAAGGTCATATTTTCATCAACAGTTTTTGCAAAACCAAAGCCTGGGTCAAGCACAATTGCCTCATCAGCAATACCAGCGTTTTTTGCAAGCTTAAGTGATTCGGTTAAAAAATGGATTTGATCTTTAATAACATCACTGTCGCGCGAGCGTTCGCGCCCCGTATGCATTATAACAACCCCTGCCCCGGTTTTTGCAACAATATCAGCCATATCGGCATCTTTTTGCAGCCCCCAAACATCATTAATAATATGTGCCCCTAATGCAACACATTCAAACGCAGTTTGCGCATGATAGGTATCAATCGAAATAACGCAGTTTGTTTCCTTTACCAAAGCCTTTACAACGGGTATAAGCCTACTTAACTCAGTTTCCACATCTATCGGCTCTGCGCCTGGTTTTGTAGTCTCAGCACCAATATCAATGATAATTGCACCTGCTTCAATCATTGCTTTGGCTTTTTGGACAGCAATATCCGGTTGATTAAAGCGACCACCGTCAGAAAAAGAATCTGGGGTTACGTTTAAAATTCCCATTAATATGGACTGAGGTCCTAAAATAATTTCGCGATTATGTGCACATTTCCAAATTTTATTCATAGAATTTACTTTTTTTAAGAGATTCTGTTTTATCAATAATAATTACACTTCTATACAATAAGTTTATCCTTATCCTCAACTACTCATATACCGCATTTCAGGAGTATCGGTTAATGCGCATGCTTCCCACTATTATTCTAGCAGCTTTGTCAGCAGTCTGCTTGGCGCAATCCGCATCGGCATCCAAAATTTATCGTAAAGATAGTTTTTATACAATTTCCGGAAATACTGCGGCTGAACTTGATCGCTCAATGTCAGGGAGCGGTCCATTCCTAAAAACCACAGGTAGCCGCCATCCTGGTGCTACACGTTTGAAGTTTGTTCCAAATATTCGCCTTGTAAAAGATGGACGTTATTGCAAGGTGGCTAAGGCTGAAATCGATATTCAGGCTAAAGTATTACTTCCACGTTGGAAGCAGCGCAACTCAACGCGCTCAGCCGAACTTGCACTTATTTGGGATGTGTTATACCGCGATATTCGCCGTCATGAAGAAAGCCACATTATTATCGCTCGTGCCCATGCAAGTGAAATGGAGCATGCTATCCGTTCCCTTTATTATCGTAAAGACTGTAAGGAATTACAAGCTGACATCAATAAAGTAGTGGGCCGTATCATGCGCAAACAAGACCGCGCACAAGCCTATTTCGAGCGCGTCGAAACCCTTAACTTTGAAAAGCGTTTTTCACGGCTGCTCAATTATCGCTTGCAACAGCTAGAAGGCAAATAAGCCGTTTAAATTGCAAAAAAATAAAAAGCCCTTTTCATCAGTGAAAAGGGCTTTTTATTTACATATATATCGCTATATATTTTTTACTTACGATGCAAAAATACCGTTACAACAGGCTTTTTACCCCAAATTTCATTGACGGCTGAACGCACTGCTCTGCGTGCGGACTCTCGCACAACTTCGCCATCGCGGCGGCGCTGTTTTGGAATAGAGCCAATTGCATCTTCAACCCGATCCATTAATAGGTCTTCCATCAACTCACCACGCCCGTCAGTTTCTGGTACACCATAAGCTACAAGATCAGGTGCACTTGCCAATTCAAAGTTTTTATCCATTAGCAAAGATACAGCAACATGACCGACATAGCTTAACTTGCGGCGTTCGCGAATACCAAGTTCATCCTCGTCACCAAGAAGATATCCATCTTTATAAATACGTCCGACAGGCACTTCATCAATAATGCGTGCTTCACCGGGAGCTAATAAAAGCATATCGCCATTGCGAATTGACGCAACTTTCTTAATGCCCTCTTGTGCACCCAAAGCTGCATGGGCTGTCAAATGTGCTGCCTCGCCGTGAACTGGAACAAGAACATCTGGACGTACCCATTTGTACATTTGCCGCAATTCATCACGGCGTGGGTGCCCAGATACATGAACAAGGCCATTACGCTCAGTTACCACTTCAACACCGCGATCGATTAATAGATTTTGAGTTTCAATAATGGCTTTTTCGTTACCCGGAATAGAACGAGATGAATAAATCACCATATCGCCGGCACCAAGTTCAATATCGCGCATTTCATCGCGTGCAATTTTGGCTAATGCTGCGCGCTGTTCGCCTTGGGATCCTGTAAGGATTATAACAATTTTATCGCGGGGGATATAAGGATAATCCTCTTCAGATAAAAATGGATCCAGCCCTTCCATCATTCCAAGTTCTTGCGCAACTAAAACACTGCGCTTCATTGAGCGTCCCAGTAAAAGCACTTTACGCTCTGCATGCTGAGCCGCAACCGCAATAGATTTAATACGACCAACATTTGAGGCAAAAGTTGTGATCGCAACTCTTCCCTTGGCATTGCCAATGATAGTTGCTAAGCTTTCGCTAACGGCTGTTTCCGTTGGTGAGGTACCCTCCACCATAGCATTGGTTGAATCACAAATAAGCGCTAGAACACCTTCATCACCAACTTGGCGAAACCTTGCTTCGTCGGTAGTATTGCCAAGGGTTGGTTCTGGATCAATCTTCCAATCGCCTGTATGGACTACATTACCAAGTGGGGTGCGCAATACTAAAGAGACAGGTTCAGGAATAGAGTGGTTAACTGCAACAGCCTCAACTTCAAAAGGACCAACCTGAAAACGCTCACCAGCTTTGAATAACGTCAACGGTACTTCATAAGATTGGTAATCTGATTGCCGTTTGGTTTCCAACATGCCAGCAGTAAAAGCAGTGCAATAAACCGGAATTTTTAATCTTGGCCATAAATCAAGCACCGCACCATAGTGATCTTCATGAGCATGGGTGATAATTAACCCACGAATATTATGGCGCTCACTTTCTAAAAAACGAATATCGGGCAAGATCAAATCTGCTCCGGGTAATTCCGGCCCTGCGAAACTTACCCCCATATCAACCAATAACCACTCGCGGTCATCTTCGGCGCCATAACCATATAGCGCAAGGTTCATACCAATCTCGCCTACACCACCAAGTGGTAAAAAGACGAGCTCAGTGCCATCTTGAACGGCCATCTATTGCTCCCTTTTGTCAGCATTATTAAAATCCATCATTTAAAATGCTGCTTGTTTAGTTTACTATTTTAATTCGATATCATCTACAAATTGCAACGTTTTTCAAAAATAGCAGCAGCTTAACCCAAAGCATCGTCTTCTCAAACCTTTGAGAGTGCCATGATTATTAAAGCTTTAAATTACCGCTATAACCAATTAAATTTATTGCCTAATAGGCTGTTAATGACATTGCCAGAGCACATCTGCCTTATATTAAAAGGCGATGCGCTCCCTGTTTTTCAATATTTTTAGCGCAAACGCTTCATTCTTGGCTCTGAAAGCTCACCAGCAAGGCGGCGATCTAGATATTCAGAACAATCTTCAATTAGCTCTTCAACACGCCCCGTAAAGAAATGGTTTGCACCTTCCAAGGTTTTTTGAGTGATTGTAATCCCCTTTTGGGTTTTTAATTTATCGACCAAAGACTGCACATCTTTTGGAGGCGCAACCTTATCCGCATCACCATGAATGATAAGTCCTGATGATGGGCATGGTGCCAAAAAGGAAAAATCGTAAGTATTAGGTTGCGGCGCAACTGAAATAAAACCTTCAATTTCTGGGCGGCGCATTAATAATTGCATACCAATCCAAGAGCCAAAAGAATAGCCCGCAACCCAACAATTGCGAGAATCTGGATGGAGCGATTGAACCCAATCCAACGCGGCGGCGGCATCAGATAATTCACCTGCGCCGTGATCAAACTCACCTTGGCTGCGGCCAATACCGCGAAAATTAAAGCGCAATGTGGTAAAATCGCGTTCTTGAAACATATAAAATAGATCATAAATGATCTTATTATTCATTGTGCCGCCAAATTGTGGATGTGGATGCAAGATAATCGCAATAGGGGCATTTTTTTCTGATGAAGGTTGATAGCGGCCTTCGAGACGCCCAGCCGGGCCGTTAAAAATTATTTCAGGCATCCATTACTCCAATAATTCGCCAAATCTTTAGTTAGCATGGTGTTATTAAGCTCCACTTGACGCTTACTCACCGACGCTTTAAATTGATTAAAGATTGTTGGAAAAATCCACTTTTCTTAAAAAAATCATGTTTCATAACTGGTAAACATGTCGCTATTTGTTAAATAGGCGTTATGCTATGTATTTTTCAAGAAAATTACGCAGTTAAACCATTAAAAAGCAAATTTTTTATATAATTGGATTGAATTAATGGCCAAAAGCCGCATTTATCTCGATTTTAATGCCACAACTCCGCTAAGCGATTCTGCTAAAACTGCTTTAATGCAGTCTTTTGAACACTTTGGTAATGCGTCATCGGTTCATAGTGAAGGAAGAACAGCCAAAGCGCTTATCCAAACCGCACGACGTCACATAGCTGAAAGCCTGAACGGCAATATCGACAATATCATATTTACCTCTGGCGCAACTGAAGGCGCGGCACTTGCTCTTACCCCTCATTACATGATGGGGCGCAGCGCTGTTTTATTTTCTAAACTCTATGTTAGTGCGACTGAACATCCTTGCGTTTTAGCTGGCGGGCGTTTTGATAAAGCAGATATAGTTACTATTCCAGTTGATAAAAATGGTTTAATTGATTGTAATATTTTAGAAAATGAACTTAAAAAACATGATAAATCTGCTGGATTACCTCTTATTAGTATTCAATATGCCAATCATGAAACTGGCGTTTTGCAGCCAATTGGTCAAATTGCTGATACTGTAAAACAATCTGGCGGGGTTTTTGTTGCGGATATTGTGCAAGCTTATGGCAAAATGCCTATTGATCTTGCGGAGCTTGGCGCAGATTTCGTCTTTATAAGCGGTCATAAATTGGGGGCACCCAAGGGCATTGGCGCGTTAATCGCATTGGGCAGCGTTTTAATGCCTAAAGCCTTACTTACTGGCGGCGGCCAAGAACATGGTCACCGCAGTGGAACGCAAGCTGTAGGCATGATTAGCGCTTTTGGTGCAGCCGTTGAAGACATCAAACGGCACGATAACGAATATAGCCGCCTAAAGACCCTACGCAATCATCTTGAACAAGGATTAAAAGAAATTTCGCCCGATTGTATCATCCATGGCGAACAGTCAGAGCGATTACCGAATACAACATTCTTTTCCATTCCAGACATGAAAGCTGAAACATTGCAAATCGCTTATGATTTGGCAGGAATTGCAGTTTCCGCAGGATCTGCCTGCTCGTCAGGGAAAGTATCTAGTAGCCCTGTTCTCAAAGCTATGAATTATGATGATGACAATGGTGCCATACGAATTTCCACAGGTTGGCGGACAGAATTACAAGATATCGACACTTTTTTAGCAGAAACACAAAAAATTGTCAGCAGATTTAAAAAAAATTCGCAAAAGGCTTGAATTTTTTTAGAATAGTTTTAAAAACAAATAAAGCTTGAGTGATATTGTCATGTTTATTGAATTTTGATTCTAATCAATTATATTGGTTTTATAAAGCAATTCTAATATCATTTTTTGCTTTTTCAATAACTGCTGGACTTTGACCCGGCCAGGATGGAGATAAGCTTATGCCTGCAGTGCAGGAAACAATAAGACAGGTTAGCGAAATTGACGTTGACCAATATAAATATGGTTTTGAAACCGAGATTGAAACAGATAAAGCCCCAAAAGGCTTAAACGAAGATATTATTCGTTTCATTTCTGCGAAAAAGAGCGAGCCTGAATGGATGCTTGAGTGGCGTCTTCAGGCTTTCCAACGCTGGCTTAATATGAGCGAGCCCCATTGGGCGCGCCTTGAATATCCTAAAGTAGATTTTCAAGATCTTTATTATTATGCTGCCCCCAAAAATCAGGACGGTCCCAAATCTTTAGATGAGGTTGACCCTGAACTATTGGCAACCTATGAAAAGCTTGGTATTCCGCTGAAAGAGCAGGAAATTCTTGCTGGCGTTCGCAAACAAGATGAGCGCTCAGAGCTTGAAGATAATATTTATGCAAGTGGCCGCGTTGCTGTTGATGCTGTATTCGATTCCGTATCGGTTGTAACAACATTCAAAAAAGAGTTAGCCAGTGCTGGCGTTATCTTCTGCTCAATTTCAGAAGCTATTCGCGAATATCCTGAGCTTGTGCAAAAATATCTTGCATCGGTGGTTCCAGTTGCCGACAATTATTATACAGCACTTAATTCTGCTGTATTTACTGATGGTTCATTTGTCTATGTGCCAAAGGGTGTACGCTGCCCTATGGAATTGTCTACTTATTTCCGCATCAACGAGCGCAATACAGGCCAGTTTGAACGCACATTAATCATCGTTGAAGAAGGTGGTTACGTCTCCTATCTTGAAGGTTGTACCGCGCCGCAACGCGATGAAAATCAGCTTCACGCAGCTGTGGTTGAGCTGATTGCCTTAAAAGATGCTGAAATTAAGTATTCAACTGTACAAAACTGGTATCCTGGCGACAAGGAAGGAAAAGGCGGCATTTACAACTTTGTAACCAAGCGTGGGGACTGCCGTGGCGATAACTCCAAAATTTCTTGGACACAGGTAGAAACCGGCTCGGCCATTACTTGGAAATATCCATCTTGTATCCTACGTGGTGATAATTCGCGCGGCGAATTCTATTCAATCGCCGTATCTAATGGTTATCAGCAAATTGATTCCGGCACCAAAATGATCCACTTGGGTAAAAACACCTCAAGTCGTATCATTTCTAAGGGCATATCGGCTGGTTTTTCCAACAATACCTATCGCGGCCTAGTCACTGCCCAAAGAAATGCTGCCAACGCACGTAACTTCACGCAATGTGATAGCTTGCTTATTGGCAATGATTGCGGTGCCCATACAGTGCCATATATCGAAGCAAAAAATGCAACTGCTCAATTTGAGCATGAGGCAACCACGTCCAAAATTTCCGACGACCAATTATTTTACGTGATGCAACGTGGTATTCCTGAAGAGGAAGCCATTGCTTTGATCGTCAATGGTTTTGTTAAGGAAGTTATTCAAAAGCTACCGATGGAATTTGCAGTCGAAGCGCAAAAACTCATCAATATTAGCCTTGAAGGTAGCGTTGGTTAAATATTTTTTCGGCTGGCAGCTTTATGTTAGCGCCGCCGTATGAAGGATTAAAAATATGTTAGAAATTAAGAATCTTCATGCCCGTATTGCAGAAAGTGGTACAGAAATTATTCGTGGGTTAGACCTTACAGTTCACGATGGTGAAGTTGCCGCAATTATGGGGCCAAATGGTTCAGGTAAATCAACCCTTTCTTATATTCTTGCTGGGCGTGACGATTATGAAGTCACAGAAGGTGAGATTATTTATAATGGTGAAAATATTTTAGAACTTGATCCTGCAGAGCGCGCAGCTCTTGGTGTATTTCTTGCATTCCAATATCCTATGGAAATACCAGGCGTTGCAACCATGGAATTTTTAAAAGTGGCAATGAATGCACAGCGACGTGCGCGCGGTGAACCAGAATTAAAAATCCCTGAATTTCTTAAACGCGTCAAGGATGCGGCAGCCGATTTGCAAATGGACATGGCTATGCTAAAGCGTCCATTAAATGTTGGCTTTTCCGGCGGTGAAAAGAAGCGTGCGGAAATTCTTCAAATGGATTTATTGGAACCAAAGCTTTGCGTTTTGGATGAAACTGACAGCGGCCTTGATATTGATGCTTTGAAAATCGTTGCCGATGGCGTGAATAAATTGCGAGGCCCAGATCGCTCATTCCTTGTTATTACCCATTACCAGCGTCTTCTTGATTACATTGTTCCAGATACCGTCCATGTTCTTTATAAAGGCCGCATCATTAAAAGTGGTGATAAATCATTGGCACTATATCTTGAAAATAATGGCTATGCTGAAATCATTGGCGAAGGCGCATAAGGGAGCTTGTTTATGTCTATCATGACAAAGGCTGAATATACGTCAGCTGAAAAAGCCCTTATTGAAGGGTTAGAGACCGTTGCCGCCCAACTTCCTGGCGATGTTGGCAATGTTTTGTTACGCCAAAAAGCACTTGAAACCTTTGCCGAAAAAGGCTTGCCGTCACGTAAAATCGAAGCTTGGCATTATACGGATTTACGCACCCTATTACGTGATATCCCTGACTTTGCAAAAGATGAGGCCTTTGCAAGTGATGGTAAAACGGCTGCGCTGGAGCCAATTTTGGCAGGCAGTACAGTTTTGCCATTGATGAATGGTAAAAGCATAAATAGTGATGCACTAACAAATGCTAAACCCGTGGCTAAAGAGCTTTCATCAGGAACCATTTCCTTACCAAAGCACTTTGCTAGCGATGATGTGATTAGCCAAATCAACACCGCTTATGTAAGTGATGGTTGGTCAATTAATATTAGTAATAATGACGACGATATTAGTATTATCGAGCTTCAAAACATTGTTACGAATGGTCAATCCCATACAACCTCGCCAGTAAGTGTGGCAGCGGGTAAAAAGGCAATCATTATTGAGCGTCAACTAGGCGATGATAGCGCAAGCTTTTCTAGCGCGATTAATCGCTTAGCGGTTGAGGATGATGCTGAAGTACTTTGGATCATTATTCGCGAGCGTAACCAACAAGCCATTGAGTTTAATCAGTTTAATGCTGTTTTACAAAATAACGCCAAATTGAAACTCTATATTATCAATGCTGGCGTTAAACTATTACGCCAAGAAATCAATGTTGATCTTTGCGGTGAAGGCTCGGACTTCCAATTACGCGGTCTTAATTTGCTTAACGGACAAAGCCACACCGACACAACAATGACCGTTCGCCATTTGGTTGAAAATACCACTTCAACTGAAATTGTACGCAATGTTGCAATGGATAAAGCACGTGGTGTTTTCCAAGGTATGATCCGCGTTTCGCGTGAAGCGCAAAAGACCGATGCTCGCATGGCGTGCAATAGCCTTATTCTTTCCGATCAAGCAGAATTTGACGCAAAACCAGAGTTAGAAATTTTTGCTGATGACGTTGCTTGCGGCCATGGAGCAACTGTTACCGAGATTAACCACGACCATCTGTTTTATTTAATGGCACGTGGTGTACCTGCGTCAATAGCCAGAGGATTATTAGTTAAAGCTTTTGTTCAAGAATTAATTGAAGAGCTTGAGGACGAACCGCTTGAAGACGCATTAAAACTAACAATTGATCAATGGCTTATCAATCACTTATAATGTAAAATATAAAGTAAGGGACTTATAATGACCTTGGAAAAAGCAAGCGAGATTTTTGACGTTAATTCTATTCGCAAGGATTTTCCTATCCTCTCGCTCGAGGTTTATAATAAGCCCCTTGCCTATCTTGATAATGGTGCATCTGCGCAAAAACCACAATGCGTCATTGACGCTATCACCAATGCCTATAGTAGCTCTTATGCTAATGTGCATCGCGGTTTGCATTTTCTATCTAATGCAGCAACAGACCTTTATGAGCAAGCACGAGAAAGCGTTCGGAGCTATCTTAATGCCGCATCAAGCGATGAAATTATTTTTACTAAAAATGCTACGGAGGCAATTAATACTGTAGCCTATGGTTATGCAATGCCTAACCTAAATGAAGGTGATGAAATTATCATTAGCGTGATGGAACATCATTCAAATATTGTTCCTTGGCATTTTTTGCGTGAAAGACAAGGTGTAAAGCTAGTTTTTCTTCCCGTAGATGACGACGGTATTTTACACTTTGAAAGTTTTGAAAAGGCGTTATCACCAAGAACAAAATTTGTAGCTCTTACTCATATGTCCAATGTTTTGGGTACTGTTCCACCTGTTAAAAAAATCATTGATCTAGCCCATCAGCACAATATTCCTGTGCTCATTGATGGCGCACAAGGCGCAGTGCATTTAAATGTTGATGTGCAAGCCTTGGATTGCGATTTTTATGTTATTACCGGTCATAAATTGTATGGACCATCCGGCATAGGTGCGCTTTACGGCAAAAAATCTATTTTAGAAAAGATGCGACCATTTCAAGGTGGCGGTGAAATGATTGAGGAAGTACGGGAAGATTACATTTCCTACAACCATCCTCCCCATCGTTTTGAAGCAGGGACACCGCCGATTGTGCAAGCAATCGGCCTTGGCGTTGCACTTGACTATGTGCAAAACATTGGCCGCAAAGCAATTATGGAATATGAGCATAGGCTAACCCTTTATGCCCATGAACGTCTAAATGAAATTGATGGATTGCGCATTATTGGCAATGCGCCCAATAAGGGTGGTATTATTTCATTTGAAATGCAGGGCATTCATGCCCATGATATTTCAATGTTTGCAGATCGCCAAGGTGTTGCGTTACGCGCTGGCACCCATTGTGCACAGCCATTATTAACTCGTTTTGATGTTACATCCACCTGCCGCGCGTCACTTGCTATGTATAACACTAAAGAAGAAATTGACCAATTGGCTAACGCTCTTGAAAAAGCGAGGACTTTTTTCAGATGACCGAAAATATTGAAGAACAAAAGACAGACACCACTGCTATCAACGTGGAGGCAGCACCAGAAGCTGCAGTATCAGCTATTCCTGCTGAGGAGTTGGATCGGCTGACAGATGATATTATCGCAGCATTGAAAACAGTTTATGACCCTGAGATTCCTGCCGATATTTATGAGCTTGGTCTTATTTATCGTATTGATATTGAAGATGATCGTTCGGTTAAAATCGAAATGACATTGACCGCTCCGGGCTGCCCTGTTGCCGGCGAAATGCCTGGATGGGTTGAAAACGCAGTTAGTGCGGTTGAAGGTATTCCTTTTGTGGAAGTCACGATGACATTTGATCCGCCATGGTCACCTGACCGCATGTCTGAAGAAGCACAAGTTGCCGTTGGCTGGTATTAAATAACACAAAGCTGCATGTTATTTATTGCAACCATGCAGCTTTAAATACTTTATATAACATTTTATTTTACAACAATAATTATGGCTTTAAGTATTTGTTTGCGACAAAATAAATCATCCATATTTGCGTAAGGCATCAAGCATATAGTTGCGCCCATTAAGTGACAAGCCGACATCCCCATTTAAAATTTCCATAAAATCATCATTACGTACATAATGATTATCAATTCCATCAATAATTTGGGCATCGCCAAAAACGACATAAAACTTATTTTCATCTTGTTTCCAAATATATAGGGAAACACCTTGATATTTAAACAGTGCATTTTGATAAACCAGATCACCAAATACCTCGTCATAATCATCTATGCTATCAATTGGAAAATTTTGACTTCCTTTTTTGGAAACGAAGCCAATAACCTCACGAATTTTCTCCGCACCGCTTAATTTAAGATAATAAGACAATGTGGGCTTGTCCAATGGCATTATGGATATGCGCGATTTATAATTAAGATGAGCGATCACTTCCACATCAAGCAGCATGTCATCATCAAAGAACTTTTGTACATCTTCATCAGCATAATCTGTCATTTTATTACCTGTTTCCTTAATGTTGAAAGCTTCGCTCGAAAGACCACACATAAACGTTACTTAGCATGATATAATTTTGCGCTAAAGTCAGCCAAAATTAATTTTACAGGCAAACTACTTATCCTTGAAAGTGCGTGTATTTTTGCTATTAATTTGTCTTTGACGCAAACATCCAAATTAGTAACATCTATAGATCTTAATGCATCAATACACGCAATGGAGAGATCATCGTCAGTACCTACAAGCAACTGTAAAATGACCTGTAATTCATGTGAATTTTGCTGATAACCTAAACATTCGACAAGTCTTTGTTGCCAGAACAGAGGTTTTAAGCTGAGATTTTTTTGTAATACTTCCCAATCATTTTCACTAAATTGGCTCAATATTTCCTCAGCTTCAACAACAACCACATCTGACCAATAATCACTCGCCCAACGCGTATTGCTAAAAATTGTGATTAAATCATTAAATTTTTGATACATTAGGAACAATTTCTATTGGATTAAATTTTGTTTTACGATGTATTTAGCTATACTTCATGGATGAAATATTTTCTAGAAATTTTAACATTGCTGGACTTTGATAACGAGCTTTATTGCGCAACAAGGAAAACGGGCGTTTTTCCAACTTGAAAGGCAATACTGCTAACATATTGGCTTTAATATAATGCTGTACTACAAATTGTGATAAAGGCGCTGCATAGTTACCGGATAAAACAGCACTAAGCACTGCCTCATTAGATGGCAAAGTAAATTTAACCTTAATTTGGTCAGCATCTAATCCCGCTGTTTCAATAGCATGATAAAAGCTGCTTCTTGTACCCGATCCTTCTTCGCGCATAATCCAGCTTAATTTATAAAGCTGATAATTGATATCCTTAGTCTTCTTATCAAATTTAATACTTATTTCACTAGCAAGACGCGGTGATGTCACAACCAATAATTGATCATCCATAATGTGATCGCGCTGCACGCTAGTCAAGTGTAAATTGGTTTCAATAAATCCAATATCACAAATACCTTCTTGGACCGCACGAGCAACTTTGTCACTATTGACGATAGTAAGATCAATTGTAACAGCTGGGTATTCGTCATTAAAAGCGGACAAGAGTGGCGGCAACCAATAATTGGCAATTGTCTGGCTTGCATAGAGTATTAAACTACCACGACTTAGGCCCGACAATTCTTCTAATAGACGTTCAGTCATCGCAGCACGTTGTAAGGTGGAGCGCGCCTCCTCCAAAAATACCTTACCAACTTCAGACAATTTAATTTGCCGCCCTACCCGATAAAACAGCGCCAAATTGAAATTATTTTCCAAATTATGAATAGATGTTGATAAAGCGGAAGGTGTTAAACGCAAAGCATTAGCCGCTTGCGTTAGATGCTCTCGCTCGGCAACCGCCACAAAAATCCGTAATTGCTCTAGTGTTATCATGACAACCGTTCAATTAAATTTAACAAATCATAATATTTTTTAAAATAGACTAAATAATAATTTTGCTTATTGATAGGGATTAATAAAAAAAAATTTAAAAGTAGTATCTATTATGAGAAATTCACCCACAGACCTTATATTCCGCTTTTTCCCCGGCATCGCCTTATGCTGCGTTATCTCTGCGGCAAGTTTTGGCCTCCAAGCGGTTGGACAATTATTTTTTGGCCATTATTTTCCTGAAGCGCTGGTATTGGCAATTATCCTAGGTGTTCTATGTCGCAGTATTTTTAATTCTGCGCAATTTCCCGCCTTTAAGCGTTTTGATGAAGGCATTGGCTTTTCGGCTCATTTTTTGCTTGAGCTGGCAGTTATGCTCTTAGGCGCATCGATTTCTACAACCATTATCATGCAAAGCGGCTTACAAGTATTGTTAAGCGTTGCTGTCGTGGTCTTCCTTTCCATTTGCATATCCTATTGCATCGCTCGCGCACTTCGCTTGTCGTCCACCATATCACTTCTACTTGCCTGTGGTAATTCCATATGTGGTAACTCGGCTATTGCAGCAGTAGCCCCAGTTATTGGTGCCAAAAGTGATGAAATAGCTCCATCCATTGCCTTTACTGCTGTGCTTGGTGTTCTCGCCGTGTTATGCTTACCTTTACTTGTCCCTATTTTGGGCTTTAGTGATCATCAATATGGTATTTTTGCTGGCATGACTGTTTATGCTGTACCACAAGTGTTAGCAGCAACTGCACCAATTTCCGCCATCTCTGTCCAAACAGGTACAATTGTAAAGCTCATTCGCGTACTCATGCTTGGACCCGTTATTTTTATCATTAGCCTTATTAAGGGTAGCAGCCAAGCCCAAAAGACACCTTTGTCGCGTATGGTTCCTTGGTTTATTATTGGCTTTATTGTACTTGCACTTATCCGTTCACTCGACTTTATCCCAACTTTTGCCCTCACACCGATTAATATGACGACGGTCATCTTAACTAATATTTCCATGGCTGCCTTAGGCCTTGGTGTAGATATTCGTGCCCTCGCCCGTTCTGGTGCGCGTGTTATTTTTGCGGCATTTCTATCATTGATTGCACTATGCACTTTGGCGTTTATTGTTATATTTAATGTCTTGTAAAAGGATTTTTAGCCGAAATTTGAGACGGCAATAAATTATCAATACTACCTCATAAACCACTTTTATCACAACTAGAGATGTCCAACTAAGATGCTTTATCATTTTAAGCTAACTATGAGTTATTTTTGAAATTTTATTGCTTTAAAAATCGTGTTGACCAACGAATCATAATAGCTTTGGGTGGCATAAAGTTGGTTTTTCGCATTTCAAATTGGGTTGGTGAAATTTTTTTTATTGTCACCGCAAAAACTGACTAAATTATCCGCTTTTCCCTTATCAACTACTAAACGAAAACTACCAATTTTTCCTAGACTATCCGCTGGAGAAAACTCCAAATATTCATCGTACCAAAATGTATATCCATCAGTATAACGTTTTTTTAAAGCGGGCAAAAATTCATCTTTAATACAGTATTCATTATCATATTCTATATTGTCAATTCCGCCAAAATCCAATCCTGTGCCCGGCATATATTGTAAAGCAATCTTTACTTCTTTATCAACTCTAAGTCTATGTGACCAGAAAAAAGCTATTTACTCAATGCAACTATGTTTTCCGTCAATACAGTCCCACCACTTCCATTCAATTTAATCCTCGTAAACGATGGATAGATTTCGACATCATTATTAAAAAAAAGAAAATCACGTGGTTTTGAATACTCAACTCCGGGAAATAAATTTACTTCTGGCAGTGTAAGTTTAACTTCAGTTAAAATGTCACTCTTCCCTACATTTTTAAATATATAGGTGCATTTTACTAACCCAACAGATACATAAAAATCTTGCAATATTACCTCAATATCTTCGGCGTTAACAAGAGTCAGTCCGCCTGCTTCATTACCGAGCGCCGCGAAAGCATTTATTGAGTAAACTGCGTTCACCCATGACAAACAAAAATACAAAAATACTTAATCACCTTCATGTAAGCCCCAGCAACCAATTTGCAAATTTCCGTCTGAACAATGATATTTAAATCGCTGACGACTTACAGAGCGACTATGGCATAATAACCAATTTACGAAATTTAGATGCATTTATTTAATTATTAGAAATTGCAACTATTTAAAATTGCGTGCCCCTATTATAAGAACTAAAAAAGCCGGATGGAAATTCCACCCGGCTTAATCACATACCTAAATTTGAAACAATCTTATTCAGCAGCTTCTTTAGTCAATACTTTAACCGAACCACCAGCTTTTTCAACCTTTTCAACTGCGGCTTTAGAAGCGCCAGCAATTTCAAAAGAAACTTTGCCAGTCAATTCACCATCAGCAACAAGACGAACACCGTCTTTAACGCGACGAAGAACGCCAGCAGCTTTCAAAGCTTCTACAGTAACAGCTTGTTTGCCATCAAGTTTACCTGCATCAATTGCAGTTTGAACACGACCAAGTGAAACAACATTGAAGTCTTTTGCAAAAATATTATTAAAACCGCGCTTTGGCAAACGACGGTAAATAGGCATTTGACCGCCTTCAAAACCATTGATCGCTACACCTGAGCGGGATTTTTGACCTTTAACACCGCGTCCAGCTGTTTTACCAGAACCAGAACCGATACCACGGCCAAGGCGCTTGCGGGCTTTAGTCGCGCCATCTACGTCGCGTAATTCATTAAGTTTCATAACTCTCTCCTGCCCTTGTTATCAAGCCTCATCCACAACGCGGACGAGATGTTGAACCTTGGCAATCATGCCACGTACTGCTGGGGTATCCTGCAATGTACGACGACGGTGCATTTTATTAAGACCAAGACCGATCAACGTTGCACGTTGTTCAGCCGGACGGCGGATTGGGCTACCAGTTTGTTCAACCGTTACCATCTTGCCGTTCTGAGATTTTTTCTCAGCCATTGTACTATTCCTTTTTATCAAGCCGTAAGGCTATTATTCTTCTGTACCAACAAGACTTTGGCGACGCGCTTGCAAAGTCGAATATTTAACGCCGCGCTGCGCAGCTACATCCTTAGGATGCATCTGGCGCTTCAAAGCATCAAATGTTGCACGAACCATGTTGTATGGGTTTGAAGAACCAAGCGACTTAGCAACAACGTCTTGCATGCCAAGTGTTTCAAACACTGCACGCATTGGACCACCTGCAATGATACCAGTACCAGCTGATGCACTACGCAACAATACTTTACCTGCACCATGACGACCTTCAACATCGTGATGAAGGGTACGACCTGAGCGAAGTGGAACAAAAATCATTTCACGCTTTGCAGCTTCAGTTGCTTTACGAATTGCTTCAGGTACTTCGCGAGCTTTACCATGGCCAAAGCCTACGCGGCCCTTTTGATCGCCAACAACAACAAGCGCGGCAAAACCAAAACGACGACCACCTTTAACAACTTTAGCAACACGATTAATGTGAACGAGCTTATCAACAAACTCGCTATCACGTTCTTCGCGATTACGTTCTTTCTGTGCCATTCCTAATTCCTTTTTCTTTTCCGGAAGCACTATACAAACCTTGTAATTTGACAAGGCACTAAATGCACACTGCAAGCTCTAAAATTGGGAAACCCCAACAAGCTAACAATATGAACAAATCTAAGGCGCCTAGCAAAAAGCAAGGCGCCTCAAAATATTAGAAGCTTAAACCGCCTTCACGGGCAGCTTCAGCAAGAGCCTTAATACGACCATGATAAATATAAGCACCACGATCAAAGACAACTTCCTTAACACCAGCTTTTGCAGCACGTTCAGCAATTAATTTGCCTACTGCACTGGCTGCACTGCAATCTGCACCACCTTTGATAGTGTTTTTTAGATCACCATCAAGTGTAGATGCCGCAACAACTGTATGTCCGCGCACATCATCAATGATCTGCGCATAAATATTCTGATTCGAGCGATGCACACTCAACCGTAAGCGGCCATTAGCGACCAATTTAATCTGACGGCGAATGCGATAAGCACGACGCTGTAGAACTTCTTTACGCGAAGCCATAACGCAGATTCCTTATTTCTTCTTGCCTTCTTTACGGACGATACGCTCACCAGCATATTTGATGCCTTTACCTTTATAAGGTTCTGGACCGCGATATTCGCGGATCTCAGCAGCAACTTGTCCAACCTTTTGTTTATCAATACCAACAACAACAATTTCCGTTGGCTTAGGAACGCTAACCGTAATATCGGCTGGCACTTCATAAACAACTTCATGGCTGAAGCCGAGAGAAAGCTGAAGGTTTTTGCCCTGCATAGCAGCACGATAACCAACACCATTTATTTCTAGCTTCTTTTCGAAGCCGTCCTTAACACCCTGCAAGATATTTACAAGCATTGTGCGGGACATACCCCATTTTGATCGGGCATCCTTGGACGCATCACGCGGTGTTACAGTTAAAGCATTATCTTCAAGCTTAACTAGAACTTCGTCGTTAACAACAAATGATAATTCGCCTTTAGCGCCTTTTGCCTTAACAACTTGTCCTTCGACCGTCGCGGTTACACCTGCAGGAACCTGAACGGGTTTTTTTCCAATACGAGACATTGTTCAACCTGTCTTTCCTGGGTTAAAGCTAATACCACATCAGAAGATGCGGCAAAGAAGCTCTCCACCTACATTCTGTTCACGAGCTTCATGATCGGCCATCACACCTTTTGGCGTTGAAAGGATATTAATACCCAATCCGTTAGCCACATGAGGAATAGACTTAACCGAAACATAAACGCGGCGACCCGGTCTTGATACGCGTGAAATCTCACGAATCACCGGCATACCTTCGTAATACTTCAATTCGATTTCGATTTCAGATTTACCGTTATCAAAATCACTTTGGGTATAACCACGAATGTAACCTTCTGACTGAAGAACATCAAGAACGCGAGCGCGAAGCCTTGAAGCAGGAGTTACAACTTTCGTTTTACGGCGGCCGATCGCATTGCGAATGCGTGTCAACATATCACCGAGAGGATCTGATACAGACATATCTTATCTCCTTCTTACCAGCTAGACTTGACAATACCTGGCACTAAACCAAGTGAGCCAAGTTCACGCAATGCGATACGTGACATTTGCAATTTACGATAATAAGCGCGTGGACGACCTGTCACTTCACAACGATTGCGAACACGAACTTTCGCTGAATTACGTGGAAGCTCTGCAAGCTGAATGGTGGCTTTAAAACGCTCATCAAGCGAAACAGACTGATCCATAACAACAGCTTTAAGCTTTGCACGACGATCAGCATATTGCTTAGCCATCTTCTGACGACGCTTATTTTTTTCTACGGCACTAACTTTGGCCATTTCTATACCTCGCTACGCTTGCCGTTACGACCGGAATGGGAAGTTGAATGCGCGTAATAATTCACGTGCTTCATCATCCGTATTAGCCGTCGTACAAACGATAATATCCATGCCCCAAATTTGATCTACTTTATCATAGTTGATCTCTGGGAACACAATGTGCTCCTTGATACCCATAGCGAAGTTGCCACGACCATCAAAGCTTTTCGGGTTGAGACCACGAAAGTCGCGAACGCGCGGCAATGCAATAGTCACAAGACGATCTAGGAATTCAAACATGCGATCTTTACGCAAAGTAACCTTTGCACCTAAAGGCATATCTTCACGAACCTTAAAGGTCGCGATAGAATTGCGAGCACGCGTAACAACAGCGCGCTGACCAGCAATGAGAGTTAGATCTTCAGCAGCAATACCAGGCTTCTTTGAATCGCCTGTAGCTTCACCTACACCCATATTCAAGACAACCTTGTCTATGCGTGGAATCTGCATTTCATTTGCATATTTGAATTTTTCGAGAAGCTCCTTACGGATCTCTTCACGATATTGCTTTTTCAAGCGCGGTTCAATTTTTGTATCAGCCATCGATCAGATCTCCAGAACGCTTAGCAACACGGACCTTACGACCATCAGCTTCCACACGGAAACCAACACGAGTAGGCTTACCGTCACTTGGATCAGCAATAGCGATATTAGACAAATTAATCGGCGCTTCCTTAGAAACAATACCGGCTTCCTGAGTCTGCGTCTGACGCTGATGACGCTTCACCATATTAATACCGCGAACAAGCGCCGTATTTTCTTTAGGGCTTACCTTGATAACTTCGCCACTTTGACCTTTATCTTTCCCAGTCAAAACTACGACTTTATCCCCTTTACGAATTTTTTGCATTTGTACCGCTCCTTAAAGCACTTCGGGAGCAAGCGAAATGATTTTCATATGGTTCTTCGCGCGAAGTTCGCGTGGAACCGGTCCGAAAATACGCGTACCGATTGGCTCTTTTTTGTTATCAATGATAACAGCAGCATTTTTATCGAAACGAATAACACTGCCATCGGCGCGACGAATATCCTTAGCGGTACGAACCACTACTGCCTTCATCACGTCACCTTTTTTAACGCGGCCGCGCGGAATAGCTTCCTTAATAGAAACGACAATAATGTCGCCCACAGAAGCATATCTCCGCTTCGAACCGCCCAGCACCTTGATGCACATGACACGACGGGCACCGGAATTGTCCGCAACGTCGAGGTTTGTTTGCATCTGAATCATGACTGGCCGCCTTCTTTTATGTTGTAGTCCCGGACGCCATACAGCATCCTGACTAGCCTGTCAAACCACGATTTAAACATTTTCATGAATAAGCGAAAAAAGGTTGCGTATAACGCACCCTTTTTTACACTTTACACAATAAATGCGCTAATTATTTTGTTGCGCTGTTGTTAACAACGACCCAACATTTATCTTTTGAAATTGGCGCTGATTCTTGAATTGAAACAAAATCACCAATTTTGTACTGATTGTTTTCATCATGCGCTTTATACTTCTTAGACTGACGAATAGTCTTTTGAAGAAGCGGATGAGAATAACGGCGTTCGACCTTGACTACAATAGTCTTGTCGCTCTTGTCGCTAACGACAACGCCCTGCAGAATGCGTTTCGGCATGATCTATTCCTTATGCCTTGCTATCGGCCGCCTTCTGGCGGGCAATTGTTTTAATACGCGCGATGTCACGGCGAACCTCTTTCACGCGCGCGGTCTTTTCCAACTGGCCTACAGCTTTTTGAAAACGCAGATTGAACTGCTCTTTCTTAAGCGAAGCCAATTCTTGATTAAGCTGGTCGAGCGTCTTGGCCCGAAAATCAGCGGCTGTCATCGCAGAACCCTTTACTCAGCAATACGCTGGATGAAACGTGTCTTAATTGGAAGCTTTGCAGCTCCCAAACGAAGAGCTTCACGTGCGATTTCTTCAGATACGCCATCAAGCTCAAACATGATACGACCAGGGGCAACGCGAGCTGCCCAATAGTCTACACTACCTTTACCTTTACCCATACGAACTTCGGTTGGCTTAGAAGTAACCGGAAGATCTGGGAAAATACGGATCCACACGCGACCAGCACGCTTCATATGACGCGTGATGGCACGACGGGCGGCTTCAATCTGACGCGCAGTTACGCGCTCAGGCTCAACTGCCTTCAGACCGAAAGCACCAAAATTCAATTCCGTTCCGCCTTTTGAATTGCCGTGAATACGACCTTTAAACTGCTTACGGAACTTTGTGCGCTTGGGCTGCAACATTGTTCTTTACTCCAAAAATCTCTGTTTTACCGTCAATCAAGCGTTGTCGCGACGACGGTTCGACGGAGCACCCTGACTATCGCTTTCAAGAGCGCGGCGTTCAGAAGCCATTGGGTCATGTTCAAGAATTTCGCCCTTGAATACCCAAACTTTAACACCACAAATACCATAAGCGGTTTCGGCTTCAGCTGTACCATAATCGATATCTGCACGCAATGTATGCAAAGGCACACGACCTTCACGATACCATTCCATACGAGCGATTTCAGCACCACCTAAACGACCGGAACAGTTGATACGAATACCTTCTGCACCCAAACGCATAGCTGACTGAACAGCACGCTTCATAGCACGACGAAATGCAACGCGGCGTTCTAACTGCTGAGCAATCGATTGAGCAATCAAAGTTGCATCAACTTCTGGCTTACGGACTTCAACGATATTCAAAGACGCATCAGCGTTAGTCATATCGCTTAACTTGCGGCGAAAACGCTCAATATCTGCGCCTTTTTTACCGATAATTAAACCGGGACGTGCAGCATGAATGGTGACGCGGCATTTTTTATGAGGACGCTCAATAACAATCTTGGCAATACCAGCAGTCTTGAGTTCATTCATCAAATACTTACGGATCGCGAGATCTTCATGCAACAGCTTACCATACTCACCAGTATTTGCAAACCAGCGTGAATTCCATGTGCGATTAATACCGAGACGAAGCCCGATGGGGTTAATCTTCTGACCCATTATGCAGCCTCCCCTGTTGCAGCGACTTCACGCACCACAATGGTAAGATGCGAGTATGGCTTTTCTACACGGCTTGCACGACCGCGACCGCGAACGTGAAAGCGTTTCATTACGATTGACTTACCTACATGTGCTTCAGCGACAATCAACGAATCTACATCAAGATCATGATTGTTTTCTGCATTTGCAATAGCAGACTCTAGAGTCTTCTTTACAGTTGCAGCGATACGCTTACGCGAGAAGGTCAAATCCGCCAGTGCCGTATTGACGTTTTTTCCGCGGATCATGGCAGCAACCAAATTTAATTTTTGGGGACTGACACGGATTGTACGAGTAACTGCTTTAGCCTCGTTATCTTTGAGCTGGCGCGGAGCCTTGGCTTTGCCCATTCTTATTTCCTCTTCGCTTTTTTGTCCGCACCATGACCATAATAGGTCCGGGTCGGAGCGAATTCGCCGAATTTTTGTCCGACCATTTCCTCGGATACGGAAACAGGAACGTGCTTGTTACCGTTATATACACCAAAGGTCAAGCCCACAAATTGCGGCAAAATAGTGGAGCGACGGCTCCACATTTTGATAACTTCATTACGACCACTCGCGCGTACCTTCTCAGCTTTCTTGAGAAGATAGCCATCGACAAACGGTCCTTTCCAAACTGAACGAGCCACTTTAGACTACCTCTCTTATTTCTTACGCTGATGACGTGAGCGCATGATGAACTTATCAGTCGCTTTATTCGAACGCGTACGTTTACCTTTTGTTGGCTTACCCCAAGGTGAAACCGGATGACGGCCACCAGAAGTACGACCTTCACCACCACCGTGCGGATGGTCAACAGGGTTCATAGCAACACCGCGTACATGAGGACGCTTACCGCGCCAACGTGAACGACCGGCCTTACCATCATTGATATTACCATGATCGGCATTAGATACTGCGCCAACTGTTGCAAAACAGCTACCTGAAACCAAGCGTTGTTCACCTGAATTCAAACGCAAAATAGCCATACCTTGATCGCGGCCAACAAGCTGGGCGTAAGTACCAGCAGAACGGGCAATTTGACCGCCCTTGCCTGGCTTCATTTCCACATTGTGGATAATTGTACCAACTGGCATCGCGCTAAGTGGCATTGCATTACCAGGCTTTACGTCAACGCTAGCGCCGGCAATAACCTGATCTCCAACAGCTAAACGCTGTGGTGCAATGATGTAGCTCAACTCACCATCCTGATAACGGATAAGTGCGATAAAGGCTGTACGATTAGGATCATATTCTAAACGCTCAACGGTTGCTGGAACTTCGCGCTTTAAACGCTTAAAGTCCACAAAACGGTATGTACGCTTATGACCACCACCTTGGAAACGAACGGTTACCCGTCCAGTATTATTACGACCGCCTTTTGAGGAAAGACCTTGGGTCAAAGCCTTCACAGGCTTTCCCTTATAAAGACCTGACCGGTCAACAATAACAAGCTGACGCTGGCCTGGCGTGGTCGGATTGAAATGCTTAAGTGCCATTATTCCTACTCCACGGCCTCTTATAGACCGGTCGATACGTCAATTGTCTGACCTTCAGCCAATGTGACAATCGCTTTTTTGACATCGCTCTGGCGCCCGACAATGCCACGGAACCGCTTAACCTTACCCTTACGGACAAGTGTATTAACAGCTACTACTTTTACGCCAAATAGCGCTTCGATTGCAGCTTTAATTTCTGGTTTCGTAGCCTTAGGGGCAACGTTGAATACAACCTGATTATTTTCTGAAATCAGGTTGGACTTCTCGGTAATAACCGGACTGACGATCACGTCATAGTGTCTAAGATCCGTCATTTAAACCGCTCCTCAAGGGCTTCAACTGCAGCCTTGGAAAGAACAAGCTTACCACGACGCAGAATGTCATAAACATTAATGCCCTGAACCGGCAACACATCAACATTTGGAATGTTTGATGCAGCGCGGCTGAAATTAACATCGATTTCAGATCCACCGATGAGCAAAGCGTTTTGAAGACCTAGATTTGCAAATAAGCCGGTCAAAACTTTAGTCTTTGCATCTTTAACTGCAAGCTCGTCAATAATGATAAGATCATTATTTTTTGCCTTAGCCGAAAGAGCATGTTTCAAACCAAGCGCACGAACCTTTTTAGGAAGATCATGAGCATGAGAACGCATAACTGGGCCATGCGCTTTACCACCGCCACGAAACTGTGGAGCACGTGCGGAATGGTGACGAGCGCGACCTGTACCTTTTTGTTTGTACATTTTCGCGCCGGTACGGGAAACATCAGCACGAGTTTGCGCTTGATGAGTACCTTGTTGACGACGAGCAAGCTGCCAACGAACAACACGCTGAAGAAGATCTTCGCGTGGCTCAAGACCGAATACTAAATCCGATACATTGAGCTTGCCGGCTTCGCTGCCTTCAAGTGTAGTAATATTGAGATCCATTATTCGGCTCCCTCAGCTGCGGGTGCGGCAACTTCAGCTGCTGCATTACCTGACTGGCGTAGAGCTGCAGGCTTTGGTGCATTAGCAGGAAGAGCATGCTTTACGGCATCACGAACAAGAATCCATGCGCCCTTTGAACCAGGAACTGCCCCACGAACAAGAATAAGTCCGCGAGCAAGATCTGTAGACACAACTTCAATATTCTGAGTGGTGATACGTGTCTGGCCCATATGACCAGCCATTTTCTTACCCTTAAAAACTTTACCCGGATCTTGACGCTGACCAGTAGAACCATGTGCACGGTGAGTGATGGAGTTACCATGCGATGCACGATGACCACCAAAATTGTGGCGTTTCATAACACCAGCAAAACCCTTACCGATGGAGGTACCGGTTACGTCAACTTTTTGACCCGGAACGAAATGTTCTGCAGTAATTTCCGCACCAACATCCAGAAGATTTTCTGGAGTTACGCGGAACTCTGCCAATTTTGCTTTAGGTTCAACCGAAGCTTTGGCAAAATGACCACGCAATGGCTGCGTTGTATTTTTAACCTTAGCAAGGCCTACACCTAATTGAACAGCGGTATAGCCGTTTTTATCGACTGTACGCTGTGCGATAACCTGACAATTCTCCATACGAAGAACAGTAACAGGCACATGCTCACCTGCATCATTATAAATGCGGGTCATGCCCAGCTTTTGTGCAATTACACCTGAACGCATTGGATTTAATCCTTCCGTCCCAAGCTTAAAGCTTGATCTCGACATCAACACCAGCAGAAAGATCGAGCTTCATAAGAGCATCAACTGTCTGTGGAGTTGGGTCAACAATATCAAGAAGACGCTTATGGGTGCGCATTTCAAACTGCTCACGGCTCTTCTTATCGATGTGTGGCGACCGGTTAACCGTGAATTTCTCGATCCGTGTTGGAAGAGGAATAGGTCCACGTACATTGGCGCCGGTACGCTTGGCTGTCGAGACGATCTCTCGTGTCGACGCGTCAAGGATCCGATGATCAAACGCCTTAAGGCGAATGCGGATGTTCTGACCGTTCATTATTATAGTTCCTTGTTATGCGGAACACTTCACAAGGAAGTGTTCCTCAACGAAATTTTGCCAATTATTCAATGATTTTCGCTACAACGCCCGCACCAACGGTACGACCACCTTCACGAATAGCGAAGCGGAGCTTCTCTTCCATTGCGATTGGAACGATCAAAGCTACATTCACAGAAATATTATCACCAGGCATAACCATTTCTGTACCTTCAGGAAGCGTAACAATACCTGTCACGTCTGTTGTACGGAAATAGAACTGAGGACGATAATTTGTGAAGAATGGAGTATGGCGACCGCCTTCTTCCTTCGTCAAAATGTAAGCCTCAGCTTGGAATTTTGTATGAGGTGTTACTGAACCTGGCTTTGCCAAGATCTGACCACGCTCGATACCTTCACGATCAACACCGCGAAGCAACGCACCAATGTTATCGCCAGCCAAACCTTGATCAAGAAGTTTGCGGAACATTTCAACGCCAGTAACAGTGGTTTTTGAAGTTGGACGAATACCGATGATTTCAACTTCTTCACCAACTTTAACAATACCACGCTCAACACGGCCAGTCACAACAGTACCACGACCTGAAATTGAGAACACGTCTTCAATTGGCATCAAGAAAGGCTGATCAATTGGACGCTCTGGCGTTGGAATATAAGCATCAACTTCGCTCATGAGAAGACGGATTGCATCTTCACCAATGGTCTTGTTGCTGTCTTCAAGTGCTGCAAGAGCTGAACCCTTAACGATAGGAATTTCATCGCCTGGGAAATCATATTTTGAAAGAAGTTCACGAACTTCCAATTCAACAAGCTCAAGAAGCTCTTCATCATCAACCTGATCAACCTTATTAAGGAAAACCACGATTGCAGGAACACCAACCTGACGAGCAAGAAGAATGTGCTCGCGGGTCTGTGGCATTGGACCATCTGCTGCAGAAACAACAAGAATAGCACCATCCATCTGAGCCGCACCGGTGATCATGTTCTTAACATAGTCAGCGTGGCCTGGGCAATCAACGTGAGCATAGTGACGGTTTTCTGTCTCATACTCTACGTGTGCAGTTGAAATGGTGATACCGCGTGCCTTTTCTTCAGGTGCAGCATCAATCTGGTCATAAGCGCGAAACTCACCAAAATATTTGGTGATCGCAGCTGTCAAACTGGTTTTACCATGGTCAACGTGACCAATTGTGCCGATATTAACATGCGGCTTATTACGTTCAAATTTGCTCTTAGCCATTTGAGCTCTCCGTATAATGCCCTAAGGCAATGTTTAAAACTGTAACGCAATCAGCGATTACGCATATTTCTTTTGAATTTCCTGAGCGACAGCTGCAGGAACAGGCTCGTAATGATCGAACTGCATAGTATATTGTGCACGACCCTGACTCATTGAACGGAGTGAATTAACATAACCGAACATATTTGCCAATGGCACATTTGCATTAACAACTGTTGCAATACCACGAGCTTCAGTACCTGAAATCTGACCACGACGGGAATTCAGATCGCCGATAACATCACCAACGTAATCCTCGGGAGTTACAACTTCAACCTTCATGATTGGTTCAAGAAGCTGAGCGCCTGTCTTCTGAGCACCTTCACGGAATGCTGCACGAGCAGCAATTTCGAAGGCAAGAACAGAAGAGTCAACATCGTGATAAGCACCATCAATAAGTGTTGCTTTAACACCAAGCATAGGGAAGCCAGCAAGCGGACCTGCACCCATAACGCTATCAATACCTTTTTGAACACCAGGAATATATTCCTTAGGAACAGCACCACCAACGATCTTTGATTCGAAGATGAAGTCATCACCATCATGAGGTTCAAAAATAATCTTAACGCGAGCAAACTGACCAGAACCACCAGACTGTTTTTTATGAGTATAGTCAATTTCTGCTGCACGAGTGATTGTTTCACGATATGCAACTTGTGGCTGACCAATATTTGCTTCAACCTTAAACTCGCGACGCATACGGTCAACAAGAATATCAAGATGAAGTTCACCCATACCAGCAATAATTGTCTGACCTGATTCTTCATCCGACTTAACGCGGAATGATGGATCTTCAGCTGCAAGACGATTAAGTGCGAGACCCATCTTTTCTTGGTCAGCCTTAGTCTTAGGCTCAATTGCAATCTCAATAACTGGCTCTGGGAATTCCATACGCTCAAGAATAACAGGCTTCAATGGATCACAAAGAGTGTCGCCAGTCGTTGTTTCTTTAAGACCAGCCAAAGATACGATATCACCAGCATAGGCTTCTTCAATATCTTCACGCGAATTGGAGTGCATTTGCAACATACGGCCAATACGCTCACGCTTACCTTTAACGGTATTCTCGAGAGAAACACCCTTAGTCAATTTACCGGAATAAATACGGCAGAAAGTCAAAGAGCCAACGAATGGATCGTTCATGATCTTGAACGCAAGCATGGAAAGCGGAGCTTCGTCTGAAGATTCGCGACTTGTTTCAGTCTCAGTTTTAGGATCGATACCCTTAATCGCAGGAACATCAAGCGGTGAAGGAAGAAAATCAACAACACCATCAAGAAGCGGCTGCACACCCTTATTTTTAAAGGCAGAACCACAGAAAACAGGATGAAACTCAACAGAACAGGTACCACGACGAATGAGCGAACGAAGCTCATCATTTGTAGGCATTTTACCTTCAAGATATGCTTCCATTGCAGCTTCATCAACTTCAACAGCAGCTTCAATCAATGCTTCACGATACTCAACAGCACGATCTTTAAGATCATCAGGAATCTCGACTACATCCCAAGCAGCACCAAGCTGTTCGTTCTGCCAGATAAGCGCCTTCATTTCAATAAGATCAACAACGCCAGCAAATTCACTCTCAGCACCAACAGGCAACTGCATAACAACAGCCTTTGCACCAAGACGAGTCTTTACCATTTCTACCGAACGATAGAAATCTGCACCGATCTTATCCATTTTATTAACAAAGATCATGCGCGGAACATTGTACTTCTCAGCTTGACGCCAAACAGTTTCAGTCTGCGGCTCAACACCAGCATTCGCATCAAGAAGAGCAATAGCACCATCTAGAACACGCAATGAGCGCTCAACTTCAATGGTAAAGTCAACGTGACCTGGAGTATCAATGATATTAAAGCGACGCTTCTTACCATCACGACCTTCCCAGAAAGTGGTTGTAGCAGCAGAAGTAATGGTAATACCACGCTCTTGCTCTTGCTCCATCCAGTCCATGGTCGCAGCACCATCGTGCACTTCACCAATTTTATGCGATTTACCGGTATAGTACAAAATGCGCTCAGTGGTAGTTGTCTTACCAGCATCGATATGCGCCATAATACCAAAATTACGATAGTCTTCAATTTTAAATTCGCGGGCCATTTTCTCTGCCTTTGATTAGAAATGCCGAATTACCAGCGATAATGGGAGAATGCACGGTTAGCTTCAGCCATACGATGCGTATCTTCACGCTTCTTAACAGCAGAACCACGATTATTGGAAGCATCCAACAATTCACCCGAAAGACGATCAATCATTGTTGTCTCATTACGCGAACGAGCCGCATTGATAAGCCAACGAATTGCCAAAGCTTGGCGACGATCTGGACGAACATCAACAGGAACCTGATATGTTGCACCACCAACACGGCGTGAACGAACCTCAACATGAGGAGAAACATTTTCAAGAGCCTGATGAAACAAAGCAACAGGCTCTGATTTTGCCTTAGCTTCAATAGCATCCAAAGCGCCATAAACGATACGCTCTGCCACAGACTTCTTACCGTCAAACATAACGGCATTCATGAATTTTGTAATAACCAAATCACCAAACTTTGGATCTGGATTAATTTCGCGCTTTTCAGCTTTATGACGACGGGACATATTATCGGTCTCTCAATCTTACTTCGGACGCTTCGCGCCATACTTGGAACGGCGCTGCTTACGATTCTTAACACCCTGCGTATCAAGAACACCACGAATGATGTGATAACGCACACCTGGAAGATCCTTAACACGACCCCCACGAATCATCACAACAGAGTGCTCTTGAAGATTATGCCCCTCACCAGGGATATAACCGATAACCTCAAATCCATTCGTTAGACGCACCTTAGCAACCTTACGAAGAGCCGAGTTAGGCTTCTTTGGGGTCGTTGTATAAACACGTGTACAAACGCCACGCTTTTGCGGATTGGCCTGCAAAGCAGGAACCTTATTACGCTTCACCGACGCTACACGCGGCTTGCGGATCAACTGGTTTACGGTAGGCATTGAACCTTCCTCTACTAAAAACTCTTCAAATAACCCAAAAGGGCTGCTTCACACATGCAAAAAAACCGGACACAACCACAACTGCAGCTCGCCCGACAAAAACAGAGGAAGCCAGAGGCTTCATGCAATGCATGCACATATACAAATTATGTAAAACCAACCCTGTTTGAAGCTAATTTCTTAGCAAGACGCCTAGAAAAAGGCCGCTTCACATTGGTTTAGATGGGCTTCTGATACATGGATTATAGCATCGCGTCAAGTGCAATATGTGTAAAACTCGGCTTTTTTTGCGTATTTTCTCGTTTTTTTTCAGCTTTTATTATAAAACTGAAATATGGTTAATGCGAAGTTAAGGTGATTTATGGTTTTTGAATAGAATATCGTAATAGCGAGTCGATTTTCACAAAAGCAAGAAAATAAGTAAGTATCATAATTAAGCCAATAGTCATAATTTTACGGCGCAAAAGCGCTTCCCCTTGGCAGTGATTAATGGCGTGATGTAGTAAATTGGGCTTGCTCTTTTCTGGACATGCGCTTTAAAATGCAACTACAATAATATACCGCCCCACAAAATGGTAAGGACGCTATGAAAATCGCAACTTGGAATATTAACGGCGTAAAAGCGCGAATTGAAAACTTACTTGTTTGGCTAAAGCAAGATTCACCTGATATTGTGTGTTTACAAGAAATAAAAAGTATTGATGAAGCGTTTCCACGTTCGCAGATTGAAGATCTTGGCTACCATGTCGAAACTCATGGCCAAAAAAGCTTTAATGGGGTGGCTTTATTATCAAAAAAATCGCCCGACGAAGTACTGCGCGGACTGCCCGGCAATGATAGTGACGAGCAGGCTAGATTTATTGAGGGGGTATTTTCAACTGCTACCGGCCCCATCCGTGTTGCTAGCCTATATTTACCTAATGGCAATCCTGTTGATACGGAGAAATATCCTTATAAATTAGCTTGGATGGAACACCTTGCAAACCTTACAAAAGAAAGACTTACCTTTGAGGAACCCTTCATACTTGCCGGCGATTATAATGTTATCACCAATCCAATTGATGCAAAATCACCTGAAAAATGGATAAACGACGCCTTGTACTTACCACAAACAAAAGCTGCCTTTCGTAAAATTATCAATTTGGGCATGCAAGACGTTATTAGAATGGCAACTAATGATCCGGTTTATAGTTTTTGGGATTACCAAGCTGGTGCATGGCCGAAAAATGAAGGTATCCGCATTGATCATTTTCTAGCCTCACCAGAAGCAATTGATAAAATAACTGCCTGCGGAATAAGCAAAAGCCTCCGCGGTTGGGATAAACCGTCGGATCATGTTCCCGTTTGGATTGATATCAAAGACTGATAAAAGCAGACAATATTTTGCTTGACGGCAACACGGTTAAATAACTGACTCCCCCAAAAAATTGCATTATTGTTGCAACTTAAAGACGAAAAACACCCAAAAGCGCATAAATTTATAGGTCATTTTAGAGTCTGGCTTATTTGACAACCCAATACCACCCAAACAAATATCGTAACTGCTTTACATAAAACCTTAAACAGAAACGGAAAAGGGCGCGAAAACTCCAAAAAATATTGCTCCAATAACAAATTTATAGATCAATCGAACAAGCGCCCTTCTCACCCTCGTAGATGAGTATATTGAATTTATTTCTGTATTTAGAAGTAAAAAGTGGCTATTGAAAAAAAACTACAAATAACGGTAGCGATATTGAGATATCGTTAGTTGTAAAGATACGAGATAAATATCAAAAAGTATTAATACCAAACGCATTAATATAAACATCCCGCAAATTTGGCTATGCATAGATATATCATTTTATCACGATATTATCGATGATGAAGTTTCAAAAGTAAGAATAGATTTTATAGACATTCAAAAATTGCCCATTTATACCCAATTCAACCATATCTTCGGGCTGATTTAAAGATATCAGTAAAGCGCGGGATAAATTAAAATCACAACCAATAAAATCCAGTACACAAACAAAAATTTATAAAAAATGTGAATAAAAATTTAGATTGCCATCAGCTTACATAACCAACTAAATTGTCTATGACATTAAAAACTTAGATGTAAATATTGAGATAAAATATATTAATCTCTATGAATAAAACTTTGACATAAATGTATAAGATTAATAGCGGTATCAATGGAAAAATTTCAACGCTACCCCAAACACCTAATGTAAGACAAGTAAAAAACTTACAGAAAAACAGCACTCTATCACAGTTTTTACAAAGCTATTTAAGCAGGCCGTTTCTGAAAATTACCATTGGCAAACATTATTTACACATTACAACAAAAAGCAACCATTCTTACACTTCATGTTTATGCGCAGATTGGTTACAATCCGCTTAACACAACAATATCCTATAATTACAGATAAATGGTTATATTTTAGCCGTCCACCTCACCTATATCAACAAATTATAATATTATTTATCTGCTTAAGTGCATGATATTTAGCACTAGGGCGTATTTATTTTTTTTAAAGGGCTTATTTTTCTTTCGTAAATGTGCCACTATTTTTTCAAAGGTCATTCGCCTTTGGAACAAAATGATAACGTCGATCGTCATATTTAGGAGGAAATTCATGAAAAAGGCATTTATCGCCTTTGCTGCTACTGCCCTATTTGGCCTTAGCGCTGCGGCACAAGCACAAACTGCCGACACACTTGAAAAACTTAAGCAAACAGGTGAAGTCACCTTAGGTGTGCGCGAATCTTCTGGCCTTGCTTACACAATTGGCGCAGGAAAATATGTCGGCTTTCATACTGAAATGGCCGAACGTATTGTTGATGATATTTCCAAAAAAATTGGTAAGCCTCTAAAAATAAAGTACCTGCCAATTACTTCAGCCAATCGCATTCCGCTCGTGCAAAATGGTACCTATGATTTTGAATGCGGCTCAACCACCAATAATCGTTCACGCGCAGAAGAAGCTTCATTTGCTTATACTACTTATGTAGAAGAAGTTAGAATTGCGGTTAAAAAAGATTCTGGGATTAATTCGATTAACGACCTTAATGGTAAAACCGTTGCTACCACTACTGGAACGACCTCTGTGCAGACCTTGCGCCGCAACCAACGAGCTGAAAATATTCGTTTTAGGGAAATGCAGGGCAAAGATCACGCTAATAGCTTTATTTTGTTAGAAAGCGGGCGTGCCGACGCTTTTGTTATGGATGGCTCCATTCTAGCTGCCAATATTTCTAAAGCTAAAAATCCTGCCGACTTTAAAATTCTAGATGAAGTCCTATCTGTTGAGCCAATTGCATGCATGTTACGCAAGGGTGACGATAATCTTAAAAAAGAAATTGATGAAAGTATTGTGCGTCAGGTAAAAGATGGATCACTTGAAAAGCTTTATAATAAGTGGTTTTTGGAACCAATTCCTCCAGCAAATGTTGTCGTAAACCTTCCACTTTCTGCAAGTACCCGCAATGCATGGGACCACCCTAACGACAAGCCTATGGAAGATTATCCAGAAAACAAGTAACACCAATTCATCGCTAAAAGGCAGCTTACACTGCCTTTTAGTAAAATATTAAGAAAAAGGAATATCTAATTGTAATATACAACAATATAGCTTTAAAGATTAAATAGAACGATAAAAATTGAGGCTGATAATATACTGGTTTATTAGCCTTTGTAAAATAATCGCTGTGATTTTATAATACTTTTCAAAGCTATTGACGAACTTTCAATTGAATAAAACGAAGTTTTTCCGAGATTGTCGTTTTCCTAAAATATTACAGTTAACTATTATGTGGTTTTATTTTAATTAAAAGGTGTTACTCCCAAGCATTTTAGCGTTGAAATTATTGTGCTTGCAGGTCCTCATTTTGAGTATATAGACCTATGCATGTTGACATTGATAAACAACATGAAGGATATTGATAAACCGCATTACAATGGGTTTACGGTTGTAGTTTTAGGTGAGTTTATCACGCAATAGCAACCGATTAGCACTTTTTTGGATGAAAAGTGTGATCGTATTTTACGTTTTTGGGCAAATAATTAAGTCCTTTAACGCGTTTAAACATTATTTTTATAGCGTTGGTTACTCCAAACCTGGCACTCATAAAGAGCGATAAACCCTATAAAATCAAAGTAATATAGTGTTTTATTCTTATAAAACATTATGGAATATCAGAGTTAAAAATGAAATTTCGTTTTTAACATAGTGGAGCAGCTCAATGGCGCTTGATTTTAGTTTTTTATGCAAGGATACGACTGATCCGATATCTATCGCACCGACCATACCTGGTTGCTTTGGTAATTACGAAGACTTTACACAAACTTATCTAGATTCTCTGTTGGGAAGTTTTCTAAATACCATTTTGTTATCTGTGGGCGGTCTCATTCTTGCTGTTATATTTGGCTTTCTAATTGGTACGATAAGAACATTGCCTAATAATCCAATATTAAGATTTTGGGCATCTTGCTGGGTAGAGATCTTTCGTAACATTCCTATTTTGGTTCTTGTATTTATTTGCTATTTTGTATTACCCTATATAATTATCCCACTTGGTGATTTAGCAAATAAATACGAATATTTTGGTCTTGTCTTAGTGATATTGGCACTTGGATTTTTTACCTCAGCTCGTATTGCCGAACAAGTACGCGCAGGTATCGCCGCCATTCCAACAGGGCAAAGATATGCGGCACAGGCTTTAGGATTTACAACATTCCAAACCTATCGCTACGTTTTGTTGCCACGAGCACTGCGTACTATTATGCCGCCACTGACTTCAGAATCTATGGGAATTGTAAAAAACTCTTCTGCTGCAATGGGCGTTTCAATCGCAGAGTTAATACGTTACCTTAATAATACGATTGAATTGACCAACCGAAATTATGAAGTTTTCATTATCATAACCGTCCTTTATGTCATTTTAGCTTTAGTGGTATTCTTTATAATGTCTATGCTTCAGCGATATTTGCGCATTCCTGATAATGATACAAATGGAAGGAATTAATAAGACATGAACTTTTTAGATTTCCTTCAAACAATAGGCATAAATCTTCATTTTGATTTTTCTTTCGTAAGCTGGGATTATGTAAAGGAATATCTCTTAGAAGGTTTTTATTTCAGTGTTGGAATGACTATTCTTGCAACCATATTAGGCGTAATTTTTGGCACGCTACTCGCTTTAGGTAGATTATCAAAAATTCCGGTACTTTCTCAAATCATTACATTTTATATTGTTGCGATGCGCTCACTTCCACTTATGTTAGTGATCTTGTGGTTTTTCCTTTTAATTCCATTAGTGACAGGGAAAGTGCTGGGTGTTTTCTTATCCGCTTTGATAACATTCTCAGCCTTTGAAGCCGCTTATTTTGCTGAAATTATGCGAGCCGGGATTCAGTCTATTCCGCGAGGACAGTTTCAGGCTGGAGAAGCTTTAGGCATGACTTATTGGCAAAGAATGAAAATTGTTGTCTTACCGCAAACTTTTCGAAATATGTTACCAATTTTATTAACTCAGGTAATTATTCTTTTTCAAGATACGTCACTTGTCTACGTCATCAGTGGTTTAGATCTTTTTAAAGGTTTTACTCAAGCCGCTAATAACAGCCATGCTAATGAAAACTACATTTTAGCTGGTGTAACATATTTTATTATTTGTTTTTCACTGTCTCTCTGTGTCAAACAACTACAAAAAAGAATTGCAATTATTCGCTAATTGAAGGAAAAAACAATGTCCTCTACTCATTCCCATATGATTGAGATGAAAGATGTCTCTAAATGGTACGGGCCATTCAACGTCTTAAAAGACTGCTCAATGAATATTGACAAAGGCGAGGTTGTGGTTGTTTGTGGGCCATCAGGCTCTGGTAAATCAACACTAATCAAAACCATTAATGCGCTAGAGCCATTTCAAAAAGGTGAGATTTGGATAAATGGCACTGCAGTTCATAGCAAGCAGACCGACCTACCAAAATTGCGTAGCCGAGTTGGTATGGTGTTCCAACATTTTGAGCTGTTTCCGCATTTGTCAGTTTTAGATAACCTTACCATTGCACAAATTAAGGTTTTAAAACGTAATAAAGTAGAAGCGGAAGAAAAAGCATTAAAATATCTTGATCGTGTTGGCTTGATCGAACATAAAAACAAGTTTCCTGGTCAACTTTCAGGCGGGCAACAGCAACGTGTTGCTATCGCACGTGCTTTGACCATGGACCCAATTGTTATGCTGTTTGATGAACCAACATCAGCATTAGATCCTGAAATGGTTGGTGAAGTGCTTGATGTTATGATCAGTCTTGCCAAAGAAGGCATGACCATGATCTGCGTTACCCATGAAATGGGTTTTGCCCGCAAGGTTTCAAACCGCGTTGTCTTTATGGATAAAGGCCAGATTTTAGAAGATTGCAGTAGTCAAGAATTTTTTGATGATGCAAGCGCAAGAACACCGCGTGCCCAAGACTTTTTATCAAAAATTCTTAATCATTAAACTTTGATGCCGCTATTGCCTTTTTAACCAAAACGCCGCTTATGAAATATTTCATAAGCGGTGTTTTATCTTTATATAACAAGATAGCTTTTAGTCATAGTCTAACCAAAATTTTTGACTGCTTAAATAACTTGCTTTAAAAGTGCTATTTTTTTGATGGTACAATAGAATAGCACTCTATCTCATTACAAAAAATTATCGCCAGCCAAGTTCTGGTGCAATATAGCGCAAGATAGATTCAATCACATGGGCATTATATGCAACCCCCAATTGATTGGGAATGGTCAGCAATAAGGTATCAGCTTCCTTAATCGCTTCATCTTGCGCCAATTGCTTAATAAGTGCTTCTGGCTCATCAGCATAGCTTCTACCAAAGACAGCGCGAGTGCTTTCACCAAGATAACCAAACCTATCGCTATCATCGCGCGTACGGCCAAAATAAAGCCGATCTTCATCACTAACCAATGGGAAAATGCTACGGCATACCGACACGCGCGGTGCAAAACCATGTCCAGCCTCTGCCCATGCAGCCTTATAGGTGCGTATTTGCTCAGCCTGCTGAACATGAAATGCCTTACCATTTTCATCATCTTTCAAGGTAGAGCTTTGTAAATTAAAGCCCATTTTTGCCGCCCAAATAGCCGTTTTATTGGAACCTGCTCCCCACCAGATGCGGCGTTTTAAACCATCGGAATGTGGTTCTAACCGCAATAATCCGGGGGGATTTGGAAACATTGGCTGCGGATTGGGCTTTGCAAAACCAACCCCATCAAGCAAGTTGAAAAATTCCACACCATGGCGGCGCCCCATATCGGCATCGCTTTCGCCTTCACGCGGTTGATAGCCAAAATAACGCCAGCCATCAATGACTTGCTCTGGTGATCCCCGGCTAAGACCAAGCTGCAAACGACCACCAGAAATAAGATCAGCAGCACTGGCATCTTCCACCATGTAATGGGGATTTTCATAGCGCATATCAATAACCGCTGTACCTATCTCGATACGCGATGTTTTAGCAGCAATTGCACTTAAGAGTGGAAATGGTGATCCTAATTGCTGTGCAAAATGATGAACACGTGAATATGCCCCGTCAGCACCAATCTCCTCAGCTGCAACGGCTAGGTCTATAGTTTGTAGCAAAACGTCAGAAGCATTGCGTGTACCCGAATGTGAATCATCGCGCCAATGGCCAAAGGATAAAAAACCAATTTTTTTCATATTATATACTCCTAAAGAGCATAGGCTCTTGTTGACTATAGAATAATGGCGCTAATACTTAGAAACAAGAGCGTTAACATCGGAAAACTCCCGACAGATTGTTCACAAAACAGCAACAATCATCAAATTCATAACAAATAACTCTAAATAAAAAAAATCCAGCAATAACCGCACGCGAGCCGTTTATTGCTGGATTAACATTAACTAAAAACACTAAAGAAAAGCTACAATCTACAAAAGCGATTTATACACACTTACCTCAATGCCTGTACCGAAAGGCAATAACAGGCTTGTTAGATCAGCTTTTTGTTTTAATGCGGCACTGTAGCGAGCAATTTCTTCGCCACCTGGCTTAATCATATTATCAGCGACAATGATGGCACTGTCGTTTAATTTTGGATAAAAAAGATCAAGACATGGTGTATATAGATCTTTCCAGAGGTCTAAAAAGACAAAATCAAATTTATCATCTGTCTTTTCTAAAAAATCAAGCGCATCAGTCACCCGATAATCGACATAGGCATCAAGTCCTGCCTTCACAGCCATTTCTTTTGCATATTGCGATTTATAATCATGATATTCCAATGTGGTGACCTTGCCCCCAGTTGCCCTTGCCGCATCGGCAAGCCAAAGGGTTGAATAGCCAAAAGATGTACCAATTTCTAAAATATTGGGGTTGCGCAAACTACGGATCATAATATTAAGCAACTGACCAGTTTGTGGGCCAATAGCCCTCATTCTTTGGTCTTGCCCGCCATCGCGCCCCCCAATAATTTCGCGTTTCATTTCCTGTCGCTCTAGTCGCATACGATCATGATATTGGTCTAACACTGCAGTTAATTGCAAGTCAGGATTGACCACAGAAAAATCCTGTGTTGATCGCTCATTATTGCTTTTGCCAGATGCTAAATTTTCATTATTCATCATGCTCTCCTGCGGTGATTGGAAATTCTATTTCAATACGCGTAATGGTTTCGTTGACAATCTGCAAAATTTTTGCTGATACGTCTTCATCTCCCTGATGGCGAATTTTGGATTTAACCACATGCCGCAAGCGATCTAAAGCCTCGCGCAATTGCGGATTACCGCGCCTTGTCTTTGATCCTTCATCTTCTTTAAAAGTGCGAATGAGCAGTTCATCAGCCAATTGACGATTTGCTTGCAAAAATGCGCTACCTTCACTGGTTAAGCTATATTGCTTTTTACCATTTTCAGCCACGGCAATTTCAGTATACCCCATGTCTTCCGTCCACGCTAAAGTCGGATACATAACGCCCGGACTTGGGACATATTGCCCAGCAAAACGCTCCTCAATTTGGCGCATTAATTCATAACCATGAGCTGACTTTTCACCTATCATAGCCAACAATAATATACGCAATTCACCATAATCAAAAAGACGGTTACGACGATGACCTTCGCCACGAGGCCTGCCACCCCGATAACCACCTTTATGGTGATCACCTTGATGATGACCACTTCTAGGTTGTCCGCGTTCCCCACGGCGCTCCGCGCCTCGCCCGCCACGTCTCTCGTGGCGACTATAGCTCTCCTCATTCAACTCTTGCTCAACAGATTTATGTTCATATTCTAAATTAGATTGATCGTTATTCATTTCTACCTCGATATTATTTGATTGTTATTTTATGGATAGAACGACTTATGGTTTTCGTTCAGATTTTATTTTCCATAAAGCAGATATATTACGATATATAACTAAAATCAAGATATATATCGTAATTTTTTGTTACAAATAATTTAAGCTAATAAAAGCCTTTAAATCAAAATACAAAAAATATGCCACAACCCATTATTTTAAAATAAAAAACGCGACTTATAAAAATAAGCCGCGCTCTAATAGAATCTAGATTTTCTAGCAAATCAGACATATTTAGATATGGCAGTGCATCGTCGAATTAATGCAACACGTCAACCTTACCCAACATTAAAAGAAACCCTGCGGATTAACCGAATAGCTTACCAAAATATTTTTTGTTTGCTGATAAGCTTCAAGGGTCGTCTTATACATTTCACGGCCAATACCAGATTTTTTATATCCACCAAAAGCAGAATGGGCCGGATAGACGTGATAACAATTTGTCCATACACGACCAGCTTGTATTTTACGACCAAAACGGTAAACTTTATTGACATCACGTGTCCAAATACCCGACCCCAAACCATACATAGAGTCATTGGCTATCGCTAATGCTTCTTCATCGGTTTTAAAAGTTGCAACCGCTAATACAGGGCCGAAAATTTCCTCTTGAAAAATGCGCATCGTATTGGTGCCCTTAAACACCGTTGGCTCAATATAACAGCCTTTGGCAAGATCGCCATCCAAAGATGATTTTTGCCCACCAATCAGCAATTGCGCACCTTCTTGCTTGCCGATGTCGATATAGCGCAAAATCTTATCCATTTGTTCTTGCGAAGCTTGGGCACCTATCATAGTTTGCGGATCAAGCGGATTGCCGCGTTTTATATCAGCAACCCGTTTTAATGCCCGCTCCATAAAGCGGTCATAAATACTTTCGTGGATAAGGGCACGGCTTGGACAAGTGCAAACCTCACCTTGGTTTAAGGCAAACATCACCAATCCTTCAATCGCCTTATCGATAAAGGAATCTTCAAAATCCATAATATCGCCAAAGAAAATATTGGGCGATTTACCACCAAGCTCCAAGGTTACCGGTATGATATTTGCAGCTGCGGCTTCCATAATCTTCCGCCCCGTGCCTGTTTCACCCGTAAAAGCAATTTTAGCAATACGTGGGCTGGTAGAAAGTGCCGCCCCCGCCTCTTCACCAAAGCCGTTGACAATATTAATCACCCCGGCAGGCAATAGATCAGCAATTAATTCCATCACATATAAAATAGATGCTGGTGTTTGTTCTGCAGGTTTTAAGACAATGCAATTGCCTGCTGCTAAGGCTGGCGCCAACTTCCATGCCGCCATAAGGATAGGAAAATTCCACGGAATAATTTGCCCAACAACACCAAGCGGCTCATGAAAATGATAGGCAACAGTATCATCATCAATTTGCGAAATGCCACCTTCTTGGGCGCGCAATAGACCAGCGAAATAGCGGAAATGATCAACGGATAACGGAATGTCAGCAGCCATAGTTTCGCGTATGGGCTTGCCATTATCGAAAGTTTCAGCAATTGCTATTTTTTCTAAATTTTGCTCAATGCGATCAGCTATGCGCAATAGCACCATGCTGCGTTCAGTAGGGCTTGTCGTCCCCCATTTTTCTTTTGCTGAATGCGCCGCATCAAGCGCCGCCTCAACATCTACGGCCTGTGAGCGCGGCACTTCACATAATAACTTACCATCTACCGGTGAATGATTATCAAAATATCGGCCATCTTTTGGCGCAACCCATTGCCCACCAATGAAATTTTCATAACGCATTTTAAAAGGTGATATCGGATATGTCGTAGTATTCATATTAACTCCTCCCAAGGGTCGATAAACGACAAAAAAAACCAACAGCTTAAAGGCAAATACAAAAATTGTAGTATCCAATTAAACTATGATTTAAAATTCCAAAACTCTCAACTCCCATACATGTAAGACATTTTATCGCTAAGCATTTAACTACTTTGCCAACTATCTCATCATGTCCCGTTTGATGATAGGTCCGCTCGTTAATACGGTCAAGACTTTTGAAAAACGAGCTTTATAATACCTGAAAAAACCGCAATTTTTTACTTCATAGCCCTAACTATTAAACGCCTTTTTTGATAAAAATGCGCGCGGCTAAATGCCGCTTTTCGATGTAAAAATTAGCCCAACTCTTAAATATTGACGATTACAATTACTTTGCCGGCATATTTACGCCAACTAATTTTTATCATTAAAATCAGTTAAATATCGACTTATACACAAAGCGAAAACCTATAAAATTTAGACTAAGAATCAAAAAACATTGAAAAATTCTAATTTTTGTGTATTTTTCCCACAGTCTAGCGCTATTTTTTATAAAGTAACAAATATTGAACACTGTGTTATTTTTATCATGTTATAGTAATTAATGCCCGCAGTGAAAGCACCTATTAACCATTCACTGCAATAATAGGTTAGCAATTAGGGCAAGGCATCGTTTGGCACGTTATGCTACACGACAACAAGGCTGGGATAAATGTTTAGCAAAGCTCATAAAAAAACACATAATAAGGCGGTTTTTATGTTTAAAAATATCCTCGCGATTATTATTGCTTCTTGTGGATTTTTATTATCAATTCAAGCTGCAAACAGTGAAACCAGATCCTTGAAGCTTTATTACATCCACACCCATGAAAAAGCTGAAATCGTTTTTAAGAAAAATGGTAAATATGTTGATAGTGGCCTTAGGCAGCTAAATGTATTTCTACGCGATTGGCGGCGTAATGAGCCAACAAAAATGGATCCACGCCTTTTTGATTTGATTTGGCAGGTATATAAGCTTAGCGGTTCGCGTGATTATATTCATGTTGTGTCGGCCTATCGCTCCCCTACAACGAACAATATGCTGCGCTCGCGTTCAGCTTCTAGTGGTGTTGCCAAGAACAGCCAACACACTTTAGGGCGCGCTATGGATTTTTATATTCCTGATGCCAATTTATCAAAATTGCGTCAGATTGGTCTAAAACAAGAAGTTGGCGGCGTTGGTTATTATCCAAGATCTGGCTCGCCATTTGTGCATATGGATGTCGGCAATGTGCGCCACTGGCCGCGTATGAGCCGTAGTGAACTTATGGCATTGTTTCCAGATGGTAAAACCATTCACGTTCCAAGCGATGGCAAGCCATTAGCGCGCTATCAACAAGCCATGGCAGAATATAATGCACGTAAAGGCCGCCCTGCCCAAACAGTTATTGTAAAAGATGAAGGCAGCTCAGGCGGTGGTTTATTTGCCAAGCTTTTTGGCGGCAAAAAGAAAGATCCAGCTCCGCAAAAGCAGACTGTTGTAGCTTCCCGCCCTCAAAATCTGCGCCCACAGGCACCACAAATTATCCCACAAGAGGTTGAACAAGAAGCAATTGACGATATGATTGATTTGCCAGAAGGTGGTCAAGCGCCAATTCCTTTAGCCTCCCCTGCGCGTACACAAGAAATACCGACACCTAACACACCAAATGATAACATAGCTGCACCCCAAGATAGCGTTAATGATCTCATCGCTAATTCAAATTCGATTCCAGTGCCCGGCTTCAAGCCAGGTGATATTCCTGTTTTGGCGGTTGCTGCGCAGCCTAATGCCAACAGCAACAATCAAGCGGTTAGTGCGGTAAATGATGCAATTGGCGACACAATTAATGCGCATATGGCTCAACCAAACACGTTAACGCCTTCCGACGATACGATGACAGCCTATAATATTCCGATCCCAACCATGCGCCACCAATCGCCGGAAATCGCTCAAAAAGGTGATCAGATAGCCGCTGCCATTGCTAGAACAAGCGCAAATCAACCAAAGTTGGAACCAACGGCAAATAAGGCTCCTATTCGCGCCGATGAAGTCAACAGCATTATTAATGGTAATAGTGAGCTTATTCCACTACCAGATGAAGATTATGCTGATGGATATAATGGCTCAACACAAACAGCTAATACTGGCCAAAAGTCTGCCATTGATAATAGCCTATCAGTCGCATCTGTAACTCCAAATAAAAACACCAGCAGAGCACCAAGCACTAATCCTCAAACTGTAGAACAGCTAATCAGTAGTGATGATAAGGGGGCTGCCCAAGAGCTTCACAAGATTCCCGCTTTGGTATTTGCCGCAGGCCTAAAGAAAGAAAAAGCCCAGCTGCAAAATGCAAAATTAACTGGACGTGCTATCAACTTTCAGGCCATAGCTCGTATTAACAACTAAAACTACTATGTATTTTATTGAATTTATTAGACTTAACGGATCAGATTTTTATCTGGTCCGTTTTATTTTTGCTTGACCCTACTTAATAATAAAACCAGATTTTTATAAAATCCCCCTTGACCTTCCCATGATAGCAAGCCCTATCTTATAACTAAGATGAAAGGGATATATCATGTCTGAAATAAAATCAGGCTCTTTACAGCAGCAAAATACATCAGGGCAATTTACCACCAATCTTCCGATAGATGGCATGACTTGCGCAAGTTGCGTGCGCCACGTTGAAAAGGCAATTAGCAAATTGCCAGATATTGATGAAGTGAGTGTAAACCTTGCCACCAATATGGCGACAGTCAAATCGCACCAAAAACCTGATATTGCTGCAATCAAGAATGCTGTCGAAAAGGCTGGCTACAATATAGACGAAAAAACACTGGACTTTGATATTGAAGGCATGACCTGCGCAAGCTGTGTGCGCCATGTCGAAAAAGCCTTTAAAAATACCGCTGGTGTTCGTGATGCAAGCGTAAACCTTGCAACAAACCGCGCCCATATTATCTATATCGGTGACGACAACGCGATCACATCTATGGAAAAGGCCGTAGAAAAAGCAGGCTATAAGGCAACCCCAATATCAGACAAAACACCGCCAATCGACCGACAAGAAGTTGAATCAAAAAGCCTTTGGCGATCATTTATTATTGCCATTGCATTAACATTGCCTGTTTTTATCGTTGAAATGGGTGGCCATATGGTGCCGCCATTTCATCATTGGCTATTGATGACTTTTGGTGAAATGCCAATTCGGCTATTTCAATTTCTATTAACAACCCTTGTGGTTTTTGGCCCGGGTTTACGTTTCTTTAAAGCTGGCATTCCTGCGCTTTTACGCGGTGTCCCCAATATGAATTCATTGGTTGCAGTTGGTTCGTTTACGGCATGGGGCTATTCAACCCTTGCAACCTTTGCTGGTCAAATATTGCCAGATGGCGCAAACCACGTTTATTTTGAAGCCGCCGCAGTTATTGTTACCCTTATTCTTCTTGGCCGTTGGCTTGAGGCAGGGGCACGTGGACGCACCAGCCAAGCCATTCGCGCTTTGGCTGGGTTAAAACCAAAAACAGCACGGATTGATGTTGATGGCACGCCTAAAGACATTGCACTTGAAGATGTGGCCATCGGCGATCATGTTATTATTCGCCCGGGTGAAAAGCTACCCGTTGATGGCGTGATTATTGCTGGCTCATCGCATATTGATGAGTCAATGATGACGGGGGAACCGATTGCCGTTGCTAAGAATATTGGTGACCAAGTATTTGGTAGCACAGTGAATGGTCAAGGCACCCTTACCTATCGCGCGGAAAAAGTTGGCGCAGATATGCTTATTTCGCAAATTCAAAAAATGGTTGAAGATGCGCAAAGTTCAAAACTACCTATTCAAGCCATGGTTGATAAAGTGACAGCCATCTTCGTGCCAGCCGTTTTTGCAGCGGCTTTTTGCACCTTTTTAATTTGGCTATATATTGGCGGCACCAGCCATTTAAGCCAAGCGATTGTTGCCGCAGTATCTGTTCTTATTATTGCTTGTCCCTGTGCAATGGGCTTAGCCACGCCAACGTCTATCATGGTTGGCACAGGACGCGGCGCACGCCTTGGTGTCTTATTTCGTAAGGGCGATGCGTTGCAATCTTTAAACGAAACAAAATTGGTAGCTTTTGATAAAACTGGAACTTTAACCCTTGGTAAGCCAGAACTCATTTACTTTGAAACTGCAGAGCCTTTTAATCAAAACGAAATTCTTGCGATGGTTGCCTCAATCGAAGCAAAATCAGAGCATCCACTTGGTAAAGCTATTATTGATGCTGCGCAGCAAAAAAAATTATCGCTTTTAAAGGTTGATGAATTTGCTTCAAAAGCCGGCTATGGATTAAGCGGCACTGTCGAGGGCAAAAATATAGCCATTGGCAATGCTCACTATATGGAAACTTTAGCCGTGGATATTGAAGCTTTTTCTCAGCTTTCACAAAGCTATGGTAAGGAAGGCATGACCCCATTTTATGCAGCAATAGATGGCAAGATTGCCGCAATATTTGGTGTTGCTGATCCAATTAAACCACGCGCTATTGAAACAATTAATGCCTTGAACCGCATTAATATTGATGTTGCAATGATAACAGGTGATAACCGCCTTACAGCGCAAGCAATTGGTCAAAAGCTTAATATTAAGCATATTGAAGCCGAAGTTTTGCCTGAAGGCAAATTGGATGCCGTCAAACACCTGCAAGAAAAAGCCAAGAAAGTTGCCTTTGTTGGCGATGGCATCAATGATGCACCTGCCCTTGCAACTGCCGATACGGGCATTGCTATCGGCACGGGCACCGATGTAGCAATTGAAAGTGCGGATGTAGTTTTAATGTCTGGTGATCCGGCAGGTGTAATCAATGCCATTGCTTTATCACGCGCAACAATAAAAAATATTAAGGAAAATCTATTTTGGGCCTTTATTTATAATATTGCCCTTATTCCAATTGCTGCTGGCATATTATACCCAATATGGGGAATTTTATTATCGCCAATGTTGGCTGCAGGTGCCATGGCATTATCGAGCATATTTGTTTTAACCAATGCATTACGGCTTAAAAGCTTTAAACCGGTCATTTAATCATTATTTATCTTTAAAATAGAGGCGCAATGCCTCTATTTTACAATATGTGTTTATAACCAACTTACTGTAATTGACAATTGCCGCAAGATTATCCGAAATTAACAACGTCAAGGGGATATATCATGGCATTGCATTTAGTTGATAAAGTCGCAGAATTTTTAACAAATAATCCAAATCAAAAATTTACTGCACGTGAAATTGCTCAATGGATTTACGATACTTATCCAAACGAATGTAAAGTAAAACAGAAAAATTCAAAAGCACTCAAAATGCCATTGGATACTCCTGAGGCTTTAATTCAGCAACTCATAAAAGAAATTGGAGCAAGACGCCATCCTATCGAACAACAAGATATTAAACTTACTGAGGGTCGGCCACGCAAATACTATTTTACTCACGATAGTGAAACTGCAGAGGTTACCGAAGCCGAAACCCTGACAATTCCAATTACCATACAAAATAATAAATCAACGACGCCAACAGGCGAACATGCGCTTTACCCATTATTAGCAGATTATTTAACCCAAGAATTTGGCATCTATAGTAAACGCATAGATGAAAAGCGTTCTTCTAACAAACGCGGCCCCAATGGTAACAAGTGGCTTTATCCAGACTTGGTTGCCATGGAAAATCTCAGCAAAGACCGGAATCAAGAAATCAAAAATTGCGTTAAAGAATATTTTGACAAGAAAACACGGCTTTGGTCATTTGAAGTCAAAATACTTATCAATAGTTCTAATGTTCGTGAGGTGTTTTTTCAAACGGTTAGCAATTCCTCATGGGCAAATTTTGCCTATCTTGTTACTAACGAAATTAATAGTGATGCCCTTAAAGAAATAAGAATATTATCTGGCGTTCATGGTATTGGTCTTATTGTGCTTAACATTAAAAATGGCGACGATATTAGTGAAAGCCAAGTTTTAATACCAGCGCGCGAAAAAAGTGACGTGGACTGGAACAGTGCTAACCGACTTGCTGAAGAAAACAAGGATTTTTTAGAATTTATTAAACAAGTGAGGCACTTTTACCAAACTGGCGATATCATTAAAAATAATTGGTTTAAGGAGCAGATTTTATTTGATTAATTCGTTAACGGTTTAAACGTCTCGGAGTGTTTCAGCTGTGCGCAAATCAACCGATACCAATTGCGATACGCCCTGCTCGCCCATCGTCACACCAAAGAGTCGATCCATGCGCGCCATGGTGATTGGGTTATGGGTAATAATAACAAAGCGTGTATCGGTTAATTTTGTCATTTCATCCATGAGGTTGCAGTAACGCTCGACATTATGGTCATCCAATGGCGCATCAATTTCATCAAGCACACAAATGGGCGCAGGATTAGTTAAAAACACCGCAAAGATTAGTGCCATTGCCGTCAATGCCTGTTCACCGCCCGATAACAGCGTCATGGTTTGCGGTTTTTTACCAGGGGGACGCGCTAAAATTTCAAGCCCTGCATCCAATGGATCATCAGACTCTATCAGTTGCAATTCAGCTGTACCACCACCAAATAAATGGGTAAATAATCTTCGAAACTCGCTATTCACCTTAGTAAAAGCTGCAAGCAGGCGTTCTCGCCCTTCACGATTTAGGGCATGAATGGCTTGACGTAATTTTTTTACAGCTTCAATCACATCATCCCGTTCTACCGTCATTGAAGCATAACGTTCTTGTAATTCGCTACTTTCTTCCTCTGCCCGCAGATTAACGGCACCCAAGCGCTCGCGCTCAATACGGGCACGATCGAGGTCACGCTCTAAGTCAGCAATATCTGGCATTGTATCAGACAGGTTAAAGCCAGCCATTTTTAGCGTTTCTATCGGCTCAACATTTAGGGCTTCGAAAATACGTGTTTCAATATCTTTACGCCGGTCAATCGCGGCATTGAAACGCTCTTCATTACGGGCGCGTTCCTCCCGCGCATGAGAAAGGGCTTGAATGGCATTGGTTGCCTGAAGATCCAATCGATTTTGAGTATTTTCAGCAAGTGCCAAAGCGTCACTAACCGACTTTACCTCATCTTCCGCTTTAGCAATTAGCTGAAATAATCTATCACGCTTCTCGTCAAAATCATCCGGTGCGCTTGCAAGGTCTTCCATTTCCATCATGGCTTCACTCACACGCTCTTGCAAATCTGTAAATTGCTGATTGCTAGCGCTTAAACGCGCTTGCCAAGTTTTTCGTTCTGGTGCAATAGCTTCTAAGCGCCGTTGTCTTTGGAAATTATCCCTTTGCCAAGTTTCAAGGCTAGACCGCATCTGCGCAAGCATTGCCCTCTCACTTTGCAAAAGCGCTTGAAGGGCAGCGATTTTAGCATCCAATTCATCAAGTGGTGCTAGTTCTTCCAGCTTAATTGCCGTCTCTTCATTTAAAATAGCATTTTCTTCAAGTTCTAGTTCAAGGCGTTGATAATTTTCCTGCAAATGGTTTAAGCGGCTAAGACGCGCATTAAGGCTAAGTTCAAGCTCTTTTAACGCTGACTGCTTTTGGCTATGGCTATCTCGCATTTGGCGTAAACTGGCGCGACAATCTTTTTCAAGGCTTAATAATTCTTGCAATTGCTGATAAGCAATTGCTTCATCGCTTTTTGCACGCTCTGCTTGCTGTTGGCGCTCTAAAATAAACTCCTGCACTTCAGCAAGCCTATTTTTTTGTGCTAAGCGTTGCGCACTAGCTGTCGGTGCATCTGCCTTAGCAACCAAACCATCCCAACGCCAACATGCCCCTTCACGGCTTACTAAAACTTGACCTAATTGCAAATCTTTTTGCAAGCTATCACCATCATCTGCTTTAACTAAGCCGATTTGCTTTAAGCGGCGCAGCATATTATCAGGCGCTTTAATATAATCCGCAAGAGGTTCACAGCCAATTGGCAATTGCGGATCCGTACCAATAAACTTTAAATCCCGCCAAAATAGCAAAGCATCTTCATCAAGGGCAGCTTGCAAATCATCACCAAGCGCTGCGCCCAATGCTGCCTCATAGCCTTTTTCAACACTCAAATGCTCAACAACAGTATCCCCGCCATTTAATGAAGATGCAGCAATAATTTGTTCAAGCGTTCTTGCTTCGGCCTCAAACCCGCTTAACTGCCGCTTTAATTCATCATGATTTTTGCGGCACTGATCATAATTATTTCTCTTTATTCCTATTTCTTCTTCAATTTGCGGCAATTGCTCTTCAAGACTATTTAACTGTTCAAGGATCGCTTCTAACGCCTCGTTTAATTCATCTGCTTGCTTTTGACCTTCAGTCTCTTTTTCCAAAGCTGCAATAGCATTTGCTAAGGCTTGCAAGTCTTGGTTTAATTTATCACGGCGGCGACCAAGATCAGATAATAGACGTTGCAATTGCTGCTCACCTGCATTTAACTCGGCACGCTCAGTATTAAGATTAGCAAGATCCGCCTCTTTGTTTTGAGTAATTTGTTGTAAATCTTCATATTGGATGCGTAGTTCTTCTCCCTCCGCACCTCCATCACTTTGAATATCTTTTAGCTCTTGCTCTTCACTATCAAGGCGGCTGATAAACTGCTTATATTCGCCAATTAGCCCTTCTTCGCGTGTAACGTCACGTTGTAATTGCTCTATGCGCCGCATTAACTCTGATTGACGATGGAGGCTTCTTGATTTTTCATCTTCCAGCGCCTGCACTTCTAACGTAATGCGTTGGTGGCCTGCCCTTGCCTTGGCCATATTATCACGCAATGGCGCTAGAAGAGTTTTATTTTCCGCCTGCTCGCGTGCGAAACGCATTTGCGCTTCCGCTTCTGAGCCAACTTTTAAGGTTGCCTTGGTTAAAGCCGCTTCCATTTCAGCTTCTTGGCTTTTAGCTTGTGACCAACGCAAATAAAATAAGCCTGCCTCTAATTGCCTAATCTCGGCTGACAGTGTTTTAAAACGATTGGCTTGCCGGGCTTGTCGCTTTAAGCTTTCAATACGACTACTTACATCAGCAACCACATCATCAATCCGCTCAAGATTGGTTTCTGCTGCACGTAGGCGCAATTCGGCCTCATGACGGCGGCTATGAAGCCCGGAAATACCAGCCGCCTCTTCCAACAAAGCACGCCGCGCTTGCGGCTTAGCTTGGATAAGCTCACCAACGCGCCCTTGCCCCACCATTGACGGAGAACGCGCGCCAGTGGATTGATCCGCAAACAGCAATTGCACATCTTTTGCGCGCACTTCTTTGCCATTTACTCGATAGGTAGAGCCTGCACCGCGTTCAATACGGCGCGAAACCTGCAACTCATCAGCGTCATTAAAACCGCTTGGTGCGCTATGATCGCGATTATCAAGATATAACGTAACTTCTGCAAAATTTCTTGGGGGGCGGGTATTATTACCTGAAAAAATAACATCATCCATGCCAGAGGCACGCATATTCTTATAGGAATTTTCACCCATAACCCAGCGCAGCGCTTCGACGAGATTAGATTTGCCACAACCGTTCGGGCCAACAACACCTGTTAGCCCGCCCTCGATGAAAAATTCCATCGGCTCGACAAATGATTTAAATCCCACCAGTCGCAGCTTGCTAAACTGCATATAGCGCACCCACCATGCTTATCCTACTTAAGTGTATCCTGCTTGTTTTATATTATAGCTGCTACACTATTTATCAGTAAAATGTAACTGAAATAATGGGGATTACTGGCTGTTAACCGTAAAACTAACCGAACTATAAACACATATTACGCGACAAATTCCAAAATTGCACCATTAGCATATTGCGGATCAATATATATTGTTTGATGGGACGTTTCATGCCAAGCAATATTTTGCGCTTCCAATAGCTGCTTTACCTTGCCAAGATTATTAACCACAACGGAAAAACCTGCATAGGCTTCATGCGGCAAGTCATCAAAATTAATATGACCAAAAATACGGTTTAACTCATGGGGCGGGAAAATAAATAATTGCGCGGAGTTTTCTCCTGTTACAAGTTTAAAACCATCACCGTCTTGCGTTATACTACCATTAGCAAATAAAGCCGCATAGGCCTTTGCAGTATGATGTGGATCTTTGGATGCAATATAAATTGTTCCAAGCGCCTTTGCGCCATTTTCATGTTGCATCAAATCAGCTTGCCAAACGGTGTGTCTTGTTTTTTGCTCACACAAAAAGAAAATACCATTAGGAACATGTTTGGCGTCAATCGTTACTGTTTCAAAAGCCGCAATATCTTCCTCGCCATTGGGCATAATAACCGGCCTTGAAAAGCTTTGCACATCGCCAACATCAATACCAAGCGCGATTAAAGCATCGTGAGCGCGTTTTGCGCTGTCTATACGTCCAACAACGGCGTGCAAGCCCTCGCCTTGCTTAGCAAGCTTTACCCGTTGAAGATCACTTAATGGTGTTTCACTCACCACACCCAAAAGCTCAAAATAATCGTGACTTAGCATAATTGTATAATTGGCAGTCCCCATATGACTAGAGTGTAAACCACGTGGACTTAACGTAAAGCCAAGTTTTTTATAATCCTGTGCAGCCTTTTCGAGATCATTTACAAGAAGATAACAATGATCAATACCTTTTACCGGATGTGTCATACTCAAAAACCCTTTAAAACAAGATTATGATACCTCATGCATATATAGCGCATGAATGTTTTTAGTAAAATAAAAATCCCGCTATAAACAGTATTATAGCGGGATTTCAAATATTATATTAAATTCCGTGTTAGCAGTATGTAAACGCTTATATTATTGAGCGTCACTCTTTGGTGCATCACTTACACCAAGTTCTTTAAGTTTTGCATCAATTAAAGCAGACATCTCGGCGAAAGACTTAGTTCCCTGCACAGGATCACCATTAATGAAGAATGTTGGTGTTGCTCTCACACCGAATTCCTCTAAACCACGCTTTAAGTTAGCGCGCAAAGCATCATACATTTTTTGATCGGTTACGCATGCCTTAAATTTATCATCATCAATACCAGCAAGCTTGGCAAGCTGCTTAAGTGGTGTTTCAGCATCTGGTACAAATGCCCATTCAGCCTGCTTTTCAAACAATAATTGAATAAATGGGAAGTAGCGATCTTCAGGCACACAGCGTGCTAACATAAAACCTACCGCTGCACGATCATCGCCTGCAAATTCACGAAATACGATACGTACCTTGCCAGTATTGATATATTTTTCGCGAATTTGTGGCAAAGTATTTACAACAAAATCGGCACAATGACTGCAAGTTAATGACGCATATTCAACGATGGTTATTGGGGCGTTTTCATCACCCTCAACCATGTCCTTTATCTGGCCAGGTCTTAACAACTCTTCAGCAGCAACATGAGCTAAAGGTTTTAGCTGCTGCAATTGCTGTTGTGGCGTTGCATTTTGTGCAAAAGCAAAACCACTTACACTCCCCAAAAAGATCGCTGTTGCAGCTGCAAGTGAAGCGAAATATTTTTTCTTGTTAATGATGGCCATATGACTTTCCTTTAATTATCCTCAAAGCATGCAGGCATTAAGGATCCAAATTTTGTAAAACGCAATTTAACTTGCTTGCATAAAGCGTCAAGCACTAGTTGATAAACTTACTGTCAATTAGGAAATGACAATAAAAAGCCATCAACCCAATCTGTATTTGTACTAAAGACTAACCTTAGCAGTTTTAATCATTGTGTCACATGCTATTTTATTAAAAAAATTTAACTGAATATGTTACACAATATATCGAAACCTTAATGAAATTAAACCTAGCTAACAATTCATTGTGACTATTTTGAGTTAGCATCCTTTGATAAGATGTGGCAGCCAAGCTCAGTAAGGCATTTGCGCAACCTATCTGAGTCAATATCGGCAGTATTTTTTTCCACTTGCGCGATGCAAGCCTTATCTATAATTTTAGGTGAATGCTGCTTCTTTTTAAAAGACGACACCGGCTTTTGTTCAATCTTCAAACGATCAATAGCATGGAACCCAAAGAAAACATTGACCTTTTGGACAATTTCCATACTTTGGTGTTGAATAGACATAGCGGAAAAACCTTCACATGCCACCAATAGCGTTGCAGGTTCATAAGAATCATATTGGGAAACGCGCCGGCGCCAATTAATTTTTAGAGGTAGGCAATTATTTGCAATATCATCACCAACAATTTGCGACCAAGCCTCAATAAGCTCGATGCCTATGCCTGCCCTTTTACGCAATAATGGATCAATCAGAGGTGATGTTGTATCGGCAAGCGGTGTAAAACCAAACTTTTTATGTTTGTCGGGCTGCACTTTTAAATCACCTTACTGCTTTATATTAAATTTCAAAAAAACACATTACACTTTTATTATTCATTATAAATAACAGCAAATATAGAAGTTGATATTTTATATCATAGCTTAAAAAATAAGGGAATAATTTAACTTCAGATACAAATTAGAAACCAAATTGCACGAAAATCAAAAGTGGCAATAATCATAAAATAACTTATTAGAATCCAACAAAAACTCAATAAAAAATAGAGAGTAAAGTGGTACGCCCAAGGGGAATCGAACCCCTGTTTCCGCCGTGAAAGGGCGGCGTCCTAACCGCTAGACGATGGGCGCCCATGCAGTGATTGCGCTTATAAACACAGATTTTAAAAACCGCAAGCCGTATTTTAGAAAAAAATCATTTTTTTTTACAAAATGTGGATATCTTTTTCAAATTTGCAAAAATCTCACTCTACAGCACTCACTTTCAATTTGCTGTTTTTTCAAAAAAGACACTAAACATATCATTTTAAAAAATTCGCTCAGGCACAGCAAAATGCGATAAAGCTATGGCAGCAGCAGTTGCGACATTGAGGCTATCAAAATCTGCAGCCATTGGTATTCTTAAAGTTTTAAATTGTTGCAATATTTGGTGCGGTAGCCCTTCGCCTTCCGTGCCAAAAAGCAAAGCGGTGCGTTTTGCCGGCTGGCTATCCAATAATTTTTGTTGAGAGGATGGGCTAAAAGCAAATACCTCAAAACCAGCATTTTGCACTTTATCAATGATGTTAAAAATATTATCACTTTTAATATGCGGTATTTTAAGCGCTGCGCCAACCGATACTCGAATGGCCTTACGATAAAGCGGATCGCAACAGGTTTCATCCAAAATAACGCCATCAGCTGCAAATGCCGCGCTATTTCTAAAAATGCCACCAATATTATCGTGGTTAGAAATACCACATAAAAGCACCAATAGTGCTTGCGGAGGTAAATCGTCCAGAAATTCATCCAATGTAGCTGGGCGTTTTCGCTGGCCGATTGCCAAAATACCGCGATGAAGGTGAAAACCAGCAATTGCGTCAATGACATCTTGGCTCGCCACATAGATTGGACAATGAGCCGCTTTACCTTCTAATAAAGGTAAAAGCCCATTTAAACGATTTTGCGCAATAAGAATCGATTGCGCTTCAAAGATTGTAGAATTTAGCAAAACATTCAATACAACCCTTCCCTCCGCAATAAAAAGATCATTGCGGCCGACAAGATCCTTCTCTTTGACATTCATGTAGTCAGCAATACGCACATCATCAGCATTTTCAATTATAATCGGATTTATTGTGGTCATTTATATAATTCTTTGGAAATGAAACGGTAAAATAATTTGCTAAATTCTATAGCAATGGCGCAACTGCACATCATTACGATAGAATTTATTATGTCAGCGTTTATTTATATATTTCGTCTTCATTGGGAAAAGAACGCGTTTTTACATCTTCCGCATATTGGGAAAATGCCTTATCCATCGCCTGTTGAAAATTTGCATATTGGCGAACAAATTTAGCTTTGTGATTGCTCATGCCAAGCATATCTTCCATCACTAATACCTGCCCGTCACACGCATTAGACGCACCAATACCAATTGTTGGAATTGTAACCATCTTGGTTATTTTATTAGCCAATGGCTCAACCACGCCTTCAATAACAACCGCAAAGGCACCAGCTTCTTCAATGGCTTTGGCATCCGTTTCAATAGCTTGCCAGCTTTCTTCGCTGCGCCCTTGTGTTTTAAAGCCGCCAAAGGTGTTAAAAGATTGCGGAGTTAAACCAATGTGGCCCATTACAGGAATGCCACGCTCAGTTAAAAATTTTACGGTTGCAGCCTGCCTAACACCGCCTTCAAGCTTAACACCGCCACAGCCCGTTTCCTGCATGATACGCGCCGCATTGCGAAAAGCCTGTTCTGGTGATTCTTCATAAGAACCAAAAGGCATATCAATAACCACCATAGCCTTTTGCGTACCACGCATGACAGCTTGACCATGCGCGATCATCATCTCAAGTGTGACCGGAATTGTGGATGGTAAACCATGTACCACCATGCCAACACTATCACCTACCAGCAGGAAGTCGCAATATTGGTCAGCAATCTGTGCCATAAAAACGTGATAAGCGGTCAAGGACACAATAGGTGTCTGCCCCTTTTGTGCTTGAATTTGTGGTGCAGTTTTACGGCGAATGGCGATGGGTTTGCTCATAACGGAGCCCTTTATGCGATGATAACTTAAAATGCGAATAGATATTTATGCCAAACCATATTTTAACCCAATAGGCAAATCGACAAAGATAAAATCTTCAACACGCCTTTACTGATATTGCGATTTTATCAATTTCAACAATCTAATTTGGCTGAAAATATAGTATTAAAACCAGGTTTTTAGTTAACAAAGGCCTTTTGATCAAAATTTTAGTTAATATATTATTAAAAAGCCTATTTTTTGCTTTTTTATATCGGTAAAATATGAACTTATAGGCGCACTTATAACAATGCTTAATAATAGTTTTAAAAACAACATTATAAGCGTTAACCAATTAACTTAGAAAGAAATGTATCATGGCATTACAAGGAATGGGCATCGCCCTTATTATCTTAGCTGCCCTTATCATTCTTACCTTATTCAAAGGTATTAAAACGGTACCGCAGGGCTATAATTATACGGTCGAGCGTTTTGGTCGTTATACACGAACAATGGCACCCGGCCTTAATCTTATTGTGCCATTCATTGACAGTGTGGGTGCAAAGATTTCCATCATGGAACAAGTTCTTGATATTCCAACGCAGGAAGTTATCACCAAAGACAATGCATCGGTATCGGTTGATGCTATTGCCTTCTATCAAGTACTGAATGCCGCACAAGCTGCCTATCAGGTATCTGATCTTGAATATGCAATTATCAACTTAACCATGACCAATATTCGTACTGTTGTTGGTTCTATGGATCTTGATGAGCTTTTATCCAACCGTAACATCATCAATGACCGTCTATTACAAGTCGTTGATGTTGCAGCTCATCCATGGGGCTTAAAAATGACCCGTGTGGAAATTAAAGATATTCAACCACCACGCGATTTGACCGAAGCGATGAATCGCCAAATGAAGGCAGAGCGCGATAAACGTGCGCAAGTTCTTGAAGCAGAAGGTGACAGAAATGCCAATATTCTGCGCGCTGAAGGCTTGAAGCAAGCACAAATTTTGGAAGCTGAAGGTAAAAGAGAAGCTGCATATCGTGAAGCTGAGGCACGTGAACGTTTGGCTGAAGCAGAAGCAAAGGCAACCGAAGCTGTATCTAAGGCTATTGCTGACGGCGACGTGCAAGCGATCAACTATTTCGTAGCGCAAAAATATACCGAAGCTTTAGGCAAAATTGGCTCTGCCAATAACAATAAAATTGTGTTGATGCCATTTGAAGCATCATCGCTTATTGGTTCTCTTGGTGGCATCGGCGCCATCGCCAAAGAAGTATTTGGCAGCGATTCAAAACCATCTACCAAGCCAGTACAACGGCGCACGGGTTTTGATAACGAATAGGCGCAAGTTGATCATTCACGATTATTGATCATTAACAATTATAGTCTGCAATTTCTTAATTTTCATTTGCAGACTATATAAATTATATCAATTGTTTTTGCTTACGGTTTTTACAAAAATCAAATGCGCTTATAAAGTTAAGGTGACATTCAATCGAGCCGTATTCTCACCCTATTCTTTTCTAACTTGTAAGAAATTTTTAAATTATTTCACCCAATATCAAATTTTACACTTTATCTTGGCTTAAATGCCAATATATATTATATTTTATATTGAGATTGCATTTTTTCTTTTGGCTACAATATAAGATAAAAAGCAATTTAAAACATGATTTTACTTCATCATATTTGAAGTTGTTCTAAAATATGCAAATGGATAGGCTGAATGTTAGACTTTTTGGAAATGCTTGGTTATTGGTGCTGGCTTATTGTAGGCTTTATATTGCTGGTTTTGGAGCTGTTTGTCGCTGGCGTCTATCTTATGTGGTTTGGCTTAGCTGCAATTGCTACAGCAATTGTTGTTTGGCTGTTAGAAGGTCATTTTCCAATTTTTGCAATGTGGCAAACACAGCTTTTCATATTTATTATTTTTTCAGTAATCACCGTATTAATTGGTGTTAAGCTCAACCAAAAAAGCAAAATGACCGATGCACCATTTTTAAATAACCGCACTGAAGAATTGATCGGTTATATCTCCACCTTAGAAGAACCAATTATTAACGGCAAAGGTCGGTTGAGAATTGGCGATTCCTTATGGAATATTGTAGGGCCAGATCTGCCGTCAGACACAACGGTTCGCATAAAATCTTATCAAAATGGATTTTTTGAAGTTGAGAGCGTTAATTAAACTAAGATTTTAGATCAGAAGCAAAACCCCATAATTTGTATTATGGGGTTTTTATTTTATGCTATAAAATATAGAACTTGCTTTTTTAAATGCGTTCCAACGTAATTTGGTTTTTTCCTATTTTACCCAACCAGACAACTCTTGGCGAACCAGCGATTCAATAACCTTCATGCCCAAATCACTCGCATTAAGACATGGAATATGCGAAAAATTAATCCCACCATTTTCATGAAAACTTTCGGCTGCTTCGTGGCCGATTTCATCAACAGTTTCAAGACAATCCGCCACAAAACCTGGATTAAAAACCGCAATTGATTTAATACCTTTAGCTGGCAATTCATCTATAGTTTTATCGCTATAGGGCTGCAACCATTCTTCAGGCCCAAATCGTGACTGGAAGGTCATTAGCAGTTTATCCTCACCCAAACCCATTCTTTGCCGTAAAGCATTGGTTGTTTTTGCGCAATCTTGCGGATAAATATCACCGCGTTTTGCGTAGCTTTGTGGAATCCCGTGATAAGAAGCGATCAGAACATCTGGCGTAAAATCAAGAGTTGCCAAATGGTTGTCAATGGATTGCGCCAAAGCATCGATATAAATAGGATTGTCGGGATAAGGCGGCACTGTACGAATAGCTGGCTGCACACGTTTGGTCTTTAACGCATCAAAAAATGCATCATTAACTGTTGCCGTTGTGGTTGCTGAATATTGCGGATAAAGCGGAAACAGTGTAATTTTGTCACAACCCTGCTGCTGTAGCTTAGCCGTCACCTCGCTTATAGATGGCTGTCCATAACGCATCGCCCAATCGACGATGATAGTATTGTCATTGTTAAGATCGTGTAATTGCTCAGCCAATCTTTCCGCTTGCAAGCGCGTATAGTGGCGTAATGGCGATTCGTTAGTTTCCTTAAACCAAACACGATCATAGGCTGCACCAGATTTTTTAGGCCGAACACTCAAAACAATAGCCTGCAAGATAGGCTGCCAAATGATGCTCGGCCATTCGATCACACGTTTATCCGATAAAAACTGCGAAAGATATTTACGCATATTCCAATAATCTGTTCCATTTGGCGTTCCTAAGTTAACAAGAAGAACACCTATTTTTGACTTAGGCACTGGCTGCATCATATTGAAACTTTCATCATTTTATAAAAGGTTTAAATAACATATTTCGTTTAAATAGGTAATTTTTCTCAAGTTTTAAGAGGAGTCCTAGAATTTGTCAAAAATATAAAAACCCTGCATTCAACGATGTTAATGCAGGGCAAAACAAAACAAAAATGATTGAATAAATCCAGTTAAAACAATATCAAAGCCGATTATTGCCTTGCAAGGGTAAAATGAGATCCAGATTCAGTGGTGCATAATAATCTGCTATTCCCAGATAAAGAACAATTGACACGTGACACTGTGCCACGCACCAATGAGCGCATTTCAAGAGAAACCAACTCTGGTGATGTCATAGCATAATTACCTTCCGATAATTTCTCCTGTGTATCAACCGAGCGTGTTTCGAAAATACCGTTGTGAAATGTAGAAAAAGCGACACCTTCAGAATCAATCCATTGCCCCTCAATACCGCGATTAACCTGTGGCTGCACAATAGGATTAATTGGCCCTGTCACTTCTGGTGCAATACACCCGCTAAGGGCAAGGCCGATTACTGCAGTTGAAACGAGGGATAAAAAAAACTTCATTTTTAACTCCAAACCCATTTGGGCAATTATGATGGATAAAATAACTATTCCCAGTTTGGGCTAAAATAATGGATTGCATTTTTTAGAAGAAGCATTTTAAGCAATGGTTCAACCTTATAGTGCAATTTCCATCATAATTTTTCAAAGCGTTTATTTTACCGTTTATCATCTTCATAAAATTAACATTTCTTTATTAAATAAAACTGTTTTTTTTCAAAGCAATGGAAACTTTAAAAAATACGTTAAAAAAGTGTTAACTGTTGCAATTATTCATCAATAGCCAAATATAAGCAAATTTGAATATATAACTGTTTTTCTGCTAAATACCATATACAATCCATATATATACGTTTACCAAAAGCGTTAGCATTTTACCACTCAGTCTAAAACAGCACTGGAAATTGATAAAGGTTAAACCATATTAGCTATATAAGCATATGCCCCTAATTTATACGGCAATTAGACTACTTTTTGCATGCCCGTTTTCTTTCTATACGGATAGGTATGTAAAAATTTTGAGAATTGATGTGATCCAAAATGCAACTAATTTATCTACTGACCGTTATACTGGTAACTAGGAGTATTAAATATAATGGTTAGTACAGTTTTAGTTGCTATGGAAGATTTAAGCCGTAGGCAACGCATATCCAAGTTGCTGATTAATCAAGGTTATCGCATAATCGAGGCTAGTAGTGGCTATCATACATTAGACCTACTTCGTCGGCGTCCTAATATTATTTTAGCACTGTTGGACTTACAAATGTCTGACATTAATGGTTTAAATTTTATTGATACTTTGCGCACAGCCGGTATTCGCTCGCCTATTGTTATCGTTTCAGCTAAAGACGATAGCAAAGAGTTGGTGCGCGCTCTTGAATCAGGCGCGAATGATTTTATAATTGACCCATTTTCAGATATTCGTTTGATGGTAACTATCAAAAACACCATGCAGAGAACCGCAATTGAACGCGAGATAAAAAGCATGCACAGGTGTTTTGAGGGAAACTTGCACTTTTCTGACTTAGTTGTGAATAGCCTTGCTATGCAAACAACTATAATGGTAGCCAAAGATATAGTCGAACATGAACATAATGTTTTAATAACAGGTGAACAAGGCACTGGACGAAACAGTATCGCAACGATCATGCATCGAGAAGCTGGCAATGATAGTTCCACTTTGCGTAGTATTCAATGTCGCTATACCTTAAATCATGAAGAATATGCTGAGGAGTGGCAACGCAATGTGCAAAGATCGCTTAGTGATTTTTCGCAAGGCACTTTGCTTTTTATCAATATAGAAAGCCTCAATCAAAAAAACCAACAATTTTTATATGATAGTTTACTTGCGTTAAATGTTGAGAACAACCGTAATATTCGTTTGATTGCGACTGCAACACCTGAATTAAATGAAATTTTCAATGATGGTCATTTTAATAAAAAGCTTTATAAACTATTTGCAGAACGGCAATTATCTATTCCTCCGCTTAGAAATAGGCGCGAAGACATAGTTGATATTGCAAAAAATCTATTAGTCCATATTATTACTGAGACAGGCTATTCACATGTTTCGGGGCTGTCTAATTCTGCAGTTAATTTTTTATCACAATATGATTGGCCAGATAATATATTAGAATTGGATAGGATATTATTTCGCGCCATCCTTATGAGCTCTGGACCACTTTTATCTATAACTGATTTTCCACAGCTCGTAAAAGGCGAAGTTACCGAGCCGGAAATAAAGGAAAAAAGCAATAATTCGGGAGTTGAAGATTTTATTTTTGATAAAACCGGCCATGTTGTTTCTCTTGATACTTTAGAACGGGTCGTCATTCAAGCTGCGATGACCCGATATCATGGGCGTATCAGTGAGGTTGCTCGGCGCTTAAAAATCGGTCGATCGACCCTTTATCGTAAGCTGGTAGAACTCGAGATTGAGACTGAAAAAAACGATATGTAAAATATTGCCAGTTTTAAAATGGTAATAATAATTTTGGTCTAAAACCGCTCCCGATATTAATTGATAAGCATCGGGGGCGCGTTGGATTGTATTTTGATATAATAGTACTTGCAAACACACTGCATCTGTAATGTTGTTAATTTTACTATAAAAATTGCGTAAATTCACAAAAATACAAATGCAATATTTACTTTCCGGTTCAAATTTTCCTTCGACAGTGACCGCCTTAACCTTTTTATTTTTTTTCATAATAGATAAACAAAAATATAGCATTACTACAGAGCCGCAAAGCCAAAGATTTAAATATGCAACTATATTTTGCGCGATCTTAAAAAATAAGCAGCGATATATAAAACAGCCAAAAATAAATTTTGCGCATAAAAAAACACCTGCTGCGGGAGGAGGTGCAGCAGGTGTTTGAATTGAAAACCGACTGGGAGGAGGAGGAGATGCCGGTCTTCGAAAACTTCCATGGCTTGGGAGGAAGAAATAAGCCCCGAAAAAATATTAGACATTAATTTAATGTCTGTATCCCATTTAATAAGCACTCAGCCAATCAGCGAGCGCTTTAATTAAACTTTAATTAGCGTGTTGCACGACGAGCAATTGAAGGAATCTCAGCGCGATTTATGCCAAGGTCGTTAAGCTCACGTGTTGAAAGGCGATTTAATTCATTAACCGTTGTACGGTAACTACGCCAATTGTTGAAAGAGCGAACCAAATTCATTTTAATCACCTAGATATTGTTTATTAAGCTTTATTGCTTTGTTAAATAATATATAGGACTTTCACTCAATTTTGAGTAGAGCTAAATTTGCATGGCTGCCTAACCGATTTGGCAAAGATCACAGGCCAAACCATAACAGTCCCGAACACCATAGTTTAGGTGAAGGTTTAGCGTGTAAATAATCTATGACATCCAAAAGCGCACCTAAAAAGACAGCTAGATGCGCTTTTAATCGCCTAACGAGGTAATAAAGTTGACCCCATAAGGTATTTATCAATCGCATGAGCAGCTTGACGACCTTCACGTATAGCCCAAACTACCAAAGATTGACCACGGCGCACATCACCCGCAGCAAAAAGCTTGTCAATACTGGTTTGATAATCGCGGTCATTTGCATTAACCGAACTACTGCCACGACGGTCAACAGTAATATTTAATGCATCACCAAATTCATCAAGCACGCCTTTTTGGTAAGGGCCAGAAAAGCCAATAGCAATAAAAGCAAGATCAGCACGGATAAAAAATTCGGTACCGGCAATGGGTTTGCGCTTTTCATCAACATGGCAGCATTTCACATGGGTTAAATTGCCCTCTTCACCAATAAATTCAAGCGTCGCCACCTGAAACTCGCGAATAGCCCCTTCAGACTGGCTGGTGGAAGTACGCATTTTGGTTGCCCAGTAAGGCCAAACAGCTAGCTTATCTTCTTTTTCAGGTGGTTGTGGACGAATATCTAACTGCGTTACCTTAACTGCACCTTGGCGAAATGCTGTTCCAACACAGTCAGAAGCGGTATCACCACCGCCAACAACAACCACATGCATACCATCAGCTACAATAGCAGGCGATGGCCAACCAGCAGAATCGATATTTTCGCGGCCAACACGGCGATTTTGCTGAACAAGATAATTCATAGCATCATGAACGCCATAAAATTCTGATCCTGGAATACCAGCAGGGCGCGGCGTTTCTGAACCACCGCAATAAAGCACCGCATCATATTCATCAAGCAATTCCTTAGCGGGTTTATTGACACCAATATTAACGCCGCAATGAAATGTTACCCCCTCGCCCTTTAATTGCTCCAAACGGCGATCGATCAGTGATTTTTCCATCTTGAAATCAGGAATACCATAGCGCAGCAAGCCTCCTGGGCGGCTTTCACGCTCATAAACATCAACATTATGCCCGGCGCGCGCTAATTGTTGAGCTGCCGCCATTCCTGATGGACCAGAACCGATAATGGCAACGCTTTTACCAGTACGCATGGCAGCAGGTTGCGGATTTAAAAAGCCAAGTTCATAAGCCTTATCAGCAAGAGCCTGTTCAATTGTTTTAATATTAACTGGGGCATCTTCCAAATTAAGGGTACACGATTCCTCGCATGGAGCAGGGCAAATACGGCCGGTAAACTCTGGAAAATTATTTGTAGTGAGAAGATTACGAATAGCTTCTTCCCAACGGCCATTATAGGTTAGATCATTCCAATCTGGGATTTGGTTATGGACAGGGCAGCCTGTTGGCCCATGACAATAAGGCACACCACAATCCATACAACGAGCGGCCTGTTTCTTTATTTCATCAGAACTTAATGGAATGGCAAATTCGCGAAAATGGCGAATACGATCGGCCGCAGGTTGATATTTTTGCGACTGGCGGTCAATTTCAAGAAAACCGGTAACTTTTCCCATAATATTTTATCTTTCTTTAATCTGCATAAGGCGATGGGCTGCGCGGTTCTTTGCCGCGCAATCCCGTTAAAAGCAGTCTATTCGGCTGCTGTGCCCACACGCAAAATTTCCATTTCTTCCAATGCACGGCGATATTCAACAGGCATAACTTTTACAAATTTTGGACGGAACATTTCCCAATTATCCAAAATTTGTTTTGCCCGCGTTGAGCCAGTATAATGGTGATGATTAGCTATCATCTGCATCAAACGCTCTTCGTCATGACGCGTCATATTGGCTGACACATCGACACGCCCCTTATGCATAAGGTCGCCACCGCGATGATGCAGCTTTTCAAGCATATCATCTTCTTCTGGTACTGGCTCCAATTCAACCATCGCCATATTGCAGCGGCGTGAAAAATCTCCTGCCTCATCAAGCACATAAGCAACGCCGCCCGACATGCCAGCAGCAAAGTTTCGCCCTGTTTGGCCAATAACAACTACAACACCGCCAGTCATATATTCGCAGCCGTGATCACCAACGCCTTCAACAACAGCAGCAACACCAGAATTGCGCACCGCAAACCGCTCACCAGCAACACCACGGAAATAGCATTCACCTTCAATGCCGCCATATAGAACTGTATTGCCAACAATGATTGAATCCTCGGCAATGATTTTGGAATCATCCGATGGTCTGATGATAATGCGGCCGCCTGACAAGCCTTTACCCACATAATCATTACCATCGCCAATGAGTTCAAAAGTAATACCTTTGGACAAAAACGCACCAAATGATTGCCCAGCCGTGCCGAAAAAACGAGCCGTAATTGTATTATCAGGCAAACCGCGATGGCGATAACGCTTTACCAACTCGCCTGAAAGCATAGCACCTGTTGAACGATCAACATTGCGGATGACCGTCTCGATTTCAACCTTTTCACGCCGTTCCAACGCAGGCTCAGCAAGTTTAATTAATTTACGGTCAAGAACATCATCAATCGGATGGTACTGCAATTGCGTATGATAAGTATCTTCTTTTTTAGCCTCTGGCATATGGAACATTTTGGAAAAATCTAAGCCCTTAGCTTTCCAATGGTCCACTAATGCTGTTTTATCCAATAGATCAGACCGACCAATAATATCGTTTAAATGACGATACCCCATCGCAGCCAAGAAACCCCGTACTTCTTCCGCCAAGAAAAAGAAGAAGTTTATCACATGTTCAGGCGTACCCTTAAAGCGCTTACGTAAAACAGGATCTTGGGTGGCAACACCCACTGGGCAGGTATTTAAATGGCACTTACGCATCATGACGCAACCAGCAGCGATAAGTGGCGCAGTGGCAAAACCAAATTCGTCAGCACCAAGCAAAGCACCAATAATCACATCGCGCCCCGTACGCAAACCACCATCAACTTGCAAAGCAATGCGTGAACGAAGACCGTTTAAAATAAGGGTTTGCTGCGTTTCAGCAAGACCAATTTCCCAAGGGCTACCAGCATGCTTTAGTGATGTTAAGGGCGCAGCACCAGTGCCACCATCATAGCCAGACACAGTAATATGGTCAGCTCTTGCCTTAGCAACACCGGCAGCAACTGTACCAACCCCAACTTCAGACACCAATTTCACCGAAATATCAGCGGCAGGATTGACGTTTTTAACGTCATAAATAAGCTGTGCCAAATCTTCAATCGAATAAATATCATGATGCGGCGGCGGCGAAATAAGACCAACGCGCGGCGTTGAGTGACGGGTTTTAGCAATGGTTGCATCAACCTTATGACCAGGAAGCTGCCCGCCCTCGCCCGGCTTTGCACCTTGCGCTACCTTAATCTGGATCATATCAGCATTGACAAGATATTCAGTCGTCACACCGAAGCGACCTGATGCCACCTGCTTGATTGCAGAACGCTCAGGATTTGGTGTACCATCCGGCAATGGATAAAGCCGATCTGGTTCTTCGCCGCCCTCGCCAGTATTAGATTTTGCGCCAATGCGGTTCATGGCAATAGCAAGAGTGGTATGGGCTTCACGCGAAATGGAGCCAAAGGACATTGCACCAGTTGAAAAGCGTTTTACAATATCAATTGCTGGCTCAACCTCATCAAGAGCAACGGGTTCTAAACCGCGCTCGCTAGCAAGCTTAATATGGAAAAGACCGCGAATATTTCTGTTTCTTGCGCTTTCACCATCAATACGTTCGCAATAGGCTTTAAACAATTCTGGGCTAGTTGTGCGCACAGAATGTTGCAATTCGGCAATTGCATCGGGTGTCCATGCATGTTCTTCACCGCGCATACGGTAAACATATTCGCCGCCCACATCGAGAAAATTCTTCAACACTGGGTCATTGCCAAATGCCCCCTTATGGCGAAGCGCGCTTTCTTGGGCAACTTCCGCAAGATCAATGCCTTCAATAGTCGTTGCCGTACCAGTGAAAAAACGATCGACAAAGGATTGCTTTAAACCAATGGCATCAAAAATTTGCGCACCACAATAGGATTGATAGGTAGAAATGCCCATTTTAGACATAACTTTAAGCATGCCCTTACCAATAGACTTAATGAAACGATAAACAACTTCATCATCGCTTACTTCTACTGGAAATTCGCCGCGCCGATACATATCGATAAGTGTATCAAAAGCAAGGTAAGGATTAATTGCTTCAGCACCAAACCCCGCAAGACAGCAAAAATGATGAATTTCGCGCGGTTCACCCGATTCAACCACCAAACCAACAGAGGTACGCAAACCACGGCGGATAAGATGATGATGCACCGATGCCGTTGCCAGCAGCGCTGGAATAGGAATACGATCTGGCCCAACTTGGCGATCTGAAAGAATAATAATGTTATAGCCACCATGCACCGCAGCCTCGGCACGTTCACAAAGGCGGCTAACCGCACCCTCCATACCATTTGCACCTTCTTCAGCCGCATAGGTCATATCAAGTGTTTTGGTATCAAAACGGTCTTCCGTTTGGCCAATAGCACGAATTTTTTCCAAATCACCATTGGTCAAGATCGGCTGGCGCACTTCCAAACGCTTGCGCCGCGATGTGCCAACAAGATCAAAAATATTAGGACGCGGCCCAATAAAAGACACAAGGCTCATCACCAATTCTTCACGGATTGGATCAATTGGCGGATTGGTCACTTGGGCAAAGTTTTGCTTAAAATAAGTATAAAGCAGCTTTGACTTTTCAGACATGGCCGAAATTGGCGTATCAGTTCCCATTGAACCAACAGCTTCTTGCCCCGTGGTTGCCATAGGCGACAATAATAGCTTGGTGTCCTCTTGGCTGTAGCCAAAAACTTGTTGGCGGTTAAGCAGTGTCACATCTTTGCGCAGCGAGCGCGGTTCAACCGGACTTAGCTCTTCCAAAATAAGCTGCGTGTTATCCAACCACTTTTGATATGGGTGACGTGTTGCAATTTCAGACTTTACTTCCTCGTCAGAAATGATGCGGCCTTCCTCAAGATCAAGCAGCAACATGCGACCGGGCTGCAAACGCCATTTACGCACGACTTTTTCCTCAGCTACTGGCAGCACACCAGCTTCAGAAGCTGCAATGACAAAATCATCATCGGTGACAATATAGCGCGCTGGGCGCAAACCATTACGATCAAGGGTTGCACCAATTTGGCGACCATCGGTAAAAATAACCGCAGCAGGTCCGTCCCAAGGTTCCATTAACGCCGCATGATATTCATAAAATGCGCGCCGTTCATCGCCCATAAGTGCATTGCCAGCCCAAGCTTCTGGCACTAACATCATCATGGCATGAGCAACGGAATAGCCACCTTGCACCAAAAACTCTAAAGCATTATCAAAACAAGCAGTATCGGATTGACCTTCATAGGAAATAGGCCAAAGCTTAGAAATATCATTGCCAAATAATTCTGAATCAACCGATGCTTGGCGCGCCGCCATCCAATTAACATTGCCGCGCACAGTATTAATTTCACCATTATGGGCCACCATGCGGAAAGGGTGCGCAAGCTTCCAAGATGGAAAAGTATTGGTTGAAAAGCGTTGATGCACCAAAGCCAAGGCACTTTCAAAACGCTTATCTTTCAAATCCTTATAATAAGCACCAACTTGATAGGCAAGAAACATGCCTTTATAAACAATAGTACGAGATGAAAGCGAAGCGATATAAAAACCATCATCGCGCCCTTCTGTCTCGTCAAAAATGCGGTTTGAAATAACTTTACGCAAAACAAATAAACGGCGTTCAAAATCATCCTGCGTGGTTAAATTGGCATTGCGACCAATGAAAACCTGACGATGAACCGGCTCAGTTGCGACAATTGCGGCTGCTTTAGATAGGGATGCGTTATCAACGGGCACATCACGAAACGCAATAAATTGCTGCCCTTCTGCAATGATCACTTCACGGATGATATTTTCAATATGGGCGCGCATAGTTGCATCTTGCGGCATAAAAATATGACCGACACCATATTGCCCCACTTCTGGAAGAGTTACATCTTGAAGCGCCATTTCTTCACGAAAAAAGCGATCTGGTATTTGCACCAATATGCCTGCGCCATCGCCCATTAATGGATCGGCACCAACGGCACCACGATGGGTTAAATTTTCAAGAATAAACAAACCATCTTCAATAATCTTATGGCTTTTTTGGTTCTTTAAATGGGCAATAAAACCAACGCCGCAAGCATCACGTTCATTAATGGGATTATAAAGACCTTGCGCATCAGGAAAACCGAAAGGCTTCGTAGTTTTTTTTTGTGCTGTTTTGGCTAAAACAGTACTGGAAAAACCATTTGAAGAGGATGGCGTAAACTGCGTCATCGTGAAGCCTTTCTTTAAACATGTTCCTATTTTTTAACAATTACAAGGAACGGATTATTCATATGCTTGCTTTTCATAAAAATAGTGGCTTAAACTTATTGCTTTGCTGAATTTTCTTTACAATTCAAAAAGATAAAATACTCGCCCCAAGTGCCAATTGCTCTAACTCAATATGCTTAATGCCACTTATGACAGCAATACTGTCCTATTTATGGCAGAAAAATTAGAACTCTTCAAGTACTTAATGAAAACTATTTATGCAAATTGGGTAATTTTATTGCTTAAAAGGCGGGCATTTATTGCAAAAAAAATCATCATATTTTTGACGATCGTCTATTATTTATGCGATAAGCGCGCATTTTTGAGGGCATCGTACAAATTTTGCCCTAATTTTGATTATTTAATGAAGAGTTTTTAGAAAAGTTGCACAAATTATAAGCAGTACAAATTTTAGTCATTGTGGTGATTTTTTTATGCAACATGTGGAAAAAAGCATCTTTTGATCAAAAAATTAGCATAAATCAATTGAAAATCCGCTTAAATGCCTAAAAATTTGATTTTTTTCACACAGAAATTAGTGGTGATCTTCTTTAATCGCCCTATTGAAAAGTTGAAGCCTATTAAACGCAGCTTTTATTGCTATCGTAGAAGAAGCGATTAACAACATAAATTACACATTTATGGTTTGAGCATAGTAAATATGATTATCCTATGCTCAAACTAGCAGCAAATATCAGCACTCATGCATTAGAAAAGCGCGTTTCAAGCAGATCAACTTCACGAATAAATTTATCAACTGCTTCTTCGGATAATTGATGGCGGCGGCCATAATTATAATAGACCTCACGTTCTGCTTTCAATGCAACAAGGCGTAATTTTCGCTCAATTTCAGCGGCATGCAAATTCGCACTCACTTGCTCATCGGTTGCAGAAAGTTCTGCTAAGCGGTCTCGATACCCCTCCATCACTCGCGATCCCGCAAGCGTATAAAGGTCGGCATCATTGCGCCCCTCACTCATGCTATGGACAGCTTTTTCAACCGCTTTAATGGCTGCTTCTGCTGCACTTGAGCGCGCCTTTTCTTCTTCTTTTTGATGAGATGGCTCAGGTGGCAATTCGATATTATTCAATAAATAAGGCAAGCTGATACTCGCAACAATTAATGATAATAAAATAACGCCAGCTGCTAGAAAAATGGCGAGGTCACGACCGGGAAATGGTGAATTGTCGGGCAAAAACAAAGGAAATGTTAAAACACCCGCAAGGGTAACAGTTCCACGAACACCTGCCAGAGATGTTGCAGTAATCAAACGCCAACCCGGCGCATAAGGCTTTAATCCCTTTTTATGGGCGCGCGCCAAGGTAAACTTTAGAGAAATCCAAACCCAGATAAAGCGTAAAACTGCCAAAGTTGCGTTAATTGCCACTACATAGAAAAGTAGCCAAAGCGGATTTTCATGCCCAGCTTGCTCAACCACAGAATGAGCACTGGCGATAATTTGCGGCAGTTGCTCACCAAGCAATACGAAAATAATACCATTTGCAGTAAATTGAACCGTATTCCAAACTGCGTTTCTTTGTATGCGAATAGCGGCAAGGTTTTTTAACTTATCTTCGGTGAAACTCATTGAAATGCCAGCAGCAACGGCGGACAAAATACCAGATGTATGGGCTTCTTCTGCCAATAGATAAGCAGCAAAAGGAATAAGTAAGCTAACCAACACATTAGATCCGGCTTCATCGCCGAATTTTCGCGTCCAAAAACTTGTGAGCTTTGTAATAATAAAAGTAGTTGCAACACCAATTACCAAACCACCGACTGCCGTCCATAAAAAAGTTGATATAACAACAGTAATTGAAAAAAGACCATACATTGCCGCGTCAAGTGCAAAGCGCATGCTAACAAGACCTGACGCATCATTTAGAAGCGATTCACCTTCCAAAATATGCATAAGCCGTTTTGGCACTGCTACACGTTTTGCAATGGCTGAAACAGCTACTGGATCGGTTGGGGAAATAACCGCCGCCAATGCGAAACTTACCGCCAATGGCATTGTTGGAATAAGCCAATAGATAAAAAAGCCCGCGCCAATAACAGTTGCTACCACCAAGCCAAGGGCCAAGGCTAAAATTGTCCATTTATCACGCTGCAAGCCTTCCTTAGGAATGCGCCAGCCATCAAGAAACAGTAAAGGAGGTAGAAACAAAAACATAAACAATTCAGGTCTTAACTTAACGCCAAGATCTGCAACGCTGGCGATAAAAAAACCAACAGCAATTTGAATAAGCGGGATGGGAATAGGAATTGGGGAAGCGCGTGAAATACCACTGCTTATCACGACCGCAACAAGAAGAATAAGAACAATAAAGACAGATTCCACAACCAAACCCCAATATGCAACACTTTAATCAAGGGGTACCCCCCTAGCCTAAAGACTCAAATTTAAAAATGCTATAAATCATCTGATAGATAAGGACAAATGTGATTTAGAAAAAACTTCAATCATTCTTGTGTCAGCAATAGGGCTAAAATCATCTATATTTTATGACTACTCAATCACAGTTATGTTAAGTATAATAAACGCATGGGATTTTAGATAATAAATTTAATCATTAAAGCGGAGCAATGCCAACAAATATAGATTTATCCATTATAGCTTAAGGATGGGATTGTATATATTAGTCGTTTTTAAAAAATATTTTCTTGATAAGTGAATTTTTAATGATGAAATCAAAGATAAAAAGCCAATACGCAGTTTTGATGTCAACTTATGTGCTAATCGGACCATTTTTTGGGGCGCTACCCTATCTTGTTGTTCTCTTCATATTCGGCATTATAAAAAGCGAAACACTTTATTCCTTGATTAATCTTGATTTTTACATTGGTTTTATTAAGCTTATATCAGAACTTATACCTGTGGCTTATCTGCTAGGCTTGCCTGCAGCAATGCTACAAGGCTTATACAGTTGTTGGCACCTAAAAAACCATACTGCACCAAAAAAATCATTAAATTTTCTGTTTCTTGTTATAAGCTCATTCATCATCTCAATGAGCATTATAACATATTTTACGTATAAAGAGACGTCCCTTGCGATGCTCTTATTACGCAGCATTTTAATGACTTTTCCTTATGCATTGTCATCTTTGCTCGCTATTTACTTATGCAATAAAACCATAAAGCGCTTAATGGATAAAAAGCCCATTAAGCAGTATGTCATTTAATTTGCAAACGCGCTTCTTGCTGAACTCGCCCAACCATAGAGCGCAATCCGTTTGATCGTTGCGGCGTTAAATTTTCATCCAAGCCTAATTTTTTCAATAATGCTTCAGCATCGATTTCTAAAATTTCTGAAGCCTTATGGCCAGAATATAATGCCAATAAAATATAAACGAGGCCACGCACAATATGCGCATCGGAATCGCCGATAAAATACATTACCGGATCATTTTCACCATCAACCTTATAGTCTAGCCACACTTGGCTGACACAACCTGGCACCTTGTGAACATCATCACGCGATGTTTCTGGATAGGGGGACAATTCATGACCAAGTTCGATGACATAACGATAACGATCCTCCCAATCGGTTAGGAATGAAAAGTTTTCAATGATTTCATCAATTGTCTCAGTCATTTTTACTTCTTTCGCTTTTTACGCGCTTACCGCTCCGCATTTTTACAAGCACAAGCTGTCATTTTACTATCACTTCACCGCACTCATTCACGTGTTACAGCTTTTACATCAGATAGATTCCCAAGCAAGATGCAACACGGCTTTATTTGAAGCATAATTTGATGCCTTTTCCAAGCTCTTTCATAAAGGCTTAAAATGGTATTTGATAGTAAAGGCACTTTCTCCATGTGGTGTCTGACGGTTATTATCACTTCCTAGTGGGATAGAGCATCAAGATGCGTTTTTCTAGGACCTTCCCTAGTACATAAGCTTTCCACGCCACCAATTTTTAACCAATCGCTGATCTGTTGGCGTGCCCTGTGCTTTGATAAGCATTCACCAGTAAGCCTTAACATAATACTAACTTTTCAAAACGACCAAAAAGTTTGTGATTTTAATGATAGTGCCCTTTAGACCTAGCTTACCCTATTAATGACTTTAAGTTGAATTTTACACTTAACAAATATGTTTGATTGTATAATCATATTTCTTGACTAAATTTTAAATGGGTTTAGCTATGGAACCAACAAAAATACAAAAAGCTAGTACATTAATAATAGCTTATATCTCATTAGGCCCGTTAATCGGAGTGTTACCCTATATTTTTTTTATCGCAATAACGATGATAATAGATGATGGAGTTTCTGCTACATTATTAAATTTAGAGTTTCATAAAACCATTCTGGGTATTGCATTTGGTATGACATTTTTAGCCTATATTTTGGGCTTACCGGCGGCTATTATTAATGGATTATATTATTGGTGGTATGTCGAACATAACCGTCCATTAAGTTTCGTTCGCAAAACTTTATTTTGTATTATAACATCATTTATAATTGTTTTTGTTATGGTTCGTTTTATCCATACAAAACAAGTCACTATGTTCACTTCACTTTATGTAAGTTTAATATCTGCTATTTTCTATTCAATGTCATCGCTTTTAGCGATTTATTGCTGTGACAAACTAAGCAGTTACCGCTTAAAAAAACGAATACGCTAGATTTTACTTAAATCACGTTAGCTTGTAAGCGCACTTCTTGCTGACCACGACCAACCATAAAACGCAATCAGTTTGAGAATTGAAATATTACATTTCAATCAAGTCCCAATTTTTTCAATAATGATTGAGGATTATTTTACGCGCTTTGACATGAAAATTTATAATCTTTAACAGCCAAGGAAAAAATAATGTCGACAACATTTTAATTATACTACCAATCAAAAAACTTTATTGAGCTTCCAAATTGTTTTCTGTTTCTCCGCCTAATTTTTCATTTAAAAATTCATAGGAAATGCGTGCGCCTTCAAGCGCTTTATCTTTTAAACCAGCAAAAAATGTTTTTCCTGTAGCACAAGTTTCAGGATTTCGATCACAGAATCCACTTAAATCATTAAGCGTAGATTGGAACGCAAATACACCATCAAGGGTCGAATGAGACTCTCCGCTGTTATGCGCTCTTTGCTCAGAAGGGGCGAAATAAGCGACTGCTATAAAAAGCAATATGAGAAAAAAAGTTACCTTAATCAAGAATCTCATGCAAGATACACCCCAATAGTTATGACCAATCAAAAAAGATAACATGTTGATTATAATATATATAATCAACATATATTTATTTAAAGCTTTAAATATTTTCAACCAATATGGATTACTCTCAAGCGCGTTAAATTACCTGCACTATAATTAGTCGATAAAAGCTGTAAAACTATTCCAGCCTCAACATAAAATTCAAACCCATGATAAATCAATAAGTCTGAAATGAGGCTAATTTGTCCACACTATATCAATAAAATATTGATGAATCATTTATCAAAACAACATCAATATAATTTCAGCTTTTAATAAGAGATATCACCATCCTCTTTAAATATCGGTACAAATAAATAGTCGCATTGCCCAATAAAAATTAAATTAGATATATAATTTGCTTATTTTAAAGCGGATCTATGTTCATAGAAAATTACGGTTTTAAACCATATTTTGTTAACCATAATTGCAGGTTTGCGGACTAAATGCGGCAAAAAAAAGATCAGTTATCATTTCATTAAGCCCTTAAAGGCAATTTAGCATCACCGCCAAGTACACAATACTTAGCAATAAGCAGCTATCACACAAATGGTAATTATGGAACATCAAGCATCTATTAAACTCACGGTTTCAACTCAAGGCTACATTCGCGCCTATCAAGGTGAAACCCCAAATTATGGCTTTTTTCAAAAAGGAAAACACCTTTCCGAAACAGCTCATATTAATGATAAGATAGCTTTGATGACATTGCTTGATAATGCCCGAATGGGGAAAAAGGATAATAATAGCCAATCTTTCCGTTTTTTAGACATTGATGGCACGTTTACTAGCTTTCAAATGAGCAATGCGACCCTTGGCATTAATGGTATAAGCATTGACTGCCAATTGGTGGATGAAAAAGCGGCAATGGAGATATCATCTGCCGAAAGTTTCAGCAGTAATAAAACGAGCAATGACATACAAAATCAACTGCCACTATTTACACTTGCTGCGCACGAAATGCGTGAACCGCTTAACGCGATAATAGGCTTTAGCGATTTTCTTATTCATGAGTTTGCGGGAACACTTGAAACTCAGAAACAACGCCAATATGCACAGCATATTAAAGATTCAGGCAACCACCTTCTTGAACTGATAATAGCCTATCTTGAAAAACAAGAATTGCAAAACGCCCCAATAGATCAAGATGTTGATAGCACTATTGCAGAGGCTATAGCTATAACTGGCCATCGCACAAAAAATCGGAAAGTCGTATTTGAACCGAGCTGCCACAAAAATTATTATACAACATTGAAGAGTTTCCAGCTAAAGCAGGTTTTAATTAATCTCATTACCAATGCTGCAAAATATAGTGACGATGACTCCATTATCACGATACAGCAGCGTGTATTAAAAAATAACAATCTGCTCATTACAGTTAGCGACACGGGTACAGGAATTGCCGAAGAGGACATAAAAGAACTCTGCCAACCTTTTAAAAGAGCCGACAATGTATTATCCTCCGATATTGACGGCCAAGGCATTGGTCTTTCACTGGTATTTGGGATTGTTGAAGCAGCTAAGGGTAGTGTTACAATCAGCAGTAGGAGAAACCGAGGCACCACAATATCTATTACACTGCCCCTTGGTAACGGACCAATGATTGATGAACACCTTAAACAACAAAAAAGTGACTGTAACAATTTGCATCTTTTGTCAATGAACGATAAAAACCAAGCAGCAAAACTTCATGAAAAATATTTAGGCGATGGCAAAAGCAAAAACCAAATCAACAAAACGGCGTAAAACAAAGAAAAAAAGCCAACAGCGGATTACCAATGTAATCTCGTCACGTGTAGCACTGCTATTAAAATGGCTTATTTATTCTGCGGGAAAAACAATTAAAAATAACCCACTGCTATCCTTTGGCTTTTTTCTATTTTTATGCTTGACTTTATTTCTAGCATTTAGCAGTTTTTTTAACCAAAATATGATTGCGCGAAGCTTTTTCTTCACTTCCCATATCGAAAAAAACCCAACGACAACTGCAAACTCTCTTACTATTGAAAGCTTGTTGAGCGAAGAGACCAATAGCCAACAAGCCCAAAATCATAATTCTATTCCAGCTTTGGAAAATCAAATCGTTCCATCACCTCGTCCACAGCCCTCTCAAAACTCAGCAATACCACGCCAGCAAACGCCGTCATTGATGGGGGTACCACAAGTTAAACCCAAACCATTAACAACGAATAATTTGCCGACAACAATATTATCAAAGGAAAAAGCCCAAATTATGCGTGTGCAAACTGCATTACGTAATTTTGGCAATATAGACCTTATTGTAAATGGCGTCATCGATACCCCTACAAAAAAAGCAATTATCGCCTTTCAAAAAAAATTTATGATGAATGAGACGGGCATAATTAATCGCCAGTTACTCAATAAACTTCGCGAACTCGGCCTATTAGAAAACGACACGAATGGGCTTTATTGACCACTTTGCAGATTAAAACTAGTTCGCAAAAACGTGCAATTAATGGGACTTATGCAAGATTTTCAATTAAATATTTCTAGCAATAGCTGAAATAACGATTGCGGGGAAACTATTTCCCAATAAATAACCAAGCTTAATAAGCCGTTTCTTCAATAATTAAACAAGTGCTAAATCAAAATAAAAACACCCTGTATTCATTTAATACAGGGTGTTTTCAAATTTTATTGCCATTAATATACTGCTCAAATGCTGCTTACTTTTATCACTTTAATAAGCTGCAAAAATCTCGCATTTTTGCTAATTTTTTTTAATCAATGTATAATTCAATAGACTATCGAAGTTGAGCTTGAATAACGCGCTTTATCTCTTCCCTTAAAACCTTTTCAAAAAGGTCGCTAAAGTGCTCATCAAGCCATTTGGCGATGTAAGGACGCAATAAGTTTTCAGCTGACCTTTCAAAATCAGCATCCAACGCTTTATCCATATTGTCCATTTCGCGCTTAACCTCTGCCTCGATCATCTCTGTGGCTTTCTGCTCTACGCGCGTTTGCGGTGTGCTTCGCGTAGACACACTTTGCGGACGAAGCGGGGCTTGCGGTAAAGATGAGGCGGTTTGAAACGCTGTATCTTTCGCAGGAATACTCATAAAAGCAGAACGCAGTGCCTGACTCAAAAAATGAGGTTTTTGAGGTGCTGAACGAGGAAACGGTACATTATTGTGAGCACTACGCGCACTATTATCTGCTTCACGCGGTTCGGCTTGAGCCTCAGGCGCCACCAAATTTTGCATCTGTTGGTTATCCACCACTTGGCGCTCGCTTTGCGCCACATCAACATTAGGCCGATGCATGCTAACATTAGCAGGCCGCTGATTGGGATTTAATTCATTGGGAACCTGCGGATCTACCGGAAACTGTTGCGGATTGATCCGCGCTTCGTGTCTTTCACTAGCCTGTGGTTCAGCATTAAAATTCGGCTGCTGTATTGGTACTCGTCTTTCTGCGAGGGGATTTTGCCGAACACTACTTTGCGGTGGTGCAGCATTTAGCCGTGTATCAGCATTTACAGTGCGAGGCTGCGGTGGCATAGGACGATTGGTATTTGGTTGCGACGCTGCATTGGCTTGCATTTGCTGATTACGCATTGCCGCATCATTTGGCTGGCCAATATCTCTTTGCTGAGGCGCAGGCCGCGCTTGTGGCATTTCACGTGCTCGCATTGCTTCCATTGCGGCTTGCGGTGCTGAATGTTGGGGTGGAATTGCTTGATTTGCGGAAGGATTTAGCGCTTGAGCATTGCGTTGCTGCAATGGCTGCCCTTGAAATTTTACAGCCTGATCTGGTGTGTTTTGTGGGCGCGGCTGGCCAGCCACCATTGGCTTATTGACTGAGCTTTGCAAAGCATTGCCTTGAACTGGTGGTTGATTGATATTGCCGCCATGGGAAGCTCCGTTAACAACACGTGACTGGGGAATGGCACTTGGATTTGGAACTTGTGACGCACGCTCTGGTGATGGGGTTTTAACCATCATTACTGCAGGTGGAGGTGCCACGTGTTGGCGTTCATCATGAACAGCATTAGCTTCCATTGGGCTATCACTGTCTTCGCTATGGCGTAAACCAATACGCGCTGCTAATGCGTTCATAGCATCCTGCACAGGTGGAGCTTCGGCATTACTTGGACTAACATCACCATATTGTTGAACATTAAGTCGAGAACTGCGCTCGTCTCCTACCGACATACGCGCCATTGGATCAGGCGATAAGTGATTTTGATTTGCTCTCGTTTGATTATCACTAGTATTATCACGCTGTACTGAAACGGCGGGTGCGGTCGTTTCTTGCCTATTTAAATTTCTATTCGGTGAAGGCCCCGTATTTTCTTCGATGATCTCACGAATAGATGCGAGAAGCTCATCCATGCTTGGCTCTTGCATTGCATTTGGACTTTGTGCCATCAATCCCACCTAACTCTCAGTAACTGCCGAAACATAATTTGAATATATGATATCTCTTATTTACTCGTAACCATGAGATAATCCAGCGTAAACAGACAGCCTTTCATATTTTGTAAAAAACTTGTTAAATCTAAAAAATAACCACAACATTAGTATATTTTTTTTAATTATTACATTCCAGTCCCAAAAGGCTTTTTTCATCAAACTTAACATTTATTTTTTGAAAATGACCCAATATCGGACATATTAGCTAAGAAAAAGCTATAAGATAGGCAAATTATAATTTGTTAAAACAAAATCAAACCAACAACATTCTAAAATACATTTGATTCGATTTAACATAGCCCACAAACTTGTTAAACATCCTCGTAATTCACCAAAACTGAAACAATACCTCGAAGCATCAACCAGTTACTGCGCGACAAACTTTATAAAAGAACATAGGTCCCCGCCGCAAAGTAAAATAAGCTAAAACTAATATATATTAGCTATTTTATTGAAAACGCCCCTTAAATAGATGCTTACCGTAAATTATTAGCGTGGAAATGGTGGACGCAAACCAAACCATTTAAATTGCACCGCATCAAAATGAATTTTAGGGTCGTAATAAGTTACTTGTAAGTTCAATTGTTGAGCGCTCATACGACCAATTGCAACAACTAGCCCATAACTTGCAACAACAGCATCACGCTCTGCCGATACTAGGCTTACTTGAGAATCAATAAGCATACCGCGAGAATTCAATACATCGAGGGTAGTAGCCTGCCCTACCCTATTTTCCTCGATACGACCATTAAGAGCAATTTTATTAGCAGCAACACTATCGCGATAGGCGGCAACAGATGCCTTAGCACCATCTAATTGTGAAAGCGCAGCACTTAACTCTTGGCGAACTTGATCAACATAAAGGTCAACCTGAATTTGCGATAAACCAAGCTGTTCTTTAGATTGGCGAATCTGTGCGGAGGTGCGACCACCTTGATAAAATGGCACATTTAACGCAAGCCCAATCGAGTTAGCTCTACCGCTGGTACCTGGACCATCATAAACTTCATTATAAGAACTCGCCAATCGCAAGCTAACCTGCGGAAGCAAGGCCCCTTCATTAGCTTTCACGCGATAAGAAGCGGCGTCAACTGCATAACGTGCAGATAAAATTGCAGGATGCTCTACCCTTGCAATTTCAAAACCCGATTTCGCATTGCGAGGAAGACCACTTGCCGATGTTGGATTATCAAGTTTTTCAGCTTCGACACCAATAACCTGACGATATATTGCTTCTTTAGACTTCACATCAGCTTTTGCCAGATGCAATTGTGAAACAGCAAGAGCACGTTGGGCTTCAGATTGCGCAAGGTCAGTTCTAGTGCCCTCACCAACCTCTAGCTTAGCTCTATCGGCACGAACTTGCTCATCAAGCGCGGCAAGATTTTCTTGGCGCAATGCAGCAATGCGCCGTGCCATATAAACATCAGCATAAGCTTCAACAGCTGAATATAGCTGATTTTGTTCACTATTGCGCAAAAATTCACGCTGTGCTGCTGCCTGCAACTCTGCGGCGCTAATATTATTTTTTGTTGAAAAACCGTCAAAAATTACTTGATCAAGCTGAATACCGACGGAGCCAACAGTTGAATAATAGGGATTTCCAGCACTATTCCCACGAGTATAGCTAGCAAATGCTGCTATGGAAGGACGATAACCAGACCGCGCTATTGCAACATCCTCATCTTTAACGCGGACTGAGGCACGGTCGGAATTGAGGCGACTATTATTATTGTAAGCCTTTGAAAGCGCTCCCATCAAATTTTCTGCCTTTGATGGCGCGCTTGAAAGAATCGTGCCTGAAACCAGCAGAGCTGCCAACAGTGCTTTTTTCATATTTTTCACAATCCCAACCAATCTCAATTATCACTTTATTTATTGCTATAGCCTAGCTGCGAATTTCGCAATACCAAGCTTATTTTTTTTAAAGTCACAGATAGCCTATCGCTCATAAAATCAGCAAGCGTTGCATGAAAACAACTAGATTATAACTCAACTTTAAAAGGCGTTGCTTATCAATGAACCTATACTCAAGCAAATTTAACAAAAAGGCATTGATATAATATTAAAATACAAATTCTTGTTTCTTTAAAAAGCCAGCCAATGGTTTAACAGCAAGATTAAAACCACGGCGCACAGATATTACACCATCTTCTTTAATGAAGAGGCGAGCAACACCTGCATTACCGTGCCCGACAACAGCAACGAGGCGTCCACCTTCACGCAATTGAGAAAACAAAATTTCCGGCACAAAATCAACAGAACCTTCAATCACAATAACGTCAAATGGTGCCTCTTTCTTATAACCTTCCTGCAATGGTCCATTAACAACAACAACATTATCATAACCATTATTTTCAAGATTATTTTTCGCAGTCTGCGCTAAAGCCTCATCACTTTCAAGCGCAATAACCGAACTTGCCAATTCCGAAAGAACAGCAGCACTATAGCCCGTCGTAGAGCCAATATCGAGAACTATATCGCTTTTGGAAACATCTACAAGCTGCAAAAGTTTGGCAAATGGTGCAGCCTCCATGATAAAGCGGGCTGGCTCGCCATTGCCTACAGGCTTTACCTCAACATCTTCATCAATATAGGAAAATTTCTTAAAATCTTCTGCGACAAAATTTTCACGCGGCACGGTAAGAAGAGCCGACAATACAGAAAGGCGTGTTACATCAACAGTGCGAACTTGATTATCAACCATTTTGCGGCGAAGTTCAGCATAATCTATATTCATAAGAAATCCTTCCGGCATTTTTTTATAAAGACGGCAACCTGCCTCTATTTATCGCTATGCGAAGCAGAAGTCCACTCAAAATCAAAAAATAAACTTGATATTAAAAATGACATCGACTTTTTCAATTTGCACCCTTTAAACATGGTTAATGGCAAGAGCAACTAAAATAACAACATTATAAGCAGATTCACACTCTATGAGAGTGTCAAGCCTTTCACAAAATCCAATTAGCGAAGGCTTTACCATATTTCCTTATAGGGCCGCAATTCAACATTAAACGACCAAGCACCGCGCGGCTGGTGCGCAATATGCCATAATTCCTCAGCAATATCATTGGGTTGAATGAAATAATCGTCATTATTATTGCGATTCATCGACCATTGCACATCGATGACAGCATCTATAACCACATAAGCAACGTGGATCCCTTTGGGGCCCAATGAGCGGGCAATTGATTCTGCCAAAATTCTTTGTGCAGCTTTTGTCGGCGCAATACCGGCAAAATTGCTTTTACCGCGAATAGCTGCTGCATTGCCTGTAACAATGAAAACACCATGGCCAAGTTCAAGCATCAAAGGTGACAATTTGCGTGTCACATGCAAAAACGCCATAACATTAGTGTTAAAATTCATCGCAAGTTGCTGTGGATCTATCTCCAAAAAATCGCCAAAAACACCTTGAAACGCGTTAAAGACAACAACTTGCGGCAAACCATGATTTGCAATAATTTCATCGAGCTGACGATCAAATGCTTCCATATCAGTAATATCAACTGGATATCCAAAAGCGCCTTCAATTTCAGCTTCATATTTTTCTAGCCGGCCGTGATTTCGCGCAATCATCGCAACATCATAGCCACCAGCAGCAAAACGCTTTACGGCCTGATAACCAGTCCCCACACCAACACCAATCACCAAGGCGCAAGGATTTTTGTGCATGACTGGCTCTTCCATTATGTGCTCCATAACCGTTTTGTGCAAAAAGCACATGACCTAAATTTGACTGACCATTTAAAAAATCTTTAAGACCTTTTGATAGCATAAGCCATATTTTTTTTCATTTAATTGCAAAAAGCAATTTTTAAAGCAAAAGCTCAGCTATAATAAATAGATAATCGCTTCTTCAAAGACATTGATTGTCACAACTGCTAAGCTACAAACAGCGACGCTCCAATGATTGCTTAAACTCAAAAAGCTCATTTATAAATCTGCTGTCACAGATATTTATAAAAGATACAATGCCTTGTTCAAGCTTTTTAATTTCAATATTGCGATTTAAAACTGTTTTAATACCCAAGATCAAAAGCGATAATTCTTGAACGACAAAAAAACACTTTCATAAAGTAAAAATTATTCTGATCCCAAAACTACCAGATTTTTAAATTTGCTTATGACACTGATTTGAAGCATATTATCGCCTGATTATAAAATTTAATATATTTTTCCCATTAATACCAAATTTTAAATTAAAAAGTTCACACTCAATGGTAAAATTTCACTTCATTGCTGCGCAAACGCCAAATGCTGCAAAAGCAGCGCAAGCCCTTATCAAACGCTATGGGCAAAATAGCGCTGAAGAAGCAACAACTATCATTGTCCTAGGCGGCGATGGAACCATGCTACAAGTGGTGCGCGATTTTATGAATAGTCAAAAACCAATTTATGGTATGAATCGCGGCTCCATTGGTTTTTTAATGAATGAATATGAAATAAAAAATCTTCCCGAACGTGTTGCCGTTGCCCATATGGAAGAAATTCATCCATTAGAGATGATTGCAGAATCAAAACTAGAAGGAAGCATTAAAGCCCTTGCCATCAATGAAGTGTCGTTGTTTCGCCAATCCTATCAGGCCGCAAAAATTAAAATCAGCATTGACAACCAAATCAGAATGGAAGAATTGATTTGTGATGGCATTATGGCAGCAACCCCTGCCGGTTCTACCGCCTATAATCTATCGGCACAAGGACCTATTTTACCGCTATTGGCACCACTTATTGCGTTAACACCCGTAAGCCCATTTCGCCCACGCCGTTGGCATGGCGCGCTTTTGCCAGATACTGCAACCATACGTTTTGATATGCTTGAGCAAGATAAACGACCCGTTAATGCCGCCGCTGACAATATTGAGGTTAAAACGGTTACCAGCGTAACCATTTATTCAGCCAAAAATATCACTGCACGTATATTATTTGACCCCAACCATTCTTGGGATGAGCGAATCCTATCTGAGCAATTCAAATATTAATTTTTTGATTCGCACAGATTTTGCAGAACCTTTAAAAAAACCACGAGTAATCCATTACTCGTGGTTTTAAGTGCTAAAAATCTGAGTAGTCGATAATAAGAGCTAAAAAACTATTTAGCTTTTAAAAAATTGCGTGCCGCATAAAGAGCAATAGCAGTAGCATTAGAAACATTGAGCGATTTTATTTCACCAGGCATATCAAGACGCGCAAGATAGGATACGGTTTCGCGTGTTTTTTGCCGCAAGCCCTTTCCTTCTGCACCCAAGACCAAGGCGATTTTTTTGCCTGTAAAGGTATCTTCCAATGCAAGCGGCCCTTCAGAATCAAGACCAAAGGTCGTAAAACCTGCCTTGTGCAACTGCTCAATTGCAGTAGCAAGATTACCGATACAAATATGATCAATAAGTTCTAGAGCACCAGAAGCAGATTTAGCTAAAACGCCTGATTCAATTGGCGAATGGCGTGCAGTCGTTATTAATGCGCCGCCATTAAACGCTACTGCCGAACGCATAATTGCCCCAACATTATGGGGATCAGTTACTTGATCCAATACAACGACAAGCTCACTATCACCGAGGGCTGAAAGCGCACGCGGACGTAATGGCAAAGCTTCAAGCATGGCGCCTTGATGCACGGCATCAGACCCTAGCAACCGATCTATCGCCCGTGGTTCAACGAATTCTGGCTCAATCGGCAAATCCTCTTGTGCAATTTCAAGCCGCGCAAAAGCATTTTGGGTTAGCAAAAGCCGCTTAAGCTTACGGCGAGGATTAGCCAAAGCTGCCCGCACAGTATGCAAACCATAGAGGCGAACGAGTCCATCAGGCACAGTTTCAGGTGAAAGTGCCGGACGATTTGATTTAGGGCCGCTATTTTGGCTGTCTCTATATTGACGGCGCAAACGGGCATAATGGGAATCTTTAGGAGTTTTTGAGTTCATGAGCCATTTATAGGCGTATTTACTATCCACGGATAGAACTAATTTTTCACATTTTTATATTTTTTTTCATTTTTTTTGAAATAGGCTGTTGACTTCTGCTCAACTTATCGCCATAACCCACTCCGCAAGCTGCAACGAATTAAGGTTCTACAGATTGCAAAGTTAAAAGCTGGTTCAGCTAGCTTGAAAAGTGGAGTGGTGCCCGAGGGGTTAAAGGGGACGGACTGTAAATCCGTTGCGTAAGCTACGTTGGTTCAAATCCAACCCGCTCCACCATTTTTCTTTAGCTGACATATTAGCTTGCGGGTATAGCTCAGTGGTAGAGCAGCAGCCTTCCAAGCTGAATATGCGGGTTCGATTCCCGCTACCCGCTCCAAATAAATTTCCCAAAAAATAGATTATCTTTAATTTCGTTGCTTTTATTTGCATCTGGCCTTTTGTTCTTTGATGTAAATTATTACGTGATGCCAGCAATTGATTCTTTATAATTTAGCATATTTATTTGTTTACCTGACAATGAATGAGCATTAGGACGCTAAGCTAATCAAAACTTAAAAAAGTTTGATTCTTTTATTTTAAGTTGATTCGATAAAATGCTATAAGGGCCGGAAAAACCAACATGCTTAAAAGAAAAAAAGTTCCGATTAAGGGCGAAAAGGAAATCGCCAAAATGCGGGTTGCAGGCGCATTAACTGCCAAGGTGCTAACGGCAGTAAGCCCTTTAATAAAGGCTGGAACAACTACGGCTGAAATTGATAGTTTTTGCCACAATTATATTATCAATCAGCTGCATGCTATTCCCGGCAGTCTTGGGCAATATGGCTATCCCCATACTGTAAATACATCAATTAATGAAGTTGTTTGCCATGGCTGGCCAAGTGATCGAAAGCTTGTAAATGGCGATATTATTAATGTCGATGTAACTGTAAAAAAAGATGGTTTTTATGGCGATAGCAGCGTAACCTTTATTGTAGGTGATACGAGTGAAGAAGGCCAAAAACTAATTAAAACAACTCAAGAATGTCTTTATAAAGCGATTAGATTGGTAAAACCGGGTGCAACCTTGGGTGATATTGGTGCTTGCATACAAAATCATGCAGAAAAAAACGGCTATTCAGTGGTGAGAGAGTTTTGTGGCCATGGCATTGGCAGTAAAATGCATGAAGAGCCTAACGTGCTTCACTATGGCAGTCGCGGTAAAGGATTGGTGCTACAAGAAGGTATGACCTTCACAATTGAACCTATGATCAACCAAGGCACTGAGGATACTATAACCTTAAAGGATGGTTGGACAGTAATAACTGCTGATAACAAGCTTTCTGCCCAATTTGAGCATACTGTACTGGTGACCCAAAAAGGCGTGGAGGTTTTAACCCTGCGTAGCGACGAAGATTTTAAAGTTTAAGTATTGGGTTATAAAAATAAAATATTCTCATCATGTTTAAAGCTGCTCAGTTAGGTAATTACTGCTCTAGTTTTTTTCTTTTGCTATGAGGGCGCGATAATTAATTATCGACGAAGCGGTATAAATAATAAGGGCCAACCAAATAAGCGAAAATGCAATCAACTCAACATGGCTAAACGGTTCATCAAATAGAAAGACCGCGAATAAAAATAGAATCGTCGGTGTTATATATTGCATAAGCCCCAAGGTCATTAAATTTAGTGCCTTGGCGCCGGTTGCAAATAATATGAGTGGAATGGCGGTTAACGGCCCTGCCCCAATAAGCAATAATGTATCCAATGCGCTACCATCAGCAAAATGGTCGGTGCCGCCAGCTATAAAATAGGCCTGCATGAGAACAGCCGGTATAAAAAGAATAAGGGCTTCTAACATAAAACCTTGTGCTGGACCTATTGGCAAAGACTTACGAAATAAAGCATAAAGGCCAAATGTAAACGGCAAAACCAGAGAAACCCATGGCAAACCACCTTTATTAATGGCAAGAATCGCAACAGCACAAACAGCCAAAACAACCGCCAGCCATTGAACAGGAGTTAAACGCTCTTTTAAAAAAATGAAGCCTAGCAAAACATTTAATAGCGGATTTATATAATAACCAAGGGCTGCATCAACCGCATGATTATTACCAATTGCCCAGATGTAAACACTCCAATTACAGGTAATAAGTGCCGATGTTACACATGCCATAGCAAGAATCTTGGGGCTTTTTAGTGCATTTAATAAATCACCAAATCTACCAAGATACAGCAAAATAAGTCCGGCTACGGGCACAGACCAAATAATACGATTGGCAACCACCTCTAACACGTCAATATGCGCAACAGCTTTCATATAAAGAGGAAAAAGCCCCCAAAGGCCATAAGCACCCAATGCCGCTAACAGGCCGCGCATATTTGATGTTTGCATCATCGCCATACCCAAATTATCAAAGATTTTAAGCGGTAAACTAGCCGCGCGAATAATAAGAAACTAAAATAGCATGTTCCACTATTTTTTAACTCTTACAATAGTTATAACTCTTGGCAAGGCAAATAAAATACTCAACTTCGATTTAATATCTGTTCAACCGTTAAAGATAAAAAAAGCCTAGCATTCATAATGCTAGGCTTCGCCTCACTTAACCAAAAAATACTTAAATATACGAAATACAAGCAGTTTGTCGCCGTAAATAACTAAGCCGCAAACAGCTCAAAGACTTCAATCAGTTCGCCTGTGTTTGCCCATCGGGAAGTTCTACATGCGTATTTTCTCCCTCAGGCTCGATATCAGTGACATAGCGCTTTGATCCATCTACATCGTAAAATACAGTCACTTTCATTCCCGGCTGAATGACACTAAAATCAAATTCACCAGGCAAAGCATAGCTTTTGCCATCGGTTAATTGCATCGTATTTGTGTCGGGATCAATTGCTGTAATTGTTCCTTGAGCACTATCAGCAAATGCAGAAAATGGAAAAACAACGGCAGCTAAAGCACCTAAAAATAAAAGTTTGCGCATAAAAATTCCTTTTATGGGAACTCGGCCCATAACTCTAGTAATTAAAACCCCCAGCCAAAATAACCAAGTCGACCTTGAGTTACATTGCCCCGCTAACGAAAATTCTCAAATTGATAATATCAATTAAACCAACAAATAGCATCAATCTCTATAAAAATTCCTAATAACTTTACTCATTATATAAAGCACAATCAAATGGGCTAGTGATTAAGATTATATGAAAGGCGATATTAATGCTGGATGAATTTATATAAAGCAGCTGAATGTGACGAAAGATTGTAAAAAAACATCAAATTTTGATTATATAGTGTTATCATATTTGACCAAGCCCCAAAACACCAATAAAACATCCCTATCAGAATTTTAGATGAGTTGAGCAATTATCATGTCTTTCAATACATTTGGTCATATGTTTAAAGTTACAACCTGGGGAGAAAGCCATGGTAGCGCAATTGGTTGCGTAATTGATGGCTGTCCGCCCGGCATTATATTTTCGCTTGATGACATTCAAAAAGAGCTGGACCGCCGAAAGCCTGGACAATCGCGCTTTACCACCCAACGCCGAGAAGATGATATTGTAAAAATACTATCTGGCGTTCTAGCTGATGGTGACAACCTCATCACCACAGGTACACCCGTTTCAATGCTTATTGAAAACACTGATCAACGCTCAAAAGATTATGGCACTATCGCTAATAATTATCGGCCGGGCCACGCTGACTACACCTATGATGTTAAATATGGCATTCGTGATTATCGTGGGGGTGGCCGTTCATCTGCTCGTGAAACTGCTATGCGCGTAGCAGCAGGCGCATTAGCACGCAAAATTTTGCCAGAAGTTAAGATTCGTGGTGCCATTGTACAAATTGGTAATCTATCAATTGATAAAAGCCGTTGGAGTTTTGACGAAATTGATAATAATCCATTTTTTTGCCCCGACCCGATGATGGTAGAGCCTTTCACCAACTATCTTGACGAGATTCGCAAAAGCGGTTCATCAATAGGTGCAGTTGTAGAAATCATTGCTGAAAATGTACCAGCTGGACTTGGTGCACCAATTTACGCCAAACTGGATCAAGATATTGCCGCTTATATGATGTCAATCAACGCAGTTAAAGGTGTTGAAATTGGTGATGGATTTGCCTCTGCAGCGCTGCGCGGTGAAGAAAATGCCGATGAAATGCGTATTGGTACTGATGGCAAGCCAATGTTTTTAGCCAATCATGCTGGCGGTATTTTAGGTGGTATTTCTAACGGGCAACCCATAATTGCTCGCTTTGCTGTTAAGCCAACCTCGTCAATGTTAACACCGACTAAATCAATTGATAAAGATGGTAATGAGGTAGATGTTATAACCAAAGGCCGTCACGATCCATGTGTAGGAATTCGTGCTGTTCCCGTGGGCGAAGCAATGATGGCTTGCGCCCTAGCCGATCATTTTCTTCTTCATCGTGGCCAAACCGGCCGAATTTAAAAGATCAAAAAAAAACTGAGATTTAACTTGTAGATTTATAGAAAGTCCTTCAAATGAATCAAAAACAAAAACATGTGGTTGATGCCATTCGCGCTTTTGAACGCGGAGAAATGGTTGTTGTCATGGATGATAACGGCCGCGAAAATGAAGGCGATCTTATCGTAGCCGCAAGCCTTTGCACGCCAGAGCAAATGGCATTTATCGTGCGCCACACATCTGGCATTGTTTGTGCGCCAATGCCGCATAGCGAAGCAAAACGTTTAAATCTAGCACCAATGGTTGCCGAAAATGATTCTCCCCATTCCACTGCTTTTACAGTGACTGTTGATTATCGCCACGGGACCACTACTGGTATTTCAGCCAATGACCGCACATTAACCGTACGCAACCTTGCAAATCCCAATAGCGGTGCTGCTGATTTTGTTCGCCCTGGCCATATATTTCCATTAATCGCTCGTGAAGGCGGCGTTTTAATGCGCTCAGGCCATACAGAAGCAGCAGTTGACCTATGCCGCCTTGCCGGCTTGACGCCAATAGGAGTATTGTGTGAACTTGTTAATGATGATGGTACAGTGATGCGTGGGCCACAAGTGTCCAGCTTTGCCAAAGAGCATAATCTTCATGAAGTGACGGTAGCAGATTTGATCGCTTATCGTCAAAGACAAGAAAAGCTTGTTGACCATATTGGTGAAATAGCGGTTACCACTGCGGCAGGCCCTGCTATTGCCCACACCTATCAATTACCTTGGGAGCCTATGCAACATGTTGCAATCGTTCTTGGCGATATACGTGATGGTGAAAATGTGCCTGTACGCCTTCACCGCGAAAATGTTTTAAGCGATGTTTTTGGTACAAAAGATGAAATAACAACAATTTTGACAAAAATGATGGCAAAGGAAAAACGCGGCGTTCTTGTTTATTTGCGTGAAGGCTCAGTCGGCGTCGGTTTTGATGCCCATGACATGCGCAGCCGTGAGCTTATTCTTGAAGGCCATGAAGCCCATAGCGAAGCAGTAACCCGCGAGGATGAATGGCGACAGATCGGCCTTGGCGCGCAGATTTTAAAGGATTTGGGCATCAACTCTATTGTGCTTTATGCTTCAAAAGAACGCCATTATGTTGGCCTAGAAGGATTTGGCATCCATATTAGCCGCACAGAAATTCAATAAGTCTTGGTCTGCTATAAGGCACGCAAGATAGTTTTTAAACTTTTAGGTATATAGTAATGTCAGAACAAACAGCCCCTAATCAAGACAATAGCGATGTTTCAACCATGAGCTTTGAAAAAGCTTTAAGTGAACTAGAGCATATTGTTGAAAATCTTGAACGCGGCGATGTACCGCTTGAACAATCTATCCTTATTTACGAGCGTGGGGAAGCATTAAAAAAACATTGCGACACCTTGCTAAAAACTGCTGAAAATAAGGTTGAGAAAATTCGCCTTAACAAAAACAACGAAGCAGATGGTGTTGAACCACTTGATCAGCAAGACTAAAATAAAGGGCGTTTTAAACGCCCTTTATTTTTATAAAATGTTCAAGGCCAACTATATTCAGTATGGTATGACATTCTTTTACGGTAGTGCATTACTTAACTTAGGTTTATTACCCAAATCGTTTTGTTGCTGCAATGAGTGCTTTTGCAATACCGGGTTCATTCACGGCATGACCTGCATCTTCAATGATGTGCAATTCAGCTTCTGGCCATTTTTGCTTCAACTGCCATGCATTGATGAAAGGCGTACACATATCATAGCGACCGTGAATGATGATTGCTGGAATATGCCGGATTTTATCAACATCTTCTAACAACTGATCGTCTTTTTTCCAAAAACCACGATTTTGAAAGTAATGGCTTTCAATACGCGAAAAAGCAATCACAAAATCATCATTGCTAAAAGCTGCAACCTGTTCTGGATTAGGCAATAAATTAATTGCCGATCCTTCCCATTGCCCCCAAAGCTTAGCCGCAGCTAACTGCACGTTTTTATCATTACTGGTTAAGCGCCGATAATAGGCTGCAATCATATCGCCCTGCTCTTCTAATGGGATGTGATCGCGAAAGGCTTCAAAACGATCCGGGAATATAAGGCTTGCACCACGTTGATAAAACCACTCCACCTCAAAACGACGCAGCATGAATATGCCGCGTATGATCAGCGAACTCACATAATCTGGATGGGTTTGCGCATAAGCAAGAGCAAGGGTTGAACCCCAAGAACCTCCAAACACTTGCCATTGATCAACGCCCAAATGGATACGGATTTTTTCCATATCGCCAACCAAATCCCAAGTGGTATTTTCCCGCAATTCGGCATAGGGGGTTGATTGTCCGCAGCCGCGTTGGTCAAACAAAATGATACGATATTTTTGCGGATCATGTAAACGGCGCAAGGTCTTTGTAATACCAGTCCCCGGTCCGCCATGCAGCATAATCACTGGCTTCCCATCAGGATTACCACATTGCTCAACATAAAGACTATGAATCTTTGAAACTTTTAGCATCTCTTGATGAAAAGGTTCTATTTCAGGATAAAGACAATCAAGGCTCATAATCACATTCTCAAATAGTTGGACGCTTTATTTTTGCGCTTTCAATGATGAAAAATAAGCACGCAATGACTTAGCCTTATCTTCCTTATTAACCTGTCGTGCCCTTGCCAAAGCTAAAGCATCGGATGGCACGTTATCGGTAACCACACTGCCCGATCCAACATAAGCACCATCACCAATGACAACAGGTGCAATTAATGCACTATTTGAACCAATAAATGCGGCATCGCCAATTTTTGTTTGCCATTTATTAAAGCCATCATAATTGCAAGTAATTGTACCCGCACCAATATTAGCGCGCGCACCAATCTCGGCATCTCCAATATAGCTAAGATGATTAACTTTAGCATCCACACCGATTTGCGCATTTTTAATTTCGCAAAAATTGCCAACGCGTGACTTTGCGCCAAGTTTTGCACCCGGTCGAAGCCGCGCGAATGGGCCAATAGACGCTTTTTCACCAATAAATGCGCCCTCAAGATGGGAAAAGCTATGAATAATAGCTCCCGATGAAACTTCAACTTTAGGGCCAAAGACTACATTTGGCTCAATTTCGACATCTGCCGCAATTTTGGTATCAAAAGAAAAATATACGCTTTCAGGTGCCTGCATGGTAACACCATCAAGCATCATAGCTTTGCGGCAGCGTTGTTGCCAAATTTGCTCGGCTTGGCTTAGTTCCAAGCGGTTATTAATACCAATGACATTATCAAACGGAATTTCAATGGCGCGAACATCAAGGCCAGCTTTTGCTCCAAGCGCAACAATATCGGTTAAATAATATTCGCCTTTGGCATTATTATTTTCTATTTTTTCCAATAATGACAGGGCATGCTTGCCATTAACAGCCATTAAACCACCATTGCAAAATTTTATTTTCTTTTGTTCGCTGGTTGCGTCTTTTTCTTCTATAATGGCTTGTAGTTTACCGTTTTCGATAATTAATCGACCATAACCATGAGGTGTCTCACTATAAAAACCCATCACCACAATATCAGCACCCGCCTTAAGCTCTTGACGCGCAAGGCTTAAAGCTTCCGCTTGAATTAATGGTGTATCACCAAATACAATCAAAACATCGTCATAATTTTTAGCCAATATTTCACGAGCCGCCAATGCAGCATGGGCTGTACCAAGCCGTTCCTTTTGCTCAAAAAAGGCTGCATTGGGCGTTAAGGTAGATACAAAATCCTGCACGTCTTGCGCGCCACGTCCCACTACAACAGCAAGCTGATTAGAGCCTGCCTTTTCCATAGCCTGAACCACATGCCCAATAAGCGGCAATCCTGCAATTTTATGCAAAACTTTTGGCAAACTGGATTTCATGCGAGTACCCTCACCCGCACCTAAAACAACAGATAAGCAAGAACGTGACATGAAATCCTCTATATAACAATTTTAGTATGCAGTTTTACTTACCTAACCTAATTTAAGTAAAAACGGAAATGTATCAATAATCCAATTAGACACATTTTGCATTTGGCCAGTAATGAAGGCAAGTCCGGCAAGAATTAACAAGACACCAATTATTTTTTCAACAACACCAAGATGAATACGCATTGAAGCTAAGGCTGACATAAAACCTGCTGAAAAAACAGCAGCGATCAAAAATGGAACGCCAAGTCCAAGGGAATAAACAGCAAGCATTGACGCCCCTGTCCAAACGGTATCGGACCCAGCTGCTATTGAAATGATCGGCATTAGAATTGGACCAATGCACGGCGTCCAACCAAAAGCAAAAGCTAAGCCCATGATAAATGCACCAACTGGGCCTGATTTGGTTTGCTTTGTTTGGAACCTTGCTTCACGCAACAATAGTGGAATGCGAAAAACGCCTAAAAAATGCAATCCCATAATAATGATAATAATACCGGCACCGATAGCTATTTCAGATTGCCAACGCCGCAAGAAGTAACCGATAAAAGAGGCACTTGCTCCCAACAGCACAAAAATAAGCGTAAAACCCAAAACAAAAGCAATTGCAGGAATAAGAATTTGCTTATCAATAGCAAAGCCTACTTTTTTATCTTTGTTTCGTAACTCTTCGTAACTCACGCCCGCCATATAGCAAAGGTAAGGGGGAACCAACGGCAAAACACAAGGAGACAAAAAGGATAAGATACCCCCAAAAAACGCCCCCCAAAATGATACTTCCATCGCTAACCTATCGATCTTCAAAAATTAATTTTACAAAATAAGGACGAGTTTAAAAGTATATACAATTACCCAAGTCATGAACCGTCAACAAGCTTATTTTCTTGTCTAAATCATGTCCACCATGAATAACTTTATTAACAAAGCCATATCAATCATTCTTGTCAAGAGTTACAGCAATAATTGGCCCCAATCCGTGCCACCAGTCTTTACGCGAAAGTTCTGGTGAATAAAGACTCGAAATTGAGCCATCAAAAAATAATGCATTTGGTGTTTTTAGCTTATCTCGGAAAAAACGCGCCATCTCATCAAAATTGACCTTTTGTTCAGAAATAATAAAAATTACTTCACCATCATTCGTAACACCAACGCCATTGCGATATTCAAGGTAGGGAGATTGCGGAATAAACCGGTGATGAATCTCATTATTAATAACCAGCATCGGTCCAGATTGAGTGGCAAGTTGTGGTTTTAAACCACGAGCAATAAAGCTATCTGTATCCAATATACCAGCTTTACCATTATTAATGAAAAAGACCCCATTGGGTTTCATATGGAAGTTACCCGGACCATCCTTGGTGGAAATAGAATGAAGTTCTTTGCCATTTTCAACATAAAGCCCCACAGCAGTGTAATCAGCATGATACATGCCAGCATTCATCGCAAAAGCAATTGTTTTATTTTCAGCATTTAGGGCATTTTCTAACCGGTAAAACCGCTTATAGGGCTTACCATCAGCGCCATTTAAAAAGAGTTCAATTCTATCAAGACTGGGATTGGCACGGCAAACCACATAGGTTTTATATTCAAAGCTATCCGTGGAGCAAAATTGCTTTTTCAAACGTTCATCCACTGGGATAACTGGTGGCGGCAACACAATCTTTGATGTTTCTTCATCTTGCGGAGTGTTTCGCTGTTCCACCATATCTGGCTGTGGCAACAAACCAACTATTGGATCATTATCCTTGGTCGTAATATTCTGTTCAACACTATTTTGCCGAATATCATTGTTGCGATTTTCATTAAAAAACCACATAAAGCTCAAAATCAGTGCCATAACAACAATGACAAAAAAGCCGTAATAAAATAGCCGCATTGCAAAAACACCTTTGATATTAAATTAAAAAATCAAAACAGAATACATGAAAAAATAATTTTATTTCAACAAGTTAAACTAAATTGTTAAAGAAAATTAAAATAAGTTTGAAGGATAATTTATCTTTCACAAAAAAATATGGCGCATTTATAACGCATAAGCGAATAAATGCGCCTATAATTTAACCCAGTATTTTTAATAGGTTAACAAAAAGACTTAAACTTAATCAATATCTGCGACATCTTCACCGCCGCCATGCACACGTTGCGCAAGTGCAGCCTCCATGAAAGCATCGAGATTGCCATTTAAAACATCTTGCGGATCGGTACTTTCAACACCCGTACGCAGATCTTTGACCAATTGATATGGCTGTAAAACATAAGAACGGATCTGATGCCCCCAACCAATATCAGTTTTGCTGGCCTCAGTTGCATTGGCAACTTCTTCGCGCTTTTTCAGCTCTTCTTCATAAAGTCGAGCGCGTAACATTGACCATGCCGCAGCACGGTTTTTATGTTGCGAACGCTCGGCCTGACACTGCACAACGATACCCGTTGCAATATGAGTAATACGCACAGCAGAATCTGTGGTATTAATATGCTGACCACCAGCACCTGATGCGCGGTAGGTATCAATGCGAACATCAGATTCGGAAACTTCCACCTCGATATTATCATCAACAACGGGAAAAACCCAAATACTTGCAAAAGACGTGTGCCGGCGTGCATTAGAATCGTAAGGTGAAATACGCACCAAACGATGCACGCCTGATTCTGTTTTAAGCATGCCATAAGCATTATGGCCCTTAACAAGGATAGTTGCTGACTTAATACCAGCTTCATCGCCATCATGAACTTCCATGATATCGACCTTCATGCCGTGCTGGTCTGCCCAACGCGTATACATACGCAGCAGCATATTGGCCCAGTCCTGACTTTCAGTACCACCTGCCCCAGCATGAACCTCCAAATAGGTATCATTAGCATCAGCTTCGCCAGAAAGCAGCATATCAATTTGTCGCTTATCAATTTCCTGCTTCAAACCCTTAATAGCTTCTTCTGCATCTTTGATAATGCTAGCATCACCCTCTTCCTCTCCCATGGCGATAAGCTCAACACTATCATCAAGGGTTTGGCTTAATAGCCTTATACCAGCTATTGATTCCTCCAGCCGTTGGCGCTCACGCATCAAATCTTGCGCCTTTTGTGGGTCATTCCAAAGCGAAGGATCTTCTGCTTGCTGATTTAAATATTCAAGGCGTTTTAATGACTGATCCCAGTCAAAGATGCCTCCTCAGCAGGCTTATGGCCTGCCTAATTTCATCTACCAATGTTTCAATTTCTGCACGCATAATTACGCCACAACCTCTTAACTGATATACTTACATTCATTTTACAGTTATCAACTCAAGATTTTAAGCTGCAAAAATAAATGCGTTTCTTTGTCTTTTGCCTGTTTGCTAACTTAAAGTCAAACCGACTTCAATATCAAAAGCGCATATTTGCTATTTGCAAATATGCGCTTCAATTTCAACATGGTGAAATTTTAAACCTAGTAAAGTCCACTCGAACCACGGCCAATCGCATCATTGACGGTGGGTGACATAAGCGGTACGCGTACACCTTCCTTAAAGGATTCAGCCCCACCGATAACTTGATAAACATCTGCTGGGCCGGTACCAGGTTTAAATGCTTCAACCATTACATTTGGGTCGCCAGCATGGGCTTGCATACCGGTTTTACGGTCAATTGCAATAAGGCTCATACCTTGCGGTACTTTGAAATCAATTTTCGGCTTACCCTTCATAGCTGGCTCCATAAAGTTACCGAAAATTGGCGCTGCCAAAGCACTACCAGTTCCGCCAAAGCCCAATGAGCGTGGGTTATCATAGCCAATAAACACACCAACAACAATATCAGGTGTAAAACCAACAAACCAAGCATCTTTGGAATCATTGGTGGTACCAGTTTTACCAGCAATTGGTCGGTTTAAATAGTTTAAACGGGCCGCAGTACCGCGTTGTACCACGCCCTGCATCATCGACGTAATCTGATAAGCGGTCATTGGATCAAGGACCTGATCACGTTCGTCAACCAATTCTGGCTCAGGTTGATTATCCCAAACGCTCACATTACAATCTTTACAAATACGTTTATCATGGCGATAGATAGTTTTGCCATAGCGGTCCTGAATACGGTCAATCATTGATGGTTCAATCGCGCGTCCACCATTTGCAAGAACAGAATAAGCCGTTACCATGCGAAGTACAGTGGTTTCACCTGCACCAAGCGACATTGACAGCACGGGCTGCATCTTATCATAGATACCGAACCGCTCTGCATATTCAGCCACCACTGGCATGCCTAGATCGTTGGCAAGGCGCACAGTCATAAGGTTACGCGAGCGTTCAATACCGTAGCGCAGTGTCGATGGTCCAGCAAATGTACCGCCATAGTTTTTAGGACGCCAAATATTGCCTGAGCCTTGGTCAATTGCAACGGGGCCATCAAGCACAACAGATGCTGGCGTATAACCATTATCGAGCGCAGCGGCATAAACAAAAGGTTTGAAAGAAGAACCGGGCTGGCGGTAAGCCTGCGTTGCACGGTTAAATTCTGATTGTGAATAAGAAAAACCACCAACCATTGCTAAAACACGGCCAGTTACCGGCTCCATAGCAACCAACGCGCCCTGCACACGTGGCGGTTGTCGTAATTGATAGGCATTGTCGGTGCCCTTTTTCTTTTCAACAAATACAACATCACCCGGCTCTAACACGCCGGCAGGACTTTTTGCTGTACTACGACGACCATTGCCATCAATAAGGCGATAAGCCCATTTCATATCAGCCGCACTAATCGTTGCTTTTACACGCTGTGGCGATAAAGCATTGGAAAGTTCGCGCTCAGGCTGCAAACCAATTTGCACGCTGTTATTATCTGCAGAAAGGACAACCGCTAATTGCCATTCTGGCACATCGCTAAAAGCTGGAATTTCACCAAGAGCAATACCCCAATCACCTGCCAATGAAATTTTCTTATAAGCACCACGCCAACCAAAATTTTGATCAAACTTAACAAGACCACTTTGAAGTGCGTTACGAGCATATATCTGCAATTGTGGATTTAAGGTGGCACGGACGGAAAGGCCGCCCTCATAAAGGGTATTTGAACCATAGCGCGCCATAAGTTGCCGGCGCACTTCCTCGCTAAAATAATCTGCACCGAAAATATAGCTATCTTTGCTGCGCAAAGTGACACCAAGCGGTTTTTGCTTTGCAGCTTCTCCATCGGCTGCATCAACATAACCATTTTCCACCATGCGATCAATAACCCAATTGCGGCGCTCTAGTGCACGCTCTGTATGGGTAAAAGGATCATAGTTTGAAGGCCCCTTAGGAAGAGAAGCAAGATAAGCAATCTGCTCCAAACTAAGTTCATTAATCGATTTATCAAAATAGGTAAGAGCTGCGGCGGCAATACCATAAGCCCCCTTACCTAGATAAATCTCATTTAAATAAAGCTCTAAGATATGGTCTTTAGAATAGGCTTTTTCGATACGCATCGCAAGAATGGCTTCTCGCACTTTTCGTTGCATTGTTGCATCGGAGTTCAACAAAAAGTTTTTGGCAACTTGCTGCGTGATTGTAGACGCACCTTCAGGACGACGGCCCGACCCCATATTTTTCATATTATTGACAACGGCGCGCGCCAAACCTTCAGGATCAAGCCCAAAATGGTTATAAAAATTCTTATCTTCAGCTGAAATAAAAGCAGCCTTTACACGGTCTGGAACAGCCTGAATGGGTAAGTAAAGCCGTCTTTGATTGGAAAATTCCGCCATGAGACCGCCATCTGCTGCATGAACGCGCGTCATGACTGGTGGTTCATATTTTTCCAAAACTTCATAATTGGGAAGTTCATCTGATACTTCATTGACATAAGCGGTTGCGCAGCCCAGCCCAAGAATTGCAAGGGTTAATGCTGAAGTAACTGTATATCCCAGAATTTTTCGAAACTTACGTGACACTGTTTTCAGACCATTATAAATTGAGAAAAGCTATTGTTAAAAAGCCATTTGCATTGAAATACGTCAAAGACAAGGAAAATGACAAGGAAAATAAAAATATTTTTAAAATCTTATATCATTTTTTCTAAAAATGCCAATTTTACCGTGGATGCTGTTGATACATAGTGACGTTTTTCGCTTTTATTAATAGGCTAGCGCGGAAAAGAATCTTGGATGTATATTTTGGCATTATTCATTTTTTACAATCTATTAAATTTTAGTAACATTAAAAACCTGCGATAGGCACATAAATTGTAAGCTTTGTTGCGACACTTTTTATTGTGCTATGCCGGCAACCAAGTTACGGCACAGCCTTTTCCATTCGCATTTGCGCATATTTTTCAATCGCATTGCTAATCATATGCACCATATTGTGCCGCCATGCGAGATCTGTAATAAGCTTTTCGTCATCAGGATTAGATAGATATCCAAGTTCGATCAAAACTGATGGAATATCGGGGGCTTTTAGGACCATAAAACCTGCATAACGATGGGGGTTATTAATAACGCGTATTTTGCCTTCATTAAGCGATGAAATAACCCCTTCGGCAAATTGTGAAGAAAAGCCATCGGTTTCACGACGTGTCAAATCAATCAATATATCGGCAACCTCTGGTGGCTCATCAGGTGGTAAATCACCTAAAAGATCTGATTTATTTTCATTATCAGCAACGGCCTTTGCCAAGGAATCAGACGCTTTATCCGATAAGGTATAAACCGTTGCACCTCGAATTTCGGGCAAATGAATTGAGTCTGCATGAATGGAAATAAACAAGTTAGCACTATGGCTGCGCGCTAATTGAACACGCTCACCTAAGCGCAAAAACGTATCATCATCACGCGTGAGAACAACCTTAAAATTCTTTTCATCAAGCGCAGCTTTTAAAGCCTTGGCAAAGGCTAAGGTGACATTCTTTTCCTCAACACCGCTAACACCTATAGCACCTGTATCAAAACCGCCATGTCCGGCATCAATAACAATAGTAAACTCATTATTTTTAACATTGCCTGCATGGGCATTTTTTTTATCATCAACAATATTGTCAGGATCTGTTCGCCGCAATTGTTCAAATTTGCGGGTTTGCTCTACCGCCTTATCAAACTCCTTTTCCGGCACCGTCTTTATATCAATAACCAGCTGCCAAATATTATCATTAAGCGGTTCAACATCAACACGCTCAATCGCAAAGGCGTGTTTCATGGTAAAAATCATCCGAGCCTGCGCCGCATTAATCGCTCCATAACGCAATTCTTTTGCCATGCCGCTCATCGTCACCGCTTTCGTTGGCATTAAAAATTCTGCTTTTGGCAAATCAATGACCAAACGTGGCTGATTGTCTAACAGCATAAGACTATAATTTGGTTTTTCATTGAAAACCGAGATAATTCTTAACCGGCTATTATCACCACTAAGACGCGTATTTAAAACTTTAAATTCTGCTGAATTATCCCTCGCCACATCTATAGGCGCGCCAAAGCTTTGAACAATCAAGGCACAAAAAAATGCTATTGGAATAAAAATCACAAATAAGCAGCGCGCAAACATTTTTTTTGATAAAATCATCAATATAGAACCAATAGATATGAGTAAGATAAAACTAGACCTGGCCAACACAAACCTAAGTCAGCAAGTCGCCAATTCACGATGTTTTAGATTTAAATATCGCAAGATTATGACCTTCATGCTGTGTTTTCTTATTTTTTCTGCGCCAAAATTGCAAGACCTTACAGCAAACAGCCTAGCCACTTTCCCTTGCGATATAAGATTTAATCCTATTCATTCTCTTTCTATTATTATTTTCTAATATTCTAAAAATCATAATTCTTGGTCTAATTGATGGATTTTGCTTGCAAGATTGCTTTCTACACAATAGAACAAAAAATGCTGAATTTTGTAATATGCGGTATTAATTGGCGTTCATGTGAAGGATACATGGCCAAACTACCAGAATGAGCAGAATATTGGTACGAGGAAAGGTATAGGAACCAAACGAGTTTTGGCAATTTTGGCTAAAAGATTTGGCTCTAACCTAGATGGAATAATCTTTGGGTAGCATTAGTGTGACAGACTAGATTGATCCCATTAATTGATTTTATACATTTTTACCGCTTAAGCTGAAGAGCTTTTGTAAAAATGGATTTTAATAAAGTTTCGCTGATCCGATATTCGGATTATAGTATAATCGTTTTGCCAGGAGCCGTTATGCTTCATTCAGAACGGATGAAAAAAGAGAAAATGACCGATAGTCTTGCCTTCTGGCAATGCTATGACGCACGTCATTGCTCCGGTCCGGCAAAACCTGTATTTGCAAGCCAATGTAAAATAACAGCAACGCGCAGCATTTATCTGCTGATCGCGAAGCTTATAGCTTTGGTTTGTTGGAAATTGCAATATGACAAACAACAAAATGCTCATAGATGCCTCCCACCCGGAGGAAACACGGGTTGTCGTTACACGCGGTAACCGGATTGAAGAGTTCGATTTTGAATCGGATCATAAGAAACAGTTAAAGGGCAATATTTATCTGGCCCGCGTCACGCGGGTTGAGCCTTCGCTACAGGCTGCCTTCGTAGAATATGGTGGCAATCGTCATGGATTTTTAGCTTTTTCTGAAATTCATCCTGATTACTATCAAATTCCCCAAGCTGATCGCCAAGCATTACTTGAAGCGGAAGAACTTGCTGCAAAACAGGAGCAAGATGCTGAAGAAGCAAGCAAAAGCGCTAATCGCAAGAAAAACAACCGCAAGGCTCAATCAGCCGCCGCAGATAGTGACAGTATTTCAGAAGACAATGAAGAGTTAAACAGCCCTATTGATACAGAGGGCGAAGACGATTTAGATCTTACATCGGATGATACCGACAGTGATGAAGATAGCGTTGAATCTGTTGGCGCGGAAGATGCCTTGGAAGAACTTCCAACATTACAAAAGTCTTATAAGCGCGATTATAAAATTCAGGAAGTCATTAAAAGACGTCAAATCATTCTCGTACAAGTCGTAAAAGAAGAACGTGGTAATAAGGGTGCGGCGTTAACCACTTATCTTTCGCTTGCTGGTCGTTATTCAGTTTTAATGCCTAATACTGCCCGCGGCGGCGGTATATCCCGTAAAATCACCAATCTTAATGACCGCAAACGCCTTAAAGACATTGTCAAGGAACTTGATGTTCCTAAAGGTATGGGGATTATTCTGCGTACTGCTGGCGCTAACCGCACCAAGGTTGAGGTAAAACGCGATTATGAATATCTCATGCGCCTTTGGGAAAATGTTCGCACGCTTACACTGACATCCGTTGCTCCGGCCCTAGTTTACGAAGAAGGTAGTCTTATCAAGCGGTCTATTCGTGATCTTTATAACAAGGATATTGAAGAAATTGCAGTTGCTGGCGAGCGCGGCTATCGTGAAGCTAAAGATTTCATGCGCATGCTTATGCCAAGCCACGCCAAAGTGGTACAACCTTATCGTGAATTAACGCCGATTTTTGCACGCAACGGCATTGAAACCCAACTTGACCGTATGTTGCAACCCGAAGTAACTTTGAAATCCGGTGGTTATCTTGTTATAAACCAAACCGAGGCTTTAGTTGCTATCGATGTCAATTCTGGACGCTCTACTAAGGAGCATTCAGTTGAAGAAACTGCCGTTCAGACCAATCTTGAAGCTGCAGAAGAAATTGCACGCCAGCTGCGTTTACGCGATTTAGCAGGCCTTGTTGTTATCGATTTTATCGATATGGAAGACAAACGCAACATCCGATCGGTTGAAAAAAGGCTCAAAGATTGTCTCAAAGATGATCGCGCCCGTATTCAAGTTGGCCGCATATCTCATTTCGGCCTCATGGAAATGAGCCGCCAGCGTATTCGAGCATCTGTGCTTGAAAGCACAATGCAAGTTTGTCCGCATTGCGCTGGTACGGGCTATGTGCGCTCCCAATCATCGGTGGCCTTGCATGTTATGCGCTCGATTGAAGAATATTTATTGCGTAATGGCCAAAATAACATCATCGTTCGCACTCCAGTTAGCACCGCACTTTATGTGTTGAATCATAAGCGTAAACTACTTTCAGATCTTGAATTGCGTTTTGGCTTAACCATTAGCGTTGAAGCTGATGAAACCGTTGGTGCCCAGCATTTAGCAATTGATAAAGGTACGCCAGCAGAAGGTACACCAGCCGTTATCATACCAATAACTCCTATCATCGAAGAAGAGGAAATTTATGAAGATATCCCTGAAATCGAAGATGAAGAAGAAGTTGTAACGGTTAACGAGCCACAAAATGACAATAAACGACGCAAAAACAAGAAAAAGCGTGGCAATAATGACCGCAGACAAGAGGCTAATGGCGATAGCGTAACAAGCGATCTAAGCGAAGAAGAGCGCAACCGCCGGCGCAGACGGCGCGGTCGCCGTGGTGGTCGTCGTAACCGTGACCATTATGATAATGATCGTAAGCGCTTGCCATTTGCGGAACCTGTAGGGCCATTTGCACAAGCAGCTCTAGCTGAAATACGTCAAAGCCGCCGCAACCGCTTCCTTCCTGCAGCTGAGCCCGTTGGCTTTTTCCCTAAAGCAGTTACAGGAAATAGCGCAGTAAATGCTACGCAAAACGGTGTACAAAAAATTGCCATTACGACACCACAAACCACCTCGCAAGCAAAAGGTAATGGCGAACAAAAGTCAAATAGCCGTGGCCGTGGGCGTGGACGCCAATCAGGAAGAAATAATAACCAACCGGTTGTGGCAACAACAGATAATTTGGCCCTAGCATCGAGCAAAAATGCTGCCCAAAATGCAATTATTCCGCATGCGGAACCGGTTGGCCCGTTCACCAAGGTAGAAGCAGCCGCCCCAGTTGCGGTTGAAAAGCCAGTGACGAAAGCTAAACGAAAAGCGCCAGCAAAACAAAAAGCTGCCACACCACGACGCGGTAGAGCTGCTACAAAAACAGATAACGTAGTTGAAGCGACAGTAAATGAAACTGCTGCCACAAACGTTGTTGTTGTGCCAGATACTAAAGACAGCGAAGTTAAAGCGGTTACAGCAAAGCCACGCACGCGCCGTAAACGCAAAGCTGATGATGTTAGCAGCGATAATGCTGAGCTTGTTGAAAATACACAAACAGTAGCAGCAAAGGAAACAGAAATAACCGTTTCCTCATCGCAAGATGGCGACAAGCCAAAGCGCGGCGGCTGGTGGCAGAAAAAAGGCTTTTTTTGATCACTAGAACAATGACTAAATAGATTAGCTTGCCATTTGGTATTGACCTAAAAAATTTTTATAGTTTATTACCCGCCATATAATAATATATGGCGGGTATTTTTATAAGAGGTCACACTATGATGGTTGAAACAGTTACTCTTTGGCGTCCAGTTGGCCCAGAAGAATTAAAACTTATTGAGCAAACAGATATGACCGCCCTTCCACCAAGATTACCTGACCAACCGATATTCTACCCAGTTTTAAGCGAAGATTATGCGATAAAAATTGCAGGTGATTGGAATGTTGCGCGCAGTGGTTCTGGCTTTGTAACTCGCATGGAAGTTGATAAGGCTTTTCTTGATCAATATGATATTCAAGTTGCTGGCGGCAATGCCCATGAGGAATATTGGATTCCAGCTGAAGAGTTAGATGCATTCGATGCGGCAATCATTGGAAAAATTGAAGTTACCCACGAATTTCACTAAATTCAAAGCTTTTAAATTAGCCTTTAAGGCAACTATGGAATGCCTAATTAAATTGTTAGTTTAGGCAATGCAGGCGCATCATTTTCATAAAATAGATTTTTAAGGAGTGCTTTATTGCAAAGAGATCTACTGTATCTGAACAAGGTTTTTATTTTATAAAAATGTTATTGCTGTTTATATTCAAATATCTGCCTAAAAATACCCGGCGCAATGGCAGAAATTGGATTCACAGTTACTTTGGGTTCGCGCGCCTTACCTTCAATTTTAAAGGTGATACCAATAAGACCGCGATCGCGACCATTGCCTAAGATTGTTCCCAACACTGGCACATCACCGAAAACACGGTTAATACCATAGGCTGGCATAAAAGTCCCTGTCATAGACATATTACCCGATGCATCATAGACAATACCTTGAAACGTCGCGCCAATTGTTTGACCACGAATGACACCGCCATCCAATACCAAAAAACTATCCCCCTTGCCAATTTGCGCAGAAGCCGTCTCAATAACAGCAACAGACACATCAAGCTTACCATCAACGGCTTGATTAAGGCTCTTACCGCCATTATGCGGCGTTGATGACACTAAAGACGCAAGACGTGGCTCATTAACAATTTGAAAATTTTGCACGTTAACGGGTCCTTTTAAAGTACCATCTGCACCAGATTTTAACGACAATTGTAAAACACCACCGCGAACTTTATCGTAAAAATCCATGAAACGTAAAAGCCCACCGGCATTAGCTGCATTAACGGCAATGTCACGACTATTATTGTTGCGCGTAATTTTCGCAATAATTGGCTTTTTGTCACCCGTCAAAGCATTAAAAGTAACATCTTCACTGGAGGATCCTTGGCGAACCATTTTAAGTTTTACATTGCTCAAAGTTTCATCATAAAAACCACTAAGGCTATCAATATCGGCCATGAGATCAAGGCTATCATTAGACTTAGCTTGGCCTTGATTTTGCCCGCCGCTCACCATTTTTATTAAAGCACGAGCATCAAGTTTTTTACCATTCGCCACGATACGATAACCATTATTAGTCTTACGCAAAGTCAAACCTAAGCTATCGCCACGATTAAGATTGGCTCTTGATAAATCTGCCGACTGCAATGCACCATTTTGAATGAGTATATTGCCGGCAATCATAAAACTATTACCTTTCAAGCTGAAATTATGAAGTTCAATAGTTTTAACATTGCCACCACCATTCTTGAATGAAAATTGCACTTCGCCAGCAATACCCTTACCCTTGGTCCAACTGACCCATGGCAAACGAATTTCGGCATTAGAAACATCCGCTTTCACAGGACGGGCGCCCTCTATGGGCGCCCCGATTTCTAACGCAACAGTTCCTGAGACAATGGAATTAAGACCTGGCATCAACTTTTTTCGAATATCATCTGTTAATTGAATACGAATAGTTTCACTGGGTATGATATCAGAAGGCCCCATAGGACGGTGCAAGTTAATATTAGCTGGAATTCCATTCAGATTTGCATCGGCAACAATTGTAATATCGCTTTTGTTGAGTTTTGCGCTACCTTTGGCCTGCGTAATAAGAATATTTCCATCAAGCGGGCTTAACAGTGATAATTGGTCAAATAATAACTCACTTGACCAATCGATGAGAGATTTATCAGGGCGCGGCATTAATGGAAAACGTATTTTCAACAATCCAGAAACGTCGCCACTAACCTCTTCAGCCTTAAAAGGAACCTTATCCTTAGCATTTATGGGATCTAGGCTAACCAATCTTACAACATCGCTAACCTTACCTTTAAAGCGCGCGGAAGCATCTGCAAAAACTTTAATATTGGGCCGCCATGGAATAACAAAATAACCTTCACTCAACTCAATCTTATCTTGTTCATTATCGATATAAGAAATCGCACTATCCATAAAAATTTCTGTAGTGGTACCTTTAATAACAACACGCCCTGCGCCTTGGCGCAAGGGGGGCAAATCACCAACCAATAAAGTTGAAACTCTTTCAAACTCCCCCTCAAGAACAAGTTCATTCTCACTTAACACTGGTGGTACACCACCGGGTACAAATATGCCTTGCGGAAAATTAATTTTCAAATTGGCATTTTTGACCTCGCCACCTGCAACATGACTTACAACCCATCGACGCGCACCTGGTGACAAATTAATTGGCCATATCTGCTTTATTTCATCGCTCGGCATTTGCGGCATAGAAAACTCAAGCAGTGCCTGTGGTGATCCAACACCAAATTGCAAACTTCCGCTCCCGTCGATTTTACCATTTTTCGTTTCGAGTGATAGTTGGGAAAAATCAACAAAAGCTCGTTTTGCGAAAAAGCGACCTTTAATCTCACCGTTAAAATCAAGGCGTGCTGCCTTTACATCGTCTGGTTTGACTGCACCATCATTCATGACAAGGTTAAATGCATATACACCTTGCTCACCACTCATCGCGATCGATTGCACACCACCTTTTAATGGCAAGTAGAGCGAGCCAAGAATTAACTCTGAAGGCAAAATCGCAATCTGTCCATCACCACTTTTATAAGCCAGATTTATTTCACCACTTGTTGCAATATCATTGTCTTGAGCAATATCGGTTCCAGTTTCACCTAGGCTCAAAGTCAATCCCAATTGCGTCGTAGTTTCAGTTGTTAAGGCGCCTTGCAAAGCAAGATTGACTTTTCCACGGCTACGAAAATAATTATTATTTGGTCGTCCATCCGCAAATATGCGCGCAACACTATCATCGGCGCCAAGCTGAAAAGGAAAATCTTTCATAGAAAGCACAAAGCTATCAGCAGCCCCAGAAGCAGAAGTATTAACCGTGGCTTCCAGCGCTATTTTTTGATCTTTCCACGTTAAACTTCCTGTTGCTAAGATATAATTATTCTCATATTGTAGCGATAATTCATCTATATAAACCGTCTTTTGCACCGTTTCGCTACCAAAATGAACCGACACATTGCGAATAACCACCAAATGGGTTTCTTGACTTTTTAAAGCTGAAAAAACCCCATCTAATGCCTTAAATAAAGCAAGAGAAATGGTATCAAAATCTAGATTTCCCGACTTATCCTGCGGTAATTTATCTAAAAAATTACCATCATTAGATGTTGGCATCTGGATCCTACTATCCGCAATTTCAAATTGCGCTACCTTGATATTACCTTTTAAAAGTGGCGAAGTGGCAAGGCCAAGTCGTAAAGTTCCAATTTTATCAATCTTTATACCGCCTTTAACATTGCTTAGCCCAACATTATGTGCCTCTAGTGCCAAATGATAACTATCATCAAAGGAAAGCGATGCATCATCTATTTTAGTCTCAGCTACATTGGCTAATTTACCTTGCAAGGCCGCTTCCATTTTTTGCGCCAGCATATTGCCGCTGATACCAACCTTTAGTAGGATGGCAAGCAATACGCTAAAAAGCACGAGTAAAATAAAGCTATAAACCAAACAGCGCTTAGCGAATAGAAAACAAAAAGGCACAATCCGCCGCTCGCGAATTTTAATACCATCTGATTGCATAGACGAAGGAAAGTGATGTAATTTTTTGATGCTTCGCTTAGAAAAGCGAATTTTTTTGTGTTTGTTAGTCAAGGTAAATCCATCGCCCCCATTTTTGCATTCCAAAACCCCGTATAAGTTATTCACTTTAAATCAGCACTATAAAATAGCACTATAATTTGGCACTATTATCTCTTTGTCGCCAAGCTATCAATTGCACTTAATCGACGCTCTAAGCAATAACTGTAGCTACATTTATTTTGCTTAAACATGGCACTAATTGTAACCAGTCCATATAATATATAATTTAAAGTATAAATTGAACAGAAAGTAAAATAATGCATTAAGATATTATCTTAATGCATTATTTTTAAAGCTAAATTAAACTTACAACGTAAAAATGAATAACAAACTTAAATTATTTAGCGTCAACAATTACAGGCTTACGTAATTGAGCTTTTTCTATACCAGGAAATGCGCGTTGATAAACAAGCAATTGCATTGGATTATCTGCAGATAAAATATACCACTTGCCTTCGTCAAGAACGGCAATAACATCCGATGTTATTTTTTGTCGCTTTAGCTCATATGCATTTGTGTCTGATATCGATGCGCTTTGCTTTTTAACCTTCAATTCAACAACTGTCGTTGATGGAATAATAAAAAAAGGCTCGCCAGTCTCTTTATTCTGCCTCTGTTGGGCTGTAACATCTAGTGTACCAGCTTTCTTATTTTTAAGATCAACTTCCCAACTGAGAACTTTCGCAATTTCAGTAAAAGATGTTATATCACGCTTAATATTTTCTTTAACTTTTATCTCATCAAGCGGAATACCATCAACTGGTTTAGAGATTTCGGTTAAAATTTTGATCACCCGTGGCGGGATACCGGCAATTAAACCATCCACATTTTTGTTAACTGTCGCATCACGATAATTGCTTGCAACCTCATTAAGCGCTTTCAACTCGCTTTGGGTTGCTTCTCGCGCAAATGCCACATTGCTCAAAACGATGCTTGCAAGAAAGCTTGCAACTAATAGCTTCTTAAGTTTCATTGTCCTGCCATACTCACTTTTAAATTTTTCATTAGCAATTTTAATAAAAAAGCCAAACTTTGTGCAAGCTAAGCTCTTAGCTTTCATTAACTCAAGAGCTTTAGATTATCTATCAACAAATCAATAGCCTAAAATTGATTGATAAAAAGCGAATACATCAAAAAAAAGGCATATTGAATATCACTATTCAATATGCCTAAACAGTTTGCAACAGACTTTAAGAAACCGTTACAGAAAACTTTTCCTTAAAATTTAAAAAAAAGCTAACAATGGATAGACCATTAAGAACAACCCATTGTTTTATATATTATATTTAAAAGATATCAAAGATCCATTAAACGGAATAATACATGTCAAATTCAATTGGATGCGGCGTCATTTCATAACGCATATTTTCTTGCATCTTAAGAGCGATAAATGAATTGATCATTTCATCATCAAATACATCACCGGCCTTAAGGAATGCACGATCCTTATCAAGTGATTCAAGTGCTTCACGAAGGCTACCACAAACCGTTGGAATTTCCTTGAGCTCTGCAGGTGGTAGATCATAAAGATCCTTATCCATTGCTTGACCTGGGTGTATTTTGTTCTTGATGCCATCAAGACCAGCCATGACAAGCGCTGCAAAAGCAAGATATGGATTTGCTGTTGGATCTGGGAAGCGAACTTCAACACGCTTGGAAGCAGGTGAAGAACCAAAAGGAATACGGCAAGAAGCAGAACGGTTGCGTGCTGAGTAAGCTAGCAATACAGGGGCTTCATAGCCAGGAACCAAACGCTTATAAGAATTGGTTGATGGATTTGTAAATGCATTAACTGCTTTGGCGTGCTTGATTACACCACCGATAAAGAATAGGCAGCTTTCAGAAAGACCAGCATATTCGTTACCAGCAAAAGTTGGCTTACCATCTTTCCAGATTGATAAATGCACATGCATACCCGAACCATTATCACCAAAAATTGGCTTTGGCATAAAGGTTGCTGTTTTGCCATAAGCATTGGCTACCTGATGGACAACATATTTAAACATTTGCATTTTGTCGGCTTCGCGCACCAATGTGTCGAATTTAATACCAAGCTCATGCTGTGCAGCTGCAACTTCATGGTGATGTTTTTCAACAACAACACCCATATCAGTTAGAACGCTCAACATTTCTGAACGCATATCCTGACATGAATCAATTGGCGGCACTGGGAAATAGCCACCTTTAACGCGTGGACGATGAGCAAGATTACCGGTTTCAAATTCAGAATCATCATTTGATGGCAATTCGTTGGAATCCAAACGGAAACCTGTATTATATGGATCAGCCTTAAAACGCACATCATCAAAAATGAAAAATTCAGCTTCAGGACCTACAAAGATTGTGTCGCCAATACCAAGCGACTTCAAATAGGCTTCGGCTTTTTTTGCGATAGAACGTGGATCACGATTATAGGCTTCACCGGAAATTGGATCTAAGATATCACACATGATAACCAAGGTTGACTGGGCAAAGAACGGATCCATATGGGCAGTTTCTGGATCTGGCATCAACACCATGTCTGATTCATTGATTGCTTTCCAACCAGCAATTGATGAACCATCAAACATCACACCATCAGCGAACATATCTTCGTCAACTTGTGAAATATCCATGGTTACATGGTGCATTTTACCCTTTGGATCGGTAAAACGAAGATCAACAAAGCGAATATCATTATCTTTAATCTGCTTTAGAATATCATTTGCAGTTGTCATATTAACTTCCCTTATAAAAACGACAAATTCCGGTTTGGAAATCTGCTAACCACAAGCCATACTAGCAAAATATTTCTTGCTGGGGTAGCTTTGGAAAATAAAATTTAGATAGCATCAACGCCTGATTCACCAGTACGAATGCGGATCACTTCTTCGATGGACGACACAAAAATCTTACCATCACCAATACGGCCTGTTTGCGCCGCCTTGCGGATGGCTTCAATTGCTGGTTCAACAGTTTCATCAGCAACAATGACTTCAACTTTTACCTTAGGCAAAAAATCGACAACATATTCAGCACCGCGATAAAGCTCTGTATGTCCTTTTTGACGTCCAAAACCCTTAGCTTCAATGACCGTTATTCCTTGCAAGCCAACTTCCTGTAGGGCTTCCTTGACCTCATCAAGCTTAAATGGCTTAATAATTGCTTCAATCTTTTTCATATTTGAAAGGCCTCCATTTAAAAATCCACCCTAGGGTTTCTGATATTCTATACATGCATGAACCATGCCAATTGCAAATTCAACATAAAAAAATTATATTCTTGTTGAAATCGCCTTAAAATAGCACTTTATAACACTATGAGCTAAATTCAAACCTTGAAAATGAGTCTATACTACGAAGCAGCACATCGCTTAAATTTTAGGCACAACCTACAAAAAAGAGGCATTAGCATATGAAGGACCACAACATAACGGATAGTTTTTTGTTGAATCCACAAGAAATGGCGCAGGCAGATAGCTTGACCATTAAGAATGGTGGCCTTTCTGGTTATCAATTGATGCTTAATGCTGGCCTTGCAGTTGCTGATACATTATTGAGACATTTTCCTGATACAGCTAAAGTGGCAGTCCTATGCGGACCAGGCAATAATGGCGGTGACGGTTATGTCGCTGCTACTGTCATTAAGCGGCGCGGTTTGGAAGCGACTTGTTTTAGCGATACACCACCTCGCCCACAAAGTGATGCGCAAACTGCTGCCAACAATTTTCAAGGCTCAATTAAGCCAACTGCAGAATTTAAACCTGACGAGTTTGACATTATTATAGATGCCCTATTTGGCGCTGGTCTTGATCGTCCGATAAGCGGCAGCGACGCAGATATTATCAACCTTGCCAACGATAGCGGCAAGCCAATTGTTGCGGTGGATTTGCCATCGGGGATTTCTGGACTCAGGGGTGACATACTGGGCGTTGCAATTAAAGCACAATTGACGGTGACTTTTTTTCGCATGAAGCCCGGCCACCTACTTTATCCAGGCAAATCTTTGGCAGGGAAGGTAATTTGCGCCGATATAGGCATCAATCACAAAGTATTAGATGAGATAAATCCTAAAACCATGGTCAATATTCCATTCATTTGGAAAGATAAACTCCCCATTCCCGACCATAATAGTCATAAATATAGCCGCGGTCATTGTGCTGTTTTTTCAGGACCATCAACCAGTACGGGCGCAGGACGCCTAGCCGCACATGCCAGTGCACGCGCCGGCGCTGGTGCAGTCACATTACTTTCGCAGTCAAGCGCGCTTTTGGTAAATGCTGTACAACTCACATCAGTTATGTTGCATATTTATGATAAAATTGAAGATATCATCGAATTTATGCATAACCGCAAGGTAAAAGCGGCGGTGCTTGGGCCCGGCTTTGGCGATCGCATGCGCGCACGTGATATTGCACTTGAACTTATTATAACCCAAAGCCTTGATGCGCTTATTCTTGACGCTGACGGTATTACAGCCTTTACAGAAATACCGCAGCGATTATTTAGCTCTGTCGAGCGCTCGACAACTAAAGTCATATTAACACCCCATGAGGGCGAGTTTAAAAAGCTTTTCCCTGAAATAGCACGCAATAAATTCTTGTCACGCCTAGAAAAAGCGCAAATGGCGGCCGAACAATCAAAGGCCGTGATCCTTTATAAAGGTGCAGATAGTATAATCGCTTCACCTGACGGCCGCGCAGCCATTAACACCAATGCGCCTGCCTATCTTGCAACAGCAGGATCAGGTGACGTTCTTGCCGGCCTATGCGGCGGCTTTGTTGCCCAAGGCATGCCAGCATTTGAAGCTGCCTGTACTGCCACTTACCTTCATAGTGAAGCAGCGTCGATTTTTGGCCCAGGCCTCATCGCAGAAGACCTTATCGACACCTTACCTCAGGCCTTGCGCTGGTTACTACAACCTGAAATGGCAATTACAATTTAAACATTCGAACCACTGATGCATTGAAATGCATTTTATACAGTTTGCAATCTGTTTAAAATGGATAAATATGCTTTATGCCCTTGCTTTTTCACTAAAAACCCTTTAAGCACTGCCTCGTCTACCCGAGGCTATTGGCTGGGGGCTGAACGGAGGGCTATAGGTTTTGCCTTTAGCTTTAAAAATTAATTTTAAATCCTCCCGTGTCTCCGCTCTCGAACGTCTCACCGTGCGTCCTTTCTTCATCTTTCAAAAGAATAGAGAAGTCGCAGAGGCTTTGCGCCAGTATATCGGGTATTAATCGAAGAAAGGCAAAGCAAATGGCTCTTTATGAACATGTGTTCCTTGCCCGACAGGATGTTGCTCCGCAGCAAGTAGATCAGCTTGTAGAAACCTACAAAGGCGTGATTGAAGCAAACGGTGGCAAAGTCGGGCGTATCGAAAATTGGGGTATTCGTCCCCTAACCTATCGCATTCGCAAGAATCGCCGTGCATATTTTGCATGCATCAACATTGATGCTCCAGCAGCAGCAATTGCTGAAATGGAACGTCAAATGCGTATCAATGAAGACATTTTGCGCTTCATGACCATTCGCGTTGAAGCTCACGAAGAAGGACAATCAGCAATGTTGTCTCGCCGTGATCGCGATGATGAACGTCCACGTCGCGGCCGTCGTCCACGTGACAATGATGAAAATTTCGGTGAAGGAGAAGAATAATGGTTGATATTAATCAGATCCCAAGCCGTCGTCCTTTCCATCGTCGTCGTAAAACATGCCCTTTCTTAGGCGCTAATGCTCCAAAGATCGACTACAAGGACATCAAGCTTTTGCAGCGTTATATTTCAGAACGCGGCAAAATCGTTCCTTCACGTATCACAGCTGTAAGTCAGAAGAAGCAACGTGAACTTGCTCGCGCTATTAAGCGTGCTCGTTTCCTTGGCCTTCTTCCTTATGTAGTGAAGTAAGCAATTTTTTTGAAAGGTAGAAGTAACTTCTGCCTTTCATATTTAATCAATATTCAACATTCTATTTAACTATTATAGCTTTTAAAGTTTTAATAAAATTATAAGCAAAAATAGTTGGTTGGGGTCATGCCTCTAACTGCGAAAATCTTAGCTAAAACAAGCGAAGATTTTAGGAAAAGCAGGACAGCAAAGCAATGCAACAAGACAAAAGTTTTTTTAATATTGTTATTTTAAGTGCGATAATATCAGGTTTTGCAGGTGTATTTACACTTTACATGACTAAATATTCGCCATTATTAGCTTATATTTTTAGCTTTTTAACAATTCTTCCAGCTATTATTGTGAGCCTTATTAAGGGTATTCGTGCTGGTGCAATAACAACAATTATTGCTTTTATTCTTTGCTGCTTTACCTTGCCTATTAACCTTTCTATTTCATTATTTATTAGCTTGTTACTTCCTGCACTTTATATTAGCTTTATGCTAAGTATTGTTGCGGTAAGAAGAGATACCAAAGAAGCAAATTGGGTTCCACTATCAAGCATATTATTTAATATTTGCATTATCTGCGTTGTCGTCGTGGTAATGCTAACGGGATTTTTCAACATTTTTTCGGCTCAACCGCTTTTGTCCGATGCGACCTTTAATGAAATACAGTCGCATTTTAATGCTGAAAATTTTAACTCTTTAACCAATTTGAGTTTGGACCCTGATAAAATTGACCAAATCAAATTAAGTATTGCCCAAATTAAATTAATTATTGATGACAACTTTGTTTTTTATACCATAGCAGGTATTACATTGCTTATCATTAGTAGCCTATTTAGCATGTTATTACTTGCGGTTTATACAGCTTGTCGTTTTGTGGCAAACAAAAACTTAAGTCCAAGGCCCCGCAACTTTTGGCCTACCGATTTGGTAATGCCGCCTATGGGGATTACCGTACTTTTGGTTGCTTTAATTGCGAGCGGCTTTCCGGCAATGAATTATACATTATTGCTTTGTACAATCTCATTATCTATAGCTTTTTCGCTTGGTTTTTTTGCCAGTGGGCTCGCCTTTATTCATCATATTACCATCGGAAAATCATGGCGTGTAATCGCCTTGGTGTTAGCTTACATCCTAATTTTTATTTTTGCTTTCTCTGGCATTTCAACCATGATTGTAATTGCTCTTGGCGTTCTTTCTACGGTTTTGCGCGCTATCAAAGATAAAAAACAACAAATCGATACCCCTTTAAATTAAAATTTCAATCCCAACCTTAAGGATAAAATCATGAAAGTAATTCTTTTAGAACGCATCGCCCGCCTTGGTCAGATGGGTGACATTGTAACCGTTAAAGACGGTTTTGCTCGTAACTTCCTTTTACCAAAGGGTAAAGCACTTCGCGCCAATGATGCTAACCAATCTTATTTTGATAGCAAGCGTGCACAGCTCGAAGCTCATAACTTAGAGCGTAAGAGCGAAGCTGATCAAATCGCAGCTAAGCTTGAAGGCAAGAGCTTTATCGCTATTCGCCAAGCCAGTGAAACAGGTCAACTTTATGGTTCAGTTTCTACTCGCGATATCGCTGAAGCAATCACAGCTGATGGTTTCACTATTGTTCGCACACAGGTTGAGCTTGCACACCCAATCAAGACCATTGGCCTTCATACTGTAACCTTAGCCTTGCATCCTGAAGTCTCCACCACTGTAACAGTTAATGTTGCTCGTTCAGCTGATGAAGCAGAGCGTCAAGCTAAGGGTGAAGATCTTTCTGCAATTGATCGCGATGAATACAAGCTTCCACCAGTTGAAGAAGATGAAGATGATGCTGACTTCACCGACGAAGATGAAGATCAAGCTTAATAAGCTTTTATAAATAGTACATTTACTATTTCTAATAATTGTGATGCACGCTTTTAGCTTATAATATAGCATGATAAACAAAAAATGATCACACCCAGCTGCAAAGTCGGGTGTTTTTTTATTTTAATTCTTAAAAATTTCACTACACTTATAAAATAGATAAGCATAAAGCCGATTCATAATTAATATAACCACATAGAAAGTTTTATTATGGTCTCAACGGTTATTGGCTATGGGTGAACTTACTTGCCAAAAGATAAATACCAGTAACAGTATTAAGCGCTGTTATGATTGATGCAATTATGTATTGATACTCCCTGTTTCGTTTTGGCGATGGGGTTTTTGCTAGGTGAGGATTATGTTTAGTTTACTTACAACTCTTCTTAAGCATCTTATAAAAAAAGGCAACCTTATCGTCACCGATGCAAGCGGCACGCTATTTCAATATGGTGATGGTGAAGGCTGTCCCATTCATGTACGCATAAATAACGCCAAATGGGAAAAAGAAATTGCGCTTGATCCTGCATTAAAGTTCGGCGAAGCTTACATGAATAGTGGTTTTGATTTTTTAAAAGGCGATATTTATAGCTTATTAGAACTTATATTTACCAATTCGGGAAAAAGCGCCGAAAATGAACTTTGGATGCGAATTTTAAATGCTGTTCGCACCAGCACTAAACGCTTTATGCAAATGAATAATTTGAAGCGCTCAAGCGGTAATATACGTCAGCATTATGACTTATCAGGCCAGCTTTATGATTTATTCTTAGATTCTGATAAGCAATATTCTTGCGCCTATTTTGAAACTCCAGATTCTACGCTTGAGGAAGCACAACTTGCCAAAAAGCGCCATCTTGCAGCAAAACTATCAATTAAAGAAGGTGAACGCCTTCTGGATATTGGTTGCGGCTGGGGCGGCCTAGGGCTTTATATGGCACGTTTTTTAAAAGCCAATGTGACAGGAGTTACACTTTCCCATGAGCAGCATGCCGTCGCGAACCAACGCGCCAAGGATCAAGGGCTTGAGCAGCAATGCCGATTTCTTCTTCAAGACTATCGCTTAATTAAAGAACAATTTGATAAGATAGTTTCAGTCGGCATGTTCGAGCATGTTGGCATTGGCCACTATAAAGAATATTTTTCTCATGTGAAACGCATGCTAAAGCCTGATGGCGTTTTTGTCCTTCATTCTATTGGGCGCAATGATGTGCCAGGTGTAACCAATCCATTTATTCGAAAATATGTTTTCCCCGGCGGCTATATCCCTGCCCTCTCTGAAGTCATACCCATTATTGAAAAAACTGGGCTGGTCATTACAGATATTGAAATATTGCGTTTGCATTATGCTGACACTTTAAAAGCATGGCGTGAGCGTTTTTTAAGCCAGCGTGATAAAGCCAAAGCTTTATATGATGAACGTTTTTGCCGCATGTGGGAATTTTATCTTGCAGCATCAGAATCCGCTTTTCGTTGGCAAAATATGATGGTTTTCCATATTCAGCTTGCCCATCGGCAAGATGCAGTACCAATTACCCGTGATTATATTGCAGAAGAGGAAAACCGTCTGCGTAATATTGATTTAATCGGGTAGATGATAATCAACAAACCGATTACGCCGCACGTCAAATAACCGGCCATGATCATTTAAGCCTGGTGCGACAAGTGGCATCATCGAGCTTGCGACTTCTGCTGCGGTTGGTAATGTTAACGGATCCTCTCCCGGCATGGCTTTAGCGCGCATATCGGTTCGAGTAGCGCCAGGATTGACAAAGTTGATACGTAAATTTGTTTGACGCATCTCATCTGCCCAAGCACGGCCAAGTACTTCAAGCGCCGCCTTACTTGCACCATAGGCGCCCCAAAAAGCACGAACCCGATGTGCGGCTCCTGACGACATTAAAATTGCTCTGCCAGCAGCAGCTTTTCTTAGCAAAGGTTCTGTGGACCGGATGAGCCGCCATTGACTGGTGACATTGATAGTCATTATCTGATCAAATTCACTCGCTTCAATATGGGCAACTGGAGAAATCGGCCCTAATATACCAGCATTTGCCAATAATATATCTAGGTGACCCCATCGTTCAAAAATTAATGCACCGAGGCGATCAATACCATCCATATCGCTAAGATCAAGCGGTACAAGTGTTGCTGTACCACCTAATGCTTGAACCTCGTCGTCAAGCTCTTCCAAGCCGCCAATGGTTCTTGCAACGGCAATAATATGACATTGCCGTTTAGCAAGCTCGAGGCAAAAAGCCTTGCCTATACCGCGTGATGCACCGGTTACCAATGCTAGCTTGCCACCAAGTGAAAAATCTTGCACACTATTCTCCCTTTTTGGCAAATAAAATTATCGGCTGGTTCGCAACACAGATAATTTATGGACGTTGTCACTGCTATGCTCATCGGCCAAATAGGTTGGATAATCACCGGTAAAATAATGATCGGTAAATTGTGGATTTGCGTTATTGCGTGGCTCGCCGCCTACCGCACGGTAAAGACCATCAATTGACAAAAACTCTAATGAGTCAACACCAATATATTCGCTCATAGATTTTAAATCAGGATATTGATTAGCCAGAAGCTTGGATGCTTCTGGTGTATCGATCCCATAAAAATCTGGATAAAAAATCATTGGGCTCGCAACACGAATGTGCACTTCACGCGCACCAGCATCGCGCAGCATTTGTACAATTTTAATCGAGGTTGTACCGCGCACAATAGAATCGTCAACTAAGATAACCCGCTTGCCTTCAATCACCGCACGATTGGCTGAGTGTTTCAATTTAACGCCAAAAGCGCGGATCTGTTGGGTAGGTTCAATAAAAGTACGACCGACATAATGGTTACGAATAATGCCAAGCTCAAACGGTATGCCACTTGCCTGTGCATAGCCAATAGCTGCAGGAGTTCCCCCATCGGGCACCGGAACTACGACATCACCATCACACGGTGCTTCCTTGGCAAGATTAACCCCCATGTTTTTGCGCGTTGTATAAACATTGCGTCCACCAACAACGGAATCAGGGCGAGCAAAATAGACATATTCAAATAAGCATAAGCGCTCTGGCTTGGGATTTTCAGGTGCAATCACTGTTGTTGAAATAGTGCCATCCTTTTGCACTTCACAAATAATGACTTCACCATTTTTGACATCACGAATGAATTTAGCCCCAATAATATCAAGGGCGCAGGTTTCCGAACAGAAAATTGGCTTGCCATCAAGCTCACCCATAACGAGAGGACGAATACCCAAAGGATCACGTGCTGCAATTAGTTTAGTACGCGTTAATGCTAGAATAGCATAACCACCTTCAACCTGCCGTATAGCATCGACAAAACGGTCGGATGAAGATGCTTGCTGTGAACGCGCGATCAAATGCAAAACAACTTCAGTATCGGATGTTGATTGGCAAATTGCACCAGATGCAATAAGCTTACGGCGCAGTGTAAGACCATTGGTAAAATTACCATTATGGGCAATAGCAATGCCGCCCACTTCCAATTCAGCAAATAGCGGCTGAACATTGCGCAATACGGTTTCGCCAGTTGTCGAGTAACGCACATGGCCAATAGCCATGTTCCCCGGTAAGCGTGCCAACATTGCAGGATCGGTATAATGATCACCAACAAGCCCCATCTGCTTTTCAGAATAAAAAGCCGCGCCATCATAGGAAACAATGCCTGCCGCTTCTTGGCCACGATGTTGCAAAGCATGTAACCCTAAAGCTGTCAGGGTTGCTGCATCTTCATGCCCTAAAATACCAAAAACACCACATTCTTCATGAAGGGTATCTCCATCAACTTCCAATTGAAATTGGTCTAAATCAACTTTATTTGGTGAAGTGTTAAATTGAGAAGTGGTGTATTGAGAAAAGTCATTGAAAGAGGTTTTCATTCGCCAATGTGCCTTCGCAGCTATTTCCAAAACAGATATATAGCATGCTAAGCATCATTCTTAAATATGCGATAGAAAAAAATTACTCAACTGGCTGGCCTGCTTCACCATTATTCAACAAATCATTTGGAGAAGTTTCAGTTGATGGCTTGATACGGTCTGCCATACCCCATAATTTGACCGAGGCTTCATTTAATGTATCGCGTAATTTATAGGCAACAGAATCAATTGCGGGTTTGGTTTTAGCATTTTTGATCCAATCAACCTGATCTGCAGGTTTTACCAATTCGTTCAAAAAAATCACTGCAACTGCTAAAATTAAAACTCCGCGAGCCAACCCGAAAATAAATCCAAGAGTACGATCAAGCGCACCGATGCGGCTATCCACAATGATATCGGCAAGCTTCATAGTAAATATAGAAATAACAAAAAGAAAGAACAAAAAAAGCACGACAATCGTGACAGCAATTGCCACCGTCTTGTTAGAAAAATAAGGTGAGGCAAATTGCAACGCATATTCATAAAGAAAAAATGTAGCTGCTGCGGCTAAAACCCATGATAGCAACGACAAAATTTCGCGTGAAAATCCACGAATAGTGGCAAGAAATGCGGACAGCAAAACAACCACAACAACAATAATGTCAAGCAAAGTAACGGGCATTAGTTTCTTCCTAATTTTTAATTTAATTTACAGCCAAAGCTATTATGGCTTCAACCATAGAATTATTATCGTCTAGCTAATTTTCTGCAAGCGAACTTACTTGCGAGAAAAATACCATAAAATGAAAAATAATATTACATTTTATAACTGCGTTTGCACATCCTGAACTTCTCCCCACGCAATAGACCTAACAAAAATGAAAGATCTTTCAAATGGGAAGAATTGCATCAATGGCATGGTCACGTTAAAAAAATCATTAACTTTGCTACAAAAAGCAAATAAGCCACAATTTTTGTTGATAATAACGCATTATGTCAAAACCACGTTAATACTATAAATAATCTTGATAAATTTCACTATTGATTATCACGTCCTGCTTTGTTTTTTGCCAAAGCAATACGTGCAACAAGATCAGGAAGATTATCAAGTTCACGTATAGCAAAATCATTTTGGTTCATTTTTTCCTTACCAGCCTTCGGCAAAGTGGCACGTTTAAAGCCAAGTTTTTCAGCTTCCTTCAAGCGTTGCAAGGCATGTGCAACAGGGCGAATTGCGCCAGAAAGACTAATTTCACCAAAATAAACGCAATCAGCTGGCAATGCGACACCGGCAATTGATGAAACAAGGGCAGCTGCAACAGCTAAATCTGCGGCAGGTTCGCTAATGCGATAACCACCTGCAACATTTAAATAAACATCATGGCTTCCAAAGCGTACACCGCAATGCGCTTCAAGAACGGCTAAAATCATAGCCAAACGGCTACTATCCCAACCAACGACGGCGCGGCGCGGCGTACCAAGTGAAGATGGAGCCACAAGAGCTTGAATTTCTACAAGAACTGGGCGCGTTCCCTCCATACCAGCAAAAACAACTGCACCCGGTGCTTTTTCATTGCGCTCGCCTAAGAATAATTCAGATGGATTAGCAACTTCACGCAAGCCCTTATCTGACATCTCAAACACGCCAATTTCATCCGTTGCACCAAAACGGTTTTTAACTGTGCGCAAAATACGATAATGATGGCCGCCCTCACCTTCAAAATAAAGTACGCCATCAACCATATGTTCTACAACACGAGGACCGGCAATCTGACCATCTTTAGTGACATGTCCAACCAAAACAACTGCAGCCCCAGTTTGCTTTGCGTAACGGATCATACTTTGTGCGCCTATGCGCACTTGCGTCACCGTACCAGGTGACGAATCTGCGCCATCCGACCAGAGTGTCTGAATAGAATCTATGATAACCAAATCAGGCCTACGCGCCGTACTAAGGGTTGCTAAAATATCTTCAACATTAGTTTCAGCCGCCAATTGCACGGCAGAATCGGCAACGCCGAGCCGCTGCGCACGCAACCTTATTTGAGCGATCGCTTCTTCACCCGACACATAAACAATATTATGGCCTTGCCGCGACAAAGCGGCGGCGGCTTGAGTTAATAGTGTAGATTTGCCAATACCCGGATCGCCGCCCACCAAAAGAGCGGAACCGCGCACAAAACCACCACCGGTAACGCGATCAAGCTCCGCTATGCCAGAACAAATACGCGGCGCATCTTCAATTTCACCCGAAAGATCAGTTAGCTGTACAGCGCGCCCCTTACGCGCGCTTGCCTTTGCAGGACCAGAACCGATACCACCATTCGTCCCCTCTTCGACCAATGTATTCCACTCACCGCAAGCATCACACTTACCCGACCAGCGCGAATAGACCGTACCGCAATTTTGACAAATGAATTGAACCTTTGAACGCGCCATAAATCTTTACTAAAATCCTTATTTATATAACCTAATGAAGAGCAAAATCATGAATATATTTTACCGCCAGCCTGACAATTAGCACTATATAGGAACTTTCATCTCATATTTTCAATATAAATCAAAAAGGGAAAGTCTTACCAACTTTCCCTCATTACGTTTACGGCATCGCCGCGTATCAACTATCACTTTATTCAAAACGTTCTGGCAAACGATCTTCTTCAGCAAGATCAGAGAAGCGCGTAAATTCTGATTGGAAAGCAAGCTTCACGGTACCTGTTGGACCGTGACGCTGTTTTGCAATAATTACTTCAGCCTTGCCAAAGGCTTCTTCCATGTCGGTTTGCCATTTCATGTGCTCTTCCGTACCAAGTTTTGGCTCACGGTTTTTAATATAATATTCTTCTCGGTAAACGAACAATACAACGTCCGCATCTTGCTCAATCGAACCTGATTCGCGAAGATCTGAAAGCTGTGGACGTTTATCTTCACGCGATTCCACCTGACGAGAAAGCTGGGAAAGTGCGATAATCGGCACATTCAACTCTTTGCCCAATGACTTCAAGCCGGTGGTGATTTCGGTAATTTCCTGTACGCGATTTTCTGATGAGCGCTTGGATGAACCAGACATAAGCTGCACATAGTCTACTACCAAAACATCAAGGCCGCGCTGGCGCTTTAAGCGGCGTGAGCGTGCAGCAAGCTGAGCAATGGAAATACCACCGGTCTGATCGATATAAAGTGGTACTTGCTGCATGGTCTTGGTCGCGCGAAGTAATCTTGTATATTCTTCTTCTGAAATATCACCACGCCTAATTTTTGATGACGAAATTTCTGCCTGTTCAGCAATAATACGGGTAGCGAGCTGTTCTGACGACATTTCGAGCGAGAAAAAGCCAACCACGCCACCTTCATTGGTGCCATTATTTTCCTTGGCTTTTTCCGCATTATATGCAGCAGCAACATTAAACGCAATATTTGTTGCAAGCGAGGTTTTACCCATACCCGGACGACCAGCCAAAATAATAAGATCGGAGCGTTGCAAGCCACCCATACGCTCATCAAGTGTATGGATTTGTGTTGGAATACCAGATAATTTTGATGTACGTTTATGAGCAGCTGCAGCAAGCTCAACGGCTTTGGTTAATGCTTCACCAAAATTTTCAAAACCACCACCATAGCGGCCTGTTTCAGCCAATTGGAAAAGGCGCTGCTCAGCTTCTTCAATTTGTTTACCCGGCGCATGGTCAACTGGTGCATCATAAGCATTATTAACAACATCTTCGCCAACGCTAATTAAGGCACGGCGAATATATAGATCATAGATAGAGCGACCATAATCGGTAGCATTAATAACAGTTACTGCTTCAGTTACCAAGCGTATAACATAGTTAAATACCGTCATATCGCCAAGCTTTTCATCAGCAGGAATAAAAGGCTTTACCGTTACTGGATTTGCAGTCTTACCCATACCAACAAGGCTAGAGATAACTTCAAAAAGCTTTGCATGCAACGGCTCGTAAAAATGTATAGGTTTTAAAAAATCCGATACGCGATCGAAAGCATCATTATTAATCAACAATGCGCCAAGCAATGCTTGCTCAGCTTCAAGATTATGGGGAGCTTGACGATAACTATCACCTTGGCCCTTGGCTTTATTGATTGAATGGATTGTCGCTTCTGCCATAATGAATCACCTGAATTTATCTAAGCTCATCAAATACGCCGATCATCAAGCGCAAGCAATATTATTAACCAAAAAACGAAATTAAATAAATTCATCCACATTTGATCCACACCCCCCAAAAAAGGAACAAAACGTATAACAGTTTGACGGTGTATTTAATCTCTATCTAATTTAAATTGGTGGTAATAAAACAATTTTACTTTAAGCCCATCAACACAATAAACATCTAATATAATATTGTTATATTAATTATTCTAATTAAAAATAAAAAATAAATAAAAATTATGTATAATTAAAATTATTTTGTACATCGCTAGTAAAATTAAAAAAAATATATTATGGCGCAGACATTAATCCCCAACGAATGAACCTTTGTTAGCAAATTCACGTTTTTAAATTTGTTTAAAGTCATTTTTAAAACAAATGGCTTTCTTAAAATCTTGCTGTTAAGGAAACATCAATGCGTAAAAATTGGAAACTTGCTATATTGTTTTTAGCGCTTCAACCATGCAGCATCAATTATATTTATGCGCAGAGCAATAGCCATGAGACCGATGATGAAACCTTAGATACAGTCATCGTTAATCGAGCAAATTTCCGCAGTTTAACGGAAGGCACAGGCAGCTATATTATTGATGATATAAGTTCTGCCACAGGATTAACGCTCACTGCGCGTGAAACACCGCAAAGCGTATCAATTATTACCAATCAAAAACTAAAAGACCAAGCATCAAGCAATATTGCCGACGCCTTAAAAAATACCACTGGCATCAATGTGTTACGCGAATCTGGCATATATCGCTTCCAATCGCGTGGCTTTTATATGGATCAAATTCAAGAGGATGGTGTTAATTCCTACGCGCCAGGCGCCCGAATAAATGCCTATAGAGATGCTGGGGATTATAGCGATCTTGCAATCTATGATCACATTGAAGTATTACGTGGACCAACTGGCCTTATGCAAGGAACGGGAGAGCCTGGCGGTACGATTAATTTAGTTCGCAAACGCGCTAAAGACGAGTTTTCAGCAACCAATACATTTTCTGTCGGCAATTGGAGCAAAATCCAAGAAACCATAGATATAACCGGTCCACTTAATGCTGATAAGAGCTTGCGTGGCCGCTTTGTTGGCAATTTTGATAAGGCTGGTTCTTTTAAAGACAATATTGATCATAAAAATGGTATGATTTTTGGTGTTATTGAGGGCGACATTGGCAATAACACTACTTGGCAATTAGGAGGTCTTTTCCAAAAACGCAATGAAGTCCCAGATTTTTATGGCGTCCCCATGACCCGTGATGGCAAAGATGCCGGACTATCTCGCTCGACCTACCTTGGCGCTAAATGGAACCGCTTGGAAAAACAAAAAACCAATGGATTTTTTGAAATTGACCATGAATTTTCTAGTGATTGGAAGTTGAATGCATCAGCTAATTATAACCAATTTAAGTCACATAATGCATTTTCAGCTCTTATCGCTAAAAATGGCTTAGGAATTGATCGTCTTGCCAGCGTTAATGACGCAATCCGTTATGATAATGACGGACAACAATTTAGCACTCAAATTAAATTAACTGGCGGTTTTGAGCTTTTCAACCGCAAACAAGAAATATTTGGTGGTATTGATTATTCTTACAATGATTATGATTCACATATGCGCGTTGTGCCCAACTCTACAAAATATAATATAGATAATTTCACCGGAAATGAAATTATTGAGCCTAATTGGTCAAATAACAGCATCCTTTATACCGATGTTAAATTTAATACAAAATACAAGGAAACAGCTGGTCGTTTTGGTGGTCGCTTCAACTTTATTGACGGCTTATATGCAATTATCGGTACAAGGGCAACTAATTATCAATATGATAGCACCTCAAAATACTACCGCTATCGAGGTAACCCAGATGACGATATTATACGCGACCATTATGAAAAGACAAAATTTATTCCCTATTATGGGCTTAACTATAATCTTGATGATAATGCTACACTTTACGCTAGCTACACAGAAATATTTCGGCCGCAATCAGCGCTTGATAAGAATGATAATTTTTTGCCACCAGTTACTGGCACCAACAAAGAAATTGGCATAAAAAGCACTTTCTTTGACGGACGCGTTGATGCTTCCTTTGCATTATTTGAAATTATTCAAGCAAATCGTGCGATTTATAACAATATTGAAAGATATTATTATGCAGATGGAAAAGTGCAAAGCCGTGGCTTTGATATAGAACTTAGTGGCGAGATTACGAAAGGCTGGAATGTATTTACAGGCTATACCTATAATCGCAGTAAATATCTTGAAACAGAATCCACTTCAATTATCGCTGGCAACAATTACAGTCCTGCAACACCTCAACATATGTTCCGCTTAAACACCACTTATGTCTTACCCATTGATAATGACAAATGGAAAATCGGCGGCGGTGTTCGCGCGCAAAGCAAAACCAAAAGCGTCTATAATATTGAACAAAAAGCCTATGCAGTTTGGGATTTAAGCCTACAATATAATTTTAAAGAGAATATTTATTTGCAAATCAATGCTAATAATATTTTTGATAAGCGTTATTATGAAAATAATCGCGTACGTGACAAAACCTTCAGCAATTACTTTGCTGATCCAAGAAGTATCTTAGTCACCTTTAACGCCACATTTTAGTTTTTGCCCACCAAAAGCCTATATTGGCTGAATATTTCAGCCAATATAAATTAGCTTACCATAAAGAATATCAAAACGATAAAACTTAAATTAGCAATTTACCAATTTATAAATAAGGCTGAGATGAAATATTCTTATTATTTCAAACTATTTTTGGCACCTTTCAGCCTTAAAACATTTAATTGGCAAATTTGGGCTTCGCTTATCCTAACCATAAGCTGCCAATTCCTGTTTGTATATATGAGTGTTTTTATCAATGAGTGGCAAAAGCTGTTCTACGATGCGCTTCAGCAATTTGATGGTGAAGCAGCATTTCACTTAATTTTTATTTATATATTTTATTTATCAATTGTTATTTTAAGCATTGTTGTTGGCAGTGCATTCGGCAAAATTTTAGTGTTTTTATGGCGACGAGAACTGAACAATTATTTTAGTGACAAATGGCTAGATGACCATCGCCATTATATGCTGCGTTTCAACCAATATCCTGATAATCCAGATCAACGTATAGCCGAAGACATAAGATTATTCACGGCTGAAAGCGTTTTTTTATTCAAATCGCTATTAACCCATGCAACGCGATTGTTAACCTTTATTGTCATTTTGTGGAATCTTTCACCGCTCGTTGATATCACCTTAAAGGATGCACAATATACATTGCATGGCTATGTATTTTGGATAGCCCTAGCCTATGGCGTTGTATCAACATTAATTATCCATTGGATTGGTAAAATCTTACTTTCTCTCAACATAGATCGCCAACATAGGGAAGCTGATTATAGAGCAAAGCTGGTACGACTGACGGAAAAAAGTGAAGAAGTTGCATTTTATAATGGTGAAGCATCCGAAAATAAACATCAAAAGCAACTATTTGATGCTATAGGCGATAATTGGTTTCAAATCATCAAAGTTGAGATAAAATTAGAATCTATAACCGCATTCCAATTTCGCTTAACCAGCTTTATTCCAATTATTGCGGTACTGCCATTTTTTTTGAATAAAACCATAACCTTTGGCGACGTGATGCAAATACAAAGTGCCTTTGCCATTGTAGCTGATGGCTTTGGCTGGATAGCCACTTATTATAAGCGTTTGATTGAATGGTCATCATTCATCAAACGCTTGGCCGAATTTGATACAGCCTTAAATATTTGCCCTATAGCAACAAAATGCAACCAAAGCGACAATGATCTATCCAAGCAACGAAGCGTCCCTAAAAGCTCCTTTCTTTCCATCCAAAATGTTAAACTTTTTTATCCAGATAAAACACCATTAGGCTATTTTCCTGATATTAAACTGGAAAAAAGCGATTGGCTTTTGGTTGATGGCAAAAGCGGTGCAGGAAAAACAACATTTTTACGCTATTTAGCTGGACTTTGGCCGTTTTGCCAAGGAGATCGCGCGTTTTTCGGGCGCATGCTCTTTTTACCACAAACGCCTTATTTGTTTAAAGGCTCGCTACGCACTGTCATAAGCTACCCTGCAAATAATAATTTTAACGATGAAATCATAAAGGATGCACTGAAATTGGTAAGCCTAAACTTAGGCGACAAAATAGACCATGATGACAATTGGCAGCAAATATTATCAGGTGGCGAGCAACAGCGTGTCTCTATAGCCCGCGCTATACTTTACCAGCCAGATATTCTTTTTCTTGATGAAGCAACCAACCAACTTGATCACGATAATGCACTTAAATCCATGTCTTTATTGAAAAAACACTGTCCCAATACAATAGTCATCTGCATAACACATCAAGATGAAATCAAGACACTATTCAACCAAAAACTTGTTAAAGACGACCAAAAATGGACGTTACAAATAAGTAATTAAAGCTGACTTAACTGTATTAAAAAAAATGGCTGCTTTGTATTATTGGTTTAAAAAAACAACCACGAGCAAAGCAGCCGATCTATCAGCGATTAAGCCTTTTCAGACAAAATAACTTCAAAACCTTCAAAATGTGGTGGTCCCGCAAAAACATGGCGGCGTTCACCAGCACCCTTATGGGCATCGCGGAATTGCTCTGACTTCGTCCAACTGATAAAATCTTCACGATCTTTCCAAACAGCATGCGAAGAATAGAGGCTGGTATTTTCATCCTTATCAGTGTCACATTTAAGTAAATGAAACTCTACAAAGCCCGGCAATTCTTTCAAACGGCTTTCACGCTCTCTCCAAATAGTTTCAAACTCGGCTTCATTACCTTTATTGACTTTGAAACGGTTCATTGCGATATACATAACTTATTATCCTTTAATATATAACGGATCATCAACCCTGTTATTAAACCAGCCCAAATGATAAAAATCAACTTTTTTCTTGACTGTTAGTATCATGTTTAATAGTGACTATCCATGATATGAAGCGTAGCCAGCCAATCTAATGTGGCAAGCCAAAGCTTTTCAAAAGAATTGAGAAGGATGGTATCTTAATGTATTGGTTACAATTAAAGCGTTTAAAACATTATGCAGCATTTGGCGTTATTGCCATTTGCGCAGCAAGCCCTGCATCAGCGCAAACAACGAATCAGACTACAAATGCAACGTCTGATTCTCAAACGCTAGATACTGTCGTGGTTGAAGGTAAAAAAGAAAGACTTGACCGTAAAGCCACAGTATTAACAGATAGTATTTCAGGCGAAACAATTGCCAAAAAACAGGTTGATGATATTAATGATATCTCAAGACTTGATCCTGCTATTTCTTATAGCCGCGGCTCGGACAGTTTTACCATTCGCGGACTTGATCAAAACCGTGTTTTAACAACAATTGATGGCGTGCCTATTACTTGGTTTCCTGATCCTTCAAACCGAAATTTAACTGGGGGCATTTCCTCATTTAACATCTCTTCACTTTCAAGCCTTGATATCGTGCGTGGTTCAGATTCTAGCCTTTATGGTTCCGGCGCACTTGGCGGTGTTGTTATGCTCCGTACTCTTGACCCAGAAGACCTATTGACTGGTGACAAAAATTGGGCCTCCCTTACTAAAGGAAGCTACGATTCATCAAATCGCAGCTGGCATATTGACGAAGCTTTCGCTGTGCGCGCCAATGATACTTATTTCTTGTTGCAAGGCGGTTATGTTGGCGGCAAACAGCGCGAAAATAACGGTTCTGTTGGTGGTTATGGCGTTGATCGCTCAATCGCTAATCCAGCAGACTTTGATAATAATAATTTGCTTTTCAAAGTTTATCAGCATGTCGGCAAAGAGCATCGCTTTGGCTTCACGGCTGAACGATTTTATTTTGATGGCACCACACATGGCTTAAATCAAGCCGTACGCACTTATACGCCAGGTACATTCTATGAAGATCAAACGAAAAAACGTGAACGTTTTTCTGCATCTTATGATTACATGGGTAATGGCGATGGTTGGCTAGATGAAGCACATGCCAATGTTTACTGGCAGCGCCAACGCTTAGAAACTAGCCAATATGGTAATCGTATTCCTGTACCAACAGGCTTTTACTTACGCGACGCACAGACGGAAGAACGTGTATATGGCTTCAATGTCAATGGTTTTAAAACATTGCAACTGGGTGCAACAAGCCATACAGTTCGTGTTGCAATTGACACGTCATTTTCAAGATATCAGCAATATGCTGGTGGTGAAGATAGCTGCCCACCCCCACCCTACACACGCCCTTTCATGACTTGCCAATTCATGCACGTCAATCAAGCAGATTCACCTACAACAGAAAGTAAGAATTTTGGTTTTGCTTTTGAAGATGAAATTGCATTTTATGATGGTCGCGTAAGAATTACACCTGGTGGCCGTTTTGACTGGTATGAGCGGGATCCAAAACACAGCGCACGCTATGAACAAAATTCTGGCTTCACTGGCTATCCAGATTCGCAAAGCGACTCACGCTTTTCACCTAAGTTACGTGGTGAATGGGATGTTGCCAATAAGGTCACACTTTACGCACAATGGGCTCAGGCATTTCGCGCTCCAACTGCCTCTGAACTTTATTTCAACTACACAAACCCAGGATTCTATTACACCCGCGGTAATCCAGATTTAAAACCTGAAACAAGCAATGGTTTTGATATTGGTGTTCAACTTGGCGATAAAGATTTAGGTGGCTCAATCAGTGTGTTTAGCAACCGTTACAAGAATTTTATCGACCAAGTTAGCTTAGCCGGTAATAGAGAATTCCCACTTGGTCGCTTTGAAAATATTAACCGTGCACGCGTTACTATTTCTGGTGTTGAAGCAAAAGGTCATTGGCAAATTGGTAATGGTTGGCATACAAATTTTGCCCTTGCCTATGCTGAAGGGCGCGACACCGATAAGGATGAGTATCTAAACTCTGTTCCACCTTTCAAGGGCATGGTTGGTTTAGGCTATGCGCAAGAAATTTGGGGAGCAGATGTTAATTTAACAGCCGCTGGCAAACGTAATAAAGTAGCTAAAAATTCAGATTATGCGCGCGCCCCTGGTTATGCTGTTGTTGATTTAACTGGTTGGTGGGAACCAATGGGTGAAAAAGGGCCACGCTTACAAGCTGGTGTTTATAATCTTTTTGATAAAACCTATTGGAATGCTTTGAATCTACGTTCTTCAACATCCTATCCTAAAGAATATTTTAGCGAACCAGGCCGTAGTTTCAAATTATCATTCATTCAAAAATTTTAAATCAATATAAAGAGGTAGGTCTATCCTACCTCTTTATATGACCTTGTTAAATTAGTGCGCTAAGCAATTGATAGTTATATAAAATGCGTTTATTGCGCCTTCTCTACTTTTACAATTTATTTAGTCTAACTAAGTGTAACAAAGCAACAAATACCAACCCTTAATGCGCTTTTCCCTTTTATAGCGCGGCTCTTAAAAAACGGAGAAATAAAATGGGAATGATCATGGGAGATGCAGTTAAGAATAAGTTAGCAGATGATGCAGATCTGTCTGCTGCGACATTGCTTACACCGCCAATCATAGATAGCGCTCAACTTTTTAAAAATAGTCGTGAAGTTATTATCATTCACGAAAATACCACTTATCGCTTAAAGAAAACGCGCTTTGGCAAGCTAATATTAAACAAATAGGAATTTTCCATGTTGAACGCAAAAGCACAAGACATCATCACCAAACATAAAGCCGCAGTCGCTGAAAGTGGCGTGAAACTGCGCGAACGCGATTTTGTGAAGTCTATCGGCATCACTGAAGCTGAACTCATTTGCGCCTATGCCTGTAACAGTGAAGCCCGCCAATTAAAGGTAGACATTGCTGATCTTTTAGAAAAGGCTAAAACTTTTGGTAAAGTCTTATGCATTGTACGCAATGATTCAGCCGTACATGAAATGCGCGGACATTTTGAAAAAACCTTTTATGGTGAAGGTGCATCGCTCACATTAGGCGAAATTGACTTGCGCATTATCAATAAAAACTGGGCTTTTGCGTTTGAAAAGCAAGTTGAGATCATGGGCAAAAAATATAATAGCATCCAATATTTTGATAAGTTTGGTACTGCTGTATTTAAGATTTATGAACATGAAGGCACCGACCATGATGCATGGAAAGCTTTTGCTGACCAGAATTCACTTGGTACACCAACCGACATGATCAGCGTTGAGCCTTTTACAAAAGAAGCAGCAAAGCGTGAAGGTGATCTTGATATTGAAGAATTCCGTCGCCGCTGGAGTGAAATGAAAGATGTGCATCAATTGCATAATATTTTAAAAGATATGCAAGTTGAGCGCCATGAAGCAAACCATATTGTTGGCGATCGTTTTGCTTACGAATTGGATAAAAGTGCGATCAAAACCATGCTTGATAAATCTCATGAACAAGATTTACCAATTATGTGCTTTGTTGGTAATCGCGGTTGCATCCAAATCTTTACCGGCAAAATTGGCCCAGTCAAACCTTATGGTGAATGGACTAATATTATGGATGAGCAATTCCACCTTCATTTACTGGAACCCAATGTTGCTAAAATTTGGGCTGTAAAAAAGCCAACCAAAGACGGCGAAATCACCTCTATGGAAGTATTTGATAAGGACAATAATCTTATCATTCAATTCTTTGGCAAACGTCAAGAAGGCGAAAAAGAACTAAGCGCATGGAGCGACCTAATGGCATCGCTACCACGCCTAGAGCAAAGCGCTGTTGCTTAATAAGTTAAAATTGGTTGGAGGAAAAAACAAAAACCTTTCCTCCAACCAAACTTTGGGTAAAACGTAAAATTTTGCTTAAACTCTCACTCTTCAACAATGATACTCATCATAATTAATATCTTAAAACTGACAAATTAATTTTAACATTAATCAATAAAGAAAATCACAGGATAACACGATGTTTTATAAAACTATCAAAAAGCCGTTTTCTCTTTGGCAAAAGATACTTATCCAAACAATTCTTATTCTGTGCCTGTTTTCGGTTAGCCATACCGCACAAAGCGCGGAAACCGAAGTTTTACCTAAAGACTCCAAAATTATTGTTATTGGTGGCGCTTTAACCGAGATTGTCTTTGCACTTGACGCACAAGATAGGATCATTGCTCGCGACATGACCAGCACCTATCCAGAAGCTGCCAAAGCTCTACCAGATATTGGCTATATGCGTGCTCTATCTGCCGAAAATGTACTTTCTCTCGCCCCAAAAGGTATTTTGTTGGTTGACGGCAGTGGCCCAAAAACAACCATTGACATTTTGGAAAAAGCATCAGTGCCGATGGTCATTGTGCCAGAAAGCTTTAGCCGCGATGGTGTTATTAACAAAGTGCGCAGCGTTGGCAAAGCGCTAATGCTTGAAGATAAGGCTGAAGAACTTATTGCTAAGCTTAACGACGATTTCAACAAAACCGATGAATTGACTGCCAAGGTCACAGAAAAGAAAAAAATTCTTTTCGTACTTTCAGTCCAAAATGGTCGCGTTATGGCGGCTGGTAGCAATACGGCCGCTGATGGCATCATCAAGCTTGCAGGCGCTGAAAATGCTATTACCGGATTTGAAGGCTACAAGCTCTTAAACGATGAAGCATTACTGGCTGCAAAACCTGATATGATTTTGTCAATGTCGCCATTTCCAGGCCGTCCTGTGACCACCCAGCTTACCGATTTACCAGCTGTTAGAGCAACCCCTGCAGCTAAAAACAATATGATTAAAGATATGGAAGGGCTTTATTTGCTTGGCTTTGGCCCGCGCACAGCTGCTGCAGCACGTGATGTCGCAGAATTGCTTTATGGCCCAAATCAATTGAAATAGGAATAATAATGTCTTTGTCGAGCCACACTGTGCCTGTTCCAAAGAGCGAAACTCTTGCGGCAATGAAAAAAGGTGACAGAAGTCTTCGTGGTCAATTGGTTTTAATTACCCTTGTACCAATCTTCATTATCTGTGTCCTTTGTGGCCTTTTATTAGGACAATCAGAGGTTTCATTACTACGACTAATTAGCAACTATTTTAGTGCAGATAACATTAAACAAGTGCAAGAGAGTAATGATTACCTCGTTCTGATAGACATTCGTTTGCCAAGAGTTCTTTTAGGTATATTGGTCGGCAGTGCCCTTGCTGTTTGCGGTGTTTTAATGCAAGGCTTATTCCGCAACCCTTTAGCAGACCCCGGTATTGTCGGAGTATCGGCCGGAGCAGGTTTTGGTGCAGTTGTGTTTATTGTGTTAGGACATCTTCTGCCTGTGAGCCTAACACCAATAATTGGATCTTTTGGCATTGTATTGAGTGCATTTTTAAGCAGTTTGGTTATTACTCTACTGCTTTACTCCATTGCAACCCACAACGGAAAAACATCCATTGCAACCATGCTTTTAGCCGGCATTGCTATTTCATCATTTCTTTCGGCGATCATTGGTATTTTAGTTACAAAAGCAAATGATCTTCAACTACGCGATATCCAGTTTTGGAGTCTGGGTTCATTGGTTGGAACAACAATGGATAAAGTGCTCATTTCAGCGCCATTCATCATAATAGGTCTTTGCATTGCCCCCTTTTTAGCCAATGGTTTAAACGCCCTTGCATTAGGCGAACCCGTTGCTGGACATCTAGGGTTTCCAGTGCAGAGGCTCAAAAACATATCAATTACCTTGGTTGCCTTAATGTGTGGTGCGGCAGTTGCGGTCAGCGGTGGCATTGGTTTTGTTGGTATTGTTATACCGCATATATTGCGACTAATTATTGGCCCTAACCATCGTTACCTTATCCCCTGCTCCGCACTGCTGGGTGCGTGCTTAGTAATTTTAGCAGACTATCTTGCAAGAACAGTTAATTATCCGGCTGAATTGGCAATTGGCATAATAACGGCACTTATCGGTGCCCCCTTCTTTCTTTGGATTTTATTGCGCCAACGCGGGATGATGTTATAATGATAAAAGTTGAAAATCTTAGCGTAAATCGCGGTAAAAAAACAATTATCGAGAATTTAGCTATTAATATTAAAGCGGGTGAATTAACTGTTATTATAGGCCCTAATGGTTCTGGCAAAACAACTTTACTCAGCGCACTTTGCGGTGAGTTACAATATGGCGGTGATATTTACATCAATGGACAAAATACACGTCATATAAAAGCATGGCAACTTGCTTGCCAACGCGCTGTTTTGCCACAAGCCAGCACTATGTCTTTTCCATTTTTAGTGCGTGAAGTGGTGGCAATTGGCTTATCAGCAGGCAATGGCCGCTTATTAGCTAGTGATGATGAATTAATTTATGCGGCTTTAAGTAAAGTGGACTTAGTTGATTACCATGCAAAATTTTACCAAGAGCTTTCAGGCGGTGAACAGGCGCGGGTTCAGCTTGCCCGTGTTTTATGCCAAATTTGGCAACCCGAATATCAAGGCAAGCCTTGCTGGCTAATGCTTGATGAGCCAGTTGCCGCCCTTGATATAGAACATCAATTAACGGTTATGAATATCGCCAAAGATTTTGTTAAGCAAGGCGGTGGTGTCATTGCTATTTTGCATGACTTGAACCTTGCAGCCCGCTATGCTGATCATCTTATTTTAATGCAAAAAGGTAAGATTGCTGCCAAAGGCACGCCACAAGAGGTTATCACCGCGACAAACCTAAAAAATATTTATAATTGCTATCTACCAGTCAATTCCCTGCCTCCTGCCCATGTGCCATTCATTCTACCTCAAGCGGATATGGTTTAATTTTTTTTAAACCTTACCCTTGAATTGAGTAAAAAGCAGCCCTATCTTGTTTGCATGGGCCGGGCCCCTCTGGTAGTTTAATTTGAAAAACTGCGATGTCGGACCACTTCGAGTTATCTTGAGGTCCGCCCGATTTTGTCTGTGGATCTCTTCCAATTAATTGAGGTCTTTATGGACATGTTTTTTATGCCTTTTCTAGGCACCCCAATTTGGCTGTGGCTATTTTTCCTTGTAATTGTTTTATTTCTTCTCGTGCTAGACCTTGGTCTTTTTAACCGTGGTGACCATGAAATTGAAATCGGTAAAAGTTTAAAATTATCCGCCTTTTATATTAGTCTTGGCGTTGCTTTTTCTGGCATTGTTTATTGGCAAATGGGCGCAACTGAAACAGCGCAATATTTAACCGCCTTTGTCGTTGAAAAAACCCTATCGCTTGACAATATTTTTGTCATTGCGCTTATTTTCTCTATGCTGGCTATTCCTCGCCAATATCAACATCGCGTATTATTCTGGGGGGTATTAGGTGTTATTATACTGCGCGGTTTAATGATCGGCTTTGGCTCCGCTATCGTCGCCAATTATCACTTTGTTCTTTACCTCTTTGCAGCATTTCTTATCTTTACGGGTATTAAGATGCTTTTTGCCAAAGATGAAGCAGAGCCTGATATGAGCCGTAATCCGGTATTATGTTTTGCCCGCAAATATTTGCGCGTAACAGATGATCTTCACGGTAATAAGTTTTTTGTTAAAAAGCAACAAAACGGCACATTATTGCGTTTTGCAACACCGCTTTTCCTTGCACTCATAATGGTAGAATTTACCGATATTATTTTTGCAGTAGATTCAGTACCAGCTGTATTTACCATTACAACTGACCCGTTCATTGTTTATACGTCGAATATATTTGCGATATTAGGTCTTCGCGCATTGTTCTTTGCGCTTGCTGCTGTGTTGCACCGCTTTGCCTATTTGAAATATGCACTTTCAGTATTGCTTATTTTCATCGGCAGTAAAATGTTTATCGCCGATCTCATGAATTGGGATAAATTCCCTGCGATTTGGTCGTTAATTATTACTTTTGGTATTTTAACAATTGGTGTTGTTGTATCACTGTTGAAAACAAAAAATAGTAACCACCATTCAACAAATAACTAAGATTTAATCGACTTTTATTAACTAAAAAAACGCTGCCAAATTATAATATTTGACAGCGCATAAAAAATTTTGATAAACTATAAAAGCCTTAAGGCCAGCGCACGGCAGGCGGTAAAGAGGAGAGAATAGCATCTACATTGCCTCCGGTTTTTAAACCAAAAAGCGTACCGCGATCATAAAGCAGATTAAACTCCGCATAACGACCGCGTTGAATAAGTTGCTCTTCGCGCTGCTCCTCTGTCCATGGTTTATTAAAATTTTGCCTTACGATATAGGGATAGACAACTGCAAAGGCGCGACCAATATCACGAGTAAAATCAAAATCGGCATCAAAGCCGCCCTGCTCTTCACTAGAGTGCAACCAATCATAAAAAACGCCGCCAATACCACGTGGTTCTTGTCGATGCTTTAAATAAAAATAATCATCGCACCATTTTTTTAGCTTGTCATAATCAGCAACATCCTTGTGCTTATCACAAACAAAGCGAAATGCTTTATGAAATGCAACACTGTCGCTATCTTGCTGGGTGCGCCGCTCACTAAGCATTGGAGTTAAATCTGCACCACCACCAAACCACTGGCGTGTTGTTACAATAAGCCGCGTATTCATATGAACAGTTGGTACATGTGGGCTTTGCGGATGGGCAATTAAAGAAATAGCAGAAGACCAATAACGCGGATCTTCCTCTGCGCCAGGAATTGCCTTACGTAGCTCAGGTTCAATCTCGCCAAACACTGTCGAGGTCATAATCGCCGCTTTTTCAAAAACGCGACCATGAAGAACAGATCTTACACCACCACCTTGCAAACCACCTTGTTTTTGCCAAGGGATACGCTCAAATTTTGCAGGCGCATATTCGCTAAGCTGCCCTTCAAGATCACGTTCAATCTGTTCAAAACTTAGGCAAATACGGTCGCGCAAATCTTCAAACCATTTTGAAACCTGAGTTTTTTTCTCGTCAATATCTGCCGGTATATCACTTGGAATCAACGGAATCTTCATAAGCGTTCTCTTAACAACGGGTTAAATTTGTGGTGCTTAGCAATTGTTCTATGTCTAACCGCGAACTGCAATGCTCCATGTAAGCTTTACACAGCTTTATATGCAGATTGCCTTAGTAAGCTGGAAACTTATTAATCAATATTACGTTTTCTTATCAAGATCGGAGTTTTATAAAACATAAAATCTGCTAATAAGATCTGTTTCAATGCTTAATCATTTAACAAAATTTGCCGCTTGGCTTCACCTGCTGCCATAGCAACGCTTAAAGCCAAATTGAGCGAGCGTGCATGAGGGCTCATGGGAATGGTAACTCTTTCATATGCGTAATTATGAACATCATCAGGAACGCCTGCGGATTCACGTCCAAAAAGCAAGCAATCATCAGCTTTAAACGAAAAATCATAATAGGCTTTATCAGAATGAGTGGTAAATAAAATAATGCGCCGCTTTTCCGCTGCCATCAATTTAGTAAATTCTTGCCAATCCTGATGGCGGCGTAAATGGGCTAATTCCACATAATCCATGCCCGCTCGTTTCAAATTACGGTCAGAAATATCAAAGCCTGCTGGTTCAATAATATTGATACCTATATCAAGACATGCACCAAGGCGAATAATAGTGCCTGTATTACCGGGGATATCGGGTTGGTATAAAGCGAGCTGTAATATCATTGAATGAACAAACCATTTGAAATGAAAATATGATATAAGGCATTAAACGGATTCAAACAAAAAATTCAACATAATTTGCTTTTTGTGTGCATTCCATTCCCCAAACAATCTATATGTAGCTTTAAGCGCCTAAAGGCCATATTGTTAAGTTTTTAAAACTCGGCTTGTTGTAATAAACGGCTTACGATATAATCATTTCAATTAATATGTTGATGGAATTTAGCCTTTAATGGCAATTTAAATTTCTTATATCCTTAGCACCTATCATTAAAAGCAGTGCAAGATTAATATTTATAACGGTAGTTTTTTGGGCCGTTAAAAGGAGATATTTCATGTTTGGATGGTTTGAACGCAGGCTTGATGCTTTTCCTGCCGATCCACCAACAATGCCACCACGCGGCCTTGTTGCATTTTGCATTCATTATACAAAGGGCGTTTGGGGGTGGCTTGCTGTAATGGCGGTGTTTACTGCCCTTATAGCGATAATGGAAGTTTCACTATTTGGATTTTTAGGCAATATTGTTAATTGGTTGTCATCAGAAAGCCCTCAAACATTTCTTACCAATCAATCAGGTAAGCTAGGTTTCATTGCTTTCATCGTATTGGTACTATTGCCCGTAACAGTTGGTATCCATTCCTTAATCTTGCATCAAACATTGCTTGGCAGTTATCCAATGCGTATTCGTTGGCTTATTCATCGCTATTTATTGGGCCAATCCATTAGTTATTTCCAAAATGAATTTTCTGGACGGATTTCGGCAAAGGTTATGCAAACAGCATTATCGGTGCGTGAAACCATCATGAAACTATTTGATGTCCTTAATTATGTTATCGTTTATTTTACCGGTACATTAATTTTAGCCGCAAGTGCGGATTGGCGGTTAATGTTGCCTTTTATTGGCTGGCTATTAACCTATATCGCAATTCTTAGTTTTTTTATTCCAAGGTTGCGACGCGCTTCAGAAGCACAGGCCGACGCGCGTTCATTAATGACGGGACGCGTCGTTGATACTTATACCAACATCGCCACAGTCAAACTATTTTCTCATGACCAGCGCGAAGAGGCTCATGCACGGGATGCTTTTGTTAGTTTTCAAGAAACTGTTCACAAACAAATGCGGCTTCTTTCACTGGTTTCTTTTGGAGTTTATGCCAGTAATTGCCTACTTCTTTTTGCCGTTGGCGCCTTAGGATTGTATCTTTGGCTGCATGCTGCGGTGATGGTTGGTGCTGTTGCGGTAGCAATTGGCCTTGTCTTGCGCCTTAATGGCATGGCACAATGGATTATGTGGGAAATGTCGGCATTATTTGAAAATATCGGCGTTGTTGCAGATGGTATTAATTCTATTGCTCGTCCGCGCCTTATTGAAGATAAACCTGATGCCAAGCCGCTTATTGTCACCAAGGGTGATATTCGTTTTGAAAATATTGGCTTTCATTATGGTAAGGGTAAAGGTGTTATCAGTAATTTGAACTTGAATATTCTACCGGGGCAAAAAGTTGGTATTGTTGGCCGTTCTGGTGCGGGAAAATCAACCCTTGTCAATTTATTGTTACGCTTTTTTGACGTTGAAGCAGGTCGCATTCTAATTGATGGGCAAAATATTGCCAATGTTACCCAAGAATCACTTAGAGCTAATATAGGAATGGTGACACAAGATACTGCATTGCTTCACCGCTCGTTACGCGAAAATATCATATATGGCCGTCCTGATGCTAGTCATGACGAGATAATAGCTGCGGTAAATGACGCAGAGGCTGCAGATTTTATCGACCAATTGCGCGATCATTCAGGCAATACAGGTTTTGATGCGCAAGTAGGTGAGCGTGGTGCCAGACTTTCAGGTGGCCAACGCCAACGCATAGCCATTGCAAGGGTTATGCTCAAAGATGCACCGATTCTTATTCTTGATGAAGCTACATCGGCTCTCGATTCCGAGGCTGAATTTGCTATTCAAGAAAATTTGATGAGGTTGATGGAAGGCAAAACTGTACTTGCAATTGCCCATCGTCTTTCAACAATTGCCGCGATGGATCGTCTTATTATCATGGAAAAGGGTGTCATCGTTGAAGACGGAACCCATGATGAGCTTTTAGAAAGAAACGGCATATATGCAAAGCTCTGGTCACGCCAAACCGGCGGCGTTTTGAGCTTAGATGAGGAGGATGAGTGACTTTATACGCGTTAATCATAACCACATCAGCTCCAAAAGTCCTAACTAAAACCTACAAGCAATAGCTAATTCATTAAGCATTAATTTTTTAAAAATTAAAATAAAAATAAAAAGTGATAGATTATTTAAATCTATCACTTTTTAAATTTAGAAAACCGCAAACAATACATTTTATATAAAAAAATAAGCATTAATATTTTAATATTGATGAATATATACTCAATAATAAATAATTTATACTATTTTATCATAACTTAACGCATAGCCGTTCATACAAAATCTAAGACCAGTAGGTTGCGGACCATCAGGAAAAACATGGCCTAAATGTGCATCACAATCAGCACAACGAATTTCAGTTCGTTCCATTCCATAGGAATGATCATCAACGCAAACCACAGCATCTTCGTTGATCGGCCGCATAAAACTTGGCCAACCTGTGCCTGACTCATACTTATCGGTTGAATTGTACAACGCATTACCGCAGCAAACACAACGGAATATTCCAGGAGTTGAGGTATCAAAATCTGGGCTAGAAAACGCGCGCTCTGTACCATGCTGGCGCGTTATTTGATATTGTATAGGAGTAAGCTGTTCTTGCCATTCCTCATCAGTTTTAATGACTTTTAATCGTGTATTATTCAAACTAATCACTTTTATTACCTGTTTTCGATTATTTATTATAAAATTAGAGTAACTCCAACACAATACAAGTGCTCAACTATTTAAAATTAAATTCAAAATTTTAAAATCAATTTTTTGCGATAAAAGCTTACATTTTTTTAATAAAAAATATCTGCTTATTTATCATATAAAATATATTGTAATATAATTGAAAGACCGATATCGTTTCCTATATAGAAAATAATAGAATTTAGATATCACCTCGATTGACAATTTTATATGTAATGGTATTAGCAACATAAATAGCTAAATCCTAGTCAAATAGATTTGTATAGGCTTTTTGATAAGCCATATTTTTTTATTTTGACTTGATAAAACAAGACCAAAAGGAACAACTTATGGAAAGCTCTGATAATAATGATACAGACCGGGCAATGTTGATTGCATTAACCGCTGATATCGTCGCCGCTTATGTAAGCAATAATGATTGCCAAGCAGCTGAACTACCAATGATCATCACCAATGTTCATGGTGCATTATCCAGTATTGATGCAACAAATACCGTCGAGGTGGTTGCTGAGAAACCAAAACCTGCTGTTAACCCCAAACGTTCAGTTGGTGAAGATTATATTATTTGCCTTGAAGATGGTAAAAAATTCAAGTCATTGAAACGCCATCTTATGACCCATTATGGCCTAACTCCAGAACAATATCGTGAAAAATGGGATCTAGATCCTAATTACCCAATGGTTGCTCCTAATTATGCTCAAGCACGTTCTGAACTTGCAAAAGAAATGGGCTTAGGTCGTAAGCGCAAAAAGCGGGTGGCCAAGCAATAATATAACTTCAACACCTGCGGGGGAGTTAAGTTATCTTAAAATAATTTGATAATTATAATATAGATTCTACCGTTCACAAGGTGACACTTAATATTTACACTTTATGTGACAAAATGGCGTTAATGTTTAAAAGAGTTATTTTACTCAATAAACATCGCCATTTTTTTTTGCGCTATTATTATTCATAATCACGTCTATCGAGATTTTAAAGTATATAGAACGTTTTTTAGAAATTTTCCCTTAGAGCGTTTTCCGAAAAGTGTGAAGCGGTTTTCGGACAAAAAACGCGGTGTAAACAAAGAATTAGAGCGCCGATCTGATCCAGTCAGATCGAAATGCGCTCTAAAATCTACTTGCTATGATGCGGACTGTTAATCTGCAAATATAAAAGGCGTTATGGTGAAGTATTTGTTATTTTATTTATGGATTTTCAGTTGCAAATAGTTTCTCAGCAATTATCAATTTGTCTTTATCTATATTCTTATCATAATTTGTGATCTCAAGATGGCATGCACCAGCTTTATCTTTTGTATAAAGATCAAAAGACAGATCATCACGGATAAATACATCGCGATTAGCAAAACGTGCCTTTCGATAATGATCATTGTCTTCCTTCAAATATTTCAGCATTGAAACGAACTGTGGTCCGCAGCTATAGGAAATAGTGGCGGCGTCTTCCGCTTTATCAAGCTCGACAATACCCATATCTTTTGGCAACCCATCTGGAAAATCTTGCATCACGCCCCAGCCTTTTGGTAATTTAAGCTGCTTTTTTGTTTGCGGATTAGTGTAAGTGGTAACAATATCTGGCGGATTATCCGGCAAAGTTGCAATAATTTGCTCTATTATATTGATACGCTGAGCAGCATTTGGATAATGTCCCTCATCTTCATAAACAGAGGATACTACCGTCCAAATCCTATTTTTGAGTGGAATAAGGTAATAAGTATCAAGGTGCGGACAGCAAAAACCTTTTACCATATACTGCCCTTTTAAAACCGATCGGCCAGCAACAGTCACGTTTTTATAAGCAACAATAGAGCTTCCATCAACTTTTTGCAAGGTGCTGGCGGTTAGCTGTGCGTCAAGATTTTCTGGTGTAACTTGGCGGCTTGAACCCAAAATTTCAACATCATCGCCATATATAACCAACAACCCATCATAATTTTTGCTGTGTTTTGAAGTTTTGATAAAAAACGGTTCCGATATCGATGTTTTTAGTCCTACACGTAAGCTTGTGGCATAGGCATTCCAATCACCTTTATTATGACCAGTTTGGCTAAGCTTAATTTTTTGCTCACTCCACGGAATCGTCAATTCAAAAGCTTCATCAGACTTAAGCGGTATCATGCTTGGCAAAATAACATCAAATAATGCGCGTAGTTGTGAATACTTAGCTCGTTTTGCGCAATCACTCAAACGTACACCCCATATTTGTCCACTAACATCCATATGAAATTCACAAGGCGCGGTTGGGCTATTATATGATTGGATTGGATGACCAGCAATAGTGCCATTTGGCTTAAAATCTATACTGTTATCGCTTGCTGGATCGTCATTATAAAAACTTTCATCGCCTTTAGTTAAATAAATGCGAATATCATTTTTATAGTCATCCAATACAATAAGATCACCATCAATGCCATTCCACTCAACATTAACATCAAGCGGCAATGATATAATCCGTCCCGTATAGGGATTTTGCCATAAGGCACCAGCTGCTTGCAAAGGTGCTATACTTAAACTCCACAATACTGCACAGATTATCCATTGTAAAAGCAAAGTGCATTTTAGCCCTTTGCCATGCTTTTTAAAATAAAGCATTGCGCCCCCCTCAAACTTGTTAGTCAATGCAAAAATGCACCAAACTATAAAATCTACCGCTTGCCCGTTGCAAATAGTTTTTCTGCAAGGTCGAGCTTTACCTTGTCATCATCAAAATCGCGGATCTCCAAATAACACGCGCCAAGTCTATCGCTTGTATAGACTGAAAGCTGAGAACCAATATTCATCCAGACAAGACGATTACCAAAATGCGTTTTTTTAAAGCTTTCTGCATATCCTTGAGCGTATTTTAAACCACGTTTAATTTTAGGTGCACAGCTATAAAGAATAGGAAAGGAGTGTTTAAATAGGTCTTCAATATTGCCTTCCCGCACAATGCCTAAATCAGTAGGCTTACCATTATCAAACTCTTGCAACACTACCCAGCCGTTTGGTAATTTAAGCTGCTTGTTTGTTTGCGGATTGGTGTAAGTGGTGACAATATCTGGCGGATTATCTGGCAAGCTTGCTATAATTTGCTCTATAATATCAATCCGCTTTGCAGCATTTGTAATTTGGTCGTCAAAAGCAACATAGGATGTTACCACCCAAATTCTATTTTTTAACGCAACCAAATAATAAAAAACATTCTTTCCCTCTGTCTTGGTGACGTGTCCTTTCCAAACGGTTCGACCGGATATGCTGGTTTTAATAAACTCATCAACAAAATCTCTTTCTTTAAACTGCTGCATTAGTGTAATTGATTGCTTGTCGAGATTTTTATCATTAACAGGATAATTGTTAACGCGAATGAGCACATTTTCGGAATAAATCACAAGGCTACTATCAAAGTTTTTAATATTGCCAACCTTGCCATAAGATGTTCCAAAAGCCTCCCTATTCGCAGATAAACCTTTATAAGTTGAAGTAGCTGACCAATCCCCCTCTCCTAAATCAATAATTTTGTCAGTCCATGGTAGTATTAATTTAAAACTATCACCTGCTTGACGTGGCTTCATAGTTTCTAAAATAATATCAAATAATTTACCTTCAATTGGATGCTTATAGCCCTTGGTGAGCGCAACCCCCCAGACGCGATCTCCCATATCGATAAAGAATAGTCTAGGATTTTTTTTATCGTCAAAGATTTGAACCGGATAGCCCTTTAATACTGCATTTGGTTCAAATATAATTGGTTCATCATCATCAAAATCTTGATAAAAAAAGTCTTCCATATCTGGGCCAAGGCTTATGCTTAAATCTTCGCTATCAAAAATAAAGATGATGTTAATGCCTTCGATGCCCTCTGCTTCAATACTTACATCTTCGGGAAACGTGCCAATACGCCCCGTTTTAGGGTTTTGCCAAGATACCGAAGCCGCATAAGCGCTACTTAAACCCAACAGCAAAATTGCCATATGGACTAATAATTTAATGCCAATAATTTTTAAATAATTATATTTTTTAATGCTTTGATTGTGTAACATCACATTTCCCCACCAACGTCATGATATTTTTTAAGCATACCCAATAATCAAACTGCGTCTCTTTATTTTTGCCAATTATTATAAAGTCATTGCCTATTCGCCTAAGCAATTTAATCTTGTTTTAATTTGCGTTTTAGCTTTTTCAACCATGTTAAAATACAGAAAATCCCTGATAATCGCGAAGCGATCATTCTTTGACACACTTCGCCATAAATATTTGATTTTTTATACAAAAATGCTTATTTAATATCCAAATCTTTTAATAATACGTCTCGTTTTGCTAAAAAGCCGCTATCAATCCAGTTTTGTTCCATTCCTTTAAGCAGTTGGCCTATTTTAACCCCCGGTTCAATGCCCAGCGCAATTAAATCTTCACCGCTTATTGGCATTTCTGGCACGGGCCAATTTTCAACCAAGTTAATCATGCGTCCATAATTAGCAGCCTCAATCAAAGCCGCCTCTCCCTTTGGATTATGGGCTTCATCAATGCCGCGGCTTCGTGCCTTAGCTTGCATTAATCGCAAATGATCAAGCACTGCTTGCGCACCATTTTGGTAAACCAGTTTTTTAATCAGCATATCAGCATCGCTAAATTTTGGCGCTGGTAATAACGCCCATTTTGACAAGCGTTTTTTTTCAATATTCGCAAGTTTTAGACGGTTACCTAGGGTAGAAACCCGTTCTGCATCAGGTGGAATAATTGCTTCTAAACGCAAAAATGGATCGACATCCCAACCAAAATGTTGCTCGCTGGCAATTAAGCCATGAATAAAATCAATGCCCCATTTTTCACTTTCTGGCAAAATAGCGGTTAAAATACCGGCTTGGCGCATCCATAATAAAGCGCGGCTTGGGTCTTTGGCGCTTAGCAATTTTTTAAGCTCTGCCCAGATACGTTCTGCCGATAATTTGTTTAAGCCATTTTTCAATCGTGCGGACGCTTTTAAGCCCTCAGCATCGGGACGGCCTTTACCATAAAAGGCAAAAAAGCGAAAAAACCGCAAAATACGCAAATAGTCTTCTTTGATGCGGTCTTCCGCATTGCCGATAAAGCGTAATGTTGAGGTTTCAATATCAGCAAGCCCACCGACATCATCATAAATTACACCTTCATGGTCACAATAAAGCGCATTAATGGTAAAATCACGCCGTTGCGCATCAATCTGCCAATCCTTACCAAAAACCACACTTGGATGACGGCCGTCACTTGTCACATCTTGACGTAAGGTTGTAACCTCAAATGGGTGATGATCCACCACCACGGTAATCGTGCCAAAACCTTCGCCCGTTGGCACGGCATGAAAACCAGCTTGTTGTGCAAGGCGCGTTGTTGCATCTGGCAAATGGGTGGTGGCAATATCTATATCATTAATTGGCTTGCCCATTAAAGCATTACGCACAGCACCGCCAACAATACGTGCCTCACCATTTTGACTACCTAAAACTTTCAGCAGTTTTTGTAGTCTTTCATCAAAAAGCCAATTTGCTTTGTCTTTAGTTAATTTCACGCATAAAGCCTTTCATAAAGATGCACAATCATACCAGCCGTTGCGCCCCATATAACATAGTCTTGATAATAAAGTGCGTACCAAGAGCGCTGTTTACCATCAATCTCTTTATGCATTTTTTGATGATTTTTAGGATCCATCAAAAAAGCCATTGGCACTTCAAATATTTTTTCAACTTCAGTAGGATTAGCGATAAAATCTTGCTGTTTTTGTAATGCTGCAACAATCGGAGCAATTTTATAACCTGTGCCAGTAAAATAACTTGGCAATTTTCCTAAAATAGCAACATTATCATCATGCAAAGCTATTTCTTCGCGCGCTTCACGCAAAGCCGCATCAATATCATTCTTATCGCTAGAATCAACACGCCCACCGGGGAAAGAAATCTGCCCTGAATGATTGCGCAATTTTGAAGAACGCTCAGTAAATAGGATTTTTGCACCGTCAATATGATCAATTACGGTGATTAACACCGCTGCTTTTTTCCAAGTTGGGGCATGATAATCAATAGGTTCAGCTTTATTGGCAGCACCCATAAGATGATAAGAAATGGAAAGATCACTGTTAAAATTTGCAGCGTCATCATGGGTATGAGCATTGAATTGCTCTTTTTTATAAAAACGTGTGGTAAAATCAGCTAATGAAAAATCATTACTCATTTGCATTCCTTCATTACAACCCCATTTGCATTCTTTTATTGCAATAAGCGACAGAATTTGCAGCATCTCACATATTTTCAACCACCAAGCCATTGATATTTTTATTAGTTTATTGGTCTTACGTCACAAATAATTGCAGCAATATCGTTTATTTAGCAGTTGACTGAGGTGATTTTAGATATTTTAGTGCAAAGATTTTACATAATTTGGGCAAGAAGTCATGAAATAGTCATTGTTGACGTTTTTTCAATGGATTATTTATCAAAAGCCAATAAAGTCACTTTGAACATAATACAATAATGATGCTATTGCAAAAAGCACGATATTCACTTGGTATTGAGGACGACATGAACCAGACAATAGAAGACAATAATAAACAAGCTACAAGCGAAGCTTCAACCAATGAGGATATTATTGCAAAAGCGGATGCCGTTCATGACGAATTGAAAAAAATTCGCAAGTCTATTGGCAACGTGATTTTTGGCCAAGAACAAATTGTCGAGCTTGCGCTTACTGCCGTTCTGGCTGGTGGCCATGCTTTGCTTGTTGGTGTCCCCGGCCTTGCTAAAACGCGTCTTGTTGAAACTTTGGGACGGGTGCTTGGCTTAGATGAAAAGCGCATCCAATTTACTCCCGATCTTATGCCATCGGATATTATCGGTTCTGAAGTAATGGAAGAAGGCGACGATGGTCGGCGTAATTTTCGCTATATTCAAGGACCAATTTTTGCACAATTGCTAATGGCCGACGAAATCAACCGTGCTTCACCACGCACCCAATCAGCACTATTGCAAGCCATGCAAGAATATCATGTCACCGTTGCAGGTAGCCGCTATGACTTGCCGCGTCCTTTCCATGTGCTTGCAACCCAAAACCCACTTGAGCAAGAGGGAACCTATCCACTTCCGGAAGCACAGCTTGACCGCTTTTTAATGCAAATCAATATCCATTATCCGGACCTTGATACCGAACGGCGCATTTTGATTGAAACAACCGGCATTAATGATACCAAGGCGGAAGCGGTTATCACATCGCATCGTTTGATTGAAATGCAAAAAATCATTCGCCAAATGCCAGTAAGTGAACAAGTTATTGATGCAATTTTAAAACTTGTACGCTCTGCCCGTCCTGATAGCGATAATGCAATTGCCCAAAAATATATTTCGTGGGGACCCGGGCCACGCGCCGCGCAAGCCTTGTCCTTATGCGTGCGGGCACGAGCTCTATATCAAGGCCGGCTTGCCCCCTCAATTGAAGATGTCTATGCTTTGGCCGAGCCTGTTTTACAGCACCGCATGGCGCTTAATTTTACAGCGCGGGCTGAAAATATTCCCGTATCGCGCATTATTGCTGATTTGGTAAAGGCACAAAGCTAATGGCCATCGGCGCGCTTACTCCACCAATTAAGGTAAACTCCCTTCTTGCAAATGCTGGAAAGGATGCCCGCCAAATCAGCGCGCTGGTTCTTCATGCCCGCAAAATTGCGATGAGCATTTTGGGCGGTTGGCATGGCAAACGCAAACAAGGAAGTGGCGATAATTTTTGGCAGTTTCGCCCCTATGATAGCGGTGAATCTGCAAGCCGCATTGATTGGCGCCGTTCTGCCCGCGATAATACGCTTTATATTCGTGACCGCGAATGGGAGGCGGCGCAAACAGTATTTTTATGGCCAGATCAAAGCCCCTCCATGCAGTATAAATCAAAATATTGCGAACATTCAAAAGAAGAACGCGCTTTACTGCTAACTCTTATTTTAGGTGAAGTTTTTGCGCAAAATGGTGAGCGTATTGCCATACCATCTATTTTACCGCCTATTTCAGCACGTAACGGGGCAGAGCGCATGGCAATAAGCCTTGTTAATCATCAGCCCGCAGCGAATAGCATGGATTTGTCAGTATTAAGCCGCTATAGCCATCTTATTATCGCCAGCGATTTTTTAGATGATATGAGCGTTTTGGAACAACGCTTTACCAAGCTTGCAGAGCTTAATATCCGCGTTCACCTCATTCAAATATCAGACCCAAGCGAAGAGGTTTTTCCGTATCAAGGCCATGTGTTATTTCAAGACCCTGAAAGCGGATTTGAACTTGATGCAGGACGCGCGCAAATATATCAACAAGATTATTGTCAGCTTTTTGCCGCAAGACGCGCTCACTTAAAAGATATTTGCCGCCATTATGGTTGGGGTTTTTGCTTAAGCCTTACCGATGAGCCAGTCACCAAAACCTTAAGCGCCTTAAATATTGCCATGAATGCCGATCTTGGCTTTCGGCGAGGACATATTGCATGATACCACTTAGCTTTGGCACCCCTCTTATTTTAATAAGCCTTGTTGTGCTGCCAGCAATCTGGTGGCTATTACGCATGACTCCGCCCCGCCCGCAACGAGAAGTTTTTCCACCGCTTCGTATTTTAGCAAGCCTTATTAAGAAAGATCAAACCCCCACTAAGTCACCATGGTGGTTGGTTTTATTACGCCTTGCCATTGCCGCACTTATTATTATCGCCTTGGCGCAGCCTACATGGCGCGAAGACAGGCAACTTGTTCAAAATAAAGGCGCACTTGCCTTGCTGATTGATAATAGCTGGCCATCAGCCAACAATTGGCAAAACCATAAACTCACCGCACGCAAATTGATCGAAGAAGCCAATAATCATAATTTGCCAATTTATATTTTAGCGAGCAGCGAGCCACAAAATAGTGAAACCGGTCCATTTACTGGCAGTGAAGCTTTGAGCCGGCTTGACGCTATAAAACCAATGCCCCTTGCTGCCGACCGCATGCAACTGGTTGAAAGGCTAAAAAATATTGGTCAAAACAATTCAAATTTACAAACAGATTTACAAATTACCTATCTGACCGATAGTTTAAGTGAAAAAAGTGATAAAGCTAGTTTTGATCAGATCCAGCAAATTCCCCATAGTATTTTTCAAATATTTAGTAATGACAAAGCAAATTGGATTGGCTTAACCAGTGTTAATAATCAAAGCGATAAAATGATTATTAACGCCATTCGCAGTGATGAGGGCAAAATGGAAAATATTCCACTTTCAGCCTTTGATAGTGATGGTCGCAAAATTGGTGAAGCACAATTGCATTTTGATCGTTCTGCGACAAACGGTCAGGCAGAAATAACCACGCCGCTTGAAATTCGCAACGATATAGCTTGGCTACGCCTTGATGATAAAGCCTATGCTAGCGCAACTTTAGCGGTGGATGCATCAAATAAAAGACGGCGCATTGCCATGCTTGCGCCTTTAACCAGCGAATTGCCACAACCCTTATTATCGCCGCTTTATTATACTGCCAAAGCTTTAGCGCCTTATGGCGATATGATTTATAGCACAAAAGGCGATATTGACGAAAATATCAAAACATTATTAGCATCAAAACCAGCAATGCTAGTAATTGGTGACATTGCCAACATACCGCCACAAAGTGAAGAAGCCATTACGCGCTTTATCCATGATGGCGGCACATTGCTGCGCTTTGCTGGCCCTAATTTAGCGGCGGCAGAAAGCAATGATGGTCTTTTACCAGTAAAGTTAAGACGCGGCGAGCGCAATCTTGGCGGTGTGATGAGTTGGGCCAAGCCGCAAAACATTGCTCCCTTTGCAGCCGATAGCCCATTTGCAACCCTTACGCCACCACAAGATATTGAAATAGCGCGGCAAATATTGCCTGAACCATCTGTTGATCTTCGGGATAAAAGCTGGGTCAACCTTGCCGATGGAACGCCACTGGTGACAGCGCAAACACGTGGCGCTGGGCGTATTATTTTCGTCCATACTTCTGCCGGTCCAGAATGGTCCAACTTACCATTAAGTGGATTTTTTGTCGATTTACTACGCCAATTTGTGGCTCTTAGCCATCAACCGGTTAGCGTTAATGATGGGGAAAGCAGCACGAAAGCACTTACACCATGGCGCATATTCAATGCTGAAGGCTTTCCGCAAGCGCCATCGCCAAGTGATAAGCCTATCAGTCTTAACGGCAAAACGCCAATCACTGCCAGTCTGGATCACCTACCTGGTCTTTATGGGCAGCAAGACGCACTTTACGCACTTAATTTATTAACCAGTGACAGTCACTTAAAACGAATAGAGCTGCCAAAAGGCGAAAAAATTGCCCATAATAGCTATGACGAAAATGATACAATATCTTTAATTGGCATTATGTGGGGGCTGGCTTTCTTATTGTTTATTATTGATAGTATTATCATGCTCATTTTAGGTGGCTTAAATTTCAAAAATTTAAAGCGCAGTAATCTTTCACCTTTAATCATATTAATGGTGCTTTTCTGTGGCTTTACATTAAGTGTGACTGGCCCCGATTTGGCGCAAGCGCAAGCAGCAAATGCTGACGTTAGCACCACCCAAAGCGAAGCAGATCTTGTCATGCGCGCTGGTAAAACCCATCTTGCTTACGTTAAAACCGGAGATGATGCCATTGATGCAACCAGCAAAGCAGGGTTAGAGGCTTTAAACCAATTTATTGTGCAAAGAACCACCATTGAACCTGGGCAAGTTATTGAACTTGATCTTGATAAGGATGAGCTTGCTTTTTATCCACTTATCTATTGGCCGATTGATGCCTCAACCAATATGCCAAGCCAAAAAGCGATTGGCAAGATAGATGCTTTCATGCATCAAGGCGGTACAGTCTTATTTGATACACGAGATGAAATTACTTCAAATCTTAATCTTGACGGCTCACCATCAGCCAATACCAATCGTTTGAGAGAAATTTTGGCAGGGCTTAATGTTCCACCATTGGAGCCACAACCTCAAAACCATGTAATTGGCCGTTCTTATTATATTATGCCAGATTTTCCAGGCCGATATCGCGGTTCGCAATTATGGCTTGAAGCAACCCAAAACAATGGTGAAAACCGGCCAGTCAATGCTGGTGATGGCGTTAGCTCAATTTTAATAACCGCAAATGATTTTGCCGGTGCCTGGGCGCATAATGGCAAGGGTGACTGGCAATATCGGCTTGTTCCTGATGATAATATGCAACGTGTATGGGCTTTTCGCGGTGGTTTAAACATTGTTATGTATGTGCTTTCTGGCAATTATAAATCCGACCAAGTTCATGTGCCTGAAATTTTAAAACGCCTCGGCCAGTAGGAAAAAGACAATGCAATATTCTATTGAATTTGAACCACTACTGCCAATAATGCTTGTTTATATATTAATTGCCATTAGTTTTTTAGTGGTAATCATCACCATTATTTCGCGCAAACGCGGCTCGTTTTTGCGCCTTATCATGGCGGCTTTATTTAGCCTTGCTTTAATGAATCCAGTCTTTTTACAAGAGCAGCGTGAACCAACCAAAGCGGTAGTTGCAATTATTGTTGATAAAAGCCAAAGCCAAAAAATGGATAAGCGCGAGCAAGAAACTTTAGATACGCTTGAAAATGTCAAAACCGCATTAAATGCATATCCGCAATTTGAAACACGCATTATCGAAGCTGGCAATCCATCAACCAATGATGATGGCACAGCCACACGGCTTTTTGGGCCACTTGAAAAAGCCCTTGCGGATGTTCCTCCTGCCCGCCAAGGAGGTGCAATATTCATTACCGATGGGCAGGTGCATGATATTCCTGATTTTTCAGCCTCGCAATCGAATAGCCAGACTCATAATGGCGCCAATAGCCAATTGAACATTCATGCACCGATTAACGCGCTGATTACCGGAAATAGTGAAGAATATGATCGCCGTATCCGCTTTATAAAAGCGCCGCGTTTTGGCATTTCCAATCGTGAGGTAGAATTATCCATGCAAGTGGATGATGCGGGAAAAATTGCTGGACACTCCAAAACCGCAGATGTCACCATAAAGGTCAATGGCGAAACATTATCAAAACAAATCGTTGAAATTGGCAAAGAAACCAGCTTTTCAATCACTCTGCCCCATGCCGGCAATAATATTATTGAATTATCCACCCCAGCATCAAGCGATGAAGTGACCGACATTAATAATCATGCAGCGATTTTGATTGATGGTGTGCGTGAAAATCTAAAAGTTTTGCTGATTTCTGGCGAGCCACATAATGGCTTACGCACATGGCGCGATTTGTTAAAAAGCGACACCAGTGTTGATCTTGTGCATTTTACTATTTTAAGACCACCGGAAAAACAAGACAATACACCTATGAACCAGCTTTCCTTGATTGAGTTTCCAACAAGGGAATTATTTGTTGAAAAGATTAATGATTTTGATTTGGTCATTTTTGACCGCTATCAACATTATGACGTATTGCCGCTCATTTATTATGATTATTTGGCCAATTATGTAAAACAAGGCGGCGCCTTGCTTATGGCAACTGGGCCAGAATTTACTGGCGAGAACTCACTTGCCCGCACACCCTTATTTAGCATATTACCAGCCCTTCCCAATGATATGATTGAGGAAGAAGCCTTTTTGCCAAGCCTTACCGATCTTGGGCATAAGCATCCCATTACCCGTGGTCTTGAAGGCAGTACTGTTAATCCCCCCAAATGGGGGCGTTGGCTACGGCAAATTGACGTTGTGCCCAACCAAAATGCACAAATATTAATGAATGGCGTTAAAGATAAACCGCTTTTCCTTGTTGCCCATGAAGATAAGGGGCGCGTTGCCATGCTGCTTTCTGACCAAGGTTGGCTATGGGCGCGCGGTTATGAGGGGGGCGGTCCTTATGCTAGCCTTTATCGGCGCACAGCGCACTGGTTGATGAAAGAACCAGAGCTTGAAGAAGAAGCACTTTTTGCAACCAGTAAAGGCAATGATATTCACATTCGCCGCCAAAGCATGAAAGATAATGTTGGCAAAGTGCAAATAACCTTGCCATCGGGCAAAACCCAAGAGCTAACCTTGCAAGCAACGCATGATAATAGCACTGAGAATAACAAAGCTAATCAAGACAGTAAAAACCAAGGTAATACAAGTAAGAGTAATGGCGTATTTACTGGGGATTATCGCAGCGAGGAAATTGGACTTGTTCATATAAAAAATGATGAGTTTGAAACGCTGGCCTTGGTTGGCCCGATTAATGCACCTGAATTTGGCGATCTTATTTCAACAAGCCAAGTTTTACAGCCAATTGCAGATGCTACTAATGGCGCCGTAATAAGGTTAAAAGACACCCAAAACGCTAACTTGAAAAAACCAAACATCGAAATTTTAAAAGATAATGCCAAGCCGCTTAAAAATACCATTCACTTGCGTGAAAGTAGCGATAGTAAGCTGATTAGTGTTGCAAGCTATCCACTTTATACTGGATTATTAGCCTTGCTAATCAGCCTATTGATTATAAGCGGCATGTGGTACCGCGAGGGTCGTTAATTCTATCAAGAGTAATGATCGATTAACCTAAAAGCCTTGGCTTATAGCTAAAGAACCTCTTCATCGCAGGCATTGCAATGAAGAGGTTTTTTATTGAGCACATTTTCCAAAAGCTACAAGTTAAAATCTTCCAGCCATTCACCTTGAATTTTTGACAATAGAATCAACATTATTGCTGTCTTATTGGGCGGTATATTGCAAATATCATTTTGCACTAAATACTACTATACTTGTTCCATATTGGTAATAAATCATAAAATGAACTTAATATAATCACTTTGCAGTCCTTCTTTGGCTTATTTTATCTATCATAAAGTAATCAATAAAATGATTAGCCGGTTGAGCAAGTGCTCACACAAATGAAAGACCGCCATTTAGAAAACCTTAAACTAAAAAAATTTTTTGCCCAAAGAACCGATTAAAAACCGCAATTGTCGCATTTTTAACAGATGTAACTTGCATAGTTTTTTAATTGATAAATTTTTTGCAAGCATATTTGGGAATAGAAATTTTCGATATTCCCACGGAACCAATTCATATCATAGGCGTTCAACACACTCAAACTATAATATAGTTTGAAATAATTTTGTGCGTGCATTGTTTAACTCCATTGAAAAATAGCAAATTATTAAAAATTTGCAATATAAGTAAGAAGATTACAAACAACATGAAAATAATAAGCTTTATAACTTTATTGATTACTTTTTTTGCGGCCTCCTTCCAAATCGCAAATGCTGTCCCCAAAATTGATAAAAAAATCGAGCGCTCTCAAAAGCTTGATAAAAGCAAAGCGCAAAACGATGGCGAAAGTCGCCCTTATGAAGATATTATTAAAAAACATGCAGCCGCCAATAATGTGCCGGTGGATATGGCCCATGCAGTGGTTAAAACCGAAAGCAATTATAATAAAAATGCTCGCGGACGCGCTGGCGAAATTGGTCTTATGCAAATTAAATTATCAACCGCGCGCAGCCTTGGTTATCGTGGCTCTGCAAAGGCTCTTTATGCCCCCCAAACCAATATTGAATATGGAATGAAATATCTTGGCCTTGCCCACCAATTAAGTGGCGGCAATATGTGCGATACAATTTTAAAATATAATGCCGGACACGCGGCCAAACGTATGAATCCAGTTTCTGCCCGCTATTGCAGCAAGGTTAAATCTTATCTGGCCTCATTAAACTAAATTATTTGTCGTCAACTACAATTAAACCAATATAAGACAGAATTTTTTCGTGTCACGCATAATTATGCATGACACGAATATGCTAAGGCCGATATTAGAACGTTTTTCGAAAAGTGGGAAGCGGTTTTCGGGCAAAAACGCGGATTAACTATGGATTAGAGCGCTGATCTGATCCAATCAGATTGAAATGCGCTCTAATGAAACTCTAAAGCATCACCAACTATTGCTTCAACAACCTTGGTGTTTGAACCTTCTAAGCCTGCAATAAATTTATCTGCCGTTTGGTCAAGCAATGGGAAAGTACCATAATGGCAAGGAATTGCAGTTTTAAGATTTAAATAGCGTTGGCAAGCAAGGGCTGCGACTGCGCCGCCCATTGTGAAACAATCGCCAATTGGCACGATACCAATTTCTGGCGCATGTAATTCGTCAATTAACTTCATATCAGAAAAAATATCGGTATCACCCATATGATATAGAGTTGGCGCATTTTCAAAATGGAAAACCAACCCATTTGGATTACCAAGGGCAAAAGACTGGCCATTTTCGTTCATCATAGCCGATGAATGAAGCGCATTAACAAAAGTAACACTATAACCATCATGATGCTGCGTACCACCAGTATTGCCTGGACAAATTTTGGCAACACCCTGTGCGCTTAACCAATCCCCCAAATCAGCATTGGCAGTAACAGGTATATTTTTTTCAATAGCAATCCTAACCGTATCACCAACATGGTCGCTATGGCCATGGGTTAAAGCAATGTGGGTGACGCCATCGGTTATTTTCGCTAAATCAAGCGCAGCTGCTTTTGGATTTCCAGTTAAAAACGGATCAATCAAAATAATAGCAGAGCCTACTTCAATGCGAAATGCCGCATGTCCAAGCCAAATAATCTTCATAAAAATCTCTCCTATCGGTCTATCTATGGCTACCAAGCCAAGCAGCTGTTAATATTTACTAAGGTCTAGATAAGCCAAATGGCACAGAAATTACAAATAAATTTATAATGAATTTAAATATAGCTTTTTTAAAAAGTTAAAGCACGGCGATATCGTCCTAACTGCCCACTAACGATTTGAATATTTTTATAATTTATGCAAATGATATCCAATTGATTTTGCCTATTCAAAATTAAAAATCGACGTATGTAATTAAGCCCTCCATAGAATAAGGAAACCGTAATGACGGTGATTACCATTGAAGACGCCCCCCAATATCTAGTTGATGGTCAAAGCATTATTGGCCTTGATCTTGGCACTAAAACAATTGGCCTTGCGGTTTCTGATATTGGTTTAAGCTTTGCCAATCCGCGTCCGGTTTTAAAACGCAGTAAATTTACCAAGGATGCGCAGGATTTACTTAGAGTATTAGAACAAGAAAATATTTGCATTATGGTTATTGGCTTGCCGCTTAATATGGACGGCTCTAGTGGCCCAAGAGTACAGGCAACTCGTGCCTTTGTGCGCAATATGGAAAAACTCACCACTATACCATTTATCTATTGGGATGAACGACTATCAACAGTTGCGGCAGAACGCAGCTTGATTGATATGGATGTATCACGGGCCAAGCGATCCGAGCGCATTGATTCTGCTGCTGCCAGCTTCATTTTGCAGGGCGCGCTTGACCGGCTTGCCAATTTATAATTCCAAATCATCTAAAGTTATTTTTTGCAAAAACGCCAAAGAGGACGATAAAATGCATCTTATTATATTTGACTGCGATGGAGTGTTGATTGATAGCGAAACCATTTCAGCGCAGGGCTATTGTAATGTTTATGCCCGCTATGGACAAACAATCGAGCCAAAGGATTTTTATCCTTTTATTGGCATGAAACAACTGGATATTATAAAAACCTTGCGCGGTAAGGAAGGTGGCACAATTCCATTAAGTGCTGATGATGAATTATCAGAAGAAGTGCTGCGCCTGCTTGAAGAAAACGTCAAAGCAACTCCTCATATTGTACCATTTTTGCAAAACCTTGCTAAGCCCTATTGTGTTGCATCGTCATCTGCAATGCCACGCATACGCTTATCTTTGACTACAGCAGGATTAATTGATTTTTTTGAACCGCATCTTTTTTCATCCTCCATGGTAAAACATGGAAAGCCAGCGCCTGATCTCTTTTTACTTGCCGCAGAAAAAATGGGAGCGCAAGCACAACAATGCTTGGTCTTTGAAGATTCAATTGCCGGAGTTACCGCCGCCGTTGCTGCCAATATGACTGCCATTGGTTATATAGGCGCGAGACATATGCCCGAAGGTCATGAACAGCGCCTAATTGAAGCTGGCGCAACAAAAATAATTGCCGATTGGAGCGAGGCTGATGCAATTATAAAAGAATATAGGGTATAAAAGCATTTAGAGGATAATTTATAAATTGTTCTTCAATTTTCGTAAGCAATTTTAAAAATAGGTAAAAACAAATAAAATCAATAACTTGAATGAAATTCATCATTCAGTTAAAAAATTACTATAAAAACCATGCAAACCAATGTTACCTATAATATCAGTATATTAGCAATAATTCCTTAACCATAATATAAAGCTACAACACCAATCATTAGATAGCCTATAACGTGTTGTAGCCTATTTTTGTCATTGCTATAACTTAACAGATATGCAACCGAACTTTGCTCAAAAAATTAACGACGGCGGCGGCCCCGTTGTGGCTTTTGTGCCATATTACGGTTTCTTTTGCCTGTTTTATGATGAGAAAGCATTGAGAACGGTAATTCTTGCGGTTTGCTCAACATCTCAAAACGTAAAGCACCCGCAACTGGCAAGGCTTCAACCAAACGCACAGACACAACGTCCCCCATTTGGAAACCTTTTTGGCTGCGCTCTCCAACCAAAGCATGACGGGCTTCATCATGAAGATAATATTCAGCGCCAAGCGTTGAAATTGGTATAAAGCCATCAGCACCATAAGGATCAAGCTGGACAAATAAACCTGACTTGGTCACACCGGTGATACGGCCTGAAAATTCAGCATTAATTTTATCGGCAAGATAATGCGCTATCAAGCGGTCGGTTGTTTCACGTTCGGCTGCCATAGCACGGCGTTCTGTTTGCGAAATTTGCGCGGAGATTTCGCCAAGCTGCTCTTCCTCACGATCAGTCAAACCATCATTACCAAGCTTTAACGCCTTGATAAGCGCGCGATGCACAATCAAATCCGCATAGCGGCGAATAGGTGAGGTAAAATGCGCATAATTATGTAGCGTTAAACCAAAATGGCCAATATTATCTGGACTATATTCAGCCTGAGCTTGCGAACGCAAGACGACTTGATTAACCAAGTCCTGCTGTTCACTGCCCTTTACCTTACTCAAAATAGCATTAAACTTAGATGGTGTAAGATCTGCACCGCGAGCAAGCGGCAAGCCAATTGTTGCCAAAAATTCCCGCAAGGTTTCTTGCTTAGCAAGTGATGGCTGGTCATGAATTCGGAAAATTAATGATTGACCTTTGCTTTTCAAAGTTTCTGCAGCGGCGACATTGGCGGCTATCATACATTCTTCAATTAAGCGATGCGCATCAAGACGCAAGGGAATATAAACATCTTTAACGCGCCCCTCTTCATCAAGAAGTAGCTTCTTTTCTGGTAAATCAAGATCCAATGGCTCACGCTTGTCACGCGCTTTTTTAAGGCTGTCATAGGCCTTCCAAAGCGGCTTCAAAATTGTATCAATAATCGGTGCCGTTTTTTCATCCAACACCCCGTCAATTGCTTTTTGCGCTTGTTGATAGCTTAACTTTGCATGGGAGCGAATCATTACCCGATGGAAACTATGGCTTAGCTTGTGACCATCCTTATTATAGACCATACGCACGCTTATTGCTGGACGCTCTTCACCCTCACGCAGCGAGCAAAGATTATTGGAAATCCTCTCTGGCAGCATAGGCACAACACGATCGGGAAAATAAACAGAATTACCGCGTTTTAATGCTTCCCTATCCATTACCGAATTAGGACGGATATAGGTGGAAACATCGGCAATAGCCACCATAACAATGTGACCATGTGCATTGGCCTCATTGCTGTCTGGCTCAGCATAAACTGCATCATCATGATCTTTAGCATCATGGGGATCAATCGTAACAAATGGAATATCGCGCCAATCTTCACGCCCTGCGCCATCTTTACAATCAGCCATAACCACTGGCTTCACATTATCAGATTCCTGCAAAACCTCTTCAGGAAAAATATGCGGTATGGAATGAGCATAAATCGCAATCATTGAAAGTGCTTTTTCACTTTCAATACTACCCACCACTTGCCGCACCATGCCACGTTTTAAACCATAGCGGCTATCACGACCTAATGTCACTTCAACGAGATCATTTTCCTTGGCATTTTCCAATGATTGCGGATCAATAAGAACAGGATCTTGCTTGCGATCAACCGGCTCCAACCGCCATTCGCCTTTTATCTCGCGCAACACGCCAAGAATGGTGTTATTTTTCTTGTCCACTTTACGAATAAGGCGCCCTGTATAGGCAGGGCCTTTTTCTTTAGATGGAAAAACTTTAGCGGTGATACGATCACCAACGCCAATTGCAGGACCACCGGCGACTTTACCGGCGCGCAATAAAACAATCGGCGGCTCATCATCATGCCAATCGACAGGTCGACCAAGTAATGAACCATCTTTATCACGACCAAAAATATCCAGTACTGCAACCGGCGGTAAACTACCCTTAGAATGAATAGTTTTACGCCGCTTTTCAATAATCCCATCATCAGCTAAACTGCGTAAAAGATTTTTCAGCCAAATACGGCCTTCACTTTTTAAACCAAAGGCTTTGGCAATTTCACGCTTACCATTATTTCCGGGATTATCGGAAATAAATTGCACTACCTCGTCACGGCTTGGTAAATGAACCATTGCCTTATTAGGACTAGATTTGCTGTTGCTTTTCTTTGGTTTTTTAGCCAAGGTTACTCTGCTTTCTCAAAATTATTTTGTTTTCCTATAATTAGTCTGTTTTCTTTGCTGCAGCTTTTTTTGTCGCAGTAGCCTTTTTAGGTGCGGCTTTTTTTGCAGCCTTCGGCGCTTCACCGCTACCCTCAGCTACTGCCGTTTTTTTGGTTGCGCTTTTTGTTGCGACCTTTTTGGCGGACGGCTTCTTAGCAGGTGTTTTTTTAGCAGCCACTTTCTTTGTTGGTGCTTTAGCAGCCTTTGCGGCTAGCAAAGCAATTGCTTCTTCAACAGTTAAGCTAGCAGGATCCATACCCTTCGTTATGGTCGCATTTATTTTACCCCAATTAACATAGGGGCCATAGCGCCCATCACGTACGGTAATTTCGCCACCATCAGGATGCGCACCTAAATTGGCTATGGGTTTTGCACTTGCAGCACTTGCACGCCCACCGCCTTTACTTGCCTTGTCTGCAAGCACGCTCACTGCACGGTTAATACCAATGCTAAACACTTCATCAGCATTTTCTAGGTTAGCATATTTGCCATCATTGGCAATATAAGGGCCATAACGCCCAATGCTTGCTGTAATCATCGTGCCAGTTTCAGGATGCAAACCAATATCACGTGGCAAAGCCAACAAAGCTTGTGCCTTTTCAAAATCGATATCGGCCATTTGCCAACCTTTTGGCAAGCCGGCACGTTTGGCATCCTTACCATCACCACGCTGCACATAAGGACCAAAACGACCAGTGCGCAAAGTTATATCCTCGCCGGTTTCAGGATCCTGTCCTAACACTGCAGGTTCATCACCGAGTGCTTTACCATCACCTTCACCCTCACTACCAAGCTGACGCGTAAATTTACATTCAGGATAATTAGAGCAACCAACAAATGCACCGTAGCGGCCAAGTTTTAACGATAATTGTCCTTGTTTACATAGTGGGCAAGAACGCGGATCTGAGCCATCTTCACGCGCAGGAAAAGCGATTGGCGCAAGTACTTCATTCAAAACATCAAGAACAGCTGTTACCCGCAAATCAGCAATATCGGTAATCGAAGACGAGAATTGCTGCCAAAAATCGCGCAAGACATCTTTCCAAACCAACTTACCATCTGAAATAAGATCAAGCTTGTCTTCAAGACTAGCGGTAAAATCATATTCAACATAGCGATTGAAAAAGTTTTCAAGGAAAGCAGTAACCACCCGTCCTTTGGCTTCAGGAATAAGCTTGCGCTTATCGATATTTATATAATCACGGTCCTGCAATGTCGCAAGAGTGGACGCATAGGTAGATGGCCGACCAATGCCTAATTCTTCAAGCTTTTTAATCAAGCTTGCTTCCGAATAGCGTGGTGGTGGCTCAGTACTATGCTGATCAGCGTCAATGCGAGATTGGGTGAGCACCTCACTCTTTTCCATAAATGGCAAACGTGCACTGCCCTCATCATCTCCAGCATCTTCCTCACGAACATCCATATAGGCAGCTAAAAAGCCATCAAAACGAATAACCGAACCCGTTGCACGAAGATCGGCAATAGACTCGCCATTTCTTGCAGCTATATCAACCGTGGTACGTTCAATATCGGCCGGTAACATTTGGCTAGCAATTGCACGCTTCCAAATAAGATCATAAAGGCGATATTGGTCGGCATCCAAAAATGCCTTCATGGATTGCGGGGTGCGTGAAAAATCAGTTGGTCTAATCGCCTCATGCGCCTCTTGCGCGTTTTTAGCTTTTGCTGAATAAAAGCGCGGCTTTTCCGGCACATAATTATTGCCGAAATTTTTGGCAATTGATTTACGCGCGCCATCAATACCTTCTGGTGCCATTTGCACACCATCAGTACGCATATAGGTTATAAGACCAGTTGTTTCTCCACCAAGATCAATACCTTCATAAAGGCGCTGCGCAACTTGCATAGTGCGTGACGCCGAAAAGCTTAAGCGCGATGACGCGGCTTGCTGTAAGGTAGATGTTGTAAAAGGAGGACCAGGATTGCGCTTTGTTGGCTTTGCTTCCACCGTTTCAATTTTGAAACTCGCACCAACTAACATTTTGCGAATTTTTTCTGCCTGCTCGCCATTTTTAATATCAAGCTTGCCAAGCTTTTTACCTTCAAAATTGGTAAGGCGTGCAATAAATTTTTCCTGACGCGGCGTATTAAGTTCAGCTGCAATCGTCCAGTATTCTTCACGAATAAACCGCTCGATCTCGGCTTCACGATCACAAATCAAGCGCAGCGCTACCGACTGTACACGCCCAGCAGAACGCGCACCCGGCAATTTGCGCCATAAAACGGGCGACAAATTAAAGCCAAAGAGATAGTCTAATGCGCGGCGAGCAAGATAAGCATTTACCAGCGCATCATCAATTTGGCGCGGATGCGCCATAGCATCAAGCACGGAGCTTTTAGTGATAGCATTAAAAACGACGCGGCTTACTGGCTTGTCTTTTAAAACGCGCTTAGCGTTTAGCACATCAAGCACATGCCAAGAAATTGCTTCCCCTTCCCGATCCGGATCGGTAGCCAATATCAATTGGTCAGCATCCTTGACGGCTTTAGCTATTTCAGACAAGCGCTTTGCCGATGCGCTGTCTGTATCCCATTTCATGGCAAAATCTTCATCAGGCAAAACAGAACCATCTTTGGCCGGCAGATCACGCACATGACCAAATGAGGCAAATACCTTATAGTCGCTTCCCAGATACTTATTAATTGTTTTTGCTTTTGCTGGTGATTCGACAACAACTACTTTCATCTTCAATTCCCATTTTGGAACAAACCTATTGGTTAAATAAGTCATCCCTTGTGTTAAATCGCATCAAAATTCAAAAATCGCGAAAAAAAATCTCTGCATTCAAATGACCAGTCAATGAGATAACGTCAAGTCCTGATTTAAAATTAACCATAAATAAGATGTTTTTTGGTAAAAATATCGCACTAGCATTGGCTTACCCTTGAAATATCTTATCATACCGATATTTTTAATCATTCATTCAATGATGCAATGAAAAACAAGTAGCCCAATACATAAGTCAAAATTGATGAGATAAATTATTGTGTTAGGCAAAACATCGCATTAGATAAACGACTAAGAGAGCCGAGGTTACATGACCGACCAAAAGAATCAAAATATTAAATCGGCTAAGGAAATCGATCAGGTCGGAACGATTAACTATATTCATGAAATGACACTTTCTCTAAAATTAATGGCAGCTAAGGTTAACGAGCCACTGCTTTTTTTTCTACTTGAAGTTGTTGAAAAAGAAAGCCTAGTCCGATTACAAAGTCTTAACGACGCACTTCATCATGAAACAGGCGCAAGTGACACCAAACCGCCTGAATGACGAAGCACCTTGCCAGCAAGGTCAAGCTCTAAAATCGCAAGATAGACTTTTGGCAAAGATAAATCACAATAAAGCGCCAAAGTCTCGACATCAATTGGCGTAATTGACAAATGACGAACAACAGCTTTCCGTTCATTTTCGCTAAGATCATCATCAAGAGCGCTATCATTAACATCAAAGTGGTTTGGATTTACAAGTGAAGTACTTTGTGAGCGTGGCTGGTTCGTTATTGATAAAACGTCCGTAATCGGTATATGCTCATCCTCATATAAATGCTGTTCATTAGATTCATTAACATCTAAAGGTAGCATCTTATCAAATAATGTCATTTCAGGGCAAAGAGGTGTGAGGCTTTCAATAATATCTTTTGCACAATCAACAAGACTTGCGCCTTCCTTGATTAAACCATTGGTGCCAACTGCACGCGGATCAAGTGGCGAACCTGGCACGGCAAAAACCAAGCGACCATAATCAGCAGCTAATCGCGCTGTAATTAACGAACCAGAACGCTTTGCGGCCTCAACCACCAACAATCCTAAACCAATACCTGCAATCAATCGATTTCGGCGTGGAAAATCTTGCGCCCTAGGCTGCCAGCTAATTGGCATTTCACTTATTACGAGATTATTGCTTTTTAGAAGGCTTTGATAAAGATCTCCATGCTCCGTTGGGTAAATATGATCAAGCCCACCTGCCATAACTGCAATCGTTCCGGTTTTTAAACTAGCCAGATGGGCAGCCCCATCAATACCGCGCGCAAATCCAGAAAGGCTAATAAGTCCAGCCTCCCCTAAGTTTGCGGCAAATTGGCTTGCCAGTTTTTGGCCAGCCGCTGATGCATTGCGTGAGCCAACTATGCCAATTGCTGTTTTTTGCAACAACTCTAAATTGCCCTTAGCCGATATTAGCGGCGGTGGATTATCAATAGCGCGCAATAAAGAAGGATAGGCTGGCTCACCAATGCCGATGAAATGGATATTGTTACGCTGTGCAAAATCGAGCTCACGCTCTGCATCGCTTGCCTTTGCAATACGAATTTTGCGCCCACCACCTTGTGACGCTAAATCTGGTACAGCTAGCAATGCTTTTTCTGCCGACCCAAAACGCTCAATCAACTGACGAAAAGTCTGAGGCCCAACATTTTCACTGCGAATAAGCTGTAGCCATGAAAGCCTTTGCTTTTCACTTAATTTTATTCCCCGCCCTTTAATCACAATCCCCTTTTATTTCCCTTTCGCGCCAATTTTACTCTCATGCCCAGACATTAGCCGGCTAATATTACCTTTATGTTTAACAACAATTAAAAATCCCATCAAGACTAATATTGCGGTTATCAAAGGAGAGGTAAGAAAATAGGCCACGAACGGCACTACGATAATCGCAACCAGCGCAGAAAGCGAGGAATAACGCGTTATAAAAGCAGTAATCAGCCAAGTTCCAAGAAAAATAAAGCCACCTTGCCAAAAAACTGCAAAGACTACACCAATATAGGTTGCAACCCCTTTACCGCCCTTAAACTGCAACCAAACAGGAAAAAGATGCCCCAAGAAAGCAAAAAAACCTGCAATCAACCCCGCACCAGGAAAAAGTGCATTGAAAAAAATTACTGCGAAACTGCCTTTTAAAGCGTCACATAAAAGCGTAGCCGCTGCAAGTTTTTTATTTCCAGTACGCAAAACATTGGTGGCACCAATATTGCCTGAACCAATATTGCGGACATCCCCTAAACCAGCAGACTTGGTAAAAAGAAGACCAAAAGGAATTGAGCCCAATAAATAACCTAAAATAGCTGCGGCGATGATCCACAAAACTGGAATTGCTGTTAGTTCATTAAAAAGCATAAAGGCCACCCCTTAAATCTGACGGCTAAAAATTTTTAATAATAATTAAAACATTTTTTTAAAAAGGAAAAGTATAGTTTATAAAAATAGATGATTGCAAACTGTAAAACTAACACAGACTTGTTTCAAATCGAAAGTTAAAATAAATAATGACAACCATGCCAAAATTTATTATGCTTGTTAAGTAAAGGTTAATGACATAAAGGTATTTATAATGACAGAATTTTCAGAAGCTGAAATGATAGCACCTGCACTAGATATAATGGCTAAAACGCCAAACGGTTTCATAACAACGACAGATCTTATAGCGCAATTAAGGCATTGTTTAAAACCTGATGGAAAAGATGTAGCTATATTAACTAATAGGAATGATGATCATTTCAGTCAAAAAGTTAGAAATTTAGTTAGCCACAGAAAAGAAGCAAATGGCTTAGAATGTCGTTCATTAGCTGTATATGATGACGACAGGCAAGGTTGGACCATAACGCAAAAGGGGCGTGACTTCATCTAATAAAACAATACTATTGATAATCATTTGTTTTTTCAAGAGCTTTTCGGCAAGGCGGAACCCAAGTTAAAAGAGGTGACGTTTGCTTATTTTTAATCCAAATAAACCAAGCATAACCGGTCGCTGTACTTGCCTTTGGATCCACACGCCCCTTTACCATGGGAACACGCTCAGAAAATTGAGCAAAAACTGTTGGCGGATTTGTTTTATAGATCCCTTCAAATCTGCCAACACTCTCTAAAAAAACCGTACGAGCTAATATGGCGACTCCTTCGCGCGCCACTTTTAAAGAATTTTCTAAAAATTCCTGAGCTAAGCGGAAAGGCGGATTAGTTATGACCCAATCAAACGACTCAAAATCATATCTCCCAGCAAGAAAATCTTGAACATCTGAATAACCATAAGGATAAATATCAGAAGATACCACATCTAAAAAATATTCAGACAGTGGGCGAGACATATAGCCCCTACCACAAGCTGGCTCCAAACAAGTCTTGGTATGCAATTCTTTATTTTTCAATATAAATTCTAAAAGTGCGCGAGTTGCCCAAGGCGGAGTTGGAAAATCATCTAAACTATCAGGACTCTCAAAGCGCTGAGACATGACTGCATGTGATTTGTTTTGCATAGTATTTAATTCACCTCATACCCTAACAAAAGGTAAATTATAATAAAACAAAAAAACTAAAGTGGTACGCCCAAGGGGAATCGAACCCCTGTTTCCGCCGTGAAAGGGCGGCGTCCTAACCGCTAGACGATGGGCGCCCAAGCAGTGAATGGGCTTATAAACACAAATTTTAAAATCCGCAAGCCCTATTTCACATTTTTTTCAAATAATTCTATTTTTTTCCAGAACAGGACCAATTCCAGTCCCGTCGCGGACCAATATCAACATGGATGGCTTGGTGGCAATAGGTACCTACACCGCCGCGCCCTGGCAAGCTGCGTACAAATTTTGCAACTTCGTATTTGTGGACGCCCGGTACAATAATATCAGCGGCAGCACATGACATATGGAGAGAACGATTAGCACCATTGACCTTACGATTATAAATTGGGTTACGGTATCCCGATGTAATATAGACTGGCCGATTATAATTTCTTTCAATTGTTTTTAAGAGATTAATCAATTGCGGTTTCAAACAGCGCGCATCTACGGCTTTGTGGGCAAGACGCAAGCCATTTGGCAGATTACGGCCCAAACCACCAACTGAGGCCATTTGAATAGATGGAAACACTTCCACCTCGTTTGCATCAATATCAGTATCGTCATAAAGGCTAGAACGATGTTTAATTTCAATACCACCATTAGGGCGCACACCTGGCAATTCACCAGAATATTGACTACGATCAACTCTATCGGGCTTTATCGAGGCAAGCTTATCGGTAGAGCCAATCCCGTTACCTTTTCCCGAACTATCGCTATTTCCTGAAAACAACCGTAAACGCGCACCCTTGTCCTGACTATCGGCTCGTCCTAGCAAACTCTTATCGCCAGTCAAATTTTTATTATTGGTAGTTGTGTTTTCAGAATCATTGTTAGGGTTAAGATTCGCGCTGGTTGAACCACTCTTTTGTTGTTCATCATTCTTTTTATTGGAAAACATCGAGAATAACGACTTTGGCTGCTCTTTTTCGATTTGGTCATTGGATCGAGAAGCTGCGACTTCGTTGTCTGTACCGGTTTTAATCTCAGCTTTATCTTGTTTCGTAACATTGCTGTTTTTAGAATCACTTGTTTCACCAGATGTTACTGGCGCCACATTGCTCTCATCTAAAGTTTTCTTGTTGGAAAACATCGACAACAAGGTTTTAGGTTGGCTATCGGAGGCTTCAGAAACATTAGCCGCTTGCGCTTGCTCATTAACAGCTGTTTTGTTTGATAAACTTTCTTTATTGCTTGAATTTGCTTCCACGCTATCTTCATCTGGAACGGGGATCACATCATTAACGCTGCTAGATTTACGCTTTTTGTTATTTTTAGCGTCTTCTCCATCAACTGTCTGAGCGATAGAGGCAGTATCAGCCAATTGATCATTAAGTGATGTGCAGCTGCTAACAAATGGAAAAAGAACCAAAAGTGCCCCCACCATTTTTACCCCAACGATTTTTGAATGTGGGATGAATGGAAAAGCCCCCTTGTCGTTACAAAACAGTTTCAAACAAAATCTCCAATTTGTTACCAATTTTAAGCCAGCAATAAAAATTTATTAATAAAACGCCATTATGCTTAGTTGAATAAAATTCGACAAGGCTAGTATCAATTGGCAGTAGACCAAGCGCTTTAAATTTTCACTTGCATTAGTTAACAACTAAAGCATAGGAAAATATCACGCTATCATAATGCTGTGGCGATTGGGTTCCAGTCAATTATTATTGCGAGATTTTAACAAAAAACAACATAAAATGGTAAAGATTGATGATAATTAATCTGTAAATTAGTTGATTTACGAATAAAACGGCCGCAGATTAGGGAATCGGTTCATTCTTTTCAATTGAGTTAACCTGACAACAACCAGCACTAATGAAATAGTAAAAATATTTATCGCTTTTTAAAAAAAATAAAAATATAGTTTTTTAGTTGCTTTTTGATTATGTTTTTGTTGAAGCCTTGACGATAAAGATGCAATAGTCAAAATAGAATAAGCATAATAAAGCCATCCTATTGGTTTTTGCTATAATGCTAGCCCATAGGCATGAGGAAATGGATTAAAATGACAGTAGAAAACTATAAAAGCCCTAAAATCCTTTTTACAGTCATTATATTGGCACTTGCTGGAGCGCTTGCTGGGTGTGCAGGCGGCAAAGAGTTTGAAACAGTACCGCAGGAGGGCGCCAATAGAACTGGCGTTTTTCCACGTTTTTCACAAATGCCACAAGGTGAAACCGCACAATTCACTAAAGAAGAGCGTGATCAGCTCGCCAATCAATTAACTCAAAATCGCACAAACCTTGAACGAGCGGCCACCGAGGCTGTTCCAACAGCGCAAGATATTGAGCGCCAAAAGCAAGCTGCGGCGAAATCTGCCGAAGAGACCTTGCGCAAAATTGAACAAGCCGGACAATAATAGAGTTTTTTAATCGCATATATCTGAAATATCTCATGTAAAATGCGTTTATCCTAAGGCATAGGTTTAGCATTTTTGTCTAACACTTAAGCTTCATGCATATAATTAATACATATGCTGACAGATATGCCCATTACATAAGCCAACACATATGATTGAATAATTGGCCGTTGACAGAATGCCATTATTATAATCATGTGATTTATCATTTTAATATTAACTTTAATCAACTAATAGAATGGTCTTGCCATGTCGGAAGAATTTCATAAAATTCGTCGCCTCCCGCCTTACGTCTTTGAACAGGTTAATCGCCTAAAGGCCGCCGCGCGAGCCTCCGGTGCAGATATTATTGACCTTGGCATGGGCAATCCAGATTTGCCAACCCCCAAGGCAATTGTACAAAAGCTTTGCGAAGCTGTCCAAGATCCACGCGCCCATCGTTATTCAGCATCAAAGGGCATCCCCGGCTTACGCCGTGCACAAGCTGCTTATTATGAGCGCCGTTTTGGTGTAAAGCTTAATCCAGACACACAGGTTGTTGCAACTTTGGGTTCCAAAGAAGGCTTTGCCAATATGGCACAAGCAATTACCGCTCCTGGTGATGTGGTGTTGTGCCCAGACCCTACCTATCCAATCCACTCTTTTGGCTTTCTCATGTCGGGCGGCGTTTTACGCTCTATGCCAGCAGCACCGGGTGAAGAATTTATGCGTGCGTTAGATCGCGCAGTGCGTCATTCCATTCCAAAGCCAATTGCGGTTATTTTAAATTATCCATCTAATCCAACCGCTTATGTCGCTGACCTTGATTTTTATAAAGAAGTTGTCGATTTTGCCAAGAAAAATGATTTGATTCTACTCTCAGACCTTGCCTATGCGGAAATTTATTTCGACGATAATCCGCCGCCATCAGTCTTAGAGGTACCAGGCGCCATGGATGTAACTGTTGAATTTACCTCCATGTCAAAAACATTCTCTATGCCGGGTTGGCGTATGGGTTTTGCCGTTGGTAATGAGCGCTTGATTGGTGCTTTAACACGAGTTAAATCTTATCTTGATTATGGTGCTTTCACACCGATTCAGGTTGCTGCGACCGCAGCGTTAAATGGTGATGGCTCGGATATCGCAGAGGTGCGTTCCATCTACAAAAAACGCCGTGATACCATGGTTGAAACCTTTTCACGTGCTGGCTGGGATGTACCGCCGCCAGCTGCAACTATGTTTGCTTGGGCGCCTATTCCACCTAAATATGCCCATTTAGGATCTTTAGAATTTTCTAAATTATTGATTGAAAAGGCTGACGTTGCAGTTTCACCTGGTGTTGGCTTTGGCGAGCACGGCGATGACCATGTACGCATTGCATTGGTTGAGAATGAACATCGCTTGCGCCAAGCCGCACGTAACTTGAAACGTTTTTTCTCTGGCGATAACGCATAATAAAGTACACAATAAGTGTCCACGGTTAGCAACATAGCTAACCGTGGAAATCATTTACAAAAACCAATGCTGCGGCTTATAAATAGCTTTAGAAAAACGAAGCTATCCCATTGATTTAACTATAAAAATAATTTTTTTCAGCAGATATCAATGATAAAATTCAACAGCTCCATTACATTTATCCCGCATATTTTAGCTTGGCACAGCTAAAAATCATTAAAACAATTATAAAATAGAATGATAGACAGAGCGAATGTTATCTGGTTAATGATTGGCAACAACCTTTTAATTATGCTGTATATCTGTATAAGCGGTGGATAAAACCATATTTGATATAAAAATGCTATTTGCACTTGATAGAAGAATAACGTTTTTTATTATAGATTATTTAATAATAAGAGCTTGAAACATCATTACAATAGCTTGATATTTTATTGTAGAAGTTGCTACAAACAAAGTTAGAAACCACATTCTATTTAACTACAACAGGTCAAACCATGAGCGAAGTTTTAAAAGTCGGTATTGCAGGATTAGGAACTGTCGGTAGTGCTGTTATCAATATTCTTCAACAAAAGCAGGAAGAATTAAGCCGTGAATGCGGCCGCAAAATTGAAGTTGTCGGTGTATCGGCTCGTAATCGCAGTCGTGATCGTGGCATTGATTTAAGCGCAATAGAATGGTTTGATAGTCCGGTGGAACTTGCAGCTTCCGATAAAATCGATGTTTACGTCGAGCTAATGGGCGGCGAAGAAGGTTCAGCCCGGCACAGTGTTGAGGCAGCCCTTAAAAAAGGGCATCATGTTGTAACCGCAAATAAAGCCTTGCTAGCTCGTCATGGTATTGAACTTGCACAAATTGCTGAGAGCAAAGGTGCCTTACTAAATTATGAAGCTGCTGTTGCTGGCGGCATTCCTGTCATTAAAGTCATGCGCGAAGCGCTAAGTGCTAATAAAATTACGCGCGTTTATGGCATATTAAATGGCACTTGCAATTATATCCTCACCAAAATGGAAAATGAAGGTATCTCGTTTTCTCAATGCCTCGCCAATGCACAAGCTCTAGGCTATGCCGAGGCTGATCCAACATTTGATATTGAAGGCAATGACACCGCCCACAAATTATCGCTTTTAACTCGCCTTGCTTTTGGCTGCGTTACTTCAGTCAATAATATTTACCTTGAAGGTATTAGCAATATCTCCTTGGCCGATATCCATGCGGCTAAAGAACTTGGCTATCGCATTAAATTGCTTGGCGTTGCGGTTAAAACAGAATCAGGCATTGAACAGCGTGTCCATCCAACAATGGTACCAATATCCTCGGTTATTGCGCAGGTGCAAAATGTAACCAATGCCGTTTCCATTCAAACGGATCTATTGGGAGAAATTATACTATCAGGTCCTGGCGCTGGTGGTGCAGCAACCGCTTCTGCTGTTATTGCCGATATTACCGATATTGCAAAATCCACTCCGGGCTTTCAATATGGGCCAGTATTTGGTACCCCTGCCCGAGATCTTATTCCTTATAAAAAAGCTAAAATGCGCTCTCATGCCGGTGGTTATTTTATCCGTCTTTCTGTCCATGATAAGACAGGTGTTTTTGCAGCAGTTGCAAAACGTATGGCGCAAAACAATATTTCATTGGAATCAATCGTTCAACGCCCAATGTCCGAAGAATTACACCCAGGAACAAAGACAATTATTCTTATCACCCACGAAACAACCGAGTCTTTTGTTCGTACCGCTTTGGAAGCAATTACTAAGGATGGCAACCTTGTTGACAAGCCACAAATGATCCGAATTGAAAGACCCGCATCATAAAATCGATTTAAATTTCTAAATGTAATCAATTATAACGTAAGTTGAACGATCAGCCTCTTGCGTCATCGGCTTGTCTTTGACAAAAGACATTATATAAGATTTGCCGATTTGGTTCGGCATAAGGTGTGCAACCCAAATCCGGTAGGATATTTGTGATGGCTAACTCCACTGACCATAATGTAAATGGACTTGATCGTATTTTAACCCTTGAGCTTGTGCGCGTAACGGAGCGTGCTGCGGTAGCAGCTGCGCGGTTACGCGGACGCGGTGACGAAATGGCTGCCGACCAAGCAGCTGTTGACGCTATGCGCCAAGAGCTTAACCGCTTGCCAATTAATGGTACTGTGGTGATTGGCGAGGGTGAGCGCGATGAAGCCCCCATGCTTTATATTGGCGAAGAAGTTGGCACCAAGCACGGGCCTGCTGTTGACATTGCGCTTGACCCATTAGAAGGCACTACAATTTGCGCCAAAAACCAACCTAACTCAATTGCTGTTATTGCAATTGCAGAAAAAGGCAATCTCCTATACGCACCTGATGTTTACATGGAAAAGATTGCCGTTGGCCCTGGTTATCCAAAAGGTGTTGTTGATATTGATGCATCCGCAACCGATAATATCCATGCACTCGCTAAAGCAAAAGGTGTCGCAATCGAGCATATTACAGCCTGCGTTATGGATCGTCCACGCCACGCTAAGCTCATTGAAGAAATCCGCAGTACAGGTGCTTCGATTCGCCTTATTGGTGATGGTGACGTTGCCGGCATTATTCATACAACAGATCCTGACGAAACAGGCATTGATATTTATCTTGGCATTGGCGGCGCACCAGAAGGCGTTTTAGCAGCGGCGGCACTTCGCTGCATTGGCGGCCAAATGCAAGGACGTCTGCAATTAAATACCGATGAAAAAATTGCGCGCGCGGCTAAAATGGGTGTTTTAGATCCGAAAAAAGTTTATGATATGAGCGAAATGGCCAAAGGTGACGTGCTATTTGCGGCGACCGGTGTCACAGACGGTAATATGCTTTCAGGTGTTAAATTTGCTCGCCATTATATCGAGACGGATACCATTGTTATGCGCTCCCATACCGGCACCATCCGTAACATTAAAGCACGCCATCAAAAAACTGATAAATTCGATTAACATTACCTAAAGGAATCGCTTTTTAGCAAAAGCCTGATTACTATTTATGTTGTAGTGTGATTTTTTACAAAACGCCCTGATTTTAATCATGGGCGTTTTTTATTCTTACAGGTTAGTTTTCTTGAAATTTTTTGTTTTTTTAGGCATTCCCAAAAAACTAAACCTTAGCAATTTAAACTACTTTATTAACATTTTGTTTTTACAGATTTTTATTAAAAACCTATTCCATATTTTTCAACGATCTACACGGAATTAATCGCCAATAAGTTTAAAATCTATTTAACTTAAGCAAAAAGCTAATTGCATCTTGGCATTGCCTTATTCTATAAAAGGCTACGGTTTTATAAAGGCACTCGCCATGACACATCAAAATGATCATCCGATTTTTTCCCATCGCCATTTTCTTGGCATAAAAGGGCTTTCACGCCCAGATCTTAATATTTTACTCGACCGCGCTGATGAAAATGTTGCCATTTCACGCCGCGCCGTCAAAAAGAAGTCTATTTTAAGCGGTCGCACGCAAATCAACCTGTTTTTTGAAGCATCAACCCGCACCCAGTCTTCATTTGAACTTGCTGGTAAGCGGCTTGGGCTTGATGTGATGAATATGGCGGTTGCCAATTCATCACTTAAAAAAGGCGAAACGCTGATTGATACAGCTATGACCCTCAACGCTATGCAGCCTGATGTCTTGGTTGTGCGCCACGCATCGGCTGGCGCAGTTGCATTACTTGCGCAAAAAGTGTCTTGCTCGGTCATTAATGCCGGTGACGGTGCCCATGAGCACCCAACCCAAGCCCTGCTAGACGCATTAACAATTAGGCGTGCCAAGGGCACGATTGAAGGCTTAACTATTGCAATTTGCGGCGATGTTTTACATTCACGCGTTGCGCGCTCTAACATTATTAGTCTCAATCAATTGGGGGCTAAAGTGCGTGTTGTTGCGCCTTCAACACTTTTACCGACCGCTATTGAAGATATGAGCGTTGAAGTTCACCGCGATATGGCAACAGGCATTAAAGATGCAGATGTTATCATGATGCTGCGCTTACAACGCGAACGCATGCAAGGCGCATTAATTCCATCGGTACGCGAATATTTCCATTTTTTCGGGCTTGACCGCGAAAAGTTAAAACTTGCTAAGCCTGACTGCATTGTCATGCATCCAGGCCCAATGAATCGGGGTGTTGAAATTTCCTCCAATGTTGCCGATGGCCCGCACAGCGTGATCCAGACACAAGTCGAAATGGGTGTTGCCGCCCGCATGGCAGTGATTGAGGCATTGCTTGACCAACGCAACTTAAAATTTCGCGGAGATATAGCATGAAAACACATGTTTTAAAGAATGCACATATCGTCGATCCATCTCAAAATATTGATGAAACTGGCACAATTATTATCGAAGATGGTAAAATTTCTGCCATAGGCAAAAGCATACAAAATCAAGGCGCACCTGAAGGCGCTGAAATCCACGACCTCGATGGAAAAACAGTTACTCCAGGCTTGGTCGACACGCGAGTTTTTGTCGGTGAGCCTGGGCAAGAATATCGTGAAACCATTCGCTCGGCAAGCCTTGCTGCCGCCTCTGGTGGGGTTACTTCTTTTTTCATGATGCCCGACACAACACCGGTTATTGATGATGTGTCTTTGGTTGACTTTATTTTAAAAACCGCGCGAGACAATGAATTGGTGCGCGTTTTCCCTACCGGCTCGATCACCAAGGGTATGGAAGGCACAGAAATGGCCGAGATTGGGCTATTAAAAGCAGCGGGAGCTGTTGCCTTTACCGAAGGTAAGAAAACAATTGCCAATGCCAATATTTTACGCCGCGCCATGACTTATGCACGTGATTTTGATGTGCCAATTATTCATGAAACGCAAGATCGCGATTTAACTGGTTCTGGCGTTATGAACTCAGGAATTCTTGCAAGCTGGCTTGGTCTTTCAGGCATTGTCCGCGAAGCAGAACTCATTGCATTGGAACGAGATTTACGCCTCGCCCAATTGACCAAAGCGCGCTATCATGCAGCACAAATTTCCTGTGCCATGTCTGCCGATGCAATTAAACTTGCAAAAACTCGTTGCACTACTATTTCGGCCGGTATTTCAATCAACCACCTATGCCTTAATGAAAATGACATTGGTGAATATCGCACTTTCTTCCGTCTTTCACCACCACTACGACATGAAGAAGACCGTTTGGCTATGGTTGAAGCACTGCGCGATGGTGTTATAGATATTATTGTATCTTCCCATGATCCGCAGGATGCTGATACTAAAAGATTGCCGTTTTCCGATGCTGAACCAGGGGCAATTGGTTTAGAAACCTTACTTGCCGCAGCCCTAAGACTTTATCATGATGGGTCCGTACCGCTGATGCGTTTGATTGATGCCTTATCAACCAAACCTGCACAGTTGTTTGGCCTTGATGTTGGCACATTAAAGACAGGTGCAAAAGCTGATCTTGCGATTATCGATCTTGAGGAACCATGGGTGGTGAAGTTGGATGAATTGCATTCACGATCCAAAAACACGCCTTTTGAAAATGCTCGTTTTCAGGGGCGAGTTCTTAAAACCATGGTTGGGGGACGATTTGTTTTCGAACGCTGATTGATACGATTCAAGCAGAATAAAATAGGCATGAATGAAACCATTCATGCCTATTTTTATAAGTTTTTTTTGATTTTGGCTATTGCAATAAAAATTTAATTAAAAAACTTAGTTTGCTGGGCAAGGCCCGTTTGCCTTTACCACAAAATCTTGTGCTTCAGCCATACAACGATTGCCAAAGGTTTCTGCCTTGCCATCTTTCACACCGCAAACTGGTTTATATTCGCGGGTACAGGCAAATTTTAAAGGCCGCTGTTCTGAGCTACTATTTTCAAGAGGCTTTGGAGTTGAATCCGCAGGAACTTGATCTTGCGGCTTACAGGTGCCTTCTTTAATAATTTTAAACTCGGCAGCTTCCGCCATACAACGGTTAGAAAAGTCCTTTTGCTCACCATTTTTTTCACCACAAACGGGCAAATAATTTAATGGGCAAGGCTTAGCACTGGTATCGCTTTCTTCTTTAGAAGAATTACAAGCTGATAACACCCCAATGGTGGCAAAAACTATTGTAACAAGTGAAATTATACGCATGAGTCGCTCCTTGATTAGAACCAACATAAAACTAGGTAAATGAATATCCTATGAATACCAGAAAAGACTTGCCAAATGCTTTGTAATATCGCAATCTCTTTTTTGTTCGGGGCAATTTACGGACATAGAAAGATAGTAATGAGGCATTTTAGGCCAAAAGCGCTTAATCTGTCATGGTTTTATGGAAACCCGTTATAATATCTCTTTCCATATTACAAAAACTGCCTTTGAACGCTGCTTGACTTTTCAGCAGTCAGGCGGTCTAGTTATAAAGCTTTTTAATAAAAGCCAGATATTATACAAAGGAAATTGAGAATTATGGCTCAGACGGGTGAAGTTAAGTTTTTTAATAATGAAAAAGGTTTTGGATTTATTAAGCCAGATGACGGCGGTCCAGATATTTTTGTTCATATTTCAGCGGTTCAAGATTCAGGTCTGCCCGGCTTGAACGACGCACAGAAAGTGTCATATGACACTGAACCTGATCGTCGCGGCAAAGGCCCTAAGGCCGTAAATATTTCTGTTACCGGTTAATTTTATAGCCATAATCGAATACAAACCCGGTTTCCCTTTTGGTTGCCGGGTTTTTCATTATTTTTAAATCTATAGTCTATTTCGTTTTTCGCAATATATATGGCCCACCATCGCATACTTAAAAACCAAACAACTTTGTTTTTGCATCAAAATATTTAGCATTGAAACATTATGTGACACTTTGCGACAAATCTGAAGTTTACAAAAAAATAACCATTAAATACAATAAATTAAGCTACTTACTGCAAAGAAAAAAATCCATTTATCTATTATACCCCAACATTGTTAGTAAATTGTTCATAATCCATTCAGATGCCATCATCAATAATTGCACATGAAAGCGTTTCCAGACAAACCTTGGTTAGGTCTTAAACTCCAAACCAATTAAAACTGGAAATGACCTCATTATTAAGGTCAATGATTCCAGATAATGGAGTGTATTATGAATAAATTTTTTAAAATTGCTATTTTATCCTTTGCAGCTATCGCGTCGGCTTCAGCCCCAATGTCGCAAGCCTTTGCTCGTGGTCCTTATGGACCTGGTCCCGGCCCTTATTACGGCGGTGATGGCTATTATGCACCGCCGCCACCTCCTCCACCTTATCGCCATCACTCTAAGCGCCGTGACCATAGCGATGCCATTGCCGCAGGTGTTATTGGTTTGGCTGCTGGCGCAATTATCGGCGGAGCTTTATCGCAACCAGCGCGACCAAATGTGGTTTATCAAGCACCACCTCCACCGCCAGCTTATTATCCAGCGCAGCCGCAGCCAGTTTATCAACAGCCGCGCCCGGTTTATCAGCCACAGCCTGTTTATCGAGGATTAGATCCATGGACGCCCGGTTGGTATGATTATTGTTCAAGAAAATACCGTACATTTAATTCACAAACAGGTACTTTCCGTGGTTATGATGGCCGAGATCATTTCTGCAATGTGCCTTAAGCATTTTATCAAATGACCTCATTTTAGCTTGCCTCGATAATAACAATATGAGGCGAGATACTATTTGAATAACTTAATTTTTTTAAAATTATAACGCTGCACCCCCTGCAGCGTTTTTTTATTTTACTATAAAAGAAAACGAAAATTGTAATCTAAACCACTAAATATCGCAAAATAGGTGACGCTACAGATTAAATGAAAATCTCATTGCATAATTTTAATTTTGCGGTTAAATAGATTTCCATGAAAACATGTCAAAAACAAACACGCATTTTTAATATTTGGTGGTGGGCCTGCTTATAGCGGTCGTTTTTCGCATGTGCATTTTTTAGGTGCGAGGCCGCAACGGATAACCGAGCGGCCTTTTTAATTTTCCGTTTGGTCTATTCTTGTGACACAACGGGAGAATGTCCAATGATGAAGGACGGATTAATTTTGGAAAATACATCTTTTAAATATACCACAGATGGTGGCATAGATATTACGCGTCATCGTGATTTTATCGCCTATGAAGGTGCAACCGATAAAATGGTTGATGCTCTTGATAGCCGTCTTGGTGCTTTATTTTCTTCAAACTATGAATATCCAGGGCGTTACACGCGTTGGGACACTGGCATTATTGATCCGCCATTAAGCGTCACATCATCAGGACGTAATTTATCAATTGCGGCACTCAATAGCCGCGGTGTTATTATCTTGGCAATGATCCGACCTAATATTGAAGCACTGAGCGATATTGAAATCACATCAATAAGTGCGGAAAAGCTAAGCCTATATATAAAACAACCAACACGGCGCTATACGGAAGAAGAACGGTCAAGACAACCTTCGGTATTTACGGTTTTGCGTGAAATTGTTAAAATTTTTCATTCTGATGCCGATGAAAATTTGGGCTTATTTGGTGCATTTGGTTATGACCTGGCATTTCAATTCGAGGCTATTGATTTCAAGATAGAGCGTGAGAAAGATCAACGCGATCTTGTGCTTTATTTGCCTGATAGTATTTTAATTGTTGATCACCATGCCGCAAAAGCTTGGATTGATCGCTATGATTTTTCTACGTCCTCCCTTTCCACACGTGGCGTTGAAAATGATAGCCAAGGCCAAGATTTTAAAGTTTCCACAACTACTCCACCGCGCAGCGACCATAATCGCGGTGCTTATGCTGATCTTGTGCGTGAAGCAAAGAAAAGTTTTGCCTGTGGTGATTTATTTGAAGTTGTGCCAGGACAAACGTTTTATGAGCCTTGCAAGGATTCGCCATCTGCAATTTCACGACGCTTAAAAAAGACCAATCCTTCCCCCTATTCATTCTTCATCAATTTAGGTGAGCAAGAATACCTTGTTGGTGCTTCGCCTGAAATGTTTGTACGGGTGAATGCTCGCCGCGTTGAGACCTGCCCTATATCAGGCACTATCAAACGCGGAGAAGATGCAATTGCCGATTCAGAACAAATATTAAAACTACTCAATTCTAAAAAAGATGAGTCAGAGCTTACCATGTGTTCTGATGTGGATCGCAATGATAAAAGCCGCGTTTGCGAGCCGGGTTCCGTTCGGGTTATTGGCCGCCGTCAGATAGAGATGTATTCACGCCTTATCCATACGGTTGACCATATTGAAGGGCGTTTGCGCGATGATATGGACGCCTTTGACGCTTTTCTTTCTCATGCATGGGCAGTGACAGTAACAGGCGCGCCGAAATTATGGGCTATGCGTTTTATTGAAGAACATGAAATGAGTTCGCGCGTTTGGTATGGCGGCGCCATTGGCATGGTGCATTTTAATGGTAACATGAATACTGGCCTTACCCTACGCACGGTGCGGATTAAGGATGGCATTGCCGCAGTTCGCGCTGGCGCAACTTTGCTTTTTGATTCCAATCCTGAAGAAGAAGAAGCAGAAACAGAGCTTAAAGCTTCGGCAATGATAGCAGCTATTCGCGGTGCAACCCAAAGCCATAATGATAATATTGCCCATCGTGCCCAAAAAATCGGTGAAGGTGTTTCGGTTTTACTGGTCGATCACGAAGATTCATTTGTGCATACGCTTGCTAATTATTTTCGCCAAACGGGCGCCCATGTCACAACATTGCGTAGCCCAATTAGCAGTGAAATGCTTGAAGAACTATCTCCAGATCTTGTGGTTTTATCACCTGGCCCTGGTAATCCAAAAGATTTCGATTGCGCTGCAACAATTCGCCGTGCACGCAACCGTAATTTGCCAATTTTTGGTGTTTGCCTTGGGCTACAAGCGATTACTGAAGCCTATGGCGGCAGCTTGAAGCAATTGCCCATACCCGTTCATGGTAAACCATCGCGCATTAAAACTCTTGAGGCAGGAACTGTTTTTGCTGGCCTTCCGGAAGAAATTACCATTGGTCGCTATCATTCGCTATATGCAGATAAAGCCACGTTACCAAACGACTTTATAATCACAGCAGAAACAAATGATGGGATTATCATGGGAATTGAGCATAAAAGCGAACCCATCGCTGCAGTACAATTTCACCCTGAATCAATTATGTCGCTTGGGGGGGATGCAGGTTTGCGGATGATTGAAAACGTCATTGCCCAACTTCCTAAAAAACGCGAAATTTTATAACGGCATATGAAGAAATAGCTAAAATGAATTTTAGCTAAAATAATAGAAAACACTCAAATAAAAGCTATTTTACATTGTCTTATGTAAAATAGCTTTTATTGATATGACCCAAGCTTTAAACAAATAGAGAGTGGTTAGATACCATTTTAAAATTTGGTAATAAACGGGTGATATTGGATTGAACAAATTTTTTATAAAAGCAGGATGCAATTTAAATGGCTGGCAATATGAAACTTATTAATCGGATGGCTATTATGTCCATCCCTGTATCTCTTGCTGTATTAGGGCTTAAATATCTTGCTTATTATGTAACGGGATCGGTCGCCCTTTATTCCGACGCCATTGAATCTATCGTTAATGTTATTGCAGCACTCGTCGCTTGGTTTGCTATCCGCATCAGCCATAAGCCAGCAGATCACAATCATCCATTTGGGCACCATAAGGCCGAATATTTTTCTGCAGTGCTTGAAGGTGTTTTAATTATTATCGCCGCATTATTGATTATCAACGAAGCTTGGGGAGCACTCAAAGAACCGCCAGCCATTGAAACTCCCACCTTAGGTCTTGCTATTAATTTTGTTGCCAGTGTTGTCAATTGCGTATGGGCGGTATTATTGATACGTGTTGGTAACCGCCTACGCTCGCCAGCACTTCTTGCTGATGGACACCATTTAATGACCGATGTTTACACATCTGTTGGTGTTTTAATTGGTCTTTTAGCAGCGATTATTACAGGTTGGCATATTCTCGATCCGTTATTGGCCATTATTGTTGCAGTAAATATTCTTTGGCAAGGTTGGAAAGTTATCAATAATTCGGTACAAGGATTAATGGATGTTGGTGTGGAGCTTGAAGAAACCATGCGCATACGCGACATTGTATCAGCCAATGCCGATGGTGCAATTGAAGCTCATGATTTACGCACGCGCCTTGCTGGCCAATTAACATTTATCGAGTTTCATTTGGTTGTACCTGCTGCCATGACTGTAGGAGAATCTCACAAAATTTGTGATCGTATTGAAGATGCTTTACATCGTGAAATTCAAAACAGTAAAGTTGTCATCCATGTTGAGCCAGAGGAAGAAGCAAAACTTCCCCCCGGCACAACGGCAGTACCATTTGCATGATTACAGCCAATTTTGCATGATTAAAGCCAAGCTCAATCACGACAAGAATTGAAATCGCATTTTTTAATGATTATTCTTGGCTTATTAACTATTGTATTGGACAATTGTTCTAATACATATAGAACAGACTTTTAAATTAACGGAGCTATTTATGTGCGGCATTATTGGTATTCTTGGAACAAGACCGGTTGCACCATTATTAATTGATGGTTTAAAGCGGCTTGAATACCGGGGATATGACTCAGCTGGCGTTGCAACCCTTGAAAACGGCATTCTAAAACGCATGCGCGCCGAGGGAAAGCTCGTCAATCTTGAAGAAAAGTCAAAATCGCATCCGCTTGCTGGCACAACAGGTATTGGCCACACGAGGTGGGCAACCCATGGCATGCCGGTAGAAAAAAATGCTCATCCGCATATGACAGAACAAGTTGCCGTTGTGCATAATGGCATTATTGAAAATTTTTCAGAATTAAAGGCAGAGCTATCAGCAAAAGGTTATGAATTTAAAACTGAAACCGATACTGAAACCGTCGCCTATCTTGTAGAAGAATTGCTTAAAGCTGGCAACACTCCAAAAGATGCAGTTGAAAAAGCATTAAAGCGCCTTAACGGTGCCTTTGCACTTGCCTTCATTTTTAAAGGTGAAGACAATTTAATGATAGCTGCGCGCCAAGGCCCCCCTCTTGCCATTGGCTATGGCGATGGCGAGATGTATGTTGGCTCGGATGCTATTGCCCTTGCGCCATTTACCGATCGCATTAGCTATTTGGAAGATGGCGACTTTGCTGTTCTTACCCATGATAGCGTTAAGATTTATGATGGCGAAGGCAATGAGGTAGAGCGTACAGAAACCCGTGCGACAGGTGCTTCATTCCTTGTCTCAAAAGGCAATCATCGCCATTTCATGCGCAAAGAAATGTTCGAGCAACCAGAAGTCATTTCCCATACGCTTGCCAATTATCTTGACCTAGCAAAAGGCAAAATACGCACGCTTGAAGGTATTGACTGGAAAAAAATTAGCCGCTTATCCTTCGCAAGCTGCGGCACCGCGTTTTATTCAACCCTTGTCGCCAAATATTGGTTTGAAAATCTTGCGCGTCTTCCAATAGACAATGATATTGCATCAGAATTTCGCTATCGCGAACCGCCGCTTGATCCAAATACTTTGGCGCTTTTTGTTTCACAATCGGGGGAAACGGCTGATACTTTGGCTTGTCTTCGCTATTGCCGCCAGCAAAATATAGCAACGGGCGCGGTGGTAAATGTTGCCCATTCAACCATGGCACGTGAAGCAGATAGAGTTTTTCCAACATTAGCTGGCGCGGAAATTGGTGTTGCATCGACTAAAGCCTTTACCTGCCAATTAGCAGCCCTTGCTGCATTAGCAATTAATGCAGGCGTTGAACGCGGTGTTATTGATGCAAAAAAAGAACAAGAGCTCGTAAAAATATTGGCGGAAACTCCGCGTTTTATCAACCAAGCTTTGAAGCTTGAAAAATCAGTTGAAGCCATTTGCACTGAATTGATGAGCGTTAAGCACGTGCTTTATCTTGGCCGCGGTACATCATATCCTATAGCCTTAGAAGGCGCATTAAAGCTTAAAGAATTATCATATATTCACGCTGAAGGTTATGCTGCTGGTGAATTAAAACATGGGCCAATCGCCTTGATTGATGAAACCATGCCGGTAATCGTTGTTGCGCCTTATGATCGTTGGTTTGAAAAAACGGTTTCCAACATGCAGGAAGTTGCAGCACGTGGTGGGCGAATTATCCTCATAACCGATCAAAAAGGCAAAGAAGCCGCCAATATGAAAACCTTGGCAACCTTGGTTATGCCTGAGGTACCAGATTTAATTGCACCGCTGGTCTATGCGGTACCAATACAGCTCATTGCATATCATACTGCTTTATTATTGGGCACGGATGTTGACCAGCCACGCAACCTTGCAAAGGCTGTAACCGTCGAATAATTTAGCAAGTAAAAATTCTAAAAGCCGACTTAGAGCGCATTTCGATCTGATTGGATCAGATCGGCGCTCTAATCCATTGTTTACACCGCGTTTTTTGTCCGAAAACCGCTTCACACTTTTCGGAAAACGCTCTAGAATAAAATAAGTCTGCTTTTTATGTCAGCGTGATATTTATCCTCAAGTTAAAAAAAGGTTGCAGACAAAATCTGCAACCTTTTCATTATCTTGCTATAGCAACTAAATTTTAATTAAAGCTAATATTATTCAGCTGCCTCAACTTCAATCACTTTTGATGATGTTTCAACACTAGTGGCATTATTATTCGCAACATTGACGTTGATGCGGCGCGGCTTCATTTCTTCAGGCACTTCGCGCTTGAGCTCAATATGCAATAGGCCGTTCTTTAATTCTGCACCGACTACTTCTACATGGTCGGCAAGCTGGAAGCGGCGCTCAAAAGCCCGTGTAGCTATGCCACGATAGAGAAATTCGCTTTGATTATCATCACTTTGTTGAGATGATTTATTAGCTTTTATAGTCAATTGATTGCGATGAGCTTCAATTTCTAATTCATCTACCGAAAAGCCAGCAACAGCCATCGAAATACGATAAGAACTCTCGCCTAAACGTTCAATATTATAAGGCGGATAGCTTTGTGCACCTTCTGGCTGAGAAAGTGTATCAAACATATTAAATAAACGATCGAAACCAACAGTTGACCGATATAATGGTGTAAAATCTACTTGACGCATAATTATGCCCTCCTTTAGAGCAACATGAATTTGCAAGAATAAAATCCCGCAATGGGCGATTTTAATTTGCACGCAACCCCAATAGTGGCGGTTACATTTACCATGTGGGTAGAGAAATATTATTTTTCAAGATTTATAAATAAAATTATTTTAACCATTTAATAGCCAAAGCAGTTTAATCTATTTAAAGAAAATTTTAAAGCCATAGCCGCCTTGGATGCTCATTAAAACCTTAAGCAATGTGATTGATAATGATTGAAACAATATCGACAATTGATAGTAAAACAGACTATATAATGGTGCGCAAAAACCTATCAATGCGTTATATCATCTCCAAGCCACAAAGCAGCGCGCCCAATGGTACAATCTTGCTTTTACAGGACTATGGCAAACAGGCCGAAGATTATCAATCAACAATTCACAAATTGGCAGTGCGCGGCTTTTTTACTATCTGCCCTGACTTTGTTGGCCAAGGAAAATCAGATAAATTGCGCGGCGACAAATGGGGCGGCCATGTCAAGGATTATCGCAAATTTATTGACGACCTTGATATATTATTTAACAGAGTAATTTTAGAGAGTTTGCCAGCTCCTTACTATATTCTAGCTGACGATATGGGAGCAATCATTGCGCTTACGGCGCATGATTTGTTTGCTACTAAAATCAGACGACAAATTCTAGTTTCTCCACCACTAACACCGGGCAATCATAGCAATAATGGTTTTTTTCATAAATTTTGCCGCATATTAAGCGATAGTGGATTGGGGCGCATCAGAACGAAAAGCCCGTTAATATCTACAGATAACTTTCCAACAAGCGCAAATAATAAAGATAGCACCGCTATAATACATAACAATAAAAGCGCTTATCCAAGCCTTGGTTGGTATTCTACCATGCTTGATGCAATAGGCTATATTGGTTCAAGCCATTATATCGACAATATGACTATTCCGACCCTTGTCTATCAACCCAATCAAGATAATTTTAGCAGTTCGCCGAAAAATCGTGAGTTTGTTTCTAGATTACGAATGGCACAAGTGATTGATTTGCGTGGTGCGCCCCACGATATTTTGGCAAGTAAAGACAAATTTACAAGGCAATTCTGGCAAGGATTTTCAGCCTTTATACCAGGTTCATCCTTTATGCCTAATTTTAAGCAAAAGAATGAATGGTATAATAACATTGCTACCACCAATTCGATTGATAGTGCTGACGCAATGCTAAAAATTCCGGCACGGTAAGCTATATTGTTTTTTTAAACCATTTCCGCAATTAAATAGCTTTGGCTAAAATTTCCATTGCTTTTTCATGCAATTGTGGCGTGGCCGCCGCAACTATGTTACCTGCTTCCTCTGCTTTACCGCCATCCCAACGGCTAATCACCCCACCAGCTTTTTCAACAATTGGAATAAGTGCAACAATATCATAAGGTTTTAATCCAACCTCTACCACGAGATCAACAAAACCAGCAGCCAACATAGCAAAAGCATAACAATCGGTACCAAAACGGGTTAATTGAGCCTTTTGTTCTAAACATGCAAAAGCCTCCCCCTCCTTACCTTTTAATAATTGCGGCGCGGTTGAAAAAAGCGTTGCATCTTCAATGTGAGTGGTATCACGACATTTTATCGTCTGGGTTGAGCCATTATGATGTAAAAAACTTCCCTCATCATTGGCAAAGAACAACTCACCTGTGAATGGTTGGGCCATCATGCCAGCAATGGCGTCACCCTTATGCAATAATCCAACAAGCGTACCCCAAACCGGCAAACCTGAAATAAAAGCCCTTGTGCCATCGATGGGATCAATCACCCAAACAAATTCACGCTCTCCACCTTCAATGCCCCCCTCTTCACCCAAAATACCGTCTTGCGGTCGATTTTGCTGTAAAAATGCTCGCAATGCGGCTTCAGTCTGCTGATCTGCCATTGTGACTGGATCAAAACCATCAACTTCTTTATTGCTTACGGTCAAGGCTTGTCGAAAAAGCGGTAAGGACTGACTCGCAGCTATCTCATTTAACTTACAAAAAAAAGTTTCATCATAAAATGCCGACATAATCAGTCCCCTACACGCCTTATTTACGTAAAATTAGAATATTTTTTTAATCGATTAGTATTTTGTGTCATTTTTTTGGTCAAATTGCATTGACCTCACGGCCAAATTATTTTAATTCTTGGTTAAGCAATGTTTCATTGCTACCTAGATAAACTTGGCCGCATGCTTTTTAAGTATGCGGTCCTTTTATTTTATAGCTGTCCATAATTCAAAATATATTTTAATTAACCAGCCTAAAATTAAAAAGAATGAGTACTACTCTGCTGCATCTTGCTGCAAGATAAAGGCACTGTGTGACAATTGTACCATTTGCTCTACAAAAAATGACATATTTTTCTTTAAAGCATCAAAACCACTATTAGGCTCTAAAGTTTCTGAATCAAGATAAAGATCGCGATTGATTTCAATTTGTAAAGCATGGAACATATGCAAAGGCCGCCCATAATTCATGGTGATAAAGCCTCCAGCATAAGGCTGATTACATTGGACATAATAGCCCATTTCACTTAATAGCTGCGCGGCAAAGCGACTAAGCTGTGAAGCGCAGGAACGACCATAAACATCACCAAGAACAAAATCTGGCTGGCGCGTTCCTTGAAAAAACTTCAATTGCCCCGGCATTGAATGGCAATCTATCAAAACTGCATAGCCAAATTGCGCTTTAATCTTTTGCAATTCAAAATCAAGACAAGTGTGATAGGGATGATAAACCTGCTCAATACGATTTAAAGCAGTTTTGACTGAAATACGTCCAGCATAGATATTTTTACCCTGGGCGACAATTTTAGGAACACTGCCAAGCCCGGCTAAAACACGCGGAGAAGGTTTTGGCACAAAACTTGGCAAAGCCTCTTCAAACATTTGATGATCAAGCTCAAAAGGTTCTCTATTCACATCAAGATAGGCACGCGGAAAATCAGCTAACATAAGCGGTGCACCAAATTGCGGCACAGTACCAAAAATTAAATCAACATAACGATCTTCAGATAACCGGATATCAAAATCATTAAGACGGGTCATTTGCAAAAATGACGCAGGATATTGCCGCCCCGAATGGGGGGAATTAAATAAAAAGGCAACAGTTTGGTTATGCGGACGCATAATCCGAAAGGGAAGTTGCCCGCCAAAATCAATATTTGCAACCATTTATCTGCTATCCCACATTACCAAATTTAAATTACAAAATTAAGTGCCATTTATTAATACGCAATTTTTCAACATTTGCATGCAATGACATCAGGCACTACCCAAGCAATATCTTTTATCAATAAGCTTGAAGGAACAAATCAATCACGCGTTACTCGCTCCAAAATCTATTGCCCTTAGCCACAGCTTCCATAAAACTACTTTAATAAATGAAACCAATAGATTGAAATAAAAAGGATTTTTTAACAGCTATTTTTTTCATTATTAAAAAAATGATAGATATAATTTTATGTTAGGCTTATAAGATTTACAAGGAAAAAGAAGCCGATATTTATTTAACCATGACAAATCTTGCCCTTATTAGAATGCCCCTAAAAAGCAAGTAAGGCACGCCTGGTTAAAATAACAGCCTGTTAGTATTAACCAAGAATGAAGAGGATTAAATCTCTTTATTTCCTTTTTACCAAGACTTGCTATTATCGATTCTCAAATAGGGTCACACCTTAAATAACGGCTTTAATTAAAATTTGGATAGGTCGATGAAACGTATTCTTCTTGCTGAAGACGATAATGATATGCGCCGCTTTTTAGCCAAAGCGCTAGAACGGGCAGGTTATGAAGTAACCGATTTTGACAATGGTGTTAGCGCTTATGAGCGTTTACAGGAAGAGCCGTTTGAGCTACTTTTAACCGATATTGTCATGCCTGAAATGGATGGTATTGAACTTGCACGCCGTGCAACCGAGATTGATCCAGATCTTAAAGTCATGTTTATTACTGGCTTTGCCGCAGTCGCGCTTAATGCAGATTCGCAAGCACCAAGTGATGCGCGTATTTTGTCCAAACCCTTTCATTTACGTGAATTGGTAAGCGAAGTGCAAAAAATGCTAATCGCGGCGTAAAAATAGCGATTTTTAAATAACAAATATGCAAAATAAAAAGCCATGCAAAACCTTGCATGGCTTTTTATGTGTTTAAAACATTTAAAAAGAATGTGAATGAATATTTACCGTTCTTTTTAAATACGTATTCCCACCAAGATATCGACTACACAATTAAAAAACAAAAAAACCAACACCAAGAACCTAAACACCAAGAACCCAAACACTGTGCAACTTTATCCACAATTACAAAATATTTTAAAAATAAACTCATTTTGCAAAAAATGCCATTGACTGTAAGACACTAATATGGTCTATGACGCGACATCAAATGGGCGTGTAGCTCAGCGGGAGAGCACTACATTGACATTGTAGGGGTCACAGGTTCAATCCCTGTCACGCCCACCATTTGAATAAAATTTCTTTGTAACATATTAATTTTATGAAAAGCACTAGCCAGTTTTAAAACTGTCTGGGCATAATATGTTAATTTTTATTGCTGCTTTGCTTGTTAAAATTTTCTGTTGCAAGCTTTTTCCTACCTTCCAATTTTGTATATAAAAACTATGGCATCAGCTTGCCAGCCAAGAAACGCTTTTAGTTGCATAACAGTTGCGCCAGCGTTAGCAGCGCAAGGCCAGTTGATTGATTGGGGTGTGTTTGGCCTGATGAAGGTGCGGCTGCGCATTTTTTTAACCCTTCACCAACAGCAGCTTGCGCCAAAAACTGCTTGGCAAGCCCGAACATCATTGCAGCAGAAAAAGTCATGCCGCTTTGCGCCAAAACTTTTTTAAAACTATGCGCTTGGTAAGGCAAAGGGCCAAAGATGTTTTATGCGCCGCACTGCAAAAACAAAACTCGAAAAATTCATATAAAGCAAGGCCGCATGATGGCGCGCTAAATGCCCCAGTTTCTGCTTTTAGCTGTGGGGATTTTTAAAATGAGAGCCACGCAAGCCAATAGTGCCACAAAGCATGATACCTTTAAACCCCGCCTAAGACCTATTACTGGTAAAGCCCTTGCTGCAAATCGCAGAGGTTTTAGCCTCTGGCGCACAAAATATGGCAACTATAAATGGCGCAACCAAACCGCTGGCGGTTTCGCGTGGGGCGGTTTTACGCTGCCACCCTGCGGCATCAATTTGCCTTTTAGAATGGTAGGGATTTTGGCACAAAGTCCAGCCTGCCCCACCTTGCCCACAACCTCTGAAATATCATGTTTTTGCTTGAGGTTATGAGCAAACTTAGCGGCGTTGATGATCGTGTGAAAAAGGAGGCCATGTGATGGTGGATAATCTTTCATGTAACGCTAGGGGGTACGAGTGGCGGGGCGTCAACATCGCGATCGCTGAGCGGCCGAATACCCCATTTTTTAAAACCACTATTAATCATAGCGTCGGTGAGGGCTTCATCGTTAAAAAAGCAAGTATTACCAAAATCGAGATTATAAAAATTTTCTGTTCTTACTATCCGAAAGTCATGACTAGTAGAAGTAGGAGTCCCCAAAAGGCAATTTTTAAAAACATTTTTATAAGGATAATACTCTACTCCATAATCGAATCACTCGCCTGTAATCGGATTATAATGTGTTTTACTTACCATAATATGTACTGGTATAAATTTGTTTTGTTGGTTAAATGTGCATCTAAAAAATTCGCAATTTTTACATCTAAAAGGTACGTATTTTTCATCGAAAACTGTTTCTTTAAATTTATAACTATCATAAATAATGCCCTTGGTATTTGGCCACATTTTAAGCCCATTAAGCATTTGATTGCTTTTAATTGTTACATCATGGAGAACAACTGCACTCCCATTATTTTGATTGTACTTGTCAATAACATCAAGTGCTTCAAATTCAATTGGATTGGCATTACAATTCATACCATCAGGGCTTTGCCGTGCACGTTCATTGACAAACAATTTAAGCACTTTGACAGCCTGATATGCAAAAACGTTATTTGTGTCAGGAACGTCAATGATGTAAGATAAACAAATAACTCCAGCCATTTTTTCGGCATCTGTTGTATCAGTACCCAACAATTTAGTTCCGTCAACCAGCAATTTTGCAAGATTGTTTTTTTGTGTTTCAATCAAATTATCGGTGGCATTTTGAAATTGCTGGTTACCGAGTTTAAGTTGCTCAATTTGGATTTCTTGTTGCTTTGTATTCAATATTCTTTGCCAAGCAGTAAAACCCAAGGTGAAAAAAGCTGTTACAGCAATCGCAATTTGAATAATTGTAGCCTTATCCCACTCCAAAGTAATATGCAATTTTATGGCAAGCCATTCATAGCAAAAATAATACACCCAGCAAGTTACCCCAATAAACAGTGCAACTACAGCAGATAATCTAAGCCCGTTGTTAAAATTTTGTCAGAAAGAATGTCGGGAAGAAGTGTTGTTTTATTTGGTTTCTTTTTGCCTTCGCTCATGCTTTTCCCTCATATTTCACACAAGGAAGATTTTTAGCATGAGTGGTTCAATAATCAAGCATTATACCTCTAGAGAACTAAAGATAAGACGTTGATTTGCTTTGGAACCGAATTTGAATATTTATTGATGTAAATAGCCAACAGCTTATTGGCTAAATCTTAAATCCAATGCAATGCATATCCAAGCACTGGAGCAAGCATCACATTAACAATGCCTACCAAAACCATCACAAGGCCGGCGATTGATCCTTCTTCAACGCCTATTTGGTGGGCGCGTGCTACCCCTGCGCCATGCGCGCCCATACCAAATAGTGCGCCGCGCGCAATTTTGCTGCGCAAAGGCAAAACCTTCATAACCAATTCGCCAAGGGCTGCGCCAAATACACCCGTTAGAACCACAAAAATTGCAGTTAAATCTGGAATACCACCAATATCGCTTGAGACGGTCATTGCAAAAGGCGTACTCATCGAGCGTGGCATGAGACTTAGCCGCATAGATTCATCGAGTTGCAACATAGATGCTAACCCATAGGCTGTGAGCATAGCAGTTGTGGAACCGGCAAAAACACCAATTGCTAGAATTACCCAATTTTTTCGGATAACCTTTCTTTGTTGCCAAATAGGAATTGCAAAAGCAACAGTTACTGGCCCTAAAATTGCCATTAACCAATGAGTTGAACTTATATAATGTGCGTAATCACCTTTTAGCAGCACCACAAAAATCATAACTAATAAGGGTGTCACTGCTAATGGTGTTAACCACCAAAACGTAAAGCGCCGATAAAAAGCCTTAGCGGCATAATAAAGGCCGATGGTGAGCAATGACCAAAAAACGGTTTGCACAAGCGGATTATAAAAGAAATCAATGCCGTTCATGGCGCAACGTCCAACGATAACAAAGATCAATGGTCAAAGCTGTGACGCTCATCACCACCAAAGTGCCTGCAAGTATGACCAAAAGAATTTTTAAACCAAGAAAACCAATAAACTCCTTATGGTCAAGCAATGCCAATACTGCAGGCACAAAAAACAATAGCATTTCTGCTAAAAGCCAATTGGCACCACGCTTCATACTTGAAAGACTAAGCCAGCCAAAACCTAACGCTATTAAAACAAGACCAAGACCAATGATACCACCAGGCAAAGGCAAATGTGCATAACGGGCAATCACCTCACCCAACAGCCAAAAAGCACCAATGAGCATCATCTGCGCAATTAAACTGCGATGCATAAAAAAGCGTGACTGAATGAATAAACGACGGCTCATGGTAAAAACTCCTTGACCTTTTATATAGACCATTATTATCTATTCTCATAGTGAATTGATTTCATCAAAACTATTCGAAAATGGAATACTATGCATACACGATCGTTAAAAGCTTTGATTGAAGTGGTACGGCTCAACAGCTTTTCAGCTGCTGCCCTTGCCATGAATGCCACTCAATCAACCATCAGCAAGGCAATTAGTCAGCTTGAAACATTTTATGATGTGACCTTGCTTGAAAGAGGTAAAAACGGTGTTCGCCTTACGGCAATTGGTAAGCGTGTTTACCAACATGCACTGCGAATTTTAGCAGAAGAGGACGCTATTTTACGCGAGGTTGCAGACATGAAAGGCATGAAGCGCGGGCTATTACGCATTGGCCTGCCACCGATTGGCAGTTCGGTGTTATTTGCACCTGTTTTAGCACAATATACGGCGCAACACCCCAATATCGATATTGAAATCGTTGAGCATGGTGGCAAAAAATTGGAAGAAATGGTGCGCCATGGTGATTTAGAACTTGCGGCAACCTTGGTACCAACGACCAAAGGTTTTAATTACCAAGAAGTACGCAATGAGCCCTTGGTTGCCTTAATGTCGGATAGTGCCGCAGCCGGGCGCAAAAAAGCATCATTGGCAGAGCTTGCGGTTCATCCGTTTATTTTATTTGAAAGCCAGTTTGCCTTAACGCCAATTGTTTTAGATGCTTGCAAGGAAGTTGGAATTGCGCCTAAAATATCAGCCAAATCTAGCCAGATAGATTTTATTTTTGGGTTGGTTGCCGCTGATATGGGGGTTGGCTTTTTACCTAAAATGATTGCGGAAGCCCGTCCCTACCCTGGCATCCAACACATTGAGATTGAAGACCACCCAATTGCTTGGCATATGGTTATCCTATGGCGTGAAAATGCCCATCTATCAGATGCAGCAAATGCTTGGCTTCAATTATCAAAAAAATTCCACAATAATTAAACACAATTGCAGATAAACATGGATAAAGGTCTAATATTGTAAAGGTTTATTAAATGAAAAATAGACATCCAATATTAGAAACAATCCTATCAAGTGCTGCAATCATTTTATTGCTTATTGTGGGATATCAAACTTATTATGATATAACCTCGTTACCGACACCACAATCGGATCTTTTATTTAGTGATTTTGATCGCAATGCCTATCATTTGGCACAAAAAATTGAAAGACAGCGAGATATTAGTGAACGGGATTTAGCAAAACTTCCGCAGGGAGCGATAAATCAACGCTATGGCCAAGAAATAACCTTGCTTTTCCATGCCTTGTCGCAACGCAACGTGCAAGCAATTGATATGCTGATTGGTAATGGTGCTGATGTGACTATGGTCGATAGGCCATCAAAGCGTCATCCGATGAATTTTATGAATTATTTAGGAATGCCGGGTGGTGGCGATGATGAAGCTGAAGATTTAATATTCATCAATGAACTTATAAAAATCTATCTTAAACATGGTGGAGATCCCAATTATATACAAACAAACAGTAATAATACCCCACTGGTTTTAGATGTTGCTATTGCACAAAATTATAAATGCGTTGATATTCTTGTAAAAGCTGGCGCAAACATATGGCAAAAAGATGGGAGCCAAACTAATTTAGTTGATTGTTTGGCTATGGATCCATCAGGATATAATACATTATTGAGGTTTGTTGATCACGGGCTTCTAGATGATGTCAAAATGAGTAATATTATCGGTACTATCAATCATCTTTCAGGATATACTCAGCGCGGTGATGACCGTAGTATCAGAAATCGCAGCTTAGCGATGAGAATATTAAAACGCTATCCAAAATATCAAGATGATCAATTTACGAAAAGACTATTTGGTGGATCTATACCATGGGCTGAAATTAAAGCTTTAGCCGATTAATATGACCACGTGGAATTGGCAACTTTATTAATATAACGCAACCAGCACAACAGGCGTTTTAATTAGTAATTACGGCCAAAGAGTAAAGGGCATGGGGTGTTTAAACCAATCTTCTTTTAACTCAAACTGTTAGGAATTTATATAAACCTTTAGAAACTTGTCATCATAGTATTTCAGTACTAATAAGTTTAAATAACACTACTCATCATAGCTTTTATAACCCTATAAAATTGGAACTATAAATGACCAGTGAAGAATTTATCGATGCAATGAAAAAATATATAGAAACGGATAGCATTGAAATTGTTAAAGAAAATTTGCAATCACCACCAGGACGCTATCCATCTCAAAAAGATGTTATGATGTCTCAATTTTATAATTCATTGTCTGAAGAAGATAGAAGTAAAATTAATACAATAATAAAAGAAGCTGTTCAAACCACTTTTTTTGAAATATTTTGTGTCATTGATGGTGTTAAATTTATAGAGGATTCACCAGAAAAAGGTATATTTAAACTAATTTTTGAAAAAAATGGAAAACAATATTTATTAAATTCGTCAGATGATGAGTTTTTACATGACTTGTATAATACTGAACCAGATTAGCATTTAGAAAAATAGTTAGCGCGCAGGTTATCATAGGCAATTACACGAGCCATATTTGACGCGGCGCGCAATATTAAAGGATGCAACAGATCACCCTAAATTAAATGCACATTTCGATCTTGCTAATGTGAGTATTCTTAAAAAACTCATTAAATCCCACCATTACCTATCAATATAATGCCTATTCTGGATCAATTGGTAAAACGGAAAAAGCTCCATCGCTCGGAGTAAGATATTGAAAAAGCTCTTCGATGTTTTCAAGCTGGCAAAGGCCTGTGCCCTTTTCCATCACCGCGGCACTACCGCAAGCAACCCCTAAACGGAAGGCATCTTCGATTGATTGACCATGCGCCAGCGCATGCACCATACCACCAATAAAACTATCCCCTGCCCCAGATGCGCTGATGACTTTAACTGGAGGAGATGGCAAATAAAGGGTTTTATCATTCATTGCCAAAACTGCGCCTTGATGCCCAAGAGTAACAGCAATAATCTGGCTCTTTTTTTGGTATACAAGCTTATGGGCTGCTTCAGCTAAATCCGCAACAGTGCGAAACTCGCGTCCCATAGCATTTTCAAACTCTCCTTGACTTGGCTTAATAAGCGTCAGCCCTCCAAGATCAAGTACATGGCGCAAAGCAGGGCCAGATGTATCAATAACAATCTCACCGCCCCGTTGATGGGCAATAGCTATCATTTCATCATAAACATCCATTGGCACACCGCGCGGTAATGAACCACTAACAACAAGCCAGTGCCACGATGCAGATTTTACCGCTTCAACAACCGTCTTCCAGTCATCTTCAGTAAAAATAGGCCCTTCAGCGATGAAGCGATACTCCATACCAGTCGATGTTTCGTAAATCACATTATTGATACGTGTATTACTGGCGATTTCAATTATATGAGCATCTACACCACGTTTTTCTAACAGCTGATCTAAAACCCTGCCCATAACACCACCGCGTGCATAAAGAGCCTTTACGGAACCACCAAGCCGATGAATAACACGTGCCACATTAATACCGCCGCCGCCTGGATGGAAGCTTTCATCGCGGGTGCGTACTTTATGGGTTGGCTGAACACGATCAACTTCGCTTGCTGCATCAACCGTTGGGTTAAAAGTAACAGTTAAAACATTGGCCATAGATACAACCCCTAATTTCACACAATTAAAAATACTCTAAGTAAAACCAATGTTATTTAAATCGATTTAAAAAGCAATAAAATATTTCAAAAATTACTAAATTTTTAGCCATTTTGGTAAAACTTGAGTGTTTTACAAAACAAGCAAACTAGTTTAAATAAAAAGGTGAAATACCGCCACGCAAGGCTAACAAATAAGCCTGCTTCTTATATAAGATTTATATGGCGGTTTTATTGCACATTATTTAACCGTTTCAATAAGTTTAATACGATTATTTTCAAAACTGATGGCAAGAGAGCCTTCAAGCATTTGCAAAGCTTTTTTTCCAAACATTTCGTAGCGCCAACCCTGCATCGCACCTATTTTGGCGTCAATACCATCAACGACTATTTTTTCAATATCGTCACTGCTTGCAATAATCTTTGCAGCAACATTATTTTCCTCACTGATAATTTTTAATAAAAGCTTTAAAATATCAATGGCACTATTAGCACCTTCAGGTAAATTTTTGGGTGGCTTAACAATGGGTAATTGTTCTTTAGGCAAGGCCATCGCCTCTTTAATTGCGGCCAATAAATCATTAGCAAAATGCGAGCGATCAAAGCCTTTGGGCAATGCGCGCAACCGTGATAATGCATCTATAGTTTGCGGTTGCTGTATGGCTATTTCAACTAATGCGTCGTCTTTTACAATACGCCCACGTGGCAAATCGCGTTTTTGCGCCTCGTTTTCACGCCAAGCGGCAACTTTTTGCAAAACAGCAACTTCACGAGGTTTCTTGAAGCGCCCCTTGATCCTTGCCCATGCATTTTCGGGCAAATATTCATAAGTCTGCGGATTGGTTAAGATTTGCATTTCTTCATCTAACCAATTCGTGCGGCCACTCTTTTGCAACTGACGTATAAGGTTTAAATAAACATCGCGCAGATAAGTCACATCGGCCAATGCATATTTAAGCTGGCTTTCACTTAACGGCCGGCGGCTCCAATCGGTAAATCGCGACGACTTATCAAGATGTTTGCCTGTTGTTTTTTGCACAAGCTGATCATAAGAAATCGAGTCGCCAAAACCTAAAACCATCGCCACAACCTGTGTATCCAATATCGGCATCGGGATAAGTTTGCCAAGATGATAGATAATTTCAACATCTTGCCTCGCCGCATGAAAAACTTTCAAGACCTTTTGATTGGCCATCAACTCAAAAAATGCGGTTAGATCAATTTCTGTGGCTAGTGGATCAATCAGCACTTCTAAATCGGGTGAGGCCAATTGAATTAAACATAATTGCGGCCAAAAAGTCGATTCGCGTAAAAATTCTGTGTCAACGGTCACAAAGTCAGACTTGCTCAAGGCGGCAATGGCGGTTTCAAGGTCTTTTGTTGTTGTAATTGAGTGCATAATTGCCCCCTTTATCTCTTTTCTTTAAATCTGTCTTGCACCATTGCGCTAAATTTTGCATCAATCAATCTGTTAGGCTTGACAAATCAAGGGTAAAATGTGCTTTTGCCCAATAGATTTACATATTTTTTGAATTTTTAGCAGAAAGCAGTTAAAAATGCATCGTTATCGCACCCATAATTGTGCAGCTTTGCGCAAATCCGATGTTGGTTCTACCGTTCGCCTCTCTGGCTGGGTTAATCGCGTTCGTGACCATGGTGGAATTCTATTTATAGATATTAGAGACCATTATGGTTTAACACAAATTGTCGCCAATCCTGATTCTTCAGCCTTTAAAATGGCAGAAACCTTACGCGGCGAATGGGTAATTCGCGTTGATGGCGAAGTTAAAGCCAGATCAGAAGACACTATCAATAGCCAGCTTCCCACCGGTGAAGTAGAAATTTTTGCCGAGGAAATTGAAGTCCTTTCCAAAGCAGATGAACTTCCTTTACCTGTATTTGGTGAGCCAGACTATCCTGAAGATATTCGTTTAAAATACCGCTTTTTGGATTTGCGCCGCGAAACATTGCACAAAAATATTATGCGCCGTCTTGATATTATTAAATCAATGCGCCGTCATATGCATGATATCGGCTTTTCAGAATTTTCAACACCAATTTTAACCGCGTCCTCACCTGAAGGTGCGCGTGACTTCTTGGTACCAAGCCGTATCCATGAAGGCAAATTCTATGCCCTGCCACAAGCTCCGCAGCAATATAAGCAGCTTTTGATGGTTTCTGGCTTTGATCGCTATTTCCAGATCGCACCATGCTTCCGCGATGAAGATCCACGTGCTGACCGACTACCAGGTGAATTTTACCAGCTCGACCTTGAAATGAGCTTCGTTGAACAAGAAGATATTCTTTCAACAATGGAACCTGTCATCCGCGATATATTCAAGGAATTTTCTGACGGCAAGCCGGTAACAGACCTATTTCCACGTATCGCTTATGATGAAGCAATGCGCAAATATGGTAGTGATAAGCCAGATTTGCGTAACCCAATTGTTATGGAAGAAATTTCAGATCATTTCCGTGATTCGGGCTTTAAGGTATTTGCGAATATTCTTGCTAATGATGATAAGGCAGAAGTTTGGGCCATTCCTGCTAAAACCGGTGGTAGCCGCGCATTTTGTGACCGCATGAATAGTTGGGCGCAAAAAGAAGGCCAACCTGGCCTTGGCTATATTTTCTGGCGTAAAGAAGGTGAAGTGCTGGAAGGCGCTGGCCCGCTTGCAAAAAATATTGGACCTGAACGCACTGAGGCTATCCGCTTACAGCTTGGACTTGATGATGGTGATGCTTGCTTCTTTGTTGCTGGCGATCCTAAAAAGTTTGTGTCTTTTGCAGGCGCAGCCCGTACCCGTGCAGGTGAAGACCTTGGTCTTGTTGACCATAATCGTTTTGAACTTGCTTGGATTGTTGATTTCCCATTCTACGAATGGAATGAAGATGAAAAGCGCATCGAATTTTCCCATAATCCATTTTCTATGCCACAAGGCGGTATGGATGCATTAGAAAACCAAGATCCACTTACTATTAAAGCATTCCAATATGATATGGTTTGCAACGGTTATGAAATTGCCTCTGGTGGTATTCGTAACCACATTCCAGATACAATGGTTAAAGCTTTTGAAATTGCCGGCCTATCACGTGAAATAGTTGAAGAGCGTTTTGGTGGTCTTTATAGCGCATTCCATTATGGTGCACCGCCCCATGGTGGCATGGGTGCTGGCGTTGATCGTATTGTTATGTTGCTCACAGGTGCACAAAACTTACGTGAAATTTCACTCTTCCCAATGAACCAACAAGCATTTGATTTGTTGATGGGTGCGCCTTCTAATGTATCGCCAGCGCAAATGCGTGACCTACATATTAGATTAGCGCCAACAACAAAGGCGTAGCATATAACAACATAAAGGCCGGTTTTACCGGCCTTTTTATTTTAAACATTTGTTTTAAATTTACTTTTTGGATGATTTTATTGGATTTTTGCCAAAGGTAAATCCGGTTTCCACTACTTTTGATCCAAATTTATCACGCAATTTATCTATGGCTGTTTCAGCCGCCGCTCGTTTTGTCGCCTGTTCATCAACTAAATCAATCGGATCGGCTTGTTCATCATCACTTAATTGCTGAACGCCAATGCCAAGCAGGCGAAAAGAACTGCCGTCTAACTCACGATCCAATAAGTCGACCCCAACACGAAAAATGCGATCTGCAATTTGCGTTGGATCACTTAAATGACGATTGCGCGTACGTAATTTAAAATCCTTGGTTTTCAACTTTAAAACTACGGTTTGGCCAGCAATATCACCTTTTTTCAAACGCTGTGAAACCAGCTCACTTAAATGGCGTAAAACCGCAATAAGGTCTTCGCGTTTTGATAAATCTTTTTCAAAAGTTCGCTCGGCTGACACGCTTTTCATGTCACTTTCCGGCTCAACACGGCGGTCATCTACCCCACGTGAAAGCCGAAATAAGCGTTGCCCCATCACGCCATAACGGCGCATAAGCTCAACCTCTTCTATTTCTTGCAATTGCCCAATCTTGAATATGCCATCATTATTAAGTTTTGCTGCCATCATTTTGCCAACGCCCCAAATCATTTTTATCTCTTGCGAGGCTAAAAAGGACAAAGCTTCTTTTTGCCCAACAATCGAAAAACCGCGAGGTTTATCAAGATCGGAGGCAACTTTGGCTAAATATTTACAATAAGAAAGGCCGATAGAAACACTAATGCCAATTTCATTTTCAACTCGCTCGGCAAAACGTGCCAGAGTAAAGGCAGGCGGTGCCTTATGCAATTTCTCAGTGCCATGCAAATCCAAAAACGCTTCATCAATGGAAAGTGGTTCAACCAATGGCGTAAGTTCTAGCATCATTTGGCGAATTTCTTTACCTACTTTTGCATATTTTGCCATATCAGGAAAAATAACCACTGCTTGTGGACATGCTTCTAATGCTTTAAACATCGGCATGGCCGAGCGCACGCCATAAATGCGCGCAATATAACAGCATGTGGATACTACGCCGCGTGTGCCGCCACCAATAATCACTGGCTTATCGCGCAATTCAGGCCTATCACGCTTTTCAACAGAGGCATAAAAAGCATCACAATCAATATGCGCGATCGAAAGGCTATAAAGCTCATCATGAGCGATAATGCGCGGGCTGCCACATTTCACACATCGCTTTCGTTTATCGCGCTGAATAGTGAGGCAATCTCGGCAAAACCCAAAAATTGGCGTTGAAAAATCGCTTTCTTTTTCCATTAAAACTCAATCGGTGAGCCGCCTGGCAGTGCAGCAAATGCCTCTGCAACACGCTCTGGCTGAATATTGGAGTTTTGGCAAAACATCATCAAACTGGGCTCATGATTAAGCAAAAAACTCAAAACACCAGCTAAAAAACCAGGACTGCTCGCGGCTTGCCTAATATCTTGCCCGGCAATGCCACTTATTGCCATAAAGCGATCCAATAATTCTTGATCACCAGCCAAAAAACCAAGGGCAGTGATGGCAATTGTTTCAGCCTGTTCTTGATTGACACTATGTTTCATTAACCCATTGACCTCATTATGTTTGTTTATCCGCACAAAAGCGAGCCATAGGCACGAATATAATTATTTATGCCTATGGATGTGCAAAACCTTACCATTTCCTTATAACAATTAATATGCTAGTTAGTATTATGTAGTTTTGCAGCACATTGTTGTAAAGCATAGCAAAAAATAATCATTCATCACAGTAGCTTTAAATTTTTGTAATTTTGCAAATTGCTGTAAAAAGACAAAAATTAAAGCAGGAAGACTTAAACCATGGCCAAAACAGTTTTAATTGTTGAAGATAATGAACTCAATATGAAGCTTTTTCGCGATCTTGTTGAAGCAACTGGTTATCAAACAGTAACAACACGCAATGGTTTAACGGTTCTTGAGTTGGCACGCGAACACCAACCAGACCTCATTTTAATGGATATTCAATTACCAGAAATTTCAGGCCTTGATGTGACGCGCCAATTAAAAGCCGATGCAGACCTTGCTTCTATTCCAGTGATCGCGGTCACAGCCTTTGCTATGAAAGGCGATGAAGAGCGAATAAGAGAAGGTGGCTGTGAAGAATATATGTCCAAGCCAATATCAGTACCGCAATTTATTGAGACCATTAAACGCTTTCTCGGTTAAGAATACTATGAGACTTGGTTGCTAGCTCGCCCGATGACAGCCATCATCCCAAATGGCTTTAAACTGTAAATATTCATATAAATCACAATTTAGATAGCAGTTTCATTTACAAAAAGGTTTAGCCTTACCAATTGCAGTTTAGCCTTTTTTACCCGAGCATAGTCAAAAAAGGCAATGGCTTGCGCTCGTTATGCTTTTATTTTTTTAAATTAAAATAAACTTTATATTGTCATTGAAAAAAAACTATTTTTTAGCATATTATGAGAGCAAGGTGGCTTCTTATAAGAGCAATTTTATTTTGCTCAAGTGCTTACATTATCCACACTATGAGCGTATTTTTAAAAAGCCATCATGAGTGATGGAGCAAAATCCCTTAGGATATTAAAATAAATTATATCATTTTTTTGCAATTTACGTTATGGCAACTATTTTAGAAAAATAGAAGTATTGTAAATACTAAGTTGCAGCCACGGAGTTTTATATTGTCCCGCACCAAGACACCGCTATTAGATCAGGTCCATTTTCCGGCGGATATGCGCAATATGCCGGAAGCAGACTTACCGCAACTTGCAGAAGAGTTGCGTAGCGAAACGATTGATGCGGTTTCAGTAACCGGCGGCCACCTAGGTGCTGGACTTGGTGTGGTAGAGCTAACCGTTGCTTTACATTATGTTTTTGATACACCCCACGACCGTATTATTTGGGACGTAGGACACCAAGCTTATCCGCATAAAATTCTAACCGGACGGCGCGATACCATCCGAACATTACGCCAAGAAAATGGTCTTTCGGGTTTTACCAAACGTAGCGAAAGCGATTATGATGCTTTTGGCGCAGGGCATTCTTCTACATCAATTTCAGCAGGGCTTGGCATGGCTGTTGCCGCTGAACTTAATGATGAAAAGCGCAATGTTATCGCCGTTATTGGTGACGGCTCAATGTCTGCTGGCATGGCCTATGAAGCAATGAATAATGCTGGCGCGATGGATGCCCGCCTTATTATCATTTTAAACGATAATGATATGTCAATTGCGCCATCGACAGGGTCAATGAGCGCTTATCTTGCACGCCTTGTTTCTAATCCCGGTTTTAGAACTTTACGTGAGCGTGCCAAAGAACTTACCAAAAAACTACCCAAATTCTTTTGGGATAGAATGCGCCGCTCTGAAGGTTATGCGCGCGGCATGTTGACCGGCGGCACATTATTTGAAGAGCTGGGTCTTTATTATGTTGGCCCGATTGACGGCCATAATCTAGACCATCTATTACCAGTGCTAAAAAATGTTCGGGAAAATCCCTTTGGCCCTGTTCTTATTCATGTGGTTACCAAAAAAGGCAAAGGCTATCCACCAGCAGAGGCTGCAAGCGACAAATATCACGGCGTTAATAAATTTGATGTTATCACTGGTAAGCAAGCAAAGGCACCAAGCAATACGCCAAGCTATACCAAGGTTTTTTCATCAAGCCTCATTGAAGAAGCCCGTCATGATGATAAAATTGTTGCCATTACTGCCGCCATGCCGGGCGGTACGGGGCTTGACCAATTCGGACTTGAATTTCCAAAGCGCATCTTTGATGTAGGCATTGCCGAGCAACATGCTGTAACTTTTGCAGCTGGCCTTGCGGCTGAAGGCTTCAAGCCATTTACCGCCATTTATTCAACCTTTTTACAACGTGGCTATGACCAAATTGTCCATGATGTGTCAATACAAAACTTGCCTGTTCGTTTTGCCATTGATCGCGCAGGCTTTGTTGGTGCAGATGGTGCAACCCATGCAGGTAGCTTTGACACAGGATTTTTAACAGCCCTACCTGGTTTTGTGGTTATGGCTCCCTCAGACAATCTAGAACTGATGCATATGGTGCGCACAGCTGCTGCCTATGACCAAGGGCCGATTTCTTTCCGCTATCCTCGTGGTGAAGGTGCCGGTCTTGAATTGCCGCAACGCGGTGAAATCATTGAAATTGGCAAAGGCAGAATTATACGTGAAGGCACAAAAATAGCGCTTTTGTCCTTTGGAACGCGCCTTGGTGAAGCTTTACTTGCCGCCGATGAGTTAGCCGCTGCAGGTCTTTCGACCACCGTTGCCGATGCACGCTTTGCAAAACCGCTAGACGAAGACTTAATCGCACGCCTTGCTAAAGAGCATGAAGTTTTAATAACTATTGAAGAAGGCGCAATGAACGGCTTTGGCGCACAAGTACTACAACTCTTGGCGCAAAAGGGCTTACTTGAGCATGGTTTAAAAATTCGCACACTGACACTACCTGACAGCTACCTTGCCCATGGTAATCAAGATAAAGTACTTGCACGTATTGGCCTTGGTCATGACGGTATTGTTGAAGCCGTATTTAATGCACTTGGACGAGATCTCGCCAAGCAGCCACAAATTAGGGCTTAAAGTAAAGTGCCCAAAAAGGATGATCAAAAGCCTGATCAAATTGGTGTTAATTCGCGGCTAAGACTTGACCAATTATTAGTTGAACGTGATATTTTTTCAACGCGGTCGAGAGCACGCGATGCAATTGAACGAGGCACTGTTAAAGTAGGCAATACGGTAATAACCAAAGCTGGCGCTTTAACACCTTACGACGCGAATATTGAAGTTGACGATCCTGCCAAGGCTTATGTGTCACGCGCCGCCCTAAAGTTGATTGGTGCGCTTGATCATTTTAAAATTGATGTAAAAAATAGTCATTGCATAGATGTTGGATCTTCCACTGGTGGCTTTAGCCAAGTACTTTTGGAGCGTGGTGCAAGCCATGTAACCGCTATTGATGTGGGGCATGGACAATTTCACCCATCTTTGCAAGATGATCCCCGAATTACCTTGCATGAAGGTTTGAATGCCCGTAATTTGCAAAAAATACATCTTGGCGGTGAAAGACTCGATCTTGTCGTTTCAGATGTTAGTTTTATATCTCTAACCCTCGCACTGCCACCTGCACTGGAACTTGCCAATAACAATGCCAAAGCAATATTGCTGCTAAAGCCACAATTCGAAGTTGGGCGTGAATCCATTGGCAAAGGCGGTCTGGTTAAAGACAAAAAAGCGGTAGAACGCGTTAAGGCCGCGCTTTTTGAGTGGTTAGATAATTTACCGCAATGGCGCGCTATTGATCTTATTGCCTCGCCCATTGAAGGGGGAGATGGTAATCAGGAATTCTTACTTTATGGAGTGAAAGACAAGTGACGAAAGATGTTATAATAACTGCCGTTGGAGCTGGTGGCGATGGTATTGCCAAAGGTTCATCGGGCAATATTTACGTCCCTTTCACCCTGCCAGGCGAAAAGGCAAATGTTGCAACCGAGGGTGATAAAGGCACGCTCATTGCGCTGACAAGCAAATCCAATGAGCGTATCGAGCCAACTTGTGTCTATTTTGAAGATTGCGGTGGTTGCTCGTTGCAACATTGGAACCGTGAAAATTATGAAGCGTGGAAACGTGACCTTGTTGTTCATGCCTTAGAAGCGCGTGGTTTGAAGACTGAAGTTGCACCACTCATTTCCTGCGAACCACAAACAAGGCGTCGTATCGTCTTAACTGCTAAAGCTACTCCAAAAGGGTTGGTTCTTGGTTTTAACCGCTACCAAAGTAACGAGATTGTTGAAATTCATGAATGTCCTGTCACCGTTGAGGCCATAACATCACGCTTTGATGATATTCATGCCATAGCGGCGGTTTTGCAAGATAATGCCCGTAGTTTTCATGTGACGGTGACAGCTGCCAATAACGGCCTTGATATTATGATTTCTGGTGTTGAAAATATCGAAGATCGCCACCGCCAGCGTCTCACAACTCTTGCTATCAAATTAAACATCGCAAGAATTGCCATTGACGATGAAATCATCATTGAAGTTGCAAAGCCCTTAATTGATTTTGATGGCGTTGAAGTTATCCTGCCACCAGGTGGTTTTTTACAAGCTACCAAGGAAGCAGAAATCGCAATGACAGGCATTGCAGTTAACTGGCTAAAAAAGACGAAAAATGCAGTAGATCTGTTTTCAGGATCTGGCACATTTACTTTCCCAATGGCCAAAAAAATGAACGTAAAAGCTGTTGAGAATACTTCTGCAGCTTTACAAGCCTTGGATCGCGCTAGCCGTTACGCAACGGGGTTAAAGACAGTGGCCCACGAAGAACGCGATTTGTTCCGCCGGCCATTAAACACCAAGGAACTTGTACAGTTTGATGGTCTTGTTTTTGATCCACCACGCGCCGGTGCTGAAGAACAAGCAAAAGAAATAGCCAACGCTATTATTAGCCGCGTAGTTGCTGTTTCCTGCAATCCTGTAACATTAGCACGTGATTTATCAATCCTAGTTAAAGGCGGCTATAAGCTTGAAAAAGTGATACCAGTTGACCAGTTTTTATGGTCACCCCATGTGGAGGCTGTCGCGCTTTTAAGTAAAAGAAATCCAAAACCTGGCTGGAAGCTATAAAAGATCCATTTAAACTAAAAAGCCATGCAATTAGCATGGCTTTTTAGCATTATAATGCCGAATTTCTGACACATCATTTCAAATTCATCAAAAAAGAAACCAAATATTTCAATTCAAGTGCGTAATTTTATATGTTCTATACGATGACAAGTCGGACAAAGCAGTGCAAAATCATTTATACTGGTAAGGCGTACGCCTTCCGCCAATGGATCCTTATGATGAATATCAAAAAAACTGCGCTTGGAAACTTTCAGTATTTTAGATAAATTACTAGGATCAAAGCCGCAACAATCACATTGAAAACTATTTTCTTTTTCTCGTTGTCTCAAAAAATCAGCAAGTAATAAACGCGAACGTTTTCTAATCATAGTTAAGCGTTCACCACTATGCCCTTCCAAAGCAAGCAACGCTAAATCACGATCAATCATTTGATGTAAATGCTTAGCAACCTTCATCGGTTCTGTAGCTCTATCGTCGATGTCTTTGGCTATCATCTGCCAAATATCAGTACTGCATGACTGCATATTAAGAGTCAACTCACCCAATGGCTTCCTTACTTCATCGTCGATAAGCCGCAATGATTTAGATGCATGTTGGAATAAGCGCCGATAAATATCAGTTCCCAAAATATCTTCTGCCAAAGGTTTGCCGACAATCTCATAACTTTCTACTACCCTAAAAGCCACCGACCACCGGTATTTTTTTCCTTCTTTAGACCAGATATTTTGCAGCGCCCGATATTCCTTACGACTTAAGATATTTGAAAGCTTTTCAGCAACAGGATTTAGTTTGTGGACGGCAATAAAACGCCCTGCATTGCATTTATGAAACATACGTGCGTGCAGATATTGACGTTCATCTAAAAATTTACGGTTTGGATTGCGAAATTTCTTCGTTACATATTCAATGATATAACCATTAGAAACAAGTTTATTAATATAGTTTTCGCATTTATTACGCGATTCAAGCGTATCTTTTGCAGGCGTAAACCCAATCCAACTTTTCCTACATAACCAATCTGTTTTTGCAACCGTAACCGGTGCTGATAAATCTTTAATTTTCATGGAGTACCCCGCATAAACTTCTTATATAAAATTAGGGCGCGAGTAAAACGGTAAAAATTTAACTAGTCAATATCAATTCAAAAAACCCGAAAAAAGCAAAAAGCCCGCTATAAAACCATAGCGGGCTTTTTAATATTATACGAACTTAAATTAGATTAAGCAGCGTTTGCTTCTTCTTTTGCAGCAGCTTCAGTGCGAGCACGGTCAGCTGCGCCTTTTGCGTTAACATCGCGTTCAACAAACTCGATTACAGCTAAAGGTGCATTATCACCAGCACGGAAACCGGCTTTCATAATACGCAAATAGCCGCCATTACGAGTAGCATAACGAGGTGCAAGCGTATCAAACAACTTAGCAACAAGTTTAGCATCGCGAATAGCTGAAATGGCTTGACGACGAGCGTGTAAACCGCCGCGCTTACCTAAAGTTACTAGCTTTTCTACGATTGGACGAATTTCTTTAGCTTTAGGCAGCGTAGTCACGATCTGCTCGTGTTCGATTAACGATGCCGCCATATTGGCGAACATTGCTTTACGATGACTTGCAGTCCGGTTCAGCTTGCGGCCTGAATTACCATGGCGCATGAGCTTTCTCCTTCAATTAATGGCTCAATATTGATCTTCATAGCGCTTTGCAAGATCATCGATATTCTCTGGCGGCCAAGCTGGTATTTCCATACCAAGATGTAGACCCATGCCAGCGAGAACTTCTTTAATCTCGTTAAGCGATTTACGGCCAAAATTCGGGGTCCGCAACATTTCGGATTCCGTCTTTTGGATGAGGTCGCCAATATAAACGATATTATCGTTTTTAAGGCAATTGGCTGAACGAACAGAAAGCTCCAGCTCGTCCACTTTCTTAAGAAGTGCAGGATTGAATGCAAGTTCAGAAACTTGCTCTTGCGGAGCTTCTTTTTGTGGCTCTTCAAAGTTAACAAAAACAGAAAGCTGGTCTTGCAAAATACGAGCTGCAAAAGCAACTGCATCTTCACCACTAACTGCACCATTGGTTTCAATGGTTAAAGTCAACTTATCATAATCAAGAACTTGTCCTTCACGGGTATTTTCTACCTTGTAGGATACTTTGCGAACCGGTGAGAAAAGGCTATCAACTGGAATAAGACCAATTGGTGCATCTTCAGCGCGATTACGATCGGAAGGCACATAGCCTTTACCATTATTAACGGTAAATTCCATGCGGATTTCCGCACCTTCATCAAGTGTACAAATAACAAGATCAGGATTGAGAATTTCACTATCGCCAACAGTTTGAATATCACCAGCGGTGACAACACCTGGTCCTTCTTTACGAACAACCATGCGCTTTGGACCATCTCCATCCATACGGATAGCAATTTCCTTAATATTCAAAATAATATCTGTCACATCTTCGCGAACACCTGGGATTGATGAGAATTCATGAAGAACACCATCGATCTGAACAGCAGTAACTGCTGCACCACGAAGAGATGAAAGAAGAACGCGTCTTAGCGCGTTACCGATAGTCAAACCAAAACCACGTTCAAGAGGCTCAGCTACCAAAGTTGCTTTTGTAAAAGAAGCATCACTTTGAAACTCAACTTTACTCGGCTTGATTAATTCCTGCCAGTTTTTTTGGATCATGATTAAATTCCTGTCCTTAGCTTTTGTCACCATCCATTCGTGACAATGAGCATGAACGCTAAAGGGGCCCCTTTAGCTAATAAAACAGCCAAATTAAACGCGGCGCTTTTTACGTGGACGACAGCCATTATGTGGAATTGGCGTCACATCGCGAATAGAAGTAATCACAAAACCAGCAGCTTGCAACGCACGAAGTGCAGATTCACGGCCAGAACCTGGACCGCAAACTTCAACTTCTAACGAGCGCATGCCATGCTCTTGAGCTTTTTTCGCACAATCTTCTGCGGCAACCTGTGCTGCAAATGGAGTGGATTTACGTGAACCCTTGAACCCCTGCGCACCGGCTGAAGACCATGCAATTGCATTGCCTTGAGCATCGGTAATTGTAATCATTGTGTTGTTGAATGTTGAATTAACATGCGCAACACCTGATGAAATATTTTTACGTTCGCGCCGGCGAACACGTGTGGCTTCCTTTGCCATATTCTACCTTTCAATCGATCTCTACACTGCCGTAACTTCAGCAGCTCCACCCATTCCTATTTTTGACTTATCAACTTAATAAGCCGTAAGAAAGGGACAGCAAATCTTAAAATAGACAACCAGATTTATCTGGTTAACTATGATTATTTCTTTTTACCAGCAATTGCCTTTGCAGGGCCCTTACGAGTACGTGCATTAGTATGTGTGCGTTGACCGCGAACAGGTAATGAACGACGATGACGAAGACCGCGATAGCAACCAAGATCCATCAAACGCTTGATGTTCATGGAAACTTCACGACGAAGATCACCTTCAACCTGATAGTCACGATCGATAGCTTCGCGAATTTGCAAAACTTCAGCATCAGTAAGCTGATTAACACGACGCTCAGCAGGAATACCTACTTTTTCGCAGATCTCTTGAGCAAATTTTGGTCCAATCCCGTGAATATACTGAAGCGCAATTACTACACGCTTATTAGTCGGGATGTTGACGCCAGCAATACGAGCCACGCCTTTTCTCCTTGGTTCTGGTTAACAACTGCAAATACCGCATATATTTACAGTGAAAAATAGCCCTTAACAGAAATCCATCAGGGCTACAACATTTTTTAAAAATGAATTCGCTGTCTTAATCTTATTTTAACGAAAAAGTCAAGCGAATTCATATATAACCGAAATAATACCTATCTTATTGTAATAGGCTTTGAATTTCGGCTGTTACGGCATGAACTTGCGCCATACCATCAACCTCTTTTAACTGGCCGTTTTGTCGATAAAAATCCGACAATGGTGCAGTTTTCTCGCGATACTCGACCAAACGCTTTGCAAATGTCTCCGGATTATCATCCGAACGAACACTTCCGCCAGCTGCTTGCGTTTCCTTGATCCGACTCTCGAGTCGACTGATCAAGGCATCCTCATCAACTTTTAACTCGATTACAGCATCAAGACCGGTATTCCTAGCCTTCAAGATTTCTTCAAGAGCAGTGGCTTGCGCTGTAGTACGAGGATAACCATCAAGAATAAACCCGTTTACGCAATCGGCTTCGCTAATTCTGTCAGCAACGATTTGATTAACTATCTCATCAGAAACGAATTGACCAGCAGCCATAACTTCCTTAGCGCGCTTACCAACTTCGGTTTCCGCAGCAACTGCTGCTCGCAGCATATCGCCAGTTGACAATTGCGGGATATTATATTTCTCAGTCAAAATCTTAGCCTGAGTCCCTTTACCGGCACCGGGTGGTCCTAATAAAATAAGTTTCATCGTGTCTTCTTACCTCCCCTAAGTTTTGACTTCTTAATCAAGCCTTCATATTGATGAGCAACAAGATGGCCTTGAACCTGCGAAATCGTATCAAGCGTTACCGTTACGATAATTAGGAGGGATGTACCACCAAGTTGCATTCCAATTCCTGTTGATGAAATAAAGAACTCAGGCAACATGCAGACACCAACAATATAAACCGCACCAAGAACAGTAATACGCGTCAATACATAATCAATATATTCAGCAGTTCGTTCTCCTGGACGGTAACCAGGGATAAATCCGCCATGCTTCTTTAGCTGATCTGCTGTTTCCTTAGGATTAAATACAATTGCCGTATAGAAAAAACAAAAGAAGACCATCAGAGCTGCATAAAGCGTCATAAATACAGGATGACCATGCTGTAACATCGTCATAATTGGCTGCGCCCAACCTGGAGTTTTTTCAGCAAAGGCGCCTATGGTGGTTGGCAGCAACAAAAGCGATGATGCAAAAATTGGCGGAATAACACCAGCAGTATTAATTTTCAACGGCAGGTTTGAAGTGTCACCTTCAAACATGCGATTACCAACTTGGCGCTTTGGATAACGTACCAAAAGCCGGCGTTGCGCGCGCTCAACAAATACGACAACTGCAATAAGCACGACGACAAGAATTATAACAGCGAAAACGACAAATGTTGAAAGGCTACCTTGGGCCCGTGCCTGCAACATTTGCCAAACGGCTTGCGGCAAGGTCGCAACGATACCAACATAAATGATAAGCGATATACCGTTACCCACACCACGCGAAGTGATCTGCTCACCGAGCCACATCATAAACATAGTACCGCCGACAAGCGTAATAACAGCAGACAAGCGGAAAGCCCAACCTGGATCAGCGACAATACCGTTACCGCTCTCAAGACCAACCGCGATACCATAAGCTTGTACAATAGCTAACAACACAGTACCGTAACGGGTATATTGGCTAATAATTTTGCGACCAGATTCACCTTCCTTCTTCAATGCCTCAAGAGAAGGAATAACGGCTGTCATCAACTGAATAATGATGGAAGCTGAAATATAAGGCATGATGCCCAGCGCAAAAATAGCCATACGGCTAACTGCACCACCCGAAAACATATTGAACAAGCCAGCAATACCTGTAGCATGACCGGCAAATGCCTTATTTAAAGCGTCGATATTAATACCTGGCATAGGAATATAGGTGCCTAGGCGGTAAACCAATAGAGCCGCCAATGTAAACCATATACGCTGTTTTAATTCACTCGCGCGCGAAAATGCTGAAAAATTCAGATTTGACGCCAATTGTTCTGCGGCTGAAGCCATATATTTTCTCCGGTCTGTCGCCAATCGGGTATAACCCGGAACTGACACTGTATAAAAACAGTAACCAATTCAAATTCAGAATCAGTTGCCAATAGCAACCAACTACAATCATAAGTTATATTTTAAGAGCATTTTTATTAAAAAAAAGCCCTAACTATCTATTTCTATTTATTAATTACAGATAATTATAGATACCTGTAAGTGCTTCACTATTAATATACCGCGTAAAATAACAGGCAATCAACATAAAACGCACAATAAGTTCCGCAACGATACACATTAATGCAGCTTGCTCAAGCACTTTTTATGCAATTTAGCATAATATTTACTCAACGGTCTTATTAAGGTCTTATTAAGCGAAAAAGGCATAACTAATCGCGGCTTTTATACATCTAGCTTTAGTAAAAATATTTTTGCATTAGAAAAATAAAGGCCCATTCAAATGATGGGCCTTCAATAAAGTTTTATAAAAAAAATTCTGGCATGAATTGAATTCACGCCAGAAGAATTAATTAAGCAGCATAAGATTCCCGATTGGGGCGACGTGAGCCGCGACCACCTTGAAAGCCGCTCTTTTTCTTTGCTGAACCATTGGCATTTGGGCCACGTCCATTACCATTACCGCCCTTAGACTTTTTACCATCAAATGCCTTACGCTCACCATAGGATGAACGCTCTTGGCGTTCACCATCTGAAGAAGCCTCACTACGGTTACGGCCATGAAACGGCTTATCATTACGTCCACCTGAACGACCGCCTCTGCCGTTTACATCTTCACCGCCGCGCTTGCGCTCAGCACGACCTTTAGCAAAACGTGACGTATTTGGCTTACCCTTGCCATTGCGACCACGCGATGAACGCTCATCTTCTTCTGGTGGCAATTCAACCGGCACCGGCTTACGCTTCATCACTTCATCGCTCAAAGGCTCAACCGCAAATTTTTTGCGCGTTACACGCTGTACACCGCGCAAACGAACAGTTTCGGTTTCTGCGTCAAATAAGGTAATAGCCTCACCCGATGCACCATTACGACCAGTACGACCAATGCGATGCACATAGCTTTCAGCTTCATCAGGCAAGTCATAATTGATAACATGACTAATACCTGGCACATCAATACCGCGCGCAACAATATCGGTTGCAACAAGAACCCGTAAAGTACCATTACGGAAACCATTCAATGCTTTTTGACGCGCATTTTGGGTTTTATTACCATGAATAACGCCAGATAAAACACCCGCGCGATCAAGATCACGCTTAATGGCATCCGCACCGTGCTTGGTGCGAGAAAACACAATAACAGAACGCAATGCATCATCAGCTAAAAGACCTAAAAGACCATCTTTTTTATTGCGGCGATGAACACCATAAACAATCTGATTAATATCAGCAGCTGTCGTGCCTTGTGGCGCAGTTTCAACTCTAACCGGATCATTAAGCAAACTTGCAGCTAATGCACTAATTTCTTTCGGCATAGTTGCAGAGAACAATGCAGTTTGGCGATCCTTACGCAATAAGGATGCAATTTTTCGCACATCATTGATAAAGCCCATATCAAGCATGCGATCTGCTTCATCAAGCACCAAATATTGGGTTTGTGATAGATCAATTTCCTTATCGCGAACGAGATCCATCAAGCGACCTGGGGTCGCAATCAAAATATCAACGCCAGGACCAACCCGTTTGATCTGCTTCAAGCGAGACACACCACCCAACACAAGACCTAATGCCAAATGCATGTCTTTCGTCATTGCGCTAATAGCATCGAGAATCTGCTGTGCAAGTTCACGGGTTGGCGCAAGAATAAGCGCACGTGCACTTTTGGGGCGGCGCTTATCACCCTTTTTAATGATTTGAGCAATAATCGGCAAACTGAAAGCCAAAGTCTTACCAGAACCAGTCTGAGCGATACCCAATAGATCTTTTCCATCAAGCATAACAGGCAAGGCTTCTTCTTGAATAGGCTTTGGCGATACCATACCGGCACGGTCTAAATTTTTAAGCAATAGCTCAGGCAATCCGAAATCAGCGAAGCCGGATGAATTAGAATTTGTCAATTTAAAATACTTTCTTAAGTTCAAATATCTTGGGACAGTCTATGTTTCATTTATGTTTAAAACATTCCGTGCCTTCTTCAAAACATGAAGACCGCGTGTCCCTAAATGTATAAAACAATGTTAAAAACCCAAATATACAGCTAATAACTGCTTGCAATGGGCACAGCCTAAAAGGCTGTTAAATTCCGTTGGATTTTATGTCATCGGAAAATACAAAGTGAGTAAATTATATACCGCACTTAACTTAATGTAATATCAGTTTTAAATGATAAAAGGTAAAAAACAGTCCAGCTTTTCAACTTGTGAAAATGAACCTTTAATTACTCATTGCTCTATAAGCCTATTTCATCAAGAAAGCAATATGTTTTAGCTATTTAATTTCTCATTCTAGTGACAATGAGAATGTTAATAACACTTTACTTTTTAATTATGAGATAATCTGTCGGCATAATAATTAAACAAAAAAATAGGGGCAGCAAACCAATCTCCCCCTATTACGTTTCCTATAATCTAACATAGCTACTTAGCAATAGCCTTACCAACTGGAACACTCACATTTTGAAATGAAGGATAAATTTCTAAAAAAACCGGATTTTGTACGGTTTTTTGACCACCTAAAACAATATGCCATTTTGTATTATCAAAAATAGCCAAGGTTTGAGACTCCACAATCGCGTCTTTCGTTTCAAAACGCGTTGGTATTAGCGCATAAAATGTACCATCCGAAGTTTCTTTATATTCAATTTTTTCACCATCAAGCTGGTAGCCATTTTCAACAATATTGCTAAATTGCTGCGTAACTTGTTTTTTAAAATCCTCACGCAAAACAATTTCAGTTGTGTACATTTTAATAGCCATTTCTTTATAAAGGCGACTAGGCATTGAATTAACAAGGACTGAAAAATCCTTCTTTGCAACAGCGTCATTGATATTTTTTACTAATAAAACCAATTCGCGTTGCTCAAGACCGCTAGGCTGACGAGCGTTTGCGTTAACGGCCATAGCTATAACCATAAAAAAGCCAATGATAATGCTTGCAATTTTCGTCATAATTATTCTTCCAATCCCCATTATATTGAACTAAAATTTTGCAGCCAATTGCTATATTTGCAAATTAGCCATTCATCTTATTTCAACGACATTTCATCCAAAACAATCAAATACTCACAAAATTTCCTATAACCACGATAATCGATTAAGGGAAACACACAACCAGATTCTCATGATAGCTTCACAATAAAATTGTGATAATTTATTATAGTGCGAGTTGATACTAATTCATTTAATCTTGGATAACCAAAGGCTGTCTAAATCAAATAACAAAATCAAATAAAACCGGATCAAGCGTTACATCATTATAGGCCCAACCAGATTCATCAAATTTTTTATTAAGCAAAACAAAATTTTCTTTATGCTTAGTTTCGATAGCAATCAAAACCGAACCAAAATTACGCGCCGATTTCTTCAAATACTCAAAACGCGCCACATCATCTTCAGGTCCCAATAAATCAAGAAAGGCACGCAATGCACCAGGGCGTTGCGGAAAGCGGAAAATATAGTATTTCTTTAGGCCTTCAAACCGCAATGCGCGCTCTTTAACGTCTGGCAAACGCTCAAAGTCAAAATTCCCCCCTGATACAACCACAACAATACGCTTACCGCGAATTTCATTGGCTCCCATATCCTTTAGTGCGTCAATAGCCAAAGCACCTGCTGGTTCAACCACAATACCTTCTATATTAAGCATTTCAATCATAGTAGCGCATAGGCGATTCTCTGGAATACGGATAACATCGCGCGGCGCAAAGCGCTTTAAAATATCAAAATTCATACCACCGATAAGCGCAACAGCGGCACCGTCAACAAATGTATCCATTTTATCAAGCTTAACACGCTCGCCGGCCTGCAAAGTCTTAAACAAGCTCGAAGCACCTTCAGGTTCAGCAAAACGCATAGCCGTGCTCCACCCAATATCTTTTACAAAGGTTGAAACACCGCTAGCCAGCCCACCACCACCAACGGGAACTATAATCAAATCAGGCGCTGTCTCATGGGGCCACTGCTGGGAAAGTTCATAACCAACTGTCGCCTGCCCAGCTATAATGCGCATATCGTCGAAAGGTGGCGCCATCACACCACCGCCATTGGCCACAAAATCTTGCGCGGCAGCATAGCACTGATCAAAAGTATCACCTATGAGCCGAATCTCAACAAATTCACGACCAAAGACGCGTGTTTTATCTATTTTTTGCTGTGGTGTTGTCACTGGCATAAAAATAACAGCTTTGCGGCTAAAATACTGGCAAACAAACGCCAGCCCTTGCGCATGATTACCAGCAGATGCGCAAACAAACGCCTGATCAGGCGCAACTTTATCCAGCATAGAAGAAACAAAATTAAAAGCACCGCGAATCTTATAGGAACGCACTGGCGTCAAATCTTCACGCTTTAAATAAATCTCTGCGCCATAACGCTCCGACAAAAATTCATTTTTTTGCAATGGAGTTTCGGGAAACAATCCACGTAATGATTGAGCTGCGCGCTTAACATCTTCCAAAAAAGCGGTCATATTATTGTCCTTATTATTTTAACAGCAAGAAAACCTGACTATTACCCCCTACTATAACAAAAGCCAGTTGGAAACCTTTTGTCGTAATTGTGATGAGATATGCACCGGCGAATATAGATTTACAATCAAAATTGACTAAAACCATATTTATCTTGACCAAAAATCGCATTTCATCACGATATCAAACAATATTCTAGATTTTTTAAAAAAATCCATGCTCATTCAATTTTAACAAAAAGAAACAGACACAAATCAACCAATTGTTTTTAATGTGTTTTTTTTACCATTTTAATAAGTTATCCCAGATTTGAAAAAAAAATTGTAAAATTTGAAATTTTTGCTTCACATTGTCGAATTGTTTGCATATAAGAACCTTGCGCGGACGTGGCGGAATTGGTAGACGCAAGGGACTTAAAATCCCTCGATCCAACGATCGTGCGGGTTCGATTCCCGCCGTCCGCACCACACAAAAATCATAACATTTTGATTTTATTGTTGTTTTAATTTTTTAAATTTTCCTATCTTGATATTTACTCTAATTTGCCACACATTATGACATACTAAATGTCACACAATATGTTTGAAAAGAGTATGACCGTGGGGGCAAAGGCTACAAATCAAGATCGTTATCTCATGCTGCGCAATGGCAATTATGTCTATAAAAGACGGGTGCCAAAAACTATTATTGATCTAGATAAACGCAGCCCAATAATCCAAACGGCGCTCCATACCAGCGACCTTATTATTGCCCGCGCTAAGCGAGACATTCATGAAAAAGCTGACAATGCTTTATGGGCAGCCTTAATGCTTGGCACCGATAACCTGCAAGCAATGGAACAATATAACGTGGCCGTAAGGCAGGCTGAAGCTTTTGGCTTCGCCTATAAAACTGCAGGTGATCTTGCCAAGGCATCATTGGAAGAAATTATTAGTCGTTTTTCAGCTTTAACTGAAAAGCCCATGCCTACACAAATAGCGCAAAGTTTGCTTGGCAAATACGCCGCGCCGCAAAATTCGCTGCAAGCAGCTGAAAATTTATATTTTTCAGATATCGTCCCCCATACATTAACTGGCAAAAGCCAAGGGCAGCGCGAGCGTTGGCTGAATGAGCGCCGCGCCACCCTGCGCTTATTTCGCGATACAATTGGTGATAAAGAAATCAGCCAGGTCACACGCGACGATGCTTTATTATTTTATAGAAAGCTTTCAGAATCAGTCGTGCCTAAAGATGGCAAACCATCGCACTCTGCATCATGGGGCAACCGGCAAATTGGCAATGCCCGCGTTTTTCTAAGCTCATATTTTTCTCATCTTGGCCAACAAGACTATAATAACCCCTTGGCTAACCTATCCTTTAAAGAAGTAAAAAAATCACGCCCACCTTTTTCTATCAATTGGATCAAAAGCAAGATTTACCAACCAAGTGCTTTGGCAAAGCTAAATGACGAAGCGCGTCACGTGGTTTTTATTTTAGCAGATACTGGTGCGCGCCTTGGCGAGATTTGCAATCTTGGCTCGCAAAATATCCACCTTGATGGTGAAGTACCCTTTATTGAAATAGCACCGCGAATAGACCCCGCAGATCCACGCGAGATAAAAACAAGCTCCAGCGTTAGGCGCGTTCCGCTTATTGGCGTGGCATTAGAGGCTATAAAGCTACATCGTAACGGCTTTACCCGCTATCGCGACAAGGAAACAACCTTATCCAACACTCTTAATAAGTTTTTTAGAGAAAATTGCCTATTTGAAAATGAGAATCAAGTGATCTACTCATTTAGGCATGCGTTTGAAGATAGAATGAAAGAGGCCGATGTCGATCATGAATTGCGTATGGCATTGATGGGGCATGCTAATAGCCGCCCGCGCTATGGCTCTGGCGGTGGTTTATCGTGGCAGTGGGAACAGCTCAATCGGATTGCCTTGCCGTTTGATCCTTCGATTCTTTAATCTTGGGTTGTTTTGTCTTTAACTTTTTAGCCCGCGCATAAACAGCTGCAAGACGCTTTTCACGATTTTTTAAAATTTCAATTTCGGCCTCTAAGCGTTCATAAATCGGCAAGCACTCATCAAAATCTGGCGCATGCTCCACCATAAGGTTGGCAAGATAATCCAAATAGGATTCGAGCAAGGCAACAGTAATAGGTGGAATGCGCGCGGCCATAACTTACCCCCTATATCCGCATTGGCATAAGCACAAATTTTGCTTTGCTACCTGCTGTTTCATTCATGGGTGTGATTAAGGCCGGCCCGCTATTCGATGTTAAACCAAAAGTAAGCGCATCGCAGCCGCAAGCCGCCAATTGATCAAGCGCATAACGCGCATTAAAGCCAATTGCTATTTCTTCAGCTGAGCTGTTTTCCAGCAAATCCACGCTGTCAGTTGCATCGCCCATTTCACTATCACTGGCGCCTAGCTTCAATTCGCCATTACCAAAAATAAACGTAACGCCGCGCCCGCGTGTACTTAAAACCGCCATAACGCGCTCCAATGCCTTAGAAAGACTTGCCACCGGCACATGGTAAAAATGGGTAGAGGCTTGTGGAATTACCCTTTGATAATCAGGAAAAGTTCCGTCAATAAGCTTTGAAACCACGCAAATATCGCCTTGGCTCATAGCAATGCGCACATCGGATAATTGCAACTTGATATCCTCATCAAGTACAAACAAGCCTTTGACGATTGACCAAAATGTGCGCGGCACAATGACACTTGTCGCGCTCAACGAAGCAGGGAAATTATCCCGCCCATCAAACACAGCAAGCTTTAATTGTGCAAGCCGATGGCCGTCCGTTGCGGCAGCCACTAACTTGTCACCATCCATATGCAGGTTAATGCCATTTAAATAATAGCGGGTTTCCTCAGTTGAAACGGCAAACGCAACCTTATTTAAAATGCTATCCAACACTTGCGGTGAAATATTAAAATCTGTTGCGCCATCATCAATGCCCATAATCGGCATGTCGGCTTTATTCAAGCTTTGCAGCTTAAACTTTGCCCGCCCTGCTCTAACCTCTGCGCTCCCTTCCAAAAAGGCAAATTCAATTTGGGCAGAAACGTCAAGCTTGCGCACCGCATCATGCAATAAAATACCGGGCAAAGCAGAACCATGCTGCCCAAAATTTTGACATTGCGTGGTGACTGTTATTTGCAAATCTAAATTAGTGGCGGTGAGCTTGGGGCGGCTTTCATCCACCTCAAGCACTATATGCCCTAAAATTGGCAATGTGTTGCGCCGCTCCACCGCTTTAACAACGGCATTAAGGGCAGGCAATAATGCGCTGCGGCTAATGCTAAAACCACTATCAGTCATTACTTGTAACCTTTAATTTCTGGAATTACAGCAAAATACGGATAGGCTTCACAGCCAAGGTGATCATCACCCACTACCCAATAGCCCTCCCAGTTTTCCCATCGCGCAATTTGAAAATTAAATTGCCCCAACTTGCCGCAAACAAGAAATGGTTTGACATAATCTCGATTGAAATCAAATTCACTGATAGGCTGCCAAACTATCGCGCCCTGCCCTTGCTTTGGCGCTTCTTTTATAAAGCCGCATTGCTCGGTAAAAATATCAAGGGCAAGGTTAAGCGCTTTTAGCCATTCGTCATGGTCAAAAACATTGGCAAAACCTGCCTTTAGGCTTTCAACACCTGCTTTAATAGCTTTTTGTCGTGCTTCATCTTGGGTCATTGTAAAAACCTTGTTAAAAGACAATAGAACTCCACTGCAAACGCCGGCGCGTTGCATGATGGTCTCTTAAAAAATGTAGGTTGGGTTATGGCTTAGTTGGCCAAAGGTGCTTTGGCTTTTCTACCTTCTTCTTCCGCTTCAATAATGCGGATAAAAGTAGCAATTGTCTCGTCTTTGCTCATATTAAGGGTATTGCAAACCGCCTTGAAGGTCATTGCTAAGACTTGTTGTGCCAATTCGTCATTATCTATTGGTAAAATATCAACAATCTTGGCAATAGTTTCAATGGCTTGCGGTGCGATGGGTTTTTGCATGAGCCTACACCTTTTGACAAAGAGGAATGGCCCGCAAATGCGCTTCCACTTGGCGGATAATGGCGGCGCGGCTTGCTTGGCCAATATTAACCGCCGCTAAATATTGCGCTAACATAGCAATGCAGCGCTCACGCAAGGGGTACCATGGGTGCAGCTTAAACGCCGCAACACAAGCGCAATAATTGCGCCAAAGATTGCCTATCTTGTCATTATTGATAATATTATCAAATTGTGGTGGGGTGGCTTCACTTGCCGCAATGATAAGCGGCACTTGCGGCAAGTTTTGCTTGGGTTTACACACTGCTTTAACTGCAAAGCTTTGGGCAAGGCTTGCGGCTTTTTCACCATAGGTAGCAATTTCATCATCAGCAAAGCCAGCATTTTTTAAATCAGCAACATCAACATTGCCCTTTGCCGCCGCAATATCTTGCATAGCAAGCATCATAGCATGGCAACGTGTGGGAATTGGGTGAATAGCAGCCCCCTGCTGCCATATTGTATTTGGGGGAGAAATAAATGGATTAGTATTGACATCGGTCATTGTATTTACTCCATAAAACCAGATCAGCTAAAGCTTCTTCGTGGTAACTATGAGATATAATACCGGTAGTAATACCGAATGTCAATAAAATACGGTATTACTACCGAAAATATAAAGAGAATCAAAAAAACAAATAAAAAACCCCGCACTTGGCGGGGTAACTAATTATTTTACAACAACAAGGTTCGCTGCGTGTTTCGGTGGTGGAGCATGGGTTTCAGTTAAACCAAAAACCAAGTTTTCAAACTCTTCTAAAGGAATATGAAGTTCTTTTGCAATTTTCCCTTTATCAATGCCCGATTTCCACAGATCTTGGAAAATCATATTCCAGACCGAAGACTGCTCTTTAGCTATGCTATTCGGCTCACTAAACTTAAACCGTTGGTTAATCTGAATACAATAAGTCCGATACTGCCAGTCGGTAATTAGATCAAGCTTATGCATTCGATAGCACAATGCAGCCAGTGAGACACCCCATCTTAATTTTTCTGATATTAATCTATCAATACTTTTAATATGAGATAAATGCGCGCGAACATCTGCCTCAGGCATAAGAAACTCGCTAGCAAAATCATTAGCTTCTTTTTCCGCATTACTTTGATGAGGTCCTCCATGGCGATGTAATACAAGATGCCCCAACTCATGAGCCGCGTCAAATCTACTGCGCTCTGCTGTTTTAAACGTATTTAAAAAAATATACGGCTGTGCGCTACGCCAAACAGAAAACGCGTCAATATTCTTTGTGCTCTCATTTAAAGAAAATATCTTCGTACCTTTTGCCTCCAAAAGATTCAATAAATGCTTAATCGGGCGTTCGCCAATACCCCAATATTGCCGCAACGATCGCGCCGCCGCTTTCGGTGAATTTAATTCACTTAAGTCAGGAATATCAACTTTTGGCAAATCATATCGTTCATCCATCCAATCGGCTAACTCATATGCAAGCTCACCTGCAGTTAGCGCTGCATCACGTTCCTTTGCAGTCATTGAAGAAAGACTTCTAAAACTAACCGCATCAACAGTAATTGCATCTGCTATATCTTGTTCAAAAAAAGAACGCGGAAACCCTAAAGCATTAACAATTTTTATTATTGTTGTCTCGTCAGGCTCGTGCTTACCGTTACATATTCTTGAAATTGTTATGGATGATAAATCAGATTTTTCAGCTAACTCCTTAGCAGTCATACGCAAGCGTTTACGCGCTTGCTCAAGTCTTTTAATGTTAAACATTTTCTACTTTACGCAAAATGGTTGGCTCGATCTCAAATGGATCAACAGTTACTTCCGGCGTATTAATTGATAAATCTTCATTTTGCATTAAAAAAATCCGAAAAATAAATTTGCCAAATGTACCGTTTTCAATTGAACGAGGTAAAGACAGCTCTGCCCGCACTAAACCATCACCGTGATAGGACACACAAAGGTACCATATCGATTTATTCAATTTTTTAGAATTGACTTTAGGTATATTAACACCGTCGTCCCAAAAAGGAAAAAGTGAACCTTGAGCATCATCAATTAAAGCTGCACTACCATTACCCTTACTCGAAATAGGTTTTGGATCTTTTGCCAAACTCGCAGCAATATCTACAGTTTGATAAATAATACGTGTACGACTTTCTGGATGCTCAATAGATGGAATATTTTTATAATCGCTTAAACGCCAACCTTTTTTTAAAAATAAAAAACGAAGATATCTAGTCCCCATAATGTAGGAAATTTGCCCTTTTGCATTATTCGGATCGACACCATCAAAACAGCTTAATCTTTCTGCAAGGGTATTTCTAATAACTTCCCTAAATTCATCAACCGTTACGCCAAAGTCTTTAAGACCATTTAATACTTCAACTTCATCTTTATAAATAATTGCTTTGTTCATACTGTTCACCCGTGTTAATTTTTTCGACCTCATTTGTGGCATAAAAAATTAACACGGTCAATATATACGCTCTAGATTTTGTCTAGAAACACATATATTCACATATCAATCACAGATCTTCGAACACGACCGATCACTCGAATAGCACCTTCAAGCTTTGGAGCTGGAATATCTTTATAAGATGCTGGTTGAAAGCTAGGGCTTTCATTAGGCCTATAACGCTTATAGGTAGCTTTACCAGTCTCATCAGCTATTACATAGCATGCATTTGCCACCAATGCGCGATCACGCATATTTACAAAGATGATTGAGTCGGGCGGGCTTATCTTATTCATGGATGCACCATCAACACGCAGCGCTATCCATTCACCCGCAGGTAAATTATAAGTGGTAACTGTTGGATATTCACCCAGCTGCTCCACTGTTGGCTGATCGCCCAACTCCCCAGCACTTACCCAAGAAATTAATGGAACATCAGAGCGCACTACTTCAGCCGCATCGCCTTCTTCAGGGCCAACACCTTCCGCTAACCAAGCAACATTTGTTTTTAACACTGGCGCGAGAGCAGCAAGTGTTTTTAAAGTAACATCGCCATTTTTATCACCTGATCTAAGTTTTCGGCGGATATTACGAATAGCGGAATCCGATAGTCCTGCTTCAACTGAAGCACGGCTTTCTTTCATTCCAACAGCTTCAAGCCGTTTATCGATGCGGTTTAATACTTGCTCTATCATAGTGTTTTTTATACCGAATTTTAAAAACAAAAAATATCGGTTCTTAATCCGAAAGTTTGTCTTGACTTTTCCGGTTTTACTACCGATAATTATTGAATGACTGATATTGATGATCTTTTAAAAATCATAGACGCGTATCAACTAGCTACTGGCTTAACAGACAGCAGTGTAAGTACCTATGTTTTCAATGATGGAAAAAAGATCACACGGTTAAGGGGCGGCAAAGACATTAACGTCAGCCGTTTTAATGCAGCATTTAATTGGTTTTCACAAAACTGGCCAGACGGGGTTGTTTGGCCGACGGGTATTTTGCGCCCTACTGCAAATAGCGGGTTGCAAAATGCCAATATTGAAAAGGTTTAAGGATTTGGAGCACCACGAAGATTTTGCGCTTTTAATACCCCCAACTTTTCCGAAAAGCGCGAAATTTGAAGCCTGCAAATTGCGTAACAGCATTTTTGTAAACAGTGGTTTTAAAATTTGTTTCATCAAATGTGCCTTTCGCCTTTGGTGCGGTTTTAAGTGTCTTTGGCAGAGCTATTAAAACCATAAAAAATCTATTCCCACTATGGGAAAATTTTGCGGAATTTCCCGCCACGGGAAAGCTTTGCTTAAATTAAGGGGTTGTTTAAAATGGCAATGATTAACGAGGCTTGGTTTCACCGCTTAAAGGCGGCGCAGCGCGATTTAATCAAGACATGCGGCGGCATTGAGCGCTGCGTTGAGATTACCTCGCTTTCTAAAAGTCAGGTTGGCCGTTGGAATAATGCCACCGATCCCGATTTAATGCCCACCAATGCAATTTATATGCTGGAAAATGAGTGTGGCTTGCCGCTTGTTACCACTGCCCTTGCTGCGCTTAATGGCTACCGCCTTATTGCCCCTGATGAAGAGGGTAAAAGCATGGGTTCAGTCTTAGCCAAGTTTTCAGACCTTGTGGCAGCATCGGGCGATGTGATGGCAACAGGTAGCCGCGCCTTTGCTGATGGCAAGCTAACCCCTGCCGAGGCTGCCGACATTGACCGCGCATGCAGCGCCATGGAAATTAAAATGCTGGAGCTGCGCCAACAATTATCGCGCGCTAAGGTTTCCACCCTGCATGTGGTTGGAGGAGATTACTAATGAGCAGCACCGCCCCTTTAAAAGCCTTTTGGACAAAAAAGCGCTTGGCAGAAGCCGCTTTTATGTGGAAGCGCGGCAAAAGCGGCGGCGAAATTGCACATGCCTTGGGCTGTAAGCCACAGCGCGTCCATGAAGCGATTTATAACCATTATCCGCAGCATTTCCCGCGCCGTGTCAAATCGCAAATATTGCTTAATTTGCAAAAGCAGCGTGAAGGCACATGGGAGCAGCCCAATAAACCCAATTTAGGCGTCAACTTTAAGCAATTACAGCAAATACCCTTTATTGTGGTGCCAATGAGTTATGAGCGCGCTTTGCTTGAAGACCGTTGTTTGTTTTTTGCAGCAAGCCCGATGAGTGAAGCAGGGCCATTAATGCCTGTTTGTGGTTGTAAACGCGCTAGCAAACGTGGCCGCCCCTACTGCGCCCACCATTTACGCGCGAGCATCAGAGATTTGGATGATGAAGGAATAGAAAATGCATAAGAATATGCCGGTAAAAAAATTCCTCACCCCTGCTTTGGAGCGTCAGCAAGCTATTACTAACGAGCGCCGTGCCTTTTACACGCAGCAGGACTATTACCCAGCTCCGCCAGAAGCAATATTTGCTTTGCTTAATGCAGAATGTGAAACATTGCGCCCATTGGCAAGCATTTGGGACCCGTCCGCCGGTGATGGATCCATGGCTGCAATTTTGCGACGACATGGATATGACGTTTATGCATCGGATTTGGTTGACCGTGGTTGTGGCGCAAAAATAGCCGATTTTTATTCATTCCAAGCACCTCTATCCTCTCGCATAATAACAAAACCACCCGTCAGGGAATGCACCCGTGATTTAGGTTTTGTTCGCCATGCCTTAAAGGGTTTACAAGTAGATTATATGGCTTTGTTGTTACCCTTTAACTTGCCATACACATTGGAATGCGGTGACTGGGGAGGCTTCCCGCCTTACAAGATTTACATGATGCGGTGGAACATCAGCTTTAGAGGTAAAGATTGCCCAACCAGTTATTATGCTTGGTTTATTTGGCGTTCTGGATTTAACCGAGGCACATGGCTAAGCGATTTACGCAAACCACGTATCCTAAATGGCATAACTTTCCAGCATTTAAGCCGGAACCGGAAGCAAAATGATGAATAGTAAATCAGCAAAAGGCTTATTCCGCGCCACTGGTAAAATTCCAAAAACAGAACTTACCCGCGAGCGCAATGATTTTTACCCAACGCCGCCAGAGCCAATTTTAGCTTTGCTAAAGGCTGAGCACACAACATTGATAAAATATAATAAAATTTGGGAACCTGCCGCAGGTGATGGTGCAATGGCTAAAATCATCCGTGAGCATGGTTTTAACGTACGCATATCAGACCTAATTGACCGTGGCTGCGGTGCAAAAATTGCCAATTTTTACTCGTTCAAGCAACCTATGGCTCCTGCAATCATTACTAACCCACCTTTTAGTGAATGCAACAAAGACCCCGGCTTTGTGCGCCACGCATTAGAGGTTTTAAAGGTGGATTATATGGCTTTGCTTTTGCCGTTTATTTGGCCAGGGTCTGCTCGCGAACGTGGCAAATTATGGGCGGATTATCCGCCATACAAAATCTACATGATGCGGTGGCGCATTGATTTTACCGGCCAAGGCAACTCCCCCGTTTATAATGCTTGGTTTGTTTGGCAAGCAGGCTTTAAAGACGCGCCGATGTTCCATGTTTTAGATAGGCCGCACAATGGAAAACAAGCCGTTTTAAATTTGGAGGCAAGATGATTAATAAGCCAAGCAATATAATTGCATCCAAAAGACAATTGATTGATTGGGGTGTGTTTGGCCTAATGATGGAGCGGCGGCGCGTTTTTGTAAACCTTAGCCAACAACAGCTTGCGCAAAAAATTGGCTTGCCAGTGCCGAGTATTATTGCAGCGGAAAAAGGCACGCCCTTATGCACCAACAGCTTTTTAAAACTATGCGCTTGGTATGGCATAGAGCCAAAGATGTTTCATGCTGCGGCCGTGCAAACAAAACGCGCGAAATTGATGCAGAGCGAGGCCGTATGATGCCGCCTTTTGGATTTGAAAATTGTGTTGATGTAAAGCGGCTGCGTTTTATGCCACTGGTGGAGCAAAAGCAGGGCATTTTGCTGCTGCAACAAATGGGCTTTAACAAGCGCAAAATCATGCAAATGACATGGCTATATAGCGAAGAATATGATGCCGCGCTAAAAACCCCGCCTTTTGCCCTTAGCTATAGGGATTTTTAAGATGATAGCCAACACCGTAGTTAAGCAAAAAACAAAGCTCAAAATTCTAGACTTGTTTTCCGGAATTGGCGGCTTTTCATTGGGGCTAGAGCGAACAGGTGGTTTTGAGACTGTTGCTTTTTGTGAGATCGAAAAGCACGCCCAAAAAGTTCTTAAACGCCATTGGCCACATATTCCAATTTATGACGATGTAACAACGCTTAATTACAACAGGTTGCAAAATGACGGCATTCGACAAATCGATGTTATTACTGGCGGATTCCCATGCCAAGACATCAGCATCGCAGGAAAGCAAGCCGGCCTTGAAACCGAACGTTCAGGACTGTGGAGCCATATCCCCCGATTGGCTAACGAGATACGACCACAATACATCATCGTGGAGAACGTTGCAGATTTGCTTAGAGGCCCTACTCGCCAACCAGGGCGATGGTTTGGCCGAGTTCTCGGAGACTTGGCCGAGATCGGGTACAATGCGGAATGGCATTGCATACCGGCTTCAGCCGTTGGAGCGCCACATAAAAGAGATCGTGTGTGGATCATTGCATATCAACAAGGACAGACTAATCCTGCCAACTTTAGGGAAAAACGAGTACAAGGGAGCAAGCAGGAAACGCTATCGGGGTTCGCAGCATTTCAAAGGTTCCAAAATGTCCGAAGGATTGAGGACTTGCGAGAGCGACCCGATTTACCTCCACCCTTGTTTCGCGGAAGCTGTGATGGGTTACCCTATTGGATGGACAGAATTGCCGAATGCGGAAATGCCGTAGTTCCGCAAATACCAGAACTTATTGGGGCAGTAATTATCAACCACCACCAAAGCAATTTATCAGGTATGCAAAATGATCAAAGCAACAAAGCATGATAGTGGTAAACCACGCCTTGACCTATTGCCAGTAGAGCCTTTGCTGCAAATAGCTAAGGTTTTAGCCTTTGGTGCGCAAAAATACGGCGACCATAATTGGCGCAGCCAAACAGATGGCGGTATGGTTTGGGGGCGGCTTTACGCTGCCACCCTGCGGCATCTATTTGCCTTTTGGAATGGTGAGGATTTGGACGCGGAGTCCGGCTTGCCCCACCTTGCCCACGCCGCCTGCAATATCATCTTTTTGCTAGAATTTATGAACAATGGCGGCGGCATTGATGACCGTGTGAAAAAGGGGGCCGTTTGATGGAAGAGTTAGATATTTTTTTTGGTTCTTTTAACATATTCACTAAACGATTCCACCCCCTTGTCTTTAAAAAAAGCAACGGTTTCTGTGGAAGTAAACCATTTATCACTATAAATGCAGTTATCAAAGGTGTGCCAACGATATTCAGGCTTATCTATGCCACGAAATGCATCATTAGATTTTTCACCACCATCAAACTTACAGCTTACAAAATGCGAAGAATGCTTCTCACATGGCCTTATTTCGGTATATCCCAAACCCGTCTTAGCGTCATAAACGTAAACCAATTCAGGAATCATATTAAGTCTTTGCAGCGAGTCAATTATGCACTCGTCAAATATACATTGTTGTGTTTCAAACATGGACTCTTTTCCATTAAAATCAATGGAACAAAACTCCACGCCTACATAATTAATGTGCAAAAAATTAGACCAACAACTGTAAAGTGGAGCAGCACTCCATATAGTCAGCCCATCAAAATTAATAAGTTCGTTGTGATGAAAAGCATAGCTGTTTATTGCATCCAAAGCATTAACAATAGCAGTATCATTATCAATATTTATTCCTTTTGGATTGGCTGCACTTGTCATTTGAATAAACATTTGAAGTACATTTTTTGCTTCAAGTGCAAAACTATTATCCAAAGCAACGATATACGACAAGCAAGAAACACCCGCATTTTTCTCAGCTGCGGTAGCATCTCTACCCAAAAGCTTCGTGCCGTCGACAAACAGCTTTGCAAGATTGTTTTTTTGCATTTCTACAAAATTATTACTTGCCAAACCAAATTGTTTATTAGCAAGCATAATTTGGTCGGCTGCTATATTAGCTTGTTCGCTTTGTGTTTTTTCTTGCATAGAATGCAAAATTCCACGCCAAACAACCACACCCAAAGTAAACAAAGCTGTAACACCAAAAGATATTCGACTAAAACGATCGAAACTCAGCGTGGTAGAAAAAAGAAAAGAGTAAGCAACAGAACAAATGATAATCATAACGACACATGCAATTATTGCACTGGCAGCTATCAAAACCGGACTTTGGGAGGCAAAGCCGTAAACCCGATTAGCAATTTTTTTAATTGGTTTGTAAAGTTCTATAACTACATCGCATATTATTGCCCACGCAGTTTTAAGTTTGGGCTTTATGTACGCCCATTTAGCTTTAACCGCGCCCCACACGCTATTCCATTTATCACTGCTCATGCTTTTCCCTCGCGTTTCACACAAGGGAGATTGTTAGCATGAGTGGTTCAATAATCAATCTTTTTATTGATGAAGCAGGTGGAATAAAAATTGCCGATTGTGTGGCGGATCTTGGCTTGCCAACAATTTCCCGCAATGGCGAATATGCTGGCCCATGCCCGCAATGTGGTGGCAAGGATCGCTTTTCTTACAATATCCGCAAAGATGTTTGGAATTGCCGTGGCTGTGCTAAAGGTGGGCATGGTGCTTTATCACTTGCGGCCCATGTTTTGGGGTTGGATTTGCATATACGCGCAGATTTAATCAAAGCGTCTGAAACGGTGCTTGGCCGCACTGCACCGCAAAATGAAGTTAGCGATGAAGAGCATTTAAAAGCCAAATGGCTTTTTGAGCAAAGGCAAAAAAAGGCATCGGCGTCACGGGCGAAAGCTGATGCGGCAGCCAAATTTTACCGCGAAAAAGAGCAAAGGCTTGCGCGAGAAAAGTGGCAAGCGGGGCGATTGCTGCAAGACAGCCCATTTAATGCCTATTTAGCAAAGCGCTGCGGTGGGGCGATTTCTAGCTTTCCACTACGCTTACTATCAAACGAGCCTTATTATTTTAACGATGGTGGCAGCTCTAAGATCATTTATGAAGGGCCAGCCATGGTTGCGCCTTTTATCAATAGTGATAGGCTAATTATTGGCTGCCATTTAACTTGGCTTGATTTGAATAATCCGCCCAAATATCGCCCAATAATCACCGCGCCGCAATCAGGTGAAGTTTTGCCTACAAAAAAAATGCGCGGCAGCAAAAAAGGCGGGCTCATTCCACTAAGTGGTTTTGTGTTTAACCGTGATGGCTATTTCAAGCCGCGTTTTGAATGCAAGCGCATGGTGGTGGGTGAAGGCATTGAGACTGTGCTTGCTTTACGCCTTGCGGAAGGCTTGCGCAATGACACAATCTATGCGGCTGCAGGCGACCTTGGCAATTTATGCGGCCCTGCCGATCCTGCAAGCCGCTTTGCCCACCCAAGCCAAACCATGACCGACAGTAAAGGGCGTGTGCGGCGTGTTTTTGTAGCAGGTGACAAGCCACTAATGAGTGATGCGGCAAGTTGCATTTTTGTGCCTGATTGGATTAACGAACTAGTTTTAATTGCCGATGGCGATAGCGAGCGGGTAATGACTGCCGCTGCGATTGTTCGCGCCAAGCTGCGCTTTAGCAAGCCTAACCGCCGCATCATTGTGGTGTGGCCGCCACGGGGGTGCGATGTGGCAGATATGATGGCGGTTGAAGATGAGCGATAAGATAAACAAAAACAATAATATACCAGAATCTGTCAAAGCTATGCTTGATGCGGCCAATGCGCAAGAGGCGGCTGCCCTTGGGCAAAGCACGCAAAACCCGCACCCTTTAGGCAGGGATAATGCCGCAAGCCTTGAGAGCAACCCACAAGAATTATTATCCGATTGCATGGGTGAGCCTGAGACGGATATTGGCAATGGGCGGCGTTTTTTGCACCGCTATGGCGATACGGTTTTGCATGTTGCGCGTATTGGTTGGCATGGTTTTGACGGCAAACGCTGGAAAGAAGATGATGATGGCTCGGTTGTTCGGCCATTAGCGCAAAACACAGCGGAACTTATCGACAATGAAGCGCATCTATTAACCGCAACGGAAGATGAGCAAAAGATATTAGACGAAGGCCGCGCCGCCAAGATTGAGCAAAAGAAAATGGGCTATCCCAAAAAAGACTGGGATAGTGACAAGCTTGGCCGCTATATGGAATTGGACGATATTTTAGAAAAGGCGGAAGACACCAAAAAGCTAGTTAATGGCCGCAAATCATCACGCCACCGCCATGCCAAAAGCTCGGCTGGTACCAGTAAATTAAACAATATGCTGACAGAAGCCCTGCCCCATGTGGCTAAGGTCGTCACCGACATGAATGCCGACCTTTATGCCTTTAACACGAGTAGCGGCACGTTGCGTTTTTATCGTGAAGACATTGGCACTGACAATGAGCCAAAGCATTATTGGAATTATCGCCTTGATCCGCACCGCCCTGAAGATCTTATTTCAAAACTTGCGCCAACCAAGTTTGAGAAAGACTGTGAAGCGCCTAATTTTCATAAGTTTTTAACTACGGTTTTGCCTGATGCTGACATTCGGCTCTTTTTACAGCGCTTTATGGGCTATTGTCTGCTTGGGTCAACGGCAGAGCAATGTTTGTTGTTTTTCTATGGTGTTGGGCGCAATGGTAAATCCACCTTTTTAGATGCTTTATCGCATGTGATTGGTGATTATGCGGTGACGTTGTCTATCGACTCCTTTGCTGGCGACACAAGACGCGGCGGCGCGGAAGCAACGCCTGATCTTGCACGGTTACCCGGTGCGCGTTTGGTTGCGGCAAGTGAGCCTGAAATGGGCGTTAAACTAAAAGACGCTTTGATCAAGACCTTAACCGGCGGCGAAGTTATCCCTGTGCGGCGCTTGCATGAAGATTTTTTTGAAGTGCATCCGCAATTTAAGATTATCCTTTCAGGTAACCATAAGCCACGCATTGACGACACATCTGACGGTATTTGGCGGCGTGTATTTTTGGTGCCGTGGGAGGTTCAAATCCCCAAAGAAGATGTTGACCGCGCTTTGCCTGATAAATTGCGCCATGAAGCATCGGGCATTTTTGCATGGATGGTAAGTGGGGCCTTGGACTATTTAAACTATGGCCTTAACCCGCCTGAAAAGGTGCTGCTTGCCACCAATGAATATCGCGAGGAAAGCGACCCGATTGGGGCATTTATCCGCGCGGCCTGCATTGTCACTGGCAAGGAAGAGGACACATCATCCCCCGGTGACCTTTATATTGGCTATTGCAATTTTGCTAGTAAAGAAGGTGCTGCGGAATTTAAGCAAAACACCTTTTCGCGCCGCTTTCCTGATTATACACGCCTTAGCTTTGCCGCGCCCGATGGTCAAATGCGGCAATTTTGGAAAGCAAAAAGCGGCACCACGGTTTACAAGGGCATCCGCGTTAAAGACAGTTTTGTAACGCCTGATAATGGGCGCGAGAGTTTTGCAGAGGTAAGAGGTTAGATGATGTGTATTTATTCAAAACCCTGTCCCCTTTTTTACGTTTCGCCATTTGCCGCTGTCTTGCCCTTTATCGGCATTTTGGCTTGGCATAGCCGTTCGATTTTTAAAGTTCGGGTGGCTAGGGGCGCAAATTGCCATAATGCAAGGCTTGCACCCCCAAAAAGGGTTTGGGAAATCAAAGGCTTATGACGCTAGGGGCGCAAGGGGCGATAAATTCCGCGTCACACATGAATAAAGATCATTGTTTTAAAAGTTTTATTTTTTTTCATGTAGTGGCGGTGATTTTGCTGCCCTTGCGCCCCTTTCTACCCTGTTCTTATGTTTTTTCATTTAAAAACAATCGAATAGACAAATATAAAATTGGCAGCAAAATTTAAATCTGGGTAGCAACAGCAATTTAAGGGACGATAGACATGAAAACGCTTAATTTACAAAAATTATTGCATTGGGCATTTGTTGATGAATTGGTAAAAGGCGGTGGTGAAGATGGCTTAAATAGCCCTCTATCAGCTTGGGGCGCGTTTGATGCTATTGCGCAGCTTGGCGTTAGGATTGATCGTGACCGCGCTGCTTGCGATTTACCCATGCAGTTAGAGCAAGGTGAGCCACACCCCGATGCAGTGTTGGTGGCAGAGGCCGTGCGCGGCGTTGCTGGCATTGCCTATAAGATTGCACCTTTGGACGAGTTGTTAAGCGATTGGCCAGAGGCTGAGCGTTGGCTTGCAACACCGTTTCATGAGGAAGTGGTTAAACGCTTGCAAAGCCGCACGCAAAAGCAAATTGCCCAATCGGTTATTGCGCACATTGTAACCCATGCGGTCTTATGCAAAACGCCATGCTTTAACGCTCCCGTGCCAAAGGTTGATTTTGTCAAACAAAACGGCAAGCCCTTATGGTTTATGAAGCAAATAGTGCTTAACGAGCTTGGCCGCGAGGTTGAATTGGAAATGGACGGTTATAATAAAAAATCTGGCCGCCCATTTGCCAGTGCATACCGCAAATATGTTTTATGCGATAATCCGCAAGGTGATATCATGGCACGCATTGAATATCAGTTTTGGGTAACGGCTTTAAACCACATTTTTTTAACATTAAACGGCACTATGCAAGATCACCGTTTAAGCCCGTTTTCGGTTAAATTAACGCCTTGGCTGCAAAAAAATTTAACTTATAAAAACAAAATGATAGATGCTATTTCAGCATGATTTTAAAAATAAATTTTGACATGCGGCAGTCACTTGACGTATAAAAGAAGAGTTAAAAAAGGTTTATTACCCCGTGCAGCAATGTAGCGGGGTTTTTTATTGGGTATTAGTATGGCTGGTGTCTTATCCATTGGGTGGTCTAATGAAGATGCCATAAAGAAATTTGCTGGTGCAGTTCATGCGGTTGGTGACAAATTGCCAATAGCTGCAATGCGTGCCGTAAATCATACTGGGCAAAAAGCCAAGACAAAAGTTGTAAGGGCATTATCCCTGCAAACGGGGCTAAAACGCAAAATAATTGTTAAAGCAGTTAAGCCCTATAAGGCTAACCCCACCCACATGATGTATGAAATGCACGCCAAGGGTGGCGATATTGCTTTAAAATATTTTGCGCCAAGAGAGACAAGAGCAGGTGTATCAGCCAATCCCTTTGGCAAACGACAAGTCTTTGCAGGTAAGTTTATTAAAGGTGGGCGTTTCCCTAATCGATCAAACCCTATTGCTGGCGGTCATGTCTTTGCTCGCCGAGGTAGCGAGCGATTGCCAATTGATAAGATCAAATCGGGCGTCATCATCCCAGATGAAATGATTAAGGGTGAAACGAAAGAAGCTTTTGAGAGTAGTGTGCGCCAAGAGCTCGCACCACGTCTCTACCATGAGCTCAAGCGCTTGATGCCATAGGACTACTGGTCGCACAAGCATTGCATAAACACATGCCTGCTAAAATAAATTTTAGGTACCTTACGGAAAATATCTTTTTGGCTACGGGCGCGATGCTCCTGAAATTTCACTAGTAGATGGGTTTGAAAGCGGTGCACGGATGCACGAATAAAAACGTGCATTGCACGGATGGGTAAAATGGAAGAATGGCTTTCAATTTCAGATGCCGCACGGCGCTTAACCGATGCTGGCGATAGTGTAACGCGCTCTAGCCTTTCTCGCTATTTAGACCAACATGCTGAGGCGTTAGCCACAAAAATTGACGGCAAGAAACGTTTAGTTGAATATGGCGAGCTTTTAAATCATCGCCGTGAGAATATTCGCATTATCGCGCAGCCTGCTGCAAAACAAGCCAAGCAATTAATGGGAACTCAAGCTGATGGCGCAGCGCGCAAAGTACAAGCAGAGGCCACTATTCGTGAATTGGACTTGGCAGAGCGGTTAAAACTTATAACGCGTACAACGGAGGTTGATCGTGCTGGCCGCGATGCCGTTGCCCTTATGCGATCAAGCTTTGAGCGCTTGCTAGAACCGCAGGCTGCTGATCTATCATTAAAATATGGCTGGGATGAACGCTCCGTGCGGCTTGCGCTTAAATCCTTTGCAAATGCTGGCATTGATATTTTTAACACAATTATGCTTGAGCATTTAGATGCATTACGGGGTGAAAGGAATGGAGATAGCCCAACAATTAAGCCCTAGCTTGTTTTTAAATGATTTGTATTTGCGTAATGGCAGGGAAGTTTTATTTTCTGCCCTTGAAGCTGCAAGCCGAAAGGTTGAAGACCTATCCATATCGGAATATTCTGACCGCTATCGCATGGTGAGTGCTGAATCTGGCTCGCCGTGGCCGGGTAAATTTAAAACAGCACGTGTGCCTTATTTGCGCGAGCCACAAGATTGCTTGCATCCAGACCACCCTGCACGGCGCGTAACCGCTCGAATGGCTGCGCAGCTTGGCAAATCAACGGTGATTGAAAACTGGTTTTGCTATATTGTTGACAGAGCCCCCGGCTCAATGATGATTGTTTTGCCAACATTGGATGAAAGCACCAAGTTTAACCGTGTTAAATTGGGGCCGACCATTGATGCAACACCGCAAATTGCCCATAAGGTGTTGCCAGTTAATAGCCGCGATGAGCAAGGCTCAACAACAGCGTTTAAACGCTATGCTGGTGGCTTTTGCCAAATCGTCAATGCGGGTTCTTCCAAGGGCTTGCAGATGGTGTCTATTAAATATTTAGCGATGGACGAGGTTACCGGCTATCCTTTAGATGTTGATGGACGTGGTAGCCCACGCGATCAAGCAAGAGCGCGCCAAAAGATGTACGGCGATATGGCAAAGGAATGGGAAGGTTCAACACCCGGCATTGTTGGCGAGTGTGCCATTTCTGATGATTTTGAAAAAGGCGACCAACGCTTTTACTATGTGCCTTGTCCGCATTGCCAATGCTATCAAGCCTTAGAATTTGACCAATTGCAAGCGCCAGATGATAAAACACCGGCGCATTTTCTATGCAGCAACTGCAATGAGAAGATATTGGATGGACATAAGGGTGACCTCTTGGCCAATGGCCGTTGGATAGCAAGTCGCGTTACTGAAGGGCAAAAGCCAATACCACGCCTTATCACAGCGAAAGATATTGAAAAATATAGCTGCCCACCGTGTGAAGGGCGCTGCAGACGCTGGCAACCAAGCTATCACCTTTGGGCAGCCTATGCACCGCGTGAAAAATTTAACGATATTTGGGCAAGATGGGAAGCAGCTCAAGAAAACACGCAAAAAATGCGGGTGTTTTACCAACAGGACTTAGCCCTGCCTTATGATCCTGGTGGTGCGGCTGTTGAGTGGGAAAAGATTGTTGAAGCTGCACAGCGCAGTGATATTCCCTCTCGCGTCATACCTTTAAATGCAGGACTGCTTGTGTCAGCTGCCGATATTCAAGGCTATGGCATTAAATGGGCAGTTTATGCGATTGGCCCGCGTGGGCAAAGATGGCTGATTGATCGCGAGGTATTTGAAGGGTCACCGGAGCAATCCGATGATCCGTGGATAGAATTAAGTGACGCACAAGCTCGTCAATACCCTACGGCGGGCGGTTTGATGAAAGGCATAGATTTATCGGGCATTGACTCAGGCTTTGCGACTGACCGCGTTTATCGTTATTGCGCAAGCCGTGCCAATGTTTATGCCCTAGATGGACGCGCTCCCAAAGGTCTGCCTTGGCTTGGCACACCAGTGAAACGTGATGTGAGAGATCATAATCGGCGGCTCATTGCTAAAGTTCAGCTTTATCCCGTTGGCAATTATGATGTTAAAACGGAAGTTGTCGCATCGCTTGCCAATTTTATGCAAGGGCAGGATAGCAAGGGTTCATGGCCACGCAATGTGCTGCATTTGCCGCCAGACCTATGTGATGAAGGCTTTGCGCAGGAAATTACCGCCGAGCGTTTGGTGGATCCTGATGAAGAAGCCCGCGCATCGGTCAATCGCCGCTCACGTAAATTGATAAGTTCACGAGCGCCGAGAGAATGGAAAAAGGTCGTCGGGCGCAAAAATGACTGGTTTGACACGACTGTTTACGGCTTTGCCCTTGGTTGGCATTTGGAACATAAATTGCGCCTTACGCAAGAACGCTGGGCAGATTTGCTATTGCAAGTGCATGGCCAGCCTGCAGAGCCTGATTTATTCAATAAACCGATTGATGGGCCATTTGCCAAACAAGGTATGAAGAAAAAGAAACAACGCAGTTCTTGGGCTGAAAAATCTGCAGCTTTAAACAAATAGTTAGTGGGTAAAATGCAACAAGAAAAGCCAAGAATCCGCGTTAAAGCAGGCTCACAAAAGCTTGACTTAGAAAAAAGAAACACGCCAAAAGCTGGCTATTTGCGCGGTGAACCCGGCTTTGCCCAGTCAATTGGTTTATTTAAAGGCACACCCGCCTTGCGTGATCGCGCTGATGATATTTCAGTTGCTTGGTATGCAGCCAATGCACGCGCTAATGATGCGACAATGAATAGCGGCTGGATTGCTGGTGTTGTTGAACAAATCGTTACATCAATGATTGGTTCTGGCTTGCGCTTAAATGCTAAGCCAGACCTTACATTTTTAAAATGGAACGAAAAAGAAGCGTCCGACTGGGCAAGACTTGTTGAAACCAGATGGGAAATATGGGCTTCGCAACCCTATGAATGTGACCTTGCTGGCCGCTATACCATGGCGCAGTTGGAAGCTGCCGCTATCAGGCAGTGGATCGCCACGGGTGAAATATTAGCGCAGGTCAAGGAAGTAAACCGTGAAGGCGCGCAAAGCCTCACCAAAGTACGACTTATGCCAAGCCATTGGCTATCGCAAAAAAATAATGCCAGTCAAGACTTACAAGATGGTGTTTACACTGACAAAGACGGCCTGCCCATTGCCTATGCATTTAAGATAAAAGATGGTTATGGCAATGAGCGTGAGGAACGTCGTGAAGCGCGTGATCAATATGGCCGCCCGCGCATTATCCATATTTTTGATGGTTCTGCAGGGCAGTTACGCGGTATTACACCATTGGCGCCAGCCTTAAAGATTGTCCGCCAATATGACCAATTGGCTGATGCTACCTTAACAGCTGCCATGATCCATGCAATTTTTGCCGCAACAATTGAAAGTGATTATCCCACCAATGAAGTCATGCAGGCACTGCAAGGCGAAAGTGAAATTATAGAGGGCGGCGAAGATGCTTTAGACGTGTTGCTTGATAAAAAAATGGCGTGGTATCAAAATGTTAATATTGACCTAGGCCGCCACGGCAAGATTGCTCATCTTTTAACTGGTGAAAAATTAAAGCTGCATGCAAGTGAACATCCGAACTCAACCTATGAAGCTTTTTCAAATTTTTTATTGCGTGAAGTTGCAGCTTGCCTTGGTGTTATGCCGTCCGATTTAACCGGTGACTTTCGTGGTGACACCTATTCATCGGTGCGCATGGGTATCGCCAAAAAATGGCCGTTAATGGAATATCGCCGCCGCCATTTACCAGGGCGTTTTGCACAAACGGTTTATAGCGCATGGCTAGAGGAAGAAATTGACGCAGGGCGCATACCATTGCCGGGCGGCATTGATACATTTGTTAAAAACCGCACCGCTTTAACACGCAGCGATTGGCGCGGCCCACCAAAGCCGCAAGCAGATGATTATAAGGCCGCCCGTGCCCATGAGACTTGGTACAAAATGGGCGTTATCAGCCAAGAAATGATTTGTAATGATCTTGGGGTGGACCATGAAGATGTGCATGAGCAACTGGCACGCGAAAAAGCAAGCCGTATCAATAAGGGCTTAAGTGAGCCTTTAGCAGAAAACACAGCGCCAAGCTTAGCTGACGAAATAGAGGATTAAAATATGGCATCACTTTTTGATGGCATTGATATGTCTGACCCCTGCGCAGTTTGGCCAAAAATGCAAAATGCGCTTGACCGCTTACTGGTTGGTGAAAAAGTCGTACGCAGCCGCTTTGGTGAAGATGAAGTTCAATTTACAGCGATTAATATCGCTTCCCTCAAAGCACGGATCGCTGAGCTAAAAGCAGAGTGCATGGCAAAGCAAACACGCCGCCCACGTCGTCATGCCATTAGCACCGGTTGGCGCTCTTATTAGGATTGTTTGATGACACAATTTTTGCATATTGCTGAGCGCATTTTAAATCGACCGCTCTTACTTACACCAGATAAAGCGCAAGTTATTTTATCAGTAATAACAAATCGATCAGGCCTACCTGTAGCAAGCAGATTTGAAGGAGAGCCAATTGCGCGTGACGAGGAAGGGCGCGTCATTGGTAAACCCTATAGCATTACGCAAAACAATATAGCTATTATTTCCATTTTAGGCTCACTGGTTAATCGCGGTGCATGGATTGGTGCTCAATCTGGACTTATTTCTTATGAAGGATTAGCGCACCAAATTAAAACCGCTATGAATGATGACAAGGTGCAATCTGTTGTGCTTGATATTCAATCGCCCGGTGGTGAAGCAGTCGGCTGTTTTGAGCTTGCCGCGCAAATAAGATTATTGGCGGCAAAAAAGAAAGTTATTGCTGTGGTGAACGCAATGGCGTGTTCTGCCGCATACGCACTTGCCTCGGCAGCAACTGAAATTGTTACAACTGAAACGGGTATCTGTGGCTCAATTGGTGTTGTGTTACTCCATACCGATTTTAGCCGCCAGCTTGATTTAAACGGCATAACGCCAACAATTATTCATGCTGGTGCTCATAAGGCAGATGGTAATTCGCTAGAGCCGTTAACTGATACGGTAAAAACTGATCTGCAAGCTGAAGTTAATATGCTTTATGGGCTGTTTTTGAAATGTGTAGCCAAAGGCCGTGGCAGTCGCCTTACCATTGCGGCAGCTAAAAGAACTGAAGCGCGCACCTTTATTGGCGAAGCCGCTGTTGAAGCTGGCCTTGCTGATCGCCTTGGCACGTTTGATAGCGTTATCGATGAATTGTCACGCGCAAAAGCATTAGTCCCAGCCAAAACCAAACAAATCCGAACAGGGAGTAAATTAATGGACGACCAAAACAACGCTGCGCTGAGCGGCGAGGTGCCGCAAGCTGATAATCAAATGTCGCTTGAGGCGCATAATCAAGCGCTCGCAAAAGCTCGTCAAGAAGGCGAAGCAATGGGCGAGAAAAAAGCCATGAGCCGCATTGAAGCAATTACCTCAGCCGATGGCATTAAAGGCAATGCAAAGCGTCTTGTTGCGGCCCTTGAGCTTGCTTGCCAATCACCAACCATGGAAGCAAGCTCGGTCGTCAATTTTGTCGCAAGCAATATTGGCTCGGAACCATCATCTGCATCACTGGCTAATCGCCTTGCGGCTGATAGCAGCGCGAATGATAAAATATTCAATGCTGTAGCGTCACCTGACACTTCTGCGCCACTCACTGCGATTGCACAGCAAATAAATGGAGGCAAACATGCCTGATGCAAATATTAAAGTTGCAAGTTTTAAGCCTGATAATTTGATTGAAGGCAATGAGCAAACCCAGCCTATTACCTTAGCTGTGGGTGAATATAAACGCGGTGAAGTTTTGGGCCGCGTTGGCAATATTTATGGCAAGCTATCAACTGCAAATAGTGTTGCCGCAGCGATCATGCCCTTCACGGTCAATGTCACCGCGCAGACTACCATGGCGGTCTATGTTGGCGGCTCATTTAATCAAGCCGCCCTCTTTTTGGACGGCAAAGAACTTGAAGATGTCAAGACGGCTTTGCGCGATTGCGGCATTTTCATTCGTCAATGGGGCGCTGCCCCTGATATTGCTTAAGGAGCACATATATGGATCCGCTTTTTAATACGGCTGACCTTTGCGGTGTGGTAGCAACTGTGCGGGTAGCACCGAGTTTCTTCCTTGACCGTTATTTTCGCAGCGCGCCTAAATTCTCAACCCAAGAAAACATCATCTTTGATGAAATATTGGAAGGCTTGCCAGTGATGGCGCCATTTGTGTCGCCACTCGTTGCCGCTAAGCCGCAACAGCGCACCGGCTATGGGGTAAAGTCTTTTCGCCCTGCTTATGTGAAGCCAAAACATCAAATCAAGCCAGGCGATTTTGTGAGCCGCCTACCCGGTGAAGCTTTGACCGGCGAATTATCGATGGAGGAGCGCCGCAACCGTGAAATTGTCCGCCTTATCGCTGAGCAAAAACGCCAGATCTTTGCGCGTTGGGAATGGATGGCAGCACAAGCAATTATCAATGGCAAGGTTGAAGTATCTGGCGAAGACTATCCAGCTCAAATTGTTGACTTTGGCCGTGACCAAAATAATGAAATTATCATTTCAGCAGACGCCCAAAAATGGGCAAATGAAAATGCTGACATTGATGGCTTGTTAGAAGATTGGTCGCTGCAGCTTTTGACCAAAAGTGGATATGCGGGCACCGATCTCATCATGTCTCCAGAAGTGTGGAAATCCTTCCGCAAAAATAAGGGCGTTTTGCGCAATGCTGATTTGCGCCGTGGCATTACCTCCATGCCTGATTTGCAACCAAAGATTGCACAAGATAGCATTCGCTATGTAGGGCAATATGGCGAATTTAGTCTTTATGTCTATGCTGGTCGGTTCCGCGACCAAGATGGCAAGGAGACCCGTGCTTTGCAAGCTGGCGAAGTGGTTTTAACTGCTGCTCCAAATGACGACGGCCAAGGCGGCGCGCACGGCGTTAAAGTCTTTGGTGCAATCCAAGATGTTCAAGCTGGGCTTGTCGCGACTGATATTTTCCCAAAATCGTGGATACAGCCTGATCCATCGGCTGAATATATCATGTCGCAGTCGGCTCCCTTGATGGTACCGGGCCGTCCCAATGCAACGCTGAAAGCAACGGTGTTGTGATTTTCGCTTTAACAAAGGTAATTTAATATGGATTATAAAGCTAAAGTGCAAATACTGTCTTCCAAAGGCACGATTGCGGTAGGTGATATCTTGCCGACACTGCCTGCTAAAGAGCTTGCAATGCTTAAAGCATCTAAACTGGTTGTAGCAACTGTTGTCGATAAAGATGAAGCAGGACAGCAAACATCACAGGACCAAACAACGCAGCAAGGTGGCAGCGGTGATACGAATAGCCTCGTCTAAAACAATATTATAAGGCTACATGAATGCTGCAAGACATCAAAAACCAGACATTGACAATCAATGATGCTTTGTGGGGCGAGCAGCTATTGCTATGCTGCATGAAGCAAGGTGTTGTTGATAGTGAGCGTCAAGAAGCAACCATCAAAGGAATTTTGCGGGTGAGCGATGAAAACTCGCAAAAAGCAGACGGTGGCAAATCAAATAGTTGGCATGTTGGTTTTAACGGCACATCAACAACCCTTTTTATTAATCGCGCCGCATGGCCAGACATAATCATCAAAAAGGGTGACAAGATCAGAGCCTTTGAACGCCATGGCAGCCCTTGGTTTATTGTTATCAGTGTTAATGATCGCGATCATCGCCGTTTAAAGGTTGAATTGGGTGAAGTATGAGCCTTGCAAGACTTGCACTTCGCCTTAGCGCGATTGAAGCATTAAAAGACAAAACATCTGTTAAACAAAATGTCGTTGATAGCCAAATCGGTGCGATTGATATTGCAGCGGATGGAAGCCTACGTACCGACCAAGATGCTCCCTTTATTGCAGTTTATACTGAAGGCAGCAAGGTGCGTGATGATGATGGTCGTCAACTGCGGCAAAATGGCGATACCGATATTGTTTTTGAATTTGGTATTTCCAGCGCCATGAGCGAAACCAACGATAAGGGTGAAAGTCAAATCGTTGGTTTCGGCATTCCTGTCACCGATGGGGCAATGGAATTTGTCCTTGATTGTATTGGTCATGATATCGCAATGGCCTTGCATGATGAGCGCAATCCATGGGCTGAAATTTGGCGTTCATTCTGCACTGGTATAGTCGAAATTGAACGCAAACGGGTGGGCAGTGAAAATAACAGCCTAACCCTAGCCGCCCATCAATTGCGAGTGCGTGTTTCATTATTGCCGGACCAGCCTTTTGGCACGGTATTAAGTGAAGCAACGCCTTGGCGAAAAATGCTAAAATTAATGAAAGAGCAAAACCATCCTGCTTTTGCCTTTTTTAATAGCCAGTTAAATCCTAATATTGTCGATGGTGACAATCCGCAACGCCGTTATGGTTTGACCTTTGAAGAGACAAAGGCGCTTTTTAATTTAAAATAAAGAGGGTTAAATGGCATCTGGAATAGCGGCAAAGCTTCAGCAGATGGAAAACCGCATTGCTGAAATGGAAAGACGTGCCCGCAATCGTAAGCGCACAGGTACCATAAGCGAAGTTGATACAAAAAAAGGCTTAGCACGGGTGGAGTTGACTGGCGGTGATAAACCATTCTTAACCGACTGGGTACCGTGGAAAGAAATTGCAGCCGGCACCACATCAACCCATATTCCTCCGGTTAAAGGCCAGCAAGTCGATGTTTTATCGGAAAGCGGTGATTTGACCGATGGCGTTATAGAATTTGCCATCCACTCCAATAAAAATCCACGCCCGCATGATGGCCCTCAAGCGGTTATTCAGCATGGGGAAAGCCGTATCACCCTTGATGAAGGCACTATCAATATAGAAACAACGTCAAATGTCACGGTGAAATGCGGCTCTGAAATAACCTTAGACACTGATCTTGTGCATATAACCAATGATTTAAAAGTTGACGGCAGCTTTAATGTTGCAGGCAATACCACAGCTTCAGGTGAAGTTCATTTCAAAGGTCCATCTGTGCGCCATAATGATAAAAACATTGGCGACACACACAAGCACCTTGGTGTGCAAAAAGGTGGATCAACAACTGATGCTCCCGAATAATTCAAATTAAAAAATGAGATTGATATGAAAGTAATTGTAAAACAATCTGGCTTTTATGGTGGTGATTGGTTTGATGCAAGTGAGCAAGCCATTGATATGCAAGATGGCATTGCAAAGCAATATTTGCCGCCATTTGGTGATACATTACAACACCCAAAGAATGAAAAAGTAACGCCACAAGCAACTAAAACACAACCCAAAGAGTAAATTATGGTTGGGCTTGGCTTTGGCCGCAATAGCGTTGAAACCTTGGATGGTTTTGACCACGTTCGGCAATCACTAGCAATTTTATTTTCAACCCCATTAAATAACCGTGTGATGCGCCGTGACTTTGGTTGTGAACTGCAAGATTTAATTGATCGCCCACTTTCAGATCAAATCATATTGGCCGCCTATAGTGCGATCGTCACAGCATGTGCTCTTTGGGAGCCGCGCTATCAAATAAGCAATTGTTCCATCACAACTAGCAATGAGGCTGGGCAAGTCGCAATTCTACTTAAAGGTGATTATTACCCACGTGGTCATTTGGGTGATTTTAGCATTGTACATAAAAATATGCCCATTGATATCCCGTTTGGAATTATAAGATGAGCCGATTTATAGCCCCTAACCTTGCCGATCTTGGTGATGTGCCGCAAACCGTGCCAATCGACTTTGAAGAGATTAAGCAAAGCCGCGATGACTATCTTAAAGCTGCGTTAAAAGCATCTGGCATTGACTATGATGTCACCAATCTTGAAACTGACCCATTAGTTATTGCCTATAGTGAAGGCGGTGGCTATCAGGAAATGAAGTTTCGCCAAAGGGTGAATGAAGCAATCCGTGGGCTTTCACTTGCAACAGCGCTTGGTGGCGATCTTGATCACATTGGCGCAACCTATGCAGGTGGTATTAGCCGTCTTGAATATAGCAACACAAAAGACAATCCGCCACTTGATGCCATTTGGAATGAAGACAAACAAAAATGGGTTGAAAGTGATGGGTCGTTTCGCGCTCGCATCATGCTGGCTTATGAAGCATTTTCAACTGCAGGACCTGAAGGGGCATATATTTTCCATGCGCTTGAGCTTGATGGCGTGCGCGACATTGCAGATGCTGCAGTTTATTCTGAGGAAGATGGTGCCACGTATTCAGTCGGGTTATTTGCCGACGCTTATAGCGCAAATTGGCGGAATACGCCTTTCAAAAACCGTGAAGAAAATGCACCAGTACTTGCCCCCGAAGCTTTAATTGTGATTATGCCAACGCTTGAATATGGCGAGGTTAACCAAGCCTTACTGGATCGCGCATTTCAAGCGGTTACATCAAAAGATGTGCGACCAATTGGCGATAATGTACGGATTGAGCCTGCAAAGAAGATAAGTTACGACATTGAAGTTGTTTTATCTTATGCGCCCGGTGCCGATGTCGAAACCTTGCGAGAAGCAGCATTACACCGTTTGGCGGACTACGCCAAAGCGCGTCGCCGCATAGGCCTTGCTATCCAACGTGAAGTTATTGGTGGGCGTGCGGCTATTGATAATGGTGTAACCGTTGAAGTCATCAGCCCACCGCACGATATTTTGCCCGGATCCAAGGGTTATGGTGAAGTCAATAACATCGTTGTGCGAACACTACAAACACGAGGTTCTTGGCGTGACGATTGATGAAAAAATCAGGGCTATGCAGCCTATTGCAAGTGCCATATTGCCGCCGAACGCAAAAGCGATAGAGCGTGCAATATTAACGGCAGAACTTGCCCGTATTGCAAGCGTCTCGCCTGAAATTATTCTTACCATTTGGAATCCTTGGTCTTGTCCAGTAGAACTACTACCGTTTTTAGCGCAGGCCGTGTCGGTTGATGTTTGGTCCAATAAATGGTCAGAAAACCAAAAACGGCGAGTAATAGCAGCCTCCCCCAAAATACACCGCTTAAAAGGCACGCGGGGTGCTGTTGAAACAGCCCTATCAGCTTTCGATTTAGATGCAAGACTTATTGAGTGGTGGGAAGAAGATGGACGCTATGGCACGTTTAGAGTGGAAATTGGCTATTACAATGGCAGCCCTATTTTTGACGCCGATTTGCAAAAGGCGGCAATTGAGTCAGTGATTGCCGCCAAGCCTAAAACGCGCGTTTTTACATCGCGAGCAGTTATCAAGGCCAAGGCTGAGCTTTATCTTAGTGCGGTTAGTAAAGGCAGTTTTTTAGCCATTGCCCACCCATTTCAATTTTCAGGCGCAACTGTACTAAGTGACATTTTTATCGGCGCTACATCTGCTTTGCTGTTTACGGCAACAGCTCACCCTAAAATATAGGTTCAAGGGATAGATTATGGCACAACAAACATTTGCTTTAATGACAACTAAAGGACGCGCTAAAGAAGCTGCGGCCTTGGCAAGTGGCACAAGCATCAATATTAGCCACATTGCAATTGGCTCTGGTGAAACCGTGCCATCAGGCGGTGAAACCAAGCTTTACCGAGAAGTGTTACGCAAAGCAATTAGTGGTAATGGATTGGTAGCAGGCAGTGAAAATACTGCCTATTTTGATATATTTTTAAACGCAAGCGAGGGACCGTTTACCATTCGTGAAGCAGGTCTTTTAGATGATGAAGGCGATTTAATCGCCATTGCTTATTATGACCCGCCGATCAACAAGCCAGTACCTACTTCAGGCCAAACCGTTGAAGGCATTATTCGTATTGAAGTCGCATTTTCCAACATTGCCAACATCACTATTAAAGTTGACCCTTCCTTAAATGTCCCTTTGCAACGCTTAACAACCACGCCTTGGGTCCCAGTTAAAGCGATCGATCTTGCTACGCCCCCAACCAAAACGAATATTGGTGACAGCTATATTATTGGCAATAATTCAACTGGAGTTTGGGCAGCGCAAGAGGGAAATTTAACCGAATTTACTCAAGGCGGGTGGGCTATCATTGCAACGCCTGATGGCCATGGCGTTGGCCTACCTGACGGGCGTGTTTTTACGAAAGTAAATGGCCAATATGTTGAGGTTTTAGCAAGCCAAAATTATGTTGCTAACTATCGTATACCATCAAAACAGTTGCTAAATCCACCATTTGTGGCGGTGATAGCGATTGATATCTCAGCCCCACCCGCTCGGCTTGCTATTGGTGACACTTATCTTGTCCCAGCAAATTCAACCGGTTTATGGGCTGGTAAGGTCGGGCAATTGGCTGAATGGGATGGCAAAAGCTGGTCGTTCACTGTTACACCCAATGGTCATAGCATTGGCCTACCTGATGGGCGCGTTTTCAACAAGGTTGATGGCACCTATATTGAAAAAATCGCACTTGATAGCCAAAGCGGTAAATGGAACTTTGCAGAGGCTGGCGGTACCGCAAACGAATTAACCGCAACGCTTAATCCGGTACCAGCAACTTTACCAGCGGGTACGAGCATAAACCTTTTAATCAAGACTAACAACACGGAGGCACCCACTTTAAACCTAAATGGCTTGGGTGCAAAAAACATTATCCGTGCAGACAATACCCCTTGCGAAGCTAATGATTTGATCGCCGGCTCCATTGTTGAGTTATTATTTGACGGCAATAGTTTCCAAATATCTGGTTTATACAAAAGCCGGTTAAGCGCGCATAAAACGGTCGTTTTTTCAAATGTGGGGGTTACCAATTTTGTCGTTCCCGAAGGCGTCTATCTTGTAACCGTTGAAATTTGGGGCGGTGGCGGTGGTGGAGGTGCATCCATTGGTTCTGGTTCTGCAGGTTCTGGTGGCGGCGGCGGTGGTTATGTTCGCTCTGCAGTGCCGGTTCTACCTAACCAAGTTATTCCCGTTACCGTTGGAGTGGGCGGCACGGGTGGAATTACAGACCCCGCTGCAAATCTTTATAATGGCAAAAGCGGCAGCGCTTCCAGTTTTGGACTTTTTGCGACTGCGAATGGCGGTGGCGGCGGGTTCTTAGGCAATAACGAAATTGTAGGGCGAGCAGGAGCTGGCGGTTCTGGTTTTGGAAACGGCATGAAAGCCAATGGAGGCGGTGGCGGTTTTGGTTGGGTTGGAGCCGCGTTAGCTGGCGGAACGGGTGCAGCAGCCTACGGAGTAAGCATTACCAGCCCAACAATGCGCGCACCGGGATCAAATGGGAGTTATCCCGGCGGTGGTGGTGGCGGCGGCTCTGAGGGACATATAGGCGGCGCAGGGGCAAATGGGTTGGTTGTAATCCAATTTTAAGAGGTGGTTTTAATGAAATTTTACGCGGAAATTGATGAGACAACTGTAAAAGCAGTTCTATCTACGGATAAGAATATTTTTGAATACTACCATCCCGATTTTGCAAAAAATCTTGTTTTATGCAATGCAGAAGTCCAAGCCGGTTGGAGTTATGACGGTAAGAGTTTTAAAGCCCCGATTATACAAACACCAGAGCTTGAGGTTGTTCAAAAAACGCTGAAACAATTGGTTGATGAAAACGCTGAAAAAGCCCGGCTAAAATATATTACGCCAGGCGTTGGTCAATCTATGACCTATCAAGAAAAGGTCAACCAAGCTGCAAATTATGCCAAGGCTTATGCGGCGCATTTAAAAGATCCAGATAGCATCAAAGCCCCCAATGAAAATGAATATTTGCTGTTAAAATCTAGCCTTGGCATTGATGGTGACACCTTGGCGGAAGTCGCTGAAAACATCACTTGGGCTTATGCGCTTTGGGAACAAGTTGGTGCGGCTATTGAAACTATACGCCTACAAACAAAGGCCAGTATTGATACCGCAACAACGGTAGAACAAGCGCAAGCAATCTTTGATGCTGTGAAGTGGCCTTAAGCCAAAACCATCTAAACAAATTATTGCAATCCACACCGCCATTTGGCGGTTTTTTTGTTTTATCTAAGGAGAACTGAAGTGGCAGCTGTATCTTTTCACCACGGCACCCGCGTTTTTGAATCGGCTGAAACACCCTTGCTGGTGCGCCTTGCGCAAACGGCTGTCATTGGCATTATTGGCACTGCGCCCGATGCTGACCCGCAAGCCTTTCCATTAAATAAACCAGTGCAGATATTAAAGCCACAAGATGCGGCTCTACTTGGCAAAACTGGCACATTAGCAAAGGCACTCGATTCCGTTTATGACACTGTTATTTGTCCAATCATTATTGTGCGCATCCAAGACGCGGAAACAGCGCCAGCCTTATGGGCAAACGCAATCGGCGACCAAATTTCTTTTACCGGCGTTCATGCCTTTCGTCGCAGCCGCGCCCTTGGGTTATACCAACCCAAATTGCTTATTGCCCCAAGCCTTACCCAAAGCGCGGCAAGTGACGGCATTGCATCAATCAATGTAACTATTGCAGGAACCGGCTATAAGGCCAACAGTACCGTTGTTAGCATTACAGGTACTGGCAAAGGCGCTGAAGCTGAAGCAATTATTGATGATAGTGGAGCAATTAGTGCCATCATTATTAAAAAACCGGGATTTGGTTTTACTGGCACACCTATTGTGACAATTAGCGGTGATGGTAGCGGCGCAACAGCAACCGCCAACATTGGCGCAACCATGAACCCTGTTGTTGCAGAACTCATGGGCGTTGCGGACAAAATGCGCGCTGTCGCTTATGTTGATGCGCCAGATACTACCGACCAAGCAGCCGTGCAATATCGCGGCCTAATCAATTCAGGACGCATTATTGTGTGTGATCCCAAAGTGCTAAAGTTTGATACCGACAAGCAGTATAATGTGCCAGAGCCTTCATCTGCAATCTTTGCTGCATTGCAAGCAAAAATGGATCTTGAGCAAGGCTTCTGGTGGGCAGGCTCTAATATGCCGATTGCGGGTATTGTTGGCATCAACCGCCCGATTGAATATGGTGCCCAATCCAATTACCTTAACGAAAACCGTATTAACACCATTGTCAATATTGACAATGAAGGCTTTCGTGCATGGGGCGTTTGGACGTGCGACAGTGATTTAATGTGGCAATTTATACCCGTGCGCCGCACTGCCGATGCCATAAATGAAGGTGTTGAAAAGGCCTATTTGAAATTTGTCGATAAGCCGTTTTCTGTGGCCAATCTTAAATTCATGGTGGAAGGAGCACGTAGCTTTTTTCGCACAATGGAGCTTGAAGGTGCAATCTTGCCCGGTTGGGATGTTTGGCTTTTAGAAAGCAACACCGACGGTGAAATGGCGCAAGGCATTATTAAACTTGGCGTCCAGTTCGAGCCACCTGCCCCAATGGTTGATATTCGCATCACGGCGCATCGTAATATTGCCAGCTATACATTGTTGCTGAACAAGGTAGCGCAAGAAATCAATTCTGGCTCGCTCGCCGCGAATTAACTTCCCTAATATCATCAATCAGTTAGTATAAAGGTTTAATGTAATGTCTGATTTGCCGCGTTATATTTTGCGCAATTGCGCTATTTTTGTGGATCAGGTCTCCCAGATTGGTCAAGCAAAATCCGTTAATTTACCCGTACCTACCGAAAAAATGGAAGAGCTGCGCAATGCGGGCATGGTCATGCCAATTGATGTGCCCATGGGCTATGAAAAGGCAGAGGCTTCTTTCAAGCTTACCAGCTTTGATCCGCAGGTTATGTCTCTATTTGGCTTAAAAGTCGGTGCAGAGCGTGAATTTATGATTACAGGTGCTTTGGCCCATGAAACGGGTGACGTGGTTAGCGCTGTTGGTTATATTCGCGGTCGCTTAATGAAACATGATGCTGGCGACTGGTCGCCCGGTGAAATGAGCGAGAATGACTATGCCATTTCAGTTCGGTATTATCGCTTGGAAGTTGCTGGTCGCGTTATCATCGAAATGGATCCTTTTAATGTTTCAGTTGGTGGAGTTTCGCAGACAAGTGGCATTCGCCAAGCATTATTAGCGTAAAATAATCGCCTCCCGATTAAAACATGTATCACGCAAATATAAGAGGTTTATAATGGCTGAAAAATTAGCCCCAGTTACAATCACGCTTGAAGACAGCGTAACCTATAACAACAAGAATTATGACAGCATTACTTTTAGCCGTAAAATGATTGGTGAAGATATGCTAGCCAGCGATGCCGTGCAAGGCAAACAGCGCAAGGAATTTGCCACCATCGCCTCTATGGCAAGCGTGCCACTACCAGTGATCACTGGACTTTCTATTGATGACTTAACCAATGTGCTGGAGGCTGCAGTTCCCTTTATGGGAAAGCTAGCACAGCAAAGGGTGGAGAAAGCGCAGCAAGCACAGGAAGCGAAAATGGCGCAAATAGCGGAAAATTCATTGACGTAATTGCCCTTTGCGCCCACCAGCTATGCACACCTGTTAGTGAATTTTTAGCCATGGATATAGACCGCATTTTTGCATTTGCAGAGGCAGCGGTAAAACTTACCCCTAAAAGTGGAAAATAAAATGAGCAGCTATACATCAAGCTTGATTATTAAATTAATTGATCAAGCCTCAGCTCCTGCTCGCGTTATTGGTGCCACATTGGGGCGGCTACAAGCATCGCAGCAAAGAACAAGCGCAGCACTTGCTGCCTCACAAGGGGCAATGCTAGGTGCGGCGGCGGCAGGCTTTGGGCTTTACCAAGCTCTATCCAAACCCACTCAAGCTGCCATTGCTTTTGAAGGTGCATTGGAAGATATTGCGCAAAAGGTCGATGTGCCGATTTCGCAATTGCAAGAGCTCGGCAAGGAAGTGCGAGCAGTGGCACGCGCTACCACCCTATCGGCGCAAGAAGCTGCATCTGGTATTGACGTTTTGGCTGGCATGGGTGCTAGCCGCGAAGACGCCATGAAGCTGATGGATCCTATCGGTAAAGCGGCCACCGCCTATAATGCCGAAGTTTCAGATCTTGCACAAGCTGGCTATGCTGCGTTAAGCAATTTAAAAGTACCAGCTGATCAATTTGGCAAAGCATTGGATGCCATGGCACAAGCCGGTAAAGCCGGCGCGTTTGAACTTAAAGACATGGCGCAATATTTCCCAACCCTTGGTGCTGGCTATCAGGCTTTGGGGCAAACGGGCGTACCAGCTGTGGCCGACCTATCAGCAGCCCTCCAAATTGTGCGCAAAGGCACGGGCGATAGTGCGAGTGCAGCCACCAATCTAGCCAACATCATGCAAAAGATGCAAGCGCCGCAAACGGTTAAAGCCTTCAGAAAAATGGGCGTTAACCTAGAAAAGGAATTAAAGGTTGCAGCAAAAAAAGGCATGACGCCAATTGAAGCTATTGCCGAGATTACAAATCGCACTTTAAAAGGCGATATGTCAAAGCTAGGTTATCTTTTTTCTGATGCACAGGTGCAGCAAGGTTTACGGCCACTTTTACAAAATATTGATGAATATCGCAAAATTCGTAAAGAAGCGATGGAAGCGCAAGGCGTTGTTGAAGAAGATTATCAAAGGCGGCTAAAAACCGGTGCGGCTGCGGCCAAGCGCTTTGGCCTTGCCTTTGAAAGTATTAGCATCACTATTGGCAATATTTTATTGCCTGTTTTAGCTGATCTTGCCGATAAATTAGTGCCCATTATCAATTCAATAGCTGATTTTGCTGAAGCTAATCCTGAATTAACTCGCAATGTTATTTTAGCAACATCGGCTTTTGTTGCCTTTCGTGTTGCGGCAACGGCTGCCCGCTTTGCGCTTTTATGGACCAAAGGTGGATTACTTTCAGCGGCAATAAGCGGCATGAGTGGTCTTGGCCAAGCAACCCTTGGTGCATCAAAAGGCTTTAGCCTGTTGCGTGGTGGTGCAACTATCGGCTCGCTTTTTGGTACAATTTTTAGCGGAGGCATTTTTGCAAGCCTCATTTCTGCGCTTGGCTCGGTTGTGGGCATGATTGGTGGCGTATTAGCCAGCATCGGTGCGGCCATTGCTGGCATAACCGCGCCAGTATGGGGCATTATTGCCGCAATTGTTGCGCTCGTTATCGGTCTTGCACTCACTGTCTATAATTATTGGGTGCCAATATCGCGCTTTATTGTTGGTTTTGCCTCCGTTATTGGGGAAGCACTCGGCGGCATTATTAATGCGATTACTGGCTTTATCAGCGCTGCGGCAAGTTTTGCAACTACTAAAATATTCGACTTTATGGAATGGCTTGGTATTGATCCTGAAAAGGTTATAAGTGCTATTGCTGACGTTTGGAATGTTGTAACTGATTTTACCTCTGGTATTATTGATTGGTTTAAAGGCTTACCTGAAGCAATTGGCAACTGGTTTTCTGATATATTCACCATGAATGAATATAGCGACAGTGAAGCTGCTGGCTTTGAGGAAATGGGGCGCAGTATTGCACAAAGGATATTGAACGGCCTTAAAAATCTACCATCAACTATTTTAAGCCTCATCGCGTCTATTCCGTCAAGATTATTATCATTGGCTGGTGCCTATTTTCGACTAGCTATGGATTGGGGTGGCAAGCTATTGCAAGGTTTTCTTTATGTGTTGCCGATGGCGATAAATATTTGGAAAAGCTTGCCCTCCCGTATTCTGTCCATTGCAGGCAATCTCATGTCAGTTGGCCTATCTTTAGGATTAAAGATGATAAGTGGCTACTGGCAAGGGGTGACCACTATCGCTGGAATGCTGACTGGATTGCCCTCGCTTATACTTTCAGCCGTTGGTGACCTTGCATCTATTGGTATGCAATGGGGGCAGACGATTGCAACCGCATATTGGAATGCGCTAACATCTTTGGTTGGTAAAATGGCAAGCTTACCGCCCATGCTTGCCAACGCAGTTTTAACAAACGCTGCGGCCTTTGTGGAGGCAGGCAAGCAATTAATGTACGCGCTGATGGATGGCATCAAGCAAGTGATGAGTGAAATTGTCAGCTATATCCAATCAAGCATATCAAATGCTGCTTCTAACGCGGCAGGTTCGCTGCGCGGCATGTTGCCTGAATGGATGGGCGGCACGCCAAGCACCCCTGCAACAGCTGCCATTGATGGTGCAAGAGCTGCAGGCGGACCAGTGGCGCGCGGTGGTACTTATCTTGTCGGTGAGCAAGGGCCTGAACTGTTTTCACCTGGCACCAGTGGTCTTATCCACCCAGCAAGCGATACTGCGGCACATTTAAGCAGCATCGCCAATATGCGCAGTCCCAGTCTTTCGATGCCAACCGCAAATAATGGCAATCCTGGTGGCGCAGGCAGCAAACAAACAAGCGTCAATCTTGGCGGCGTTACAATCAATGTCCAAGCAAGCCCCAATATGGACGTTAATGCTCTCACCGATACGATTATGCGTAAATTATCGGCTGAAGTTGATGCCTTGGGGCGCAGCGCCTTTTCTGATGGAGTGTATTAAATGCCGATACCAATGTGCTTAGGGCCCTATATGTTCCACTCCACCCGCTTTGGCTATAACCGCTTAGGGCGCAGTTTAAGCACCACTTGGGCAGAGTTAAGCGTGGTTGGTGGGCTTAATGTGGCGCAGTGGATGGGCGGCCAAACTGACAAGGTTCGGCTTGAAGGTGTGCTTTTCCCTGAAGAGTTTGGCGGCCTCATTGTTATGGAAGCTTTGCGTATGGCAGCAAAAGGCGGTCTTATCTTTCCTCTTATAGCCATGACGGGGCAGTATTTTGGCAATTACCGTATTGAAGGAGTGGAGGAAGATCAATCCTATCACACCCGATACGGCCTTGCGCGGAAGAATGTTTATTCAATCGCCCTCACGCTGCATATTGGCCCGCCATCGGCGGGCGTATCAATTGTTGAGACTTTATTTGGATAAAGCAAGTTTGGATATTTTATGGCGCATTATAAAACCATTCAAGGTGAAATGCTTGACCGCATTTGCCGCAAAATCTATGGCGATGAAAGCGGCTATGTTGAAGCCGTATTAGAAGCCAATCCGGGCCTTGCCAAAAAAGGCGAGCCCCTGCCCTTTGGCACGCTCATTATGTTGCCAGAAGTTGAAAAGAATAACGAGCTGAACCTTGTCTATTTATGGGATTAAACGATGAGTGAAGCAAAAACACCCCATGCCGTCATCAAGGTGAATGGCAAAACCATTGCCGATGGCTTCAATGGCCGTCTAATCTCCGTTCAAATATCAGACAAGCGCGGCATTACATCCGACACTATTACGCTTGAACTGCGCGATGGTGATCCATTCTTGGCAATACCAGAAAAAAGCGACATTATCGAAGCTTGGCTTGGTTATCTTGAAACAGGGGTCGCTTATTTTGGCAAATATACCATTGATGATCCTGAAATTAAAATGAAGCCCTATACCTTGTCAATCAATGGCAAGGGCGCCGATATGCGTGATGGGTTAAAAGCGCAAAAAGGCCGCCATTTTGATAATAAAAGCATTCATGAAATCGTAAGTGAAATTGCCGGCGAGCACGGTCTTTCACCAATGGTGGATCCAGAAGTTGGCTCCTATGTTTATAAATGGGTTGGCCAGCAAGATGAAAGTGACATTCACTTTATTGAGCGGCTTGCCAAGCGTCATGGCGCGATTTTCACTGTAAAAGATGGCAAAATGATCTTTGCCAAAAAAGGCAGCGAAAAATCGGCAAGTGGCAAAAAACTCATGGCTTTTACAGCCACGCCGCAAAATACCATTGAGGGTAGTGCCCGCGTTGTTTTTTCCCATCGCTCCAAATTCAAATCGGTTAAAGCCCATAAGCAAAACCGCGAAACAGCGGAGCGTGATTTGTTTTCTGAGGAAAGCGATGTGGACGGCACAGCAGATTATGAGATAGCCGAACCCTTTGGCGATGAGGAAGAGGCAAAAATTGCCGCAAAAGCTAAGGGTGAGGAGTTAAAGTCAAAAACCATAACCACATCTTGCCAAATTGTTGGTGATCCGCGTGTACGGGCAGGATCGCCTTTTACTTACCAAGATATGCGCCCGCAAATTGATGGCATTGCCTTTAATATTGAAACTGCAACGCACGCCATTTCAAAATCTGGCTATACAACAAGCATTGATGCCGATTTAAACCCGCAAAAAGATAATGAAGCCAAAAAGCAAAAAAAGAAAAAAGCAAGAAAGGCTAAAAAAGGCAAAGGCGAAACACCAATGCGCGACCTTGATTGGAGTGACCTTGATAATAAGGTGTAATAATTGTAATGAGCGTTTAGGTTATTAGAAAGATAAAAAATGTACTTCATCGCCTTACTTTTATATATTGCCTGTCCTGTAACGCTTGTTGCTGGGATTATTATGCTAATTTTTAAGAACAAACGCAAAGTCGGCATTATAATAGTGGTAAGTAGTTGTATTATCTGGGCTGCCTGTGCCTTTTATCTAAAGGATAGCAGTCGTGGGATAGTCTTCCCAACCGGTTTTGTAAGTTATGACGATTACCTTGCCGCTAGGAAAGAAAATATAACGGACCCTGAGAAGTGGAAAGAATTGAAAAAACTCCAAGAGTTTAAAACTACTCTATATATTGACCCTCGTAGTTTGGAAATGCTGACGGACAAAAAGTTTAGAAATCAAGAATTGCAAGAGAAATTAGATTATCTTGAAGCACTAACCAAAACCGTGCAGGGAAAAGCATGTTTAGACAGTGCACAGTGTGTGGGCCATAAGTTCTTACGAAATGCTGAAATCGCTTGTAGCAAATCTATAGAACAGTTAGCCACTTACGGAGTTGAATGGACGAGCGATACTACTACCCCCAAATTTACGCGTTTTAATTGGAAGAATAGTCGCCTGCACATAATTTCGTATATAGGTGACTCTGTGAAATTTCAAACTTTCGCTGGATCTTGGCAATATCAGACTTATCAATGCGATTATGATTTTTTAGTTGATCATGTCATTGATGTTAAGGCAACGACAGGACGCCTCTCTGATTAACTTGTCATAGCCGATCTAAATTATTCAAAGGGCAGCTTTTAGCTGCCTTTTTTATTGCCCATTTTAAAAAGGATATCTCATGAAGCTGACAGCAAAAATGCTGCGTCAGATTGCTGGCGCACACGCAAAAGAACATAATATCCAATCTGTAATTGATGCTTATAATCGCTACGGCGCGCGCTATGGCCTTGATTTACCGCATCGCTTGGCACAATTTCTTGCCCAAATCCTGCATGAATCGGATGGGCTGTTTTACAACCAAGAAATATGGGGGCCAACCAAGGCGCAACACCGTTATGATATCCGCACCGACCTTGGCAATACTAAAGAGCGCGATGGCGATGGCAAAAAATACAAAGGCTGGGGCTTAATTCAAATTACCGGCAAGGCCAACATCACAGCCTTTTATAATTGGTGCCTTAATGAAAAAATGTCGCCGCCTAATTTTATTGAGCAGCCAGAACAAATCGCTAAAGCCCCTTGGTCTGCCCTTTGCGCCTTTTGGTATTGGAATACCAACCGCATCAATCGCTATGCTGATCGCGGCGATATTGAAATGGTGACGAAATGCGTTAATGGCGGGCTTAATGGCTATGCCGACCGCTTGCAATGGTATGATAAGGCAAGCCTTGCCCTACTTGGCTTTGATACAATTAAAGACTTTCAAAAAAATGCTAATATCATGGTGGACGGCATTTCAGGCCCACGCACGAGAGCAGAAATGCATAAAGCCTTAGTAAAGCTATCAGACAAAGCAGCTTTGCCAAAAATCATCACTGATGCTCCAGTGGTGGAGGTAAAAATTCCAAAGCAATTGGATAAGCCATTGCACAAAACCGCTCCATTTTGGGAGCGTATCACGTCCATTGCTGGCCTAGCAGGCATTAGTGGCGCCAGTTGGCTTGGCGATTGGCGGGTTATCACCGCTCTTGCGGCAGCGTTGATTTTTGTTTCAGTCTTTGGGCTTATTTTCCAAGACCGCATTACTAAGGCTATCCGCACCTTAAAGGCACAAATGTAAAAAGCGCCCCAAAAGGGGCGCTTTCCAATTTTATATAATTAGCCACCAATAAATAGCTTTATGAAAGCTGCTATCACAAGAGCACTATATTTAGTGAACTGCAATATTGCATCTACCATTTGTGGTGATGCATTCACGCTCAAACAAGCAGACTGTTTTTTAAAGCCATTATTTATTGAAAGGCATATTGATAACTTCATAAAATCTCCTTAAAGATTTTAAAACTAATGAAGCCTATTAGGTTAGCATTCAAATAATCGCCTACAGAAGTTTAGGTCAACTTGAGCCTACAGCGATTTTTTATAACTTAAAGCCTCTAAACTAAACGTTAGATAATGAGGCTGGTATGGCTGTAGCGTATTGACACCACTGTAAATTCTCTTTACAATGTAACCGTAGAAAATAACATACTCCATTAGCTTGGGGTTTACACTTAAGCAGAGCTTTTGGTTCCCGCCGAGGCTCTGCAAATCATGTGCTAAGCACATTCAAGTTATCAACCATCTAAAATGCAAAATCAACACTAAATATAGCGTTGCAGATATTTTTTTGAATTAAAATAGCCTATAAAAATGGCACATATTTAAATGTAAGTCATTGTTTTAATTTATGTAATATATCCCCATTGTTCTCATATTGCTCACAAAAATTTAATAAAAATTTCTAAAGCATTCACTATATGTAGTAGCAAACATATAAAGATACGAATCACATGAACCCATTTTATAAAATTGGCATTATAGCCCTTGTCGTCACAGCCGCTTTTTTAAGCGGCTTTTTTTATGGCCGCGAGTTTGAGCGGGCAACCACCTTGAAAAACGCCGCCAATGCCTATCAATCCGCAAGCGAGATCCAAAATGAAGTTAATCACCTTTCTGATTATGCCCTTTGCATTGCTCTTGGTGGGCTGCCAAACAAGTGCCAAGTTTTCCTGCGCGGGTTGGACAAAGCCACCCTTAATCAATGAGCCTGCCCAATTGGTCAAAACCGAGCCGCAACTCACCAAATGGCTCATTGCAACCAACCGCTTTGGGGCAAAACAAAAGTGCTGGAAATAATGCAACGCTTCCACCCACCACTAAAAATAACGCCAAGGACCATAATAATGAATGACTTTAAGGATCAACTTGGCTTTATCTTTGCAATTCTTGGCGGGCTGTTGGTGTCCATGCTGACATCCACACGCCATTCTTTTTGGCTTGCCCTCACCCGTATTTCTGCTGGCTTGTTTTGCGCCTTTTTCTTTACTGAGCCGATGATGCACTGGATGGAATTAAATCCCGCCACCTATCGCAATAGTGTTGCAGGGCTATTAGCCATGGCGGGCTATGCGGCTGTGCGCTTTATCAGCGACCTTAATAAAGAAGACCTTTTTCGAATATTACAAATTTTACGAGGTGGAAAATGAAAATGCCACATATTGAATTAAGCAAAAATTGGTATGGTGCAATTATCGTGCTAGCTTTCATCGCCTTGCTTTTTATAAAACCTATCACTCGCTTTATTGATGATGCCACCTCGCCGCAGCCGTGGTTTACCGCAGGCTTTGATGTACCAAATTTTGAAATCGGGCAAGATCCTGAAATTGCCTATCATTTGCGGGTAAACCGCCCAGTACGTGGGCAATGGTTTACCAGTATTTACGCCCAGGAAGACCAAGGCCAGCTTAGCTTAAGTTGCTCTGGCGGTGGCTATGCCTATTACCAAATTGATGCAAACGGCACCACGTTAATGCCATTGAGCCGTTTTATCGGCAGCCCCTGCAATTTACGCGCGGGAAGTTACCGTATTTGCACCAATTATGATTTGGAAGATGAGGGCGACAACACCCGCACCTTCGGCCCCTTTTGTGATGTATTTAAGGTAAACAAAGCTCAATAATATTGTGTTTTTAATAAGTATTTTCCGAGTTCTTTGATTTCACGATTAGTGTCTAGATTGCGTGCAGATATGATATTATCACTTCTAAATGTTCGATCTTCTTTGCGTGAATGACAAAAGGCTGAAATATAATAAACTTTCTGTTGTGGCTGATAGCATATTTCTTTTGGGGTAATGATGCGCTCACTTACCACACCTTCAAAATCACGATATTCAATTTGAAAATTTGCGTCAACAAGGACGGGACGACAGTTTTCATTAAACCAATTTTGAAACTTGCTATTTGTTTTGTTTTCAAGCCGTCTTATGGTGCGTTCCATTTCAGCAATACGGTCTTGGTTCGGCTGCTCAACTACCTCAATTTTAGCTTCAACTGGCTTTGCTTCAATCGCAGCTATTGCAGGCTGTGGTAAAACTGCAATATCTTCTTCAAGTGGGGGAATAACAGAGCTACGGAACAAATGGGCAATTTGCTTATCTTTTATATCCAACTGGCCACGCAATTTTTTTGCCTTGCGCCAATGATAAATCCAACCAACTAAAAATATAACGGCAAGTAAATACCCCATAACATACCCCACCCTTTAAAGAATTTAAAATTTAGCACAGATTTTCTGTTTATCAAATACGGCTTGACATTTATTCGCTTATACGGCAGATTCTTCCATGGTGCTGAACACACCACTCACAGCGGAAGTGCAACCGATATTGCAATTTCCTTATACGATTATCGCAATGGCAACGCTTTTCAGCGCTTTGCTTGCTGTGGTCGGGTGTCCATAGTTATACAAAACCAGCAATGGGAAGGCTATGGGCGGACTGTGAGCCGTGTTCAACCACCCGACTTTATTTTGCTCCCTTGAACAGGAGCACTTTGAACTTACGCTCACAGGAGGCCGTCATGGCTATTACTTCTATTCCCCAATTAACGGATGAATCCGTCTTAGCCCAAAAACTAGCCTATGAAATTTATCATAAAAAGCGGCTTTTAGTAGAAGCCATCATTGAAAATCTAATTAATCTTTTAGATCAAATTGACGGCGATGCTGATTTTGAACCTGATGAAAGTGATTTTGAAGAAGACGGCGATTTTGAACCCAAATATGGTTGGTCTTCCTATTTTAATCAGGATTGCAAAAGCTTTCACAAGAGCGAACCTTATCGGCTGGTCAATGATAAGCATCCAGCAACCGCTATGCGCAGCCTTTTCGAGATTCCCGCCATGGATAGATACAAGGGGATTTACATATGAACCCCTTAACCACCTTTGATTTTGAAGACCATGTAGTGCGCTCAATGCTAATTAACGACGAACCTTGGTTTATTGGCAAAGATATTTGCGCTTGCTTGGATATTAGCAAATATCGTGATGCATTGGCCACATTAGATAATGACGAAAAAGGGGTGTCCAGTAAAACTGGACACCCTTCGCTTAACCAAGAAATGATTATTATTAACGAGGCGGGATTATACCGCCTTGTCTTTCGTTCACGCAAAGCGGAGGCAGAACGTTTCAAGCGGTGCCTTGCCCATGAGGTTTTGCCTTCTATCCGCAAAACAGGTCAATATCGCGCTGCATCAATTGACCTTGATAATATAGACGAAAAATTGCGACTGGTGGCAGAATCTCGCCGCATCTTTGGCCGCAAAGCCGCACAAATATTATGGGATGATATTGGTCTGCCACCTGTCGCGCAAGAAGATGATAAGCCAGCAATCAACCACAATAACCAACTATTAGATTATTTACGCGAATTTATCGACCAATGCTTAATTGAAGACCCAACAGGCCGCATCAGTGCCGATGAAGCTTATAAAACCTATTGCGCATGGGCTGCCAAAGCCCATGCCCCTTATTTTACTAAAATGCACTTTTCGCGGCTGATGGTGAAAGGCATTTATATCCGCCGCGTCAAATCCGGCACAAGCTACTATTGTGGATATAGGATAGTTAGCAACATTCAAAAATCATTATAACATATATATTTATTTAATAATCAAATATAGTTTGAAAATTTCATAAAATAAATTACAATACTATGAGCAATAAAAAAAAGGAAAAATGTAATGGATTTTACAGATGGCGATGTAATTGTAAAAATTAATGAAATCAAAATTAAAGAAATTTACCCTGCTGCGTACGCTATATTTCCATTTTTAGATAACTTATTTGTAGAATTAATCAACAGCTATAGTGCCAAAGCCAAAAATGGCGATTTTACAATTGAATTTGCCAGTAAAAATGATTTTTTTAAACCAAATGGGCAATTCTGGCTAGCCCAATATATTGATGAATGGAATCTATCTCAGGCAAAAATTATAAGTATTGAACGTTCTCAGGGAATTGAGAGTATTAATTATAAAATAAAATGTAAGGTAGTAAAAAATTAATACTAATTAATTTGCCTTATCTTTATTCAATTAACGGTTCATATGGGTATAACCAAATTGCGCATAGCCTTTTGTGCCACAAGCTTTGCATTTAAGCTTTGGAATAATTGCGGTAAGCAACATATTTTTATGATATTTTCGCTTTATAAAGTGTTGGTCGATTGAGCCTATATGTGCACATTTGATGCAATAGCCGCAAAGTTGATGCCATGGCCTAATGTCTTCAACGGTATCATCACCATAATATCCGCCTAATGTTTTGGGTTTTCTCATTTAGTCTATTGGAACCTCTGGCTTCCAACCGCGAACAAAACCCGATGACATGGCATTGGCCGACATCTTCACTTGATAAATAAGCTGCTCACGCTCCAGTAGTAATTGGTTAAGCAAGGCCTTAACATCCCCACCCCATGCTTCAATCAATAGGTCAAGTTCATCCTTTTGCTGTGCTGTATTCATAACCGAATCCTTTTATTTTGTTCACGTATTGTTCTTTTTTTCCTTAAAAGAGTCAATCCTTATTTAGTGTTTTACAAATCTTATTGATTCGTCCACTTCATTAAAATATATGGTGCGCAACGTCACACAAAAAGAAACACCAAAAAAATAACATTTTGACTAAAAATCACAAAAAACAAAATAAAAACAATAATTCAAATTGACAATTGGCTCCCGCCGTCCGCACCACAAGTTTCAGCATTGAAATAAAAAATGATGGCGCCGATTAAAATTGTTTTTAGCCACAACTTGCATTTATAATCCGATTTTTTGAAATTTTACTCTAAGATTCAACGCATAAACTGGCCTTTTAAGCTTTAGCAGATCACCAAGCTTATCTTTATTTTCTCACATTTGCGCTTTTTTTCAAATTATTTAATCACATTTTATATTAAAAATCATAGACCTAGTAATTTAGGCTAATTTCAATTTGAGACTATTTGAAAGATCATCATGAATCTGTGGCATCGCTTATCATCATGTTTATTATTCATCCTTATTTTGAACTCTCCTGCCCTTGCTATTGATAACAAGGCATTAATAAAGATTGTTCAAGATGAAGAACATAGATTAAATGCGCAAATTGGTGTTGCCATTTTAGATACTCAAACAAACCAAATAGCAAGCTATAAAGGAAATGAACTTTTTCCTCTCAATAGCACACACAAGACACTTATATGCGCAGCGTTGCTAAAGGGTTTTGATAATAGACAAATAGATATTACGGAAAAAGTACAATATAGTAAAACGGACATAATCGAATATTCGCCGATCACTAAAAACCAAACCAAATCCATGAATTGGCTAGACTTATGTAGTGCAGCCGTAAGCTATAGTGATAATACGGCTGCCAATTTAATACACAAAAAGGTTGGTGGCCCCCATGCCATGAATCATTTTTTCAAGCAGTTGAAAGACCACACCACGCGCCTTGATCGCTTTGAGCCAGAATTAAATAGTGCAATTAATGGCGATTTAAGAGATACAACCAGCCCAAATGCAATTGCTCACACTCTTAAAGAGCTTTTGCTTTCAAATTTTTTAAGCCCTTCATCTCGCAAGCAACTGATACAATGGATGATAGACGACAAAGTGGCTGACGCATTATTACGCTCTAAACTACCAAATGGTTGGAAGATTGCCGACAAAACTGGAGCTGGCGGTTTCGGCTCACGAGGAATTATTGCAGCGGTTTGGCCAAAGACAGATAAACCGATAATAATAGCAATCTACATAAAAAACACTAAAGCAAATATGGAGGAAAGAAATTCTAGTATAGCTAATATAGGAAAACATATATTTGATAGCTATCAAAAGAATAATTAGATCTTTGTTATTATGTAAGGTCAAAGCGCCGCATTTATTGAAGCGCTTTGACAAAAGAAAGATTAAACTGCCATTTCTTTTCTGCTTCGCAAACCAATCATTCCTGCAAAAGCCGCAATTATTGCGCCCAATATACTTCCAATAAACGCCATCCAACTTCCACTAGCAATTGCATCACTAGCTTTATCAGCCTTAGCCTGAGCTTCGTCAGCAAGCTGTTTCATGTAAGTTTGCGTTTCGGCAATTGTTTGACGCATAGTGTTAATTTGATTTTGAATAATTTCACTGCGGTTATTATAAAGGTTTATAGCATTATTAGCCGCAGTTTGCGCCTCAGCTGGCGTCATACCATTATTTTCTAATGCTGTAATAACATCTTGCTTATTAATATTAGCTGTTAATCCCTTTGCGCGATTTTCAATGCTACTCATCAAATTATCAATAATCTTTTGGTAATCTGAAGGATTATATCGAATAGCATTAACAGCATTTCTAACATCTTGACGCGTAGCATCTAAAGCCGAACGAAGATTTTCAGGCTGCAATTGTGGTATATTTGTATTTTTTAAAATTTGGTCAAGTTTTTGACGAATATCGTTGCTATTTACATCACTATTTTGATCCCCAATTAAATCATGTAATGATGAGCCAAACGACTGAGCAATATTATCCGAAAGCGATACAGTATTACCAGCAACACTGCCGATTGCCGAAGACGTATTTGAAACTGCGGTTGCCCCTATCCGCGCAGCTCCTGCTAGGCTCATAGTAGTAATAATTGCACCAACCAATAAAACTGCACACCAAGTTAAAAATCCATGGATTGCGCCGTTTGCACCAGCAAGACGACCGGCAATAAAACCACCAATAATAAGGGCGATAATAAGCCCGATAACTGAAGATATTCCAACCGCCATGCCGATACCAGCAAATGGATTGTGACCATAAGGATTTAATGTTTGAAACCCTAAAGCAGTACTTAAAAACGAAAATAGGATTAATATTGCTAATGTCGAAACGACACCTGCAAAAATGGCAGACCAAGATGTTGTCTTTTTATGTTCTAAATAAGGGGAGCTACTCATTGTCAAGCCTTTCAAATGGCATTGATGTGCAAAGAAAAATATTGCAAATAATTAAAACTTTTTACCTGTCGCAACTGTCAAGCGGTCAACAGCTTATGCATCAAATATCTGGCTTTCTAAATGCAATATTGGAGATAGGAGTTTTGCTACAAAACAAATCTCAGGCAAATTTTTCATAAATTTTTAAATTTATCGCCAAAATTTAGCCGTATTGAATTAAGTATGGCGATATTTAAAATAAGAAAGGCTTAATGCTAATTTTATTATTGCTTATAAAAATTAAACGAAATAAGTTTGCTCGTTCAACAACCATTCAACATTAATATGAATTTTAACGCCTTTAAAATAAATATTTATCAATGGAGTTTATTAGAGAATTGAAAAAATTTAGCAGTATAGGAGTGAGAAAGGACCGATTATTGAAAATTAAGCAAGATCAATTGATAGAGCACTCAAAATCCGGAGGAGAGCTATCTGCGTATATGGAACCATACCAGTCACATTGTTCTGGCTTTCTATTTTTATTGTCATACCAAGTCATATCAAATGTAATTGAAATAAACTCACTCTTTTTTTCTGAAGATGGCAAGCCAAATTTTTTAATAAATTCTTCCCTTATTTGATTAAATTTTCCTTTTTTACCATCATAAAACGTTTTCCGATATGTAATCATCAACGGCTTATCATCCCAGCTAGCGGAGCTAAGATATGCGTAAATATTGTGCTTTTTATCATAGATTGTGGTTAAAAAAGTTACATATTCACCTGAATCTGCTTTGATTCTTGCAGCATCTTCATATAAGCGCAAGATTTTCGTTCTTCGCTCAAGCTCTGCTATTGTCATATCAGTTGTTAAACCGATAATACTTAAAGGCTGGGCACTGTAAGCAACATTAAAGGGCGAAATCATAGCTAATATTAGTATTAAAATATAACGCATCTGGACTCCCCCACACAATTATTACTACGAATAAACTTAAATCAGATTTAACTATAAATTTTCTGTATAATAATAGCATAATAAAAATAAGACTAAGCTAATCTCCGCTTTAATAATACATCGACCTACCTTGGGGTCAGGACCTATTAATTTGAACTGGTCATTGCTCCCCTCACACAACATTATCATTCAGCATAAAAATTTTCTATTGCTTAACTTAATGGAAGCTAATACGATTTCCCGATATTTCGATGGCTTCGCTGCCATTAAGCGCATAGCGATCACCATTGGCCAGAGTAATAAAACATCCCTTTAAACAAAAAGAAATCTGCTTTTGTGGATCGACCGAATAATCGCGGCGCGCTGCCCCTTCCGCAACAATAATAATTGCAGCTTTGTCACCGCTATTTTGCACCGTTGCCGCCATGCTGTTTGTTGGCGACAAAGCTGAGGTGCAAAAACTCACTAAAGCCGCAAAAACAACACAATGCATCAAATTTTTATTCATTTTTTTTAATGAGCAATTCATTTTGACTTTCCGTCTTTTAAACCTGATGACAATTGATTGTTATTTGCTTTTTCATCCTCTGTTTCGTCGATATCAGTTGAGGAAACGTCATGATATTGCGGAAAATTACGTTGCTCCCAAGCCTGAACCGCTTTTGACCAATCCGCATAAAATGCATTAAATACACCCATACGAATAGTATTTTTAATTGCGGTGGTTGACGTAATATCAGGGACGTAAACAGAAAGGGTAAAAACAAGCCCTAAATCATCAAAAGATACAAACTCTACCGATGGCTCTGGCTTTCTCATGATTGTTTCAACAGAATTGGCAATAGCTAATAGTTTTTCGGGCACTTCTTCTGGTTTAAACGCAAGTGGAATCGTAAAGGTTAAATCGATACGGCCAATTTTATTTCGCAAAGTCCAATTACCAACATTGCCATTAATAAGAGTGGAATTAGGAACAATAATAGTATTTCTTTGTCCAGTTTCAATTTCAGTTGCACGAACATTAATGCGACGCACAGTACCTTGCACGGTGCCGGCTTCTACATAATCCCCCACTTTAAATGGCCGCTCGGCAAGCAAAATCAAACCCGATACAAAGTTTTGGACAATATTTTGCAAGCCAAAACCAATACCAAGTGATAGGCCACCCGCAATCAGTGCAAGGCTAGAAAGATTAAGACCCGCGGCCGACATACCTATCATGCCCGCAAGCGCAACAGCCCCATAACCCGCAATCGTTTTAACTGAATTTCGAATACCTGCATCAACATGGCCACGAGCCAAAATTATATTATCAAAGCAACGAATAAACCAACGGAAAAGAGCATAAAAACCGACAAAAAAGCCTATACCAATTGCGATACCGGTTATAGAAACATAAACATTTCCAATTTGGAAGCCGGTTAATATTTGATTGAGGGTGCCAAAAATTTCATCACCGGACAACCCAAATTGCATCAAAATAGGCGGCAAACACAAAATTAAGACCATAACAGCCGTTAATACACCGGCTAGCAGACCAAGCTGATCAAGAGCAGCAGGACCAGCCTTGAAATACTTACCTATTGTTTGGCCTATTCGCGTTTGTGCAAATGCCCCTTCACCAGTTAGTGAGCGACTGACACTTAAACCCAAATATATCAAAATTAAAAAGGCAAAACCAACAACAATTTGTTGGATAATAAAACGCCCCATACCTACATATCCGAAGATTGCACATAAAATGGGTGTCACACCACCAATAATTATAAGATAACGTATAAGACGTGGAAATGGTACAAAACTACATGCAGGTTCTTTTTTACCAGGCTTAACAAAGGCAATCAAAACGATTAAGATGCCGATAACAACAACGCCAAAAAAATCCTTGGCAATTGATAAAGACAAACCAGCCGAAACAACTTGATATGCATCATCAAAAAACCAATTAATGCCAAACACTAACGCAATGGTACAAAGAATAATATTTAACTTACGCGCAGCTATTGGTGTAATATCCACCAAAGCTAAATCCTTAGCACTTGGACGAAACAATGCGCGTGCGATTGAAGCTATCAAAACAACGAGAAAGCAAAGGCGGTCAAAAGCATCGAACATCACCTCAATATCAGTTGGAAACTTATAGTTATAAGTAAAAATATAGGCAAAAGTCTCAAAGAAAAATATTTCTGCAATCGAAGCTGTTAAACAGGTTAAAAGTGCAATTAAAACAAGCCTTAAATAACTAATACCACTTTCATCATCATAAACAGTTTTCTTTACCTTATGCGACAAATGGCGGCCAATAAATATAATCAAGGCGCCTACGAAACATGCACCAAGTAAAGCAAGCCCCAAATATAATAATCTATTATTCACAACCCAATGAGCATAATTGGATAGAATTTGGGAAACGGCATATCCACTATCTTTACGAGCGCTATTCACTTGCGAAAAAAAAGCTTCATTAAAAACAACACGCCGCGTTAACGAACTGCTAAAAAGCTCACGCCGTTTTTCAACTATACTAATTATTAGCTGGTTTGCCGATATATAGGTTGCCTCAAGATCGGTTACCTGCTTATTAATTTGAGATTTCTGGTCCAGCATTCGCTTGCGATCATCAACTTTTTCTTTTGGCTCTTCACCGCTAGCTGGTGCCGCCCCAAGCTGATCCAATTTCAAATTAACATCAATTAAGGGTTGTCGTAAAAGTAAAGCTTGTTGCACTGTATCAGTAGCAAGGCTTTGTAATTTAGCCCTTATATCAATCAACGCAGCATCGTCATTTTGCTTATCTTGAAAATTGTTTTTTAATTGGGTTAAATTATCTTGCAATGCCTGTAGTGCAACCTGCTGTTTTTTCAAAAGATCATCAACATTGATAATATCAGTAACAGGCACTTCGGTGGTTGTAATTGCGGGTACATTTTGCACCACAAAACCAGACGCATTGTCATTTTGAGCCTGAGCTGAAAAAACTCCTAAAGCCCCAAAAAGCGAGATATATGCAAGCAAAACGAGCAAATTTTTAAAAGCCGATTGCAATAGTTTTTTAAGATAAATCAACACGTGTAAACCGCAAAATGAGGTTAAAATTACGAACTAAGAGTTCAAATGAATTAACTTCTATAAGAGCTTTAAATATATAGAGGAACTACGTTTTTTTCCAAGCTGAAAATTGAGTATATATGATGAACAATATGTTATAATTGCGAACCTTCCCCTAACAATTAAAAAGATCATGGTGGCCTGTCATAAGTGATAAGCCTTGATGTTAGACGACACATTTTAAAATTGTACTTTTTGCTAACTATATTATAAATAACAATGGTCTTTTTGGGTTTGGATACAACAATTAATTATAAATTTCACAAATATTGCAATATTTTTGCAACTATAATAATCTTTCTCATCACCTTAAGCGTAATCAATAATAATGATGCGCGTGCATATTGCTCCTTCGACAGTAATTTAGGAGAGGATAATCATCCGATGAGATTTAATCCCGGAATTTTTATTACAAATTCAACAGAAATATCTCAAAAAAATAAGAATAATTACTCATTTTCACTTCAAATCCGTGATGAAGATTTATTAAAAGGCTATATTCAAGAGCTTTATGAAAAAATACGTACTGCCAATGAAAATTTTGACTTTAGAATTTCAGATCTTTGCATCACCGGTAATTCCATTACCCTTACTGAAAACAATCAAACGAATAAAAATGCACTAGTGGGGTTTCTTAACAATTATGCATTTTCTTCGCCAACATTGGCACCTAATTCATCGATAATTATTAATCGTAATACCGATAAACCAGTACTTGATATTGATCAAAAAGATATGACACTGTCTATTCGTTTCAAAGAAGATGCAATAAAACAGCAAAATTCCGTAATGGTAAAGGCAGTAATGCATATTTTAGAAAATAGATTTGCCGCTCTTAATCTTGAGCCCTTTAATCTTGGGCAAAGCCAATTTACGCTTTTAGATGCCAAAACAATAAAAGTGGAAATAATAACATAGATACCTTTACCCCAACTAAAAGCCTATTTTAAACAATCATTTACGTTAAGCATTTTCATAGAAGCTGAAAACGATAAAGCTCAAAAATCCGATAAAGGCAATCCAATATTCCATCATTACTGGTATGACGATCAAATATTGACGGCAGACAAAAATGCAGCACTCCAGAACATTAAGATTGTAGATGTCCAAGCGGTAGAAGATAATAACAAACCACTTGTTAGTGTTAAAATATCCCCACAAGACGCGCGGGCATTGGCTGAACTAACAATGGACAATGTCGGCAAAAGATTACTTATTATTTTTAACGGTGGCATCCTTACCGCGCCAACACTACGGTCATTTATAGTATCGGGACAATTTGTGATTACCGGACCATTTACAATGGAGGACGCGCAAAATATTGTAGCATTGTTAAAATATGGCTACCTACCAGCAGAACCGATAATTGTTAAAGAAACAATATCGCCACTTTAAACCTTTTACAAATTGTATAATGGTTTTATTAAAACTAATGATAAAAACCTTATATGCAATAAAATTACATTTTCGCTTTACAGATAGAGTTTTAGCTGCCACAAAAGCGCTACACCAAGCTTCTTTGAGGGGATATTAAAAGCGCGGACAGTTTAAGTGAAGAAAAATATTTAAAATAATGTATTTAAATGCTTTTTATAAAAAAGCGTCAGATTTCAACAAAATGTATAGATTATAGAAATTAAAGAGAAATTTTAACTGCCTATGTCAGCAAATACCACCAAATCCCAAATCAAACCAACTGGAATAGCATCTGTTCCATTGTGGATTATTGGTGGTTTTTTTCTATACATCCTTGCCTCTGTGGATTTGAGCGTTGTTAACAACAAGGTGAGCCTATCAGCAAAATCAATGGCTGATATTTCCAATCTTGAAAAACGAATTCCGCGGCACAATGTTGTCAATATTTTACAACGGCCATTAATTTTGGCAAAAAGTTACCATTCATCGCCAAAATTTGACCATCATGATGATAACAAAAAGTTTATCCTAACATATTTTAGTAATTATGGTTGGAGCGTTAAAAGCCCGATAGCTTTTGGGAAAAACTTAAATATTGGATTTATTAAATATATCTTTGCAGCGACACAACGCGCGCCCCCAATATTAGCCTAGCCTTATCAGGGCCTTTGTATAAGTGTGCAACACAGCATTGCGGTTAAACCAGCACTTATAACGACAGCACCTCTATTAAACCATATATCGAAAGCTATTAATATCACATAATCATTAATCCTAGATTTCAAAACAAGGACGAAAAGCTAATAATGCTTTTTCACAGTCAAATTTGGTCCTAAATCAAATTTGAATTTTAATCTTTGATGATTGAGGGAATAATGGTGATTATAAACTGATTGCAAGCTTGAAAAAATTGCATTCAATAGCTTTTTAAGTTAGTTGTGGCACAAATTATCTTTTAGCTAATCTTTTGCCTTTTACATTCTGGATAGAATTAATGCGTACACCTCCTTGGCTTATTTATCTCTACAGCTTCATTTTGCTGGTAGGCGTTGTAATTGCCCTGCCCAATATGTTTTCAGAAAAAACATGGGAAGAAAAAGTTCCTTGGCTTCCCGATACCCGCGTAACGCTTGGTCTTGACCTTAAGGGCGGCTCTTATCTTGTGCTACAAGTCGATGAAGCTGCCATGAAACAAGAGCGACTTCGTAATTTGTTAGTAAGCGTGCGCCGTAGCCTAGCTCCTGAGGGTATTAAAACTCAAGACATTCGCTTGCAAAATGGCGGCATTGTAATTGCAATTGATGATGCCGCCAAAAGAGAAAAGTCCATCACGCTCATTCAAGAATTGATGAATCCTATTTCTGCAGGTGCTTTTGCCGTTCCAGTAAATGATCTTGAGATTACTGAAAATGGCAACCAAATACGGGTTGCCATTACCGAAGAAGCAATGAATTATCATATTTCCAACGCAGTTGAGCAAAGCCTTGAGATTGTGCGCAAACGTGTTGATGAAGTTGGCGTTGCTGAGCCGTCAATTCAACGCGTTGGGCTAAACCGCATCATGGTGCAATTGCCAGGTTTGCAAGATCCAAGCCATTTACGCAATTTGCTTGGCTCAACGGCTAAGATGACGTTCCACCTCGTAGACACCAGAGCGGATAGAAATAATCTTCCTGCAGGCGTCAGAATGTTACCTGACAAAAATAACCCCACGATTCTTTACCCAGTTCAAGATGCCGTAGCTCTTGATGGCGCGGTATTAACCGATGCCCGTTCTGGATTTGATGAACATGGTGATCCGATGATTTCCTTCAGATTAAATTCTGAAGGTGCAAAAAAATTCGCTGAAATTACCACAGAACATACCGGTACACCTTTTGCAATTGTTCTTGATGGTCAAGTTTTAACAGCGCCAACCATTAGACAACCAATCATTACAGGCTCTGGTGTTATTACTGGTAACTTTACGCCAGGTGAAACGGCAACAATATCGGCACTTTTACGTGCTGGCGCTTTACCTGCCCCCCTTACTGTTGAAGAAGAGCGTACCGTTGGCCCCGACCTTGGTGCCGATGCAATTAAAATGGGTATTTATACCGGTGTCGGCGGCTTTATATTAGTTGCGATATTCATCATTTTGCTTTACGGTTATTGGGGTCTGATTGCCAATGTCGCACTCGCGCTTCACACAGTGTTGACCTTCTCTGCTTTAAGCTTGCTTGGAGCAACACTAACACTCCCAGGCATTGCTGGTATTATTCTTGGTATCGGTATAGCGGTGGACGCGAATATCTTGATCAATGAACGTATCCGCGAAGAAAGCCGCAAGGGCGTTGGTGCGCTAGCCGCACTTGATCGCGGCTTTAAACACGCTTTCCATACTATTGTCGATGCCAATATCACTTCTATTTTTGCGATGGTACTCTTGGCATGGCAGGGGTCAGGCCCCGTTCGTGGTTTTGCGATTACCATGATTTTAGGTATTATCATTTCAATGTTTACCGACATCACCATTGTGCGTATCATGATGAGTGCTGTTGTACGTCGGTTTAAAATTAAGGATTTGCGTATCACACCGTTCCTAAGTTTTATTCCACAACACACCAACTTCCACTTCATGAATGCACGGTTTTGGGGTATTGGTATTTCTATCGTGCTATCAATTGCCTCCATTTTCCTATTCTTCAAACCAGGTTTAAATTACGGTATTGACTTTACCGGTGGTAGTCAGGTGGAAATGCAACGTAGCAATGGAACAGTGGATTTAATGCTATTGCGCCCACACCTTGAAGAGTTAAAATTGGGTGAAGTTACCATGCAAACGGTGGGCACTGAAAATAACAGCGTATTAATTCGTCTTCAGCAACAAGAAGGCGGACCTGATGTTCAAAATGCCGCACTCGACAAAGTGAGACAAGCAACGATCGCCGTTTATCCAGATGCAACCGATCAAGGTAGTGCTGTTGTTGGGCCTAAAGTATCAGGCGAATTGGCAAAAAGCGGATTAATCGCAGTTATTTGTGCAGCGCTCGCTATGACCATTTATATTTGGTTCCGCTTTGAGTGGTTCTTCGCGGTTGGTGCCATTATTACCCTTATTTTGGATACGACCAAAATGGTCGGTGTTTTTGCACTATTTCAATTCGACTTTAACCTAACGGCCATTGCTGCATTACTTACTATTGTTGGCTACTCGATCAATGATAAAGTGGTGGTTTACGACCGTATGCGCGAAAACCTACGACTTTATAAGAAAACATCTTTACGTGAAGTTATCGATATGTCGATCAACCAAGTATTAGTTCGTTGTATCTTTACCTCCATGACCACCATTCTTTCTATGTTGCCAATGGCAATATGGGGTGGCAGTGCGGTTCATAACTTTGCTGTGCCGATGGTTATTGGTATTGTTATTGCAACATCATCATCAATGTTTATTGCGGCGCCAATCCTTCTCTTCCTTGGTAATTGGTGGGAAAGAAAAGGCCACAATACACGCGGCGAAGATGTAGCTGCCACTGCCTAATAAAACCAAAGCCGGATGTGTATATACATCCGGCTTTTTTCTTTGTTTTTATTTGCGATTTCTGCTTTAATCCAACTCTAGCAATACCTATATAAACCTTGCTTATTGACGTTGGACTATGAGTAACAGCTGGAAAGACGCTGTTCGGAGCTACTAAGCTCATTTCATTTGTGTATAAACCAAAAATATCTGTTTTTTAATGATTACCATCTTTTATAAAGATAGAACCGATCAAAATTAGCTGCTGGAAAAAAATGTAAGATGGCTCATGCGACTCCTTTAATTACCACGCTTGTTTCAGGTCTTTGTCTTGCATTTATTTTTGGCGCTATTGCCAATCGCTTACGTATATCCCCTCTTGTTGGCTATCTTCTTGCTGGCGTTATTGCTGGGCCGCATACACCGGGTTTTCATGCTGATGTTTCCCTTGCTAATGAGCTTGCCGAAATCGGTGTTATCCTATTAATGTTCGGTGTCGGCCTGCATTTTTCAATGAAAGATCTTTTATCCGTTAAAGCTATAGCGCTGCCAGGGGCTATTGCCCAAATGGCGGTTGCCACCTTACTTGGCATGGGGCTTGGTTTTGCCATGGGATGGAGCCTTGGCGCCAGCATTGTTTTTGGGCTTGCTCTATCGACCGCAAGTACTGTTGTTTTATTACGCGCCATGCAACAACGGCGCTTAATAGAGACCGAACGTGGACGTATTGCTGTTGGCTGGCTCATTGTAGAAGATCTTGCCATGGTACTTGCCCTTGTCTTGTTGCCTGCCCTTGCTGGCGTCCTTGGCGGCGAAGTTCAAACCAGCTCTGATCCATTAATTGCTTGGCTTAACCCTAATATTTGGGGCATTATCGGTATCACGCTTGCCAAGGTTGGATTATTCATTCTTCTTATGATGGTGGTTGGGCGCAGAGTTATTCCGTGGGCGCTCAAAATTAGTGCCCAAACTGGGTCGCGCGAATTGTTCAGACTGGCAGTGCTTGCCATTGCGCTTGGCGTTGCTTTTGGCGCCGCGCAATTATTTGGTGTATCGCTGGCACTTGGTGCTTTTTTCGCCGGAATGATTATGAGCGAATCTGAACTTAGCCATCGCGCGGCAGAAGAAACCTTGCCCTTGCGCGATGCGTTCGCCGTATTGTTTTTCGTCTCTGTCGGAATGCTATTTGACCCATTAAAGCTGCTCGATGATTTTATTCCACTTTTTGCCACCTTATTCATCATTATCATAGGCAAGTCGGCGGCGGCTTATTTTATCGTCCGTCTCTTTCGTCGCTCCAATGGCACTGCGCTTACTATTTCGGCAAGCCTTGCACAAATTGGCGAATTTTCATTCATTCTTGCTGCACTTGGTAAAAGCTTAGGATTAATAGATGAAAATGTCCGCGATCTTATTTTAGGCGGTGCAATCATTTCTATTCTGGTTAATCCATTAATTTTTATCATAGCGGAAAAAATCAAAAATCGCCTTGATAAATCATCACCAGCAAATAGTGAAGTTACCGAAATAGCAGAAAAAATGGACGTTGATGAACCGCTAAAAAGCAATAAAAGCGACCATTTGATCCTTATTGGCTATGGTGATGTAGGGCAACGGGTTGCAAATGACAATCAAACTAAAAACAAACAAGTTGTAATCATTGAAGATGCTATTCGCTTAGCCGAAAAAGCCCGCAGCAATATGTTTGAAACCTTTATCGGTAATGGTGTAGATAAAGAAGTGCTTGATTCTGCCAATATTGAAGCAGCTAAAGAACTTATCCTTGCTATGCATAATACGTTTGAAGCTGGGCAAATTATTACTAATGCCCAATCACTCAATAAAGATCTATTTATTATTGCCCATGCATTATCTGATGCTGAAGCACAATATTTAAAAGATTTAGGGGCCAATATTGTTGTGACAGATGCGGAAGAAATTGCTAATGGGATTATCACACATCTATTAAAGGATGTTACAGATGATTCATCAATGGTGACAGACGTTTCTGGTGATGAAAATAGGATATATGAAATGAATGTAGAAAGACCAAAGGCGTGAAGATGAAGCAATTCAAAAAATATCTTTGGCCGCTTATTGGCATTATCGTAATGCTTGTTTCATTTCGTATTCTATATGTAAAACTTAAAGGAATGGAATGGGCCCAAGTTTTTGATCGCCTTGGTAGCCTAGATTTGCGCCATTGGCTATTGGCTATTTTCTTTGCTATTGCGTCTTATGCCGCCCTTGCAGGTTATGACCGCATTGCTCTTAAACACCTTGGCAAAAAAAATATTTCTTGGCTTTTTATAACCATATGTTCCTTCACCACCTATGCTTTATCTCATAATATTGGCGCATCGGTTTTTTCAGGCGCGGTGGTACGTTATCGTGCCTATAGCAAAAAGGGACTTAGTGGTTCGGAAATTGCTGTATTAGTTGGTTTTTGCTCCTTCACATTTGCGCTTGGAACTATTGTGCTTTCAGGCTTGGTGCTGGTATTACGGCCAGAGCTTATTCAATTGTTTCATGATGATATACCAAACTGGGTTGCGCTAACCATTGGCTTTGCTATGCTTGGCCTTGTTGGGCTTTATATTCTAGGCAGCGTCTTACAATTTAAGCCATTAAAAATTGGCAAAAAATTTCAACTGACCTATCCACGCTTTAACATCGTTATACAACAACTTATTATCGGACCACTCGAATTATTAGGTGCAGCAGGCATTATATATGCAGTACTACCAGATGCGGGTAATCCGGGTTTTATCACGGTGCTTGGTGTATTTCTCGCGTCATTCTCGGTTACTTTATTATCAACAGCACCTGCTGGTGGCTTAGGCGTACTTGAAACCATATTCATCGCCGGTATGCCAAATATGGTTGACTCAGATGTTATTGCTGCCCTTATTGTCTTTCGCTTGCTCTATCTTATTATACCGCTATTTTTGTCACTCATATTTATAGGTGTTTTTGAATTTAGCCAATTAGGCAAGAAGTTCGATAGTGACGATCAAAATAACGCAAAAGACACACATCCAAATAGTTAAATTTTGAAATTACCGAAAAAAGCCAATCATTTCGATTGGCTTTTTTAGTTTTAGACTTGAGATAAGAGCGTTTTTTGAAAAGTGTGAAGCGGTTTTCGGACAGAAAACGCGGTATAAACAATTTATTAGAGCGCCAATCTGATCCAATCAGATCGAAATGTGCTCTAATGAGACTTTTTTACGCGCTCAATTTCGATACCTACCGATTCTGGTTCAAGCTCTAATTTTTCAACCCGTACGATAACCCGTTGCACACGTGGGTAACTAAGGATAAAGGCGGCAATACGTTCAGCTAAGGTTTCTACCAGATCCACATGCCCAAGCTGAGCTAAACGCCGAATGCCGTCAATAATAAGATCGTAAGAAAAAATATGCCGCATATCTTCAGGGTTGACTGATAAGCGTAAAACATCCGCCTTAACCGAGAAGCGTACCTTTTGCAAACGATTGCGCTCGTGATTATAAGCACCGATCGCCATCGGCAAAATAAAATTATTAACCAAAATACGATCAGTACCTAAACCAACACTGTCATTATAAACGATGTCTTCCTTCTCGCGCGGGATGAGAGAACGGATGAGATCGCCTTGCTGTTTATCAAAGGTGCCATTACTTAAAAATTGTGCCGTATTGAAGCAGAGAATATCAGGGGCAAAAGGCAAAAGCCTAGGTATATCCGGCGCCTCTATACCACCAGTTAGACAAGCAGATAAACCGTTTTTATGGGCTTGTTCAATAAAAACTCCCATTTCAACAATTGAAAACTGCCCGTTTAGCTTATCCATGCGAGTATTAGGAGCTAACATAACGCCATATATACCACTTGAAGCTAAGCGTGGCAGTAAAGTTAATAAATCAGTTAACTTTTCAAAATCACCAATTTGAACAATGAGCTGCTTTTCGCGAGCCAACTTTTCAATCTGATTGAAAGTATCATTTAAGGTTGAAAATGGAAGTTCCAACTTTATGAAATCAAAAAAGCGTAAGACTTCCTTTTGTGAAACACTATCCCTAGCAAAATCATTTATATAATCGTCTAACGTCATTGATAGCAAAAACGCAAGGCTTTCCGGCCTATCCGCTAAGGCCATATCTGCGACCAATTGTTCGGCCATATCATAAGGAAAACTGGCAATATCACATGCAAGATCATTGATATTGTTAAAACTATTAAAATTGACGAGCATTTTAGTCATGCATTTTCCTTAAACTTTAGCTGATAGCTTTTTAAAATAATTTTAAAGATTTAAAAAGCTATTTTTTAAGGCCGTAGATTTATTGCAACAAGCAACGGTTGCAATAGCTTTACTAATTCGTTGTATTATCATTTTTAATGCTGCGGCTAATACGCCAAGCATAGGGCATTCCAAGCAGCATTAAAATAATTAGAACCACAAATAAAGCCTGCGCCGCAGTAATCGTTCCAACTATACCACCAGGATTAGTAAGGCCGGCGAAATTAACAATTGTACCACTAATTGCGGCACTTAATGCGGTTGAAAAAAGTTGCACAGAAGTCAGAGAAGCACTTGCTAAATCGGCATCATTTTCTTTTGCACTTTGTAAAACGCGGGTTAAAAGATGCGGCCAAATAGAACCGGCTCCAACACCTACAATAAAAAGCGCAAAGGATACAAGGATAAGGTAGCCAGTTGAAGTCTGCATAGTGGGAACCAACCAACAAAGCGCAAGCATGCCAATAATACACAAAAATGGGGTTGATTTAATCAGTACGGGTAAACGCCTTGCTCTAACCGTTGCACTAGGCAAAGTCCCTGCGGTCCAGCCAATACTCATTAAAGCCGCTATATAGCCAGCAGGTAACGGACTTAAACCATGTAAAACTTGCAAAAATAAGGGTAAATATAATTCTGCGCCATTAACCGCAATTGAAAGCGCTAGCATCAATATATAAATCGCAAAGAGTTGTGAAGATGGTGAAAAAGCTCCTTCTGGCAATAAACGATATTTTGCTCGTTGATCAATAATTGCTAAAATAAAAAATGCCGCAAGACCAAGGATAAGCCCAGCAAATTTTGCAAAATTGCTTTCCATCGCGCTACCTGCCGAAATAACCAAAACAAGACCAGTTAGTAGCAATAATTGTAAAATTGGAATGGGATTCGCACTGTGATTTTGCGAGCGTTGCGGTAAAACCGCATAAGCTAAAAAAGTAAAAAGAAAAGCAAGAATACTTACCAACCAAAATGCCCAACGCCAACTCTCATATTGCGCAAAAATACCACCAATGGCTGGCCCAAGTAAGGTAGATACGCCCCAAACACCTGAAATCAGTCCCATAGCCAAAGGCCATAAGGGGCGCTCAAAGACAATGCGCACCATGCTATAAGTTAGCGATAATAATATACCACCGCCAAAACCTTGTATGATACGAAAGCCAAGAAAAATTGGCATAGTTGGTGAAAAGCCACAGCCCAAAGTACCAATGGCGAAAATAAGGGCAGCTAGAATATAAGCAGTTCTTGGCCCAATTTTTGCCAATAATTTTGAAACTAAGGCTGCGCCGATCAGCGAGGCTGTAACAAAAAGTGTTGCTGCCCAAGAATAATAACGCTCACCACCAATATCTTTGACCAATGAAGGCAAGATTGTTACGACGATATAAACATTTATGGCATGAAGAGCGACACCGCCAACAAGAGTGATTGAACGAACACCGTTTTTTCCACCTAAAAGCTGTCCCCAGCCCGGTTGCACTTGCCCCATATTTCACCTTTTAATTGCTAACGTCTTTTTTAAAAAATAAAGCCAACGGCGATGTTATATTGTGGGCAAAAACCAAGCTATACTCAATTCCGCCAACAATTATCAATATCATGATGACTTTTATCCAACATGACATATTTAACTAATCAGAATAATTTATAAAATTGAAATAAAAGTTGGGAAATCGCCCAATACTCAATCTGAAAAAGGAATAAATAAAATGACCGCAATAGCGGCAAGCTTTCTTAATTCTTAGCTGTAAAATTTTTTAGATCTGAACCTATTCTATTTGCCCGACTTAGTACGACGAACTCATTGGCTACGAGCGCGATCGAGAAGCCGCTTGCACTCAATCAGCTCAAACAGAGCTTCTTGCAATAGGGTTGAGCTATCCTTGGATAGTTTTGGTTTACGAACGCCTAATGCTTCGTCATCTTTAACAAGACCAAAGAACTTGCGGCCGGTTTTGTTATCAGGAATAATATCATCGGGAAATAAATCCTCCGACTGTTCTTGCTGCTTTTTACGGGCAATTTCTTCAGCAGCATCAATATTACCCTGCCCAATAGCAGCAACAAAGGCAACCCCGTTATCTTTTAATAGCTTCTGCACGCCTTTAATTGTGTAGCCCTCATCATAAAGAAGCCGTTTAATGCCGGTAATTAAATCAACATCATTGGGTCGGTAAAAACGTCGCCCCCCTGCTCTTTTCATTGGCTTCACTTGCGGGAAGCGCGTCTCCCAAAATCGCAAAACATGCTGCGGAATCCCAAGCATATCAGCAACTTCGCTAATTGTACGAAATGCTTCAGGACTTTTTTCCATGACATATGCTCCTGCGTGAAAAAATTCATTCTCATTTTGGGGATGAGAAATGTAAATACGACCAATAAGTTACTTTATTAATGACTGATTTGCTTATAAAAATCAATAAAGCTGAAATGACTTATGAAACTATCCGAATAAAAGCAAGTTTGCCATTTCAATCAGATAAAAAAATAAAAAGCCTTTTAAATGAAAATGACCGGACAAGCCGATCATTTTGTTACTACAAATATAAAATGCTTCGCAGAGCAAAGAATGCTTCGTTATTCAACTTATTTGCTAGCAGCATGACCATCTATAACGCGCTTTTTAAGCACATTAGATGCCTTAAAAGTCATAACACGGCGTGGACAAATTGGCACTTCTTCACCGGTTTTAGGATTACGGCCAATACGCTCATTCTTATCACGCACCTGAAACGTTGCAAATGAAGACAATTTTACTGTCTCCCCCTTTACAATCGCGTTACAGACCTCATCAATGATCATTTCAACCAAAGCTGCAGACTCTGTCCGTGATAATCCGACTTCCCTGCAGACTGCATCAGCTAAATCTGCACGTGTTACGGTTTTACCTGCCATAACTCGTAATCCTTTAAATTTTAATTACATACTTAATTTGTTTATACTTTTTCTATTCAAACGGTCAAGACTCTTTTGCAAGCAAACGCTGAATAAATGCATTTTTACCAGCGTAATAAGATCGCACCCCAAGTAAAGCCGCCGCCCATTGCTTCAAGCAATACGAGATCACCTTTTTTAATCCGCCCATCCTTAACGGCAGCCTCAAGCGCCAGTGGAACTGAAGCTGCAGATGTATTGCCATGCTGATTAACAGTGATAACCACTTTACTATCAGGAATATTCATTTTTTTGGCTGAAGCGTCAATAATTCTTTTATTAGCTTGATGGGGAACGAACCAATCAAGATCATCAACACTAACCTTAGCAATGGCAAAACAATCTTCAATCACATCAGTAATCATACCTACCGCATGTTTAAAGACTTCACGCCCTTGCATCCGCAAATGGCCAGTGGTTTGCGTTGTCGATGGACCGCCATCAACAAAAAGCTTTTCCATATGCGAACCATCAGAACGCAATTTGGCAGCTAAAATGCCACGATCACCGGTCGTGCCTTTTTCATCTAACGCTTCAACAATAACAGCTCCAGCACCATCACCGAATAGAACACATGTCGTGCGGTCCTGCCAGTCTAGAATGCGCGAGAAAGTTTCAGCACCAATAACTAAAACACGTTTTGCCATTTGCGCGCGCACATAATTATCAGCCGTTGCAAGAGCAAAGACGAAACCAGAACATACCGCCTGCATATCAAAAGCAAAACCATGTTTCATCCCGAGCGCATGCTGGATTTCAGTCGCGGATGAGGGAAAAGTATGATTAGGTGTTGCCGTTGCCAAAATGATAAGATCAATATCATCAATGGTTAAATTGGCATTTGCTAGGGCAGCTTGCGCCGCTTTTACACCTAAAGAAACAGTTGTTTCATCAGGATCGGCAATATATCTTTGCTCAATACCAGTACGTTGGACAATCCAAGCATCTGAGGTTTCAACAATATTTTCAAGCTCGGAGTTTTTCACAACCCGGCGCGGCAAAGCAGCACCAATACCGCAAATCACAGATCGTATCATTCTATAAACCTCAATTACCCGCTTTTCGCGGTTTTATAATCTCTTTATTCAAAACAATCATTCGCCGTTCTCCTCGTCCGACAATGATAGTTTGCTCTTATGCTCGCGAAAATATGCAAGATCAACTGCAATTTTTTCAAGAAGGTCATTACGTACCATTTCGTGCCCAACACGTAAAGCAGAAGCGAAGCCTTCTGCATCGGTTCCGCCATGGCTTTTTATAACAACACCATTAAGACCAAGCAAAACACCGCCATTTACCCGACCTGGATCCAGCTTTTCACGCAAGGTTTTAAAAGCGCTTTTTGAAAAAAGATAGCCAATTTTTGTCCAAATTGAGCGCTGCATAGCCTGTTTTAAAATTTCAGCAATCTGCCTCGCGGTTCCCTCAGCAGCTTTCAATGCAATATTGCCGGTAAAACCCTCAGTCACCACAACATCGACAGTACCTTTGCCTATATCATTCCCCTCGACAAATCCCTTATATTCCAGCCCTTCAAGCTCAACTTGCTTTAAGATTTGACCCGCTTTTTTAATGTCATCAAGTCCTTTAACCTCTTCCACACCAACATTTAGCAAGCCAACAGTCGGACGTTTGATTCCATAAAGTGCACGGCACATACCAGCGCCCATAACCGCAAGATCAATCAGCTGATTCGCATCTGCTCCAATCGTAGCACCAATATCAAGTACAATGCCTTCACCGCGTAAATTGGGCCAAATACCTGCAATACCAGGGCGCTCAGCCTCTGCCAACATGCGTAAAGAAAAATAAGACATTGCCATTAAAGCACCGGTATTACCAGCGGAAACACAGGCATCTGCCTCACCTTTTTTAACCGCCTCAACAGCAAACCACATGGAAGACTTATTTCGACCATTGCGCAAAGCTTGACTTGGCTTTTCTTCCATTCCTGTAGCCGTTTCAGTCGCAATAAAGGTTGAAACAGCTTTTAACTGCGGATATTTAGCCAATACAGGTTCAACCTGATCTGCCAAACCATAAAAAATAAGTTCCATATCGGGATAGTGTTTGATCGCGATCGCGGCACCGGCTATTGTCACTTCTGGGCCGATATCACCCCCCATCGCATCGACAGCAATTTTGATCACAAGTATTATTCCTGATTAATTGGTAAAGTTATTTGTAAATATTATTAAGGTAAAGTAAGCCTAAATAAGTGGCAAAAATAGCGCTTTTATAACCACAAACAACAATTAATTTAACATTTTTCAATTATGATTGCTTTAAACCACTTAAAACGGCAAAAGGTGACGGTTCTTTTTCGTCATCAACATCACTACTCCCAAATTCAGCGCTTTCAAACTCAACGCCCGCAGCGCGGGGATAAGAATCAATAGACAACTCAAAAAATTCTTCAACAATGGCACCTACATCAATCTCGGTGCCTTTAAAACTATCCGGACTATCAGGCCCATCTGGATCTAGAAACAATTCATGGGCGTTATTATGTACAACTTCAGATAGGCGACTACCTTCGGGCACCAGAATGAGTTCAATATCTTCATTAATAACACTTTCTACCGGCTGTGCACTAACAATACACTCCTGTGTTATTTCTGCATGCAATTTACCGCTAAGTTTAACACCCTGACGTTTCCACGGATTAACGTGAATTTTTGCCTCAAAAATTGCAATATTAAGCAAATTATGGTTTTTAGCCAATGCTTGGCGTTCTTTTTCATCAGTTTTTAAAGTTAAGTCAACGCCCTTAGGTGGCAATGAGCGGACATTGACGGGAAATGTCAAAGCAAATTCCATAAGAGAGTTCGCATTATTTGACATGATAAATCCTTTCAACTGTTCATTAGATCACCGCGTTTTGCAGATTTTTTAAAAGCTTATAGCGATTTTCAGCCTAAATCCAACTTAAAAATAAATGTAGTATAAAACTTAGCACAAAACATTAAAACAAATACCTAAATTAATGCTCTTTTTGCAACCAAAAGTTGGCGATAAATAGGTGATATTCATGCAAATTAAATACAAAAATTTAGATTTTAATGATTTTTCATATAAATTCGCCTTGCTGATGCCAATATCTGTCTATTAAAGTAAAAACGATTATTTATTTGAAATGGTCAAAATTATCAAAGAATTTATGGTTTTTGTCTGGATAGATGAGAATTTTGCGTATATCTGAGGTTGCAAATAGATTAAAGCTAGTTTACCTCATAAGCAGCTTTAAATAACCTAACAGGGCCAGCCCTAAACCATGCCATAAAAGGAGATGTCCTTGTCGCGCATAAATTTTGCCCGAAAGCGTTTTAAAAACGGAATAACCATTGCATTGCTTGCTGGTGTTGCTTTTGCGACAACCGCCTGCAATTCAACTGATCTTCTAAAAACAAGCCAAACCTTTGTTGAAGGTTATGTGGTTGATCAAGACGCTCTTGATTCTATTCCAGTTGGTTCAAGCCGTGATCAAGTATTGCTTGCTCTTGGCACGCCTTCAACAACCGCAATTTTTGACAATGAAGTCTTTTATTATATTTCGCAAACACGCTACCGCGGTGCGCAATTTATGAAAGCCAAAATTGTCGATCGCAAAATTTTGGCAATTTATTTTGACAATAAAGGCATCGTCAAGAAAATTGCAAATTATGGCTTGCAAGATGGACGGTTGTTTGACTTCGCGTCAAATACCACCCCAACCGGTGGTCGCGATCAGTCATTCCTTAACCAGTTGATCGTTGGTTCATCGGCAGCACCAGCTGGCCTTCCAACAACAGGTCGTTAAGCAAAGATTATAGATGCATGCACTTTAGCAACTTAACGTGCATGCATATTTACTTATTAAACCAATATTGATTAAGGCGATATTGGCCTTGATGATGTATTGCACTATGCAATTCAAATCACCTTATAACTTGCAACTATAGCAAGAGCGCATGAAAAAAGCCTAAGCACTTTATAATCCTATCAGTGCAAAAAATTCAAATATTTTGAAATAATAAATAGCCCAAAATACTAGCAATGATAGCCACGAATAGGCTTCGGGTCACAAATCCAGCGACAACTGATGCCAATGTTGCAAGCAAGGCAACAGACACACCAAAAGACGTCACTTCATCCTTGCCCATAACCTCTACTGCAATAATAGCGGTTAAAATAGCGGTTGGCACAAATGATAGCCAATTGCGTATGATAATCGGAAATGGGCGATGCGCCAAAACCAAAATTGGAAAAACACGAATAATAAATGTAACCAATGCTGCCGCTGCAATAGCTGCAAATATGTTATGCGTCATTGTTTTTAACCTTGGTCTTTTTGGTGCGCCACATTAAAAGAATGGTAGCAATTGTTGCAGCGACCATCGTTGCAATAAGAGTAGAAAGGTTCTCTAATATTTTATCCGACGAAAAAATATCATGGGTCAAAACAATAACTGCAATGGCAATCGCCATAACGATTAGGTCAAGAATACGCGTACGGCTAGCAAACCAACCGAGTAATAGCAAGCCAACAAACATCCCAACTAAGCTAAAAGAAAAACTATCGCGTAACCAAAGCGGTAAAAGCGAAGCAAAAAAACTTCCAACTAAATTAGCAAAAATCCAGCTTAACCATGCGGTTACATTAAGACCAAGAAGCCAATAAAATGGCAAACTATTATTATTTTTTATCGCATATTGCGAGGCAACACCAAAGGTCTCATCGGTAATTAATGCACCAGCAACAAGCTTTTCCCACCAAGAAGACTTGGAAAAAAATTGAGACATATAAGTATTAATCAGCAAATAACGTAAATTTATAAACCCCACCGCCAATGCAATTGCAATTACCCCCGCTCCGGCAGCGGCAAATTGATAAAATAAAAATTGCGCCGATCCCGCATAGATAAAAACACTCATCATAGCGATTTCAAATGTAGAAAAACCAGTCACATTTCCAACAGCACCACAAGCAAAGCCAATAGCCCAATAACCAAGCAATGTTGGAATACAGGCGAGTACTCCTGCATAGACTTGCGCCATTCTTTTTATTTCATTTTCTTTTTGCATCGTGATTCTTACTAATCTTGATTCTTAATATTTAACAAAACGCTTTAAAATGGAAATTTGGTTTATAAATATGCATAAAACTATGAAATAAGCATTATTTTTGACCTTCGTCATTTTATATAAAATACTTCATAGTTAAGGTGACTTCTTGTGATCGGCTGCTTCTGCATCTTCTAATCGGTTTAAGCTTTTTTAGGAAGCGTAAATACCTTAGAAGCATTCTTAGATGTGTAAAAGTGCTTCACAGCATAAAGAAACTCATTTATAGATCAAAAAACCATTAATAAGGAGAACTGCCTATGACTGGCTCCAAAGCCGTCACCATCGATCTTGATGCTAGAAGACGCAAAATAATTTTTCGCGCTTGGCATCGTGGGATTCGTGAAATGGATCTTATCCTTGGTCAATATGTCGATGCCCATGTGGCACAAATGACAGATCTCGGCCTTGATGAACTAGAACATATTATGTCATTTGAAGATCGCGATCTTCTGACATGGGCAACGGGAGAAATTCCTGTGCCTGCAGATGTTGATTCTCCTTTATTTCGAGACATATTAGATTATCGCACTAGGATGGAATTTTCTGCCTAACCATTGATATTCTCAAAAATACAAGCATTTGCAACTTGGTAGATGATAAAACCACCTACCAAAATACATTACGATTTAAAGCCGCCTGACTTAAAGGCGATAAAGATGACGGTTTAACCCATATGACCTGTTTTAGGTTTGAGTTGTTAAACAATTATTTTGGTCTTTTCTATTGATTAAAGTTCAAGATTGCAAAACTGACATTAATAATTGCTAATTTGTAACCAATCCCTCTACCTATCTAAATGATTGAGACATGGCTGTATTTTCAAAATTTTTACTTTCGCAAATTTCCGCCCCTCATGTCATCATTGACGACGTGCTGGAAGGTTATCAACCTTTTGCACTTGCAAAATTAGTGGAGGAATCTGGCGGGCCTATTTTGTTCATTGGTCGTGATGGCCAGAAGCTCGATGATATTGAAAGCGCAATCAAGTTCATCAATCCAGATTTACCAATTTTGCAATTCCCAGCTTGGGATTGCCTGCCCTATGATCGTGTTTCTCCAAGTCAAGTCATTTCAGCGCGTCGCCTTGCCGCCCTTGGTGCGATGGCAGCATTGCGCGAAAAGCCTCATCAGGCACTTATTTTAACGACTGCCAATGCAATTTTACAAAGACTTCCGCCACGCCAAGCCTTACAAGATGAGCTTATTCACGCGCGGCCTGGTCAAAACTTTGCTATGGATAAATTGCTTGAACATCTTAGCAAAAATGGGTTTGAGCGGGTTACGACTGTACGCGATATTGGCGAATATGCGGTACGCGGTGGCATTGTAGATCTTTTTGCGCCAGGCGATAGCGAACCGGTGCGACTTGATTTTTTTGGCGATACGCTTGAAACTATTCGCGCATTTGATCCTGCAAGCCAACGCACAACAACGACGCGTAAAAGCTTTTCCTTACAACCAATGAGCGAAATTACACTTTCTAAAGAGCGGATAAGCCATTTTAGAAAAGCCTATATCCAGCGTTTTGGTGCACCACAGCCAGGTGACGCTCTTTATGAGTCAATCTCTGAAGGTCGTCGTTTCGCTGGCATGGAACATTGGTTGCCATTATTCTTTGACGAGATGGAAACGATTTTTGATCATTGTGGCGCAATGCCGGTTATCTTTGATCATTTGGCAGCAGAAGCCATGGATGAGCGCCATGCGCTCATTTGCGAATACTACGAATCGCGCCGTGAAGGTGAACTTATCAAAGGCACGGCACAGGCAACTCCTTATCATCCGCTAGCACCTGATTTACTTTATCTTTCTCCTGTAAAGCTATTTGCCGCACAAAAGCAAAGTGGTCAACGCATCGACTTTACGCCTTTTTCGATGCCTGATGTTGGAACTGCTCGTCTTATTCACGCTAAAACAAGCAGCGTGCGTGACTTTGCACCTGAACGCAATGATGATAATATCAATCTTTTCAGCGCAGTTGTTGATTATCTTGCAGCATTACGGGCAGAGGGTAAAAAAATATTACTTGCTGGTTGGAGCGAAGGATCGCTTGACCGGCTTTGTCAGATATTAGATGAACATGGCTTGAAAAAAGTCGAAAAAGCCTCATCTCTTGCAATTGTTAAAGCAACACCGCGTGATCGTATTACTGCTGGCATTGTAACCATTGAGCATGGTTTTGTTGCTGAAGACTTAATCGTCATTGCCGAACAAGATATTCTTGGCGACCGACTTATCCGCCAAGCCAAAAGACGCAAGAAAAATGCCAATTTTATTAGCGAATCAACCTCGCTTAATAGCGGCGATATCGTTGTGCATGTCGATCATGGTATTGGACGATTTATTGGCCTTAAAACCATTACAGCAGCAGGCGCCCCCCATGATTGTCTTGAACTTCACTATGCTGGCGATGATCGATTATTTCTACCTGTTGAAAATATTGAACTATTATCGCGCTTTGGTGGTGAAGCGAGCGAGGCAATGCTTGATAAATTGGGCGGTGTTGCCTGGCAAGCGCGCAAAGCCAAGCTTAAAAAGCGCCTACTTGAAATGGCAGGTCAACTCATTAAAATTGCAGCTGAACGGCAAATGCGCCATGCGCCCGCGCTTATTCCACCTGCAGGGCTTTATGACGAATTTATTGCTCGCTTTCCTTATGATGAAACCGAAGACCAGCAAAATGCCATTGATGCAGTGGTTGATGATTTGGGTCTTGGCCGCCCTATGGACCGCCTTATTTGCGGAGATGTTGGCTTTGGCAAAACTGAAGTTGCTATTCGTGCGGCCTTTGTTGCCGCTCTTAATGGCTATCAAGTTGCCGTTGTCGTGCCAACCACCCTTCTCTCACGCCAACATTACAAAACCTTTGTGCAACGCTTCCAAGGCCTGCCAATTAATATTGGTCACGCATCGCGCCTTGTCACATCCAAAGAATTAGCCGCGACTAAAAAGGGCCTTGCCGAAGGAACGGTCGATATTGTTGTCGGTACTCATGCTTTGCTTGGCAAGACTATAGATTTTGCTAATTTAGGCATGCTTATTATTGATGAAGAGCAGCATTTTGGTGTTAAGCACAAGGAGCGGTTAAAAGAGCTAAAAAGCGATATTCATGTTTTAACTCTTTCTGCAACGCCTATTCCACGCACATTGCAACTTGCTTTAACTGGCGTTCGTGAATTATCACTTATTGCAACGCCGCCAGTGGATCGTATGGCTGTGCGCACCTTTATCTCGCCTTTTGATCCTTTGATTTTGCGTGAAACCTTATTGCGTGAGCATTATCGCGGTGGGCAAAGTTTTTATGTTTGCCCTAGAATTTCAGACCTTGATGAAGTGCGCGATTTTTTAAGCAACCATGTGCCTGAATTAAAGGTAGCAACCGCTCATGGTCAAATGGCACCAGGTCAGCTAGATGATATAATGAATGCCTTTTATGATGGGCAATATGATGTATTGCTTTCAACCTCTATTGTTGAATCTGGACTGGATATTCCAACAGCCAATACACTCATCGTTCACCGCGCCGACATGTTTGGCCTTGCTGCGCTTTATCAATTACGCGGTCGTGTTGGTCGCTCCAAACAACGTGCTTATGCCTTGTTTACTTTGCCAGCTTCGCGCATGCTCACGCCACAAGCAGAGCGGCGTTTAAAAGTATTGCAATCCCTTGATACTCTAGGTGCAGGTTTCCAACTTGCAAGCCACGACATGGATATTCGTGGGGCGGGCAATCTTCTTGGTGATGAGCAATCAGGCCATATTAAAGAGGTTGGCTTTGAGCTTTATCAACAAATGTTGGAAGAAGCTGTTGCTGAAATGAAGGGAACCGGCGAAGTAGAAGACAGCCAGTGGTCACCGCAAATTGCTATTGGTACGGCAGTGATGATTCCAGAAAATTATGTACCTGATGTACAGCTACGCCTTGGGCTATATCGCCGTCTTTCAGACCTTGAAAACGCGCAAGAAATTGATGCTTTTGGTGCGGAACTTATTGATCGCTTTGGCGCAATGCCATTAGAAGTTCAGCATTTATTAAAGATTGTTTACATTAAAGCTCTTTGCCGCAAGGCCAATGTTGAAAAAGTGGATGCGGGCCCCAAGGGCGTGGTTATTCAATTCCGCAATGGCACATTTGCTAATGGTGTGGGCTTGGTTAAATATATTGCCGAGCAGGGATCTATGGCAAAAATCCGCCCAGATCAAAGCATTGTCTTTATTAGAGATTGGCAAAGTGCTGAAAAGCGGCTTAATGGCACTGCGCTCGTCATGACACAGCTTTCTAAACTTGCTGAAAGTGAATAGTTAAAATGCGCTGGTTTTAATCAATCAACCAGCGCATCTTTTTTATTGCCATTAAAGTATAAGTTATTTTTAGCGTTTTGATATTTTATGTTCTGTGAAAAGCACTGTTGCCACAATACATATAATATTGGTGATGATAAGATAATAAGCAGGTGACAAGGGATTTTCACTATATTGCAAAATAAGAGTGAAGATCGGCTGCGCTGTTCCTCCAAAAATGGCAATTCCCAAAGCATAAGTCATAGAAAAACCACTTGCCCTTATATATTGCGGAAAACTCTCACAAAGCAATACAACCAACCCAGCACCGCTTATATTTTGCAAAGCGGTGAAGACGATAATCACGCCATAGAATACAAAAACATTGCTATAAAGATTTGCAATATAAAGCCCCGGAAACAGTAAAAACAGTAGAATAAGGCGCGGAATGATGATTGTCTTTTTGCGACCAAACCTGTCGGCACATAAACCACCAATTAAACCAAAGGAAACCATAGCTATGCCCATGACAATCGTCGATACCATAGCATAATCGGCCGTCAATTTAAGCTCGGTTAAAGCATAAGTGGTCATATAATTTAAAAAATATTGAGTAATGGTTGCGCCTGAAAGGACAAGTATGCCTAAAATAATCATTCGCCGATATTTAACCCAAGCACTAATGATAAGTTCTTGAGATGACACTGAAGCTATAGATTTGGGGGCATGATAGGTTTCTTTTAAATGCCGCCGCATCAATAGACCAAGTGGTAAAATAATCAAACCGATAGCAAAGGGAATGCGCCACCCCCAGCTTGCTAATTGTTGAGGGGTGAGATATTTAGCAAGAAAAAAGCCAAACAAACCAGCAATGATTGCTGCACAGCCTTGCGCCACAATTTGCCAACTGGTAAAAAACGCCCGCCTATTAGCTGGTGCTGCCTCCATCATGAAAGTGATTGACGGTCCTGCTTCGCCGCCCCAAGCAAGCCCTTGAATCAAGCGGATAAAAACCAATAAAATGGGTGCAAAAATTCCAATTTTAGCATAATCTGGTAATATAACCATGCCACCAGTACCAATGGCCATAAGCACCATGGTTAGCAACATAGCGGCTTTTCGTCCGGCTCTATCTGCATATTGACCAATAAAAATAGCTCCCAAAGGACGGGCAATAAAACCAACAGAAAAGGTTAATACTGTACTGAACAAGCTCCAAAAACCGTTTTTAAATGGAAAAAACGCTTCAGAGATGATGACTGTAAATGTTGCATAAAGAATAAAATCAAAATATTCGATAGCATTGCCAAGAACAACGGCAGCGACATCACGCTTTGGAATTGAGTGTTGTTGATCCTGTGTTTGCTGCATAAAAAATCCATATGTATATTTTGATGCGATCTTATTCGCTAAATTTAAAATGGCTCCCTAAAGCAATTTTGCAAATATGTGAAGTATGTTTTACTATCATTGAGCGAAATGCTTGGCTAAAAAAAATCCCATTCATGATATACATGAATGAGATTTTGCGTTTTTAAACCAGCTTTTCAGAACTATTTCTTGCCTGATTGCAGTCTTTCAAGCGCTTTGGTTAAACCCTTAAGTGAAAACTGCACATCGGCAGCTTGACCGTTCATAACCATGAAGCGAGCTTTACCCTCATTGCCTTTTTTAAATGTGGCAAGGGTCTTTTCATCCAAAAGCACCTGCGCCCAGCAACCTTGTTGGTTGCAATAACGGAAAGGCAACTGCATAACATTTTGTTTTTCAACAGTGAATAGAATACCTTCGAGTAAGAACACATTAAGCGGCACTACGGTGGTCAACATAAGCACTGGTTTGTCACCTGGCTTTTCACCATTCACTTGCGCAATGGCCATGATTAAAACATTGGCAATATTTTCACCTTGTTTTGCTTGGCGTATTTGTAAAACTTCACAATTTTTTGTAAATTGATCGCTAACCTTAACGTCAGTACACCGATAAACCCAATCGCCAAATTGCTCAGGCGGACTACTCGGAGCCCCGCTATTACCTCCTGCTGCAGGCGGATTGCGAACTAGACCTTGATTTGCATCTTGTGCAACAGCAGGTACAGCAAACATCGCCACACAAATTGCACTAATAGCGCTGAGGAAATTAAACTTCATTTACTTGCTCCAATTAGATGACTGGCCACTTTTTTCTATTCCTGACAATATCATTAATAAACCCAGCCAAATATTTTTAAACTTATATATTTTAACATAGCTAACAGATTTTGAAACATTCGCCATAAGCCATTTTTATGTATTCTACATATATTAATAGCGCTTAAAATAATAGAGCAAACATCATCAAACATTGTTGCATCACTTAAAACTTATCTGTCAAATAAGTATGCTTAGAAAATGACAAATCATAACTTTTTACCATTTGACCAAAATGTTATGGCCAAACATAAAATCCATATAATATCTTAAATACAAATCCCTTTTTGCCTTTTTTAGTTTTTACTTCAAGAAATAATATCCCTTTTTATAAGTGCGATACAAATCCTTGATAATCATGTTTTTTAAGCGAAGGGAGGCAGTTTCACTTAAATTTTAAGCATTATCATTGATATATTAAACTAATTAAGGTGAAATCATAATATTTCAAGGATATTCCTAAGAGTTTAAACAAGTTACTATATTATTCACTTCACCAACCCCAATTTCCCTTTTATGCTTTTTAAATTGGCTTACGCTATAAGGACCTTTATACAATCATCAATCCATCATGAAAAATATCAAATTTAGCAATATAACGCAGTTCAATGACTGGCTTTTTGAAAAAATAGTTTAATTCCAAAATTAATGCATATTTTGTCATCAATATGTTTTAACAATAAAATTACTTTAAAACCGCGAACACAAGAATCAATATCCATGAGCGAAGCAAATCCAAATAGAGCAGACAATCGCGAATTCCCAGCGGTTGATATTTACGATGAAGACGGCGTTATTTCAGGACAATTTTTGGAAGCTGTAGAAAATGCTGTTTTAGAAAATAATGCACTTTTTTTGGACGAAAATGTCGCCTCGCTTCACCCCTCTGAACTTGGTCATCTTATTGATGCGTTAGAGCCAGCGCAACGCCCCGAGCTTATCATACAGCTTGGTGAAAGCTTTGACTTTACCGCGCTTACCGAGGTTGATGATGCGGTACGCCTTGAAATTATGGAAGCACTACCGACTGAGCAAATTGTCGAAGGTGTGCAAGATATTGATTCCGATGATGCGGTGTATCTGCTTGAAGATCTTGATGATGAAGACCGGCAAGAAATTCTTGCTAAACTCCCTTTTACAGAACAAGTGAGCCTTCGTCGTTCGCTTGATTTTCCTGAGGAAAGTGCGGGCCGGCGCATGCAAACGGAATTTGTTGCAGTGCCGCCATTTTGGACCATTGGCCAAGTTATTGACTATATGCGTGAAGAGCAGAATTTGCCGGATCATTTTTCGCAAATATTTGTGATCGACGCAACATTTAAGCTTATGGGTAGCCTTGATCTTGACCGCCTCTTGCGCACCCAAAGGCCCGTGCGTGTTGATGATGTGATGCATGAAGCACGCCATGTCATTCCAGCGACGATGGATCAGGAAGAAGCCGCGCAGATTTTTGGCCAATATGACTTGCTATCGGCTGCAGTAGTTGACGAAAATGAGCGCTTGCTTGGTGTTTTAACCATTGATGATGTGGTCGATGTTATCCAGCAGGAAGCTGAAGAAGATTTGATGCGCATGGGCGGTGTTGGTGATGAAGAACTCTCAGACAGCGTTTTATCTACCGCTAAATCGCGCTTACCTTGGCTATCAGTCAATTTGCTTACAGCTCTCGCATCAGCCTCTATTATTAGTATTTTTGATGGTACCATTAAAGAAATGGTGGCACTTGCTGCCCTTATGCCGATTGTTGCCTCTATGGGCGGCAATGCTGCCACCCAAACTATGACGGTAACGGTACGCGCCGTTGCGACGAAAGACATTGATATCTATAACGCTGCCCGTGTTATTCGCCGCGAATTGACGATAGGACTGTTAAACGGCACGCTTTTTGCTTTACTAATTGGCACTGCCGCTGGTTTGCATTACTGGTCAGTAGACCTTGGCTGTATTATTGCGGCTGCAATGGTGATCAATATGCTTGCTGCGGCATTAGGCGGTATTTTAACTCCGCTATTGTTAAACCGCTTTGGCGCAGATCCTGCCATTGCCTCATCGGTATTTGTCACCATGATTACCGACGTTGTTGGTTTTTTTTCGTTCCTCGGACTTGCAACTTGGTGGTTTGGTCTTTGGTAAAGCCGCAAGCCCAATAAAGCAAAAGAGATTATTACGGGGTTAGAATGATATGATACGCGAGTTTTACACGATTAAAGATCTTACCAAGGAATTTAACATTACCCCAAGGACACTGCGTTATTATGAGGATGAAGGCCTTATCCAACCGATAAGGCAAGGCCGCATGCGCCTTTATTCTCAATTAGATCATAATAGAATTACCGCAATTTTACGTGCGAGACGACTTAATTTTTCGTTGGAAGAAATTCAACAATTATTGCACATAAACGACCACCCCTCGCAAGATGGCCAAACATTGCGGCACATTCTTGACCATATCAATACTCAACGCCAAAAGCTAAAACAAATGCGCCAAGATATTAATGATCAATTAGATGAACTTGAGCGCCTTGAAGATCGCTCATTTGAACGTTTGGCCGAACTTGGCGTAATGCGGTAATGAACTATTTTAGTCTTTTTTAAATACGCAATTAATTTGCATTCTGCGCAGGTTTTTCCAATACATCATCGCCAAAGAGGCAAGTTTTACGAATAGCTTGAATGCGATCATCATCTATGCCGATAAGCCCATGTACCAAATCTTCCAAAAGCCCCTGCTTATCAAGCTCATCATAAGCGCAGCTACAAAATTTTACTGCTTGTTCTTGCGGCCCGTCAAAATCCTTAAGACAAGCAGTTTCTTGCGCACTTCTTATCTCAGCAATTGTTGGCTCGCGTAACGGAATAATACTCGAATATGCGAAAAATGCCGCCATTAAAATAGGTTGATGAATAAGATAGATAAGAAGCGTATGGCGGCCAAACCATTGTAACAACCGGTTTAAAAAATTTGGTTTGATACCAGCCTGCAAAAGCGACAAAACATTTAACTTATCCGTTAATTGCGCAAGGGTTAAGCCTAGCAAGCCAGCGGAAAACCATGGGAAAAATGGTACATAATCAAATGTTGATGGTGGCGCCGGATTTAATCCTAGCCATAAAAATGCATTTCCATAGACAGGCGGTAAAAAATGTGGCGCATAAAAAACGGCTACTGCAACAATTACATTAATTAGCCAAGACATACGCAAAAACAACAAGCCAATAAAGCTGGTTAAGGCAATTTCATGTAGAATACCAAAATAAATAAAATTATCAGGCATAATATAAAAGGTAGCTAAGCTGACTAGACCTGCCGCCAGAATAATAACAATAAATCGCCGCGTAAATGCGTGCCATTTTATTGCGTTACCATGAGCAAGATAGAGGCTAAAGCCACTTAAAAACAAAAAGCTACTGGCCACAATACGCGCAAGATCAACTAACCAGCCATTAGCTATTGCATCAGCGGAAATATAACCAAAATAAGCAAGATCCCAGCTAAAATGGAACACCACCATGCCGATTAACGCAATAGCGCGCAATATATCAAGCTTTTCTAGCCGTAATCGTTTTTGTGGGGTATTATTGACCGCGCTTGTTTTTACCATAAAATCTACAACCCCATGAATTTAAATATGCAATTAAATGGCAGCTATAAACTAAATAAATACACTATTTCAAGCTGCCCAAAACTAGATTTCTTTCGCTTAAAGCGCAATAATATTGGCTATTAAATACTCTCATTCATCATAAATTTGAAAGGATATATATTTTTTCCAACCAAAAGCATAATTATCACCTTTTATTGAACAACCGAGTACGATAAAAATTATATTGATATTTTTGATATTCGTTTTCCCCGAAATTTACCAAAATTAGATTCATAGGGTCAAAATACGTTGCTTTTAAAGCCATTTTTTTAAAATAAATGATTAGCAAGAAAAAAGAATCCCATTCATTTTTTTTAATCCCGCACAAAGTCATCTTATTTCTTTAGCTTTACCCTCTTTTCATACGACCAAAGCATAAATTGGGCTTGTCTTTTTTTTGTCATCAGACCACATTAACCTCTAAGAATCGGAAAAATTATTGCTTGCAATGAACCTTGATAAATGGTCGATTGCCAGCAAATGGATTAAAAATTCCGTTTTTGAGTTGAAAATTCATTTAAGGAGATAGATGAAATGGCTTTTGAATTACCCGAGCTTCCATATGCCTATGATGCATTAGAGCCATATATGTCACGTGAGACTTTAGAATATCACCATGACAAGCATCATCTTGCTTATGTCACGGCAGGTAACAATCTTATTAAGGATTCTGGCCTTGAAGGTAAGAGCCTTGAAGAAGTGGTTAAGGGCAGCTATGGCAAAAACCAACCATTATTCAATAATGCTGGCCAGCATTATAACCATACATTGTTTTGGCAATGGATGAAAAAAGACGGCGGTGGCAACAAACTACCAGAAAAGCTCGCCAAAGCAATTGAAAGCGATTTGGGTGGTTTTGATAAATTCCGCGCCGATTTTATTGCTGCAGGCGTTGGCCAATTCGGCTCTGGTTGGGCATGGGTTGCAGTTAAAGATGGCAAGCTTGAAATCATGAAAACACCTAATGGTGAAAACCCACTCGTGCATGGTGCAACGCCAATTCTAGGTGTCGATGTTTGGGAGCATTCTTATTATATCGATTATCGTAACGCCCGTCCTAAATATCTTGAAGCATTTATCGACAATCTTATCAATTGGGATTTTGTGCTTGAACTTTATGAAAAAGCTTAAGACTACAGATTGATTTAATTAGATATTTGATAAAAAAATCCGGATTATTATTGTAATAATCTGGATTTTTGCTATTACAATATTATTAATGCAGCTTGTACGACTGCAACAAATTATAAATTAGACCGATTAATACTATCAATATCATCTTTTTAAATAAAATTAAAAGGTTTCTGCCGCTTCCATAATTATCTTAGCAACTTCATTTGCCTTAGATATAAGTGAAGCATGGCTAGCATCCAGCTCAATAATCATTTTAGCTTTTAATCTATTTGCCATATTTTTTTGATTGACAGGTGAGATCATGCGATCATTGCTTGAAATCTGATACCATGACGGTTTTTTCTTCCAAGCAGGATGCTCTATCGTATCATTAAAGCTATTTGCTAAGGGTGCCTTTTGTGCATGAGCCATGGCTATGGTGTCAGTCTTTCTTAAATCCTGACAAAAGCTGCGATTATACTCCTCTACTTTTAACCACAAATAACCATCACTATCCCCTTCAATTGCTGAAATAGCCTCAGGTGGATTTTGTCCAGTTAAACTGCCAGCACTCTCACCTTTGTCGGGTGCAAAAGCTGCAATATAAACAAGCCCAACAACTTTTTCATTATTGCCTGCTTCGGTGATAACTGCTCCGCCATAGGAGTGACCAACCAACAAAACGGGCCCCTCAACTTGATTGATCATTTTATTGGTGCGTTCAATATCATCAGCTAACGAGGTTAAGGGTATTTCAATTGCTTTTACTTCAAAATCTTTATCAACAAGCAAAGGGATTACATGCTGCCAATGAAGAGAGTTTCCCCAAAAACCATGTACAAGGATAATTGTTGGCTTTGCCATAAACTTAAACTTTCATTTTATTCTATATGTATTACCAAAATGATTTATCCCTCGCCAGCCAGTAGCGCTACATAAATAATCTGATAATAGATAACATAAATGTTAGTATATTTTATATATTTTGCGCTAAATATCTTAATCGCGAATGAGCATTAACGGTAACTCAATATAATAATTAAGCGTTTCAAAACTGATCAAAGCGAAGGCATAGACATTTTTTGAAGCAATAAGACCCAAGCCTATCAAATAATTAAAGCTCTCAAAAAAGCGTTTTCAGTGCAAGATTGAAAACGCTTTTATTAAATTTTATAGTTATCCTAAGCGGGCAAGAGCTTTTTCAAGCTTCTCGCGTTCTTGCGAGCATTCTTCCAAACGAGCACGTTCAGCTTCCACCACATCAGGACGCGCATTGACAACAAATTTTTCATTATTGAGTTTTGAAGATAGTTTGCCAATCTCAATATCAATTTTGCCAATGCTTTTATTAAGGCGTGCGCGCTCTGCGTCAAAATCAATCAAGCTACCAAGCGGAAGCGAGAAAGTAACACCACTAATGACGGTTTGCGCTGCTTGCTCTGGTGCAACATTGGCAAGGGTAATGCTTTCCAAACGGGCAAGACGCTTTAATGCAACCTCATGACGCTCTAGGCGATCTTTAGTTAGCTGATCAGATTCAAGCACCACCAAGGGTGCCATAGCGCCGGCTGAAACATTCATTTCTACCCGAAGCGAGCGAATACCTGATACAACGTCGATCAACCAATTAATATCATCAGCAGCTTGCTTGTCCTGATAATTAATATTTGGCCACTTTGTCACAACCAACATTGCATCACGACTTTGATTTTCACCTGCGGTATGAGCCCATAATTCTTCCGTGATAAATGGCATAAATGGGTGCAACAACTTATAAATTTCATCCAAGCACCAAGCAACGCAAGCTCGTGTTTCTTGCTTTTGCACTTCATCATCGCCGAGAAATACTGGCTTAATAAGTTCCAAATACCAGTCACAGAAGAAATTCCATACAAAACGATATAAGCTTGCTGCCGCATCATTGAAGCGATAGCTTTCGATACCGCTCGTCACTTCGCCAACAGTGCGGCTCAACTCTGTCAATATCCAGCGATTAAGCGGTAGGCTAACATTTTCTGGCTTGAAATTTTGGTCATGAGCTGCACCATTCATTTCAGCAAAACGAGTTGCATTCCACAATTTGGTAGCAAAATTGCGATAACCGGCGATACGGGTCGGGTCAAGCTTAACATCGCGCCCCTGTGCTGCCATAATAGCCAAGGTAAAGCGTAAAGCATCTGCACCATATTCATCCATCAGTTCCAAAGGATCAATGACATTGCCTTTGGATTTAGACATTTTGGCACCATCTTTATCACGCACCAAAGCATGCATATAAATGGTATCAAAAGGTACATCTTCCATGAAATGAATACCCATCATCATCATGCGAGCAACCCAGAAGAACAAAATGTCAAACCCTGTAACCACAACGCTGGTTGGATAATAGGTTGCAAGTTCAGCTGTCTTTTCCGGCCAACCCATGGTTGAAAACGGCCAAAGTGCAGAAGAAAACCATGTATCAAGCACATCTTCATCGCGCTTTAATTCGACCACTTCACCATAATGCTTGAGGGCCGCTTCACGGGCTTCTTCTTCACTTTTTTCAACAAAAATAGTACCATCTGGTCCATACCATGCAGGAATTTGATGCCCCCACCATAACTGACGAGAAATACACCAAGGTTCGATGTTCTCCATCCAATGATAATAGGTCTTGTCCCAATTGGCAGGAACAATAGTTGTGCGCCCCTTGCGAACGGCTTCAATTGCAGGCTTTGCAAGTTCTCCTGCATTTACATACCATTGGTCGGTTAATAGCGGTTCAATCGGCACGCCGCCACGGTCCCCATGGGGAACCTTGTGAAGATGGGCTTCAATCTTAGCAAGATATCCGGCTTCTTCCATCATTTCAACAATGAGCTTACGCGCTGCAAAACGATCCATGCCGTCAAGCTGGTCTAAAAGCCGATTAAGCGTATCATCTTGCTGCAAGCCTTCCATAAAATCATCATTACCACGTAACGTGATTTTAGCGTCTGGCGTCATGATGTTAATAGCACGTAAATTATTACGCTTACCAACTTCAAAGTCGTTAAAATCATGGGCAGGGGTAATTTTTACCGCGCCTGACCCTGCTTCAGGATCCGCATAATCATCTCCAACGATTTCGATTTTACGACCAACAAAAGGCAAAATCGCATATGTACCAATTAAAGCCTTATAACGCGGATCTTCAGGATTAACTGCAATACCACTATCGCCAAGCATGGATTCTGGACGCGTCGTTGCAACCACAATAAAGCTTGTTTCATCTTCTAAATTAAAGACCTTGCCTTCAAGTGGATAACGAAAATGCCATAAATTGCCATTAACCTCGCGTTGCTCCACCTCAAGATCTGAAATAGCGGTATTAAGCTTTGGATCCCAATTTACAAGGCGTTTATCCTTGTAAATAAGACCCTGGCGATGAAGAGTTACGAACACTTCTAAGACGGCTTTTGAAAGCCCTTCATCCATTGTAAAGCGTTCACGCGACCAATCACAAGACGCACCAAGACGGCGCAATTGATTGGCAATCATGCCCCCAGACTCGTGTCGCCATTGCCAAATGCGCTCAACAAATTTTGTCCGCCCTAACTCTCTACGGCCTGGTTCCTTACGCTCAGCCAATTGGCGCTCCACCACCATCTGGGTTGCAATGCCAGCATGATCCATACCTGGTTGCCAAAGCACATTTTTGCCGCGCATTCTTTCAAAACGAACCAAGATATCTTGAATAGTATTATTGAGCGCATGGCCCATATGCAGCGAGCCCGTGACGTTTGGCGGTGGAATGACTACAGCAAAAGCTTCAGCACCCGGTTTTGAACCTGCGCCTGCTTTAAATGTACCCTTGTCTTCCCACTCTTTGGCAATACGTGGCTCGATGGCTTTTGAATCATAATTTTTTTCAAGCATTTTTTATCCGATTCGATTCTTGTCGTTGAGCAGTGGCAAATTAGCCTGCAATTTGCTCATTGTATTTTCAATTAATTTAGAAGCGCATATCTTATGACTGCGCGATATCTTTGTCAAAATTACGCAGTTTTTCTTTTTGTTCTTGGCGGTGATAAGTGAAAACACTGATCGGCAAAAAGATAAGATATAAAAAGGCCGATATGGTAAGTGTAAGCCATGTATAGCTTACCAATAAAACAACATAGGCAACGATAACCAGCATAAGCGGCACAACAATATCACGGCGCACACCTTTGCCGATAGATTTGCCATTATAAACCGGTAATTTTGATACCATTAAAAAAGCAATAGCTAAGGTATAAATGCTAAAAATAATCCCTGTGACATGATTAACTGGCAAATCAAAAGCCCCAAGATAAATGGGCAAAACCAACAAGCAGCCACCTGCAGGGGCTGGAATGCCTACAAAATAGTGCTTTTGCCAATCTGGCGTATCGTGACGCTCCAATGCGACATTGAAGCGGGCAAGGCGTAAACAACAAGCAACACAATAAACAACCGCAGCCATCCAGCCAAAATTACGCGCTTGATCTAGGATATAGATATAGCAGATAATTGCTGGCGCAACGCCAAAATTTATCGCATCAGCCAACGAATCCATCTGTTCACCAAAAGGCGAAGAGCCGTTCATCAAGCGCGCTATACGACCATCAATGCCATCAAGAACCGCAGCAATAAGCATCATAAAAATTGCACTTTCAAAACGGTGCTCAATCGCCATACGAATGCTGCTTAAACCCGCAACAATGGCTAAAACGGTAATGACATTTGGAACAAGATAGCGCATAGCAATCGGCGCTCGGCGCTTATGCTGCTCGCTATCACTATTATTATCTGGTTCAAAAGGTGGAAATGGCGATGCGCTTTTCATGTCGTCAATCCATTCTAAAATCTGTTAGGCTTTCGCCTTCATCAAACATTGCCAAAACAGTTTCACCAGCCACTGCAGTTTGACCAACCCCAACGCGAATATTAGCACTTTTAGGCAAATAAACATCAAGACGTGATCCAAAACGAATAAGGCCAAAACGCTTACCCGCTTCAACCTCTGCGCCATCATGAACCCACCACACAATACGCCGTGCTACCAGACCTGCCACTTGCACAACGCCGATATCGCCATGTTTGGTTTCAAGCACAACACAATTGCGTTCATTGGTTTCGCTCGCCTTATCAAGTTCGGCATTAGCAAATTTGCCGGGATGGTAAACCATGGATTTAATTTTGCCATCAATTGGAATACGGTTTACGTGGCAGGAAAACACATTCATAAACACCGAAATACGAATAACTGGCTCATCACCAAGATTAAGCTCTTTAGGCGCTATCATTTCTCCAACAAAAGAAATTTTGCCATCTGCTGGGCTAATAACTAATCCCTCGGCAACTGGCGTAAAACGCTCTGGATCGCGAAAGAAATAAATACACCAAATTGTCAGTACCAAACCTGCCCAAAAAAGTGGAGCCCATGCCCAGCCAAGGAGCAGTGAAACCACAAAAAACACCGCAATAAATGGATAGCCTTCTTTATGAATAGGCACGAAATTATTGCCTATGGAGCGCATGATACTCATTGATAATCCTGTCTTCTCTAAAATCCGGCAAATTAAACAGCTTAAAAACCAGATCTAATATTGTAATTATCTTTCAATTAGCAGACTATGAAAGCATGCGCAAAAAGATAAATGATTTATGTTGGTTTTGTGCGTCCTACTTAGGATAAAATGCACTTTTTTTTAATAATGAACAGTATTTTTTACCTAAATGAAACACGTTAATACAAAAAGACCAATTCAGTTAAGTGAATTGGCCTTTTGACGATATTAAATTACAAAAACATTCCAAAACGCGATAGCGATAATATCAACCTATAAGGCAGGATCACCGCGATCAATCACACCGAGATCATCATTCTCACGCATTTCACGCAATTTTTGCTCAACCTCAGTTGCCTCACGCTGACGCTTCCACATAGATGCATAAAGGCCATTTTCATTAAGCAGTTCCTGATGTCTACCACGCTCGACAATTTTACCACTTTTTAATACCAATATTTCATCAGCATCAATAATTGTCGATAGGCGGTGGGCAATAACGAGGGTTGTACGATTCTTACTCACCAGTTCGAGGGCTTGCTGAATATCCTGCTCCGTTGCCGTATCAAGCGCAGATGTCGCCTCGTCTAAAATAAGAATCGGCGGTGCTTTTAAGATAGTACGGGCAATAGCAATGCGCTGCTTTTCACCACCTGATAATTTTAAACCGCGCTCACCGACCATAGCATTGTAGCCCTGTGGTAAGTTTTCAATAAAATTAGAAATTTGCGCAAGTTCTGCAGCCCGCTTCACTTCTTCAAAACTGGCGTCGGGCCGACCATAGCGAATATTATAGGCAATAGTGTCATTAAAAAGGACTGTATCTTGCGGCACCATACCAATAGCATGGCGAAGGCTTTGCTGTGTTACATCGCGCACATCTTGCCCATCAATTGAAACTGAACCAGATTGAACATCATAAAACCTAAATAAAAGCCGCGAAATAGTTGATTTACCAGCACCCGACGGCCCAACAATTGCGACTGTTTTACCACTTGGCACTTCAAAGCTAATGCCTTTTAAAATTGCTCTATCTTCATCATAAGCAAATTTGACCTCATCAAAACGAATTGTCCCCCCTTCAATCTTCAAAGGTTTTGCATCTGCTTTGTCGGTAATTTCCTGCGGAACATCTAAAAGATCAAACATTTGCTCAATATCGGTTAAGCCTTGGCGCACTTCTCGATAAATAAACCCAATGAAATTCATTGGAATGGAGAGCTGGATCATAAGCGTATTAATAAAAACAAAGTCACCAACGCTTTGAGTACCATTGGCAATTTCACGCACTGAAAGCACCATCATCATCATCAAGCCAACACCAAAAATCACTGCTTGGCCAAAATTGAGCCAACCTAGTGATATCCACGTCTTAACGGCTGCAGTTTCATAGCGCTCCATAGATGCGTCGAAGCGCTTAGCTTCCATATCCTCATTACCAAAATATTTTACCGTTTCAAAATTTAACAATGAATCAATCGCACGAGTATTGGCTTCAGTATCTGAATCATTCATTTGTCGTCGAATTGCAATGCGCCAATCACTGGCTTTGATGGTAAACCATGTATAGGCAACCACCGTTACAACCACGACAACGACATATTCAAAACCGCAAGAAATCCATAGAACAAAGGCTGTTAGGGCAAATTCGAGCAAAGTTGGTGCTGTATTTAAAATGGTAAAGCGAACAATTGCCTCAATACCTTTAGTGCCACGCTCAATAACCCTAGATAATCCACCCGTGCGTCGCTCCAAATGAAAGCGTAGTGATAATTGATGCATATGAATAAAGGTTTGATAGGCAAGCTTGCGTACCGCATGCTGGCCAACAGCAGCAAAAAGCGCATCACGTAATTGGTTTAAACCAGCTTGAATGATACGGGCCACATTATAGGCAGCAACCAGCATTAATGGCGTCACTAGCGCTGGCATTAACCAGCCTGGCGCTTTGAAGCTACCTCCCAAGGCTTCAGTGGCATATTTGAAAAAATAAGGCACCAAAATAAGCACAAGTTTTGAAGCGACAAGATAAAACAACGCCCATAAAACGCGACGCTTTAACTTTGGCTGATCTGTTGGCCACATATAAGGCCATAAATTATAAAGCGTTTTAAAGGTTGCACCAGAATCAGCCGAAACTGTTTTACTGCCGTTATTATTTTCGGCCGAACTATCACTCATTTTTTTAAATCTTTTTCTAATACTTGTGCAACAATGATTTATTGCTTTGGTGGCAATGCCAATCTTTGCCCTGCTTGAACATTGTGAGGATTTTCCAACACGTGTCGGTTCAATTGATAAATTTTATCAGCAAAATTATAATCACCATAGAGGCGTTGGGCTATTTGTGAAAGTGTCTCACCTGGGCGAACGACCACCGTTTCAACTGGCTTATTGGCAACATAATATTGTTCATTGGTTTTATTTAGGTTTGAAATTGTAAAAGGCAAAGTAACATTTGCGAATATCTGCCCCTTTTCATCTAATAATTGCGCTTTTAAAGCATAATCACCTTCAGCAAGTCTGTTGGTACGCTCAATACAAAAACGCCCCGTTTCTTTGATAAACTCAGAACCTAATATAAGATCAAGATTATGGATTGCAACCCGGCGATTTGCTGGTGCATTACCACATACAATAAAGTGCCCATTTTCATAGGCAATATATTCAACCGTAAATCCAAGCTTCTCCGAAGCACCATCATCGCCAGAAACGTTATTTAACGGATAGACGATTCGTTGGGTGCCATTTGGTTCATCAATAATTGCGGTTATCGGTGCACTACCATCATTATTGACACTTACAACGAGTGTTTGGACAGATGTTGCAGACTGACCATTTTTATCAGTAGAACGCAAAACATAACGGTATTCCCCTACTCGCGGCCTTTTTATGAGACCAATTTCGAAATTGCCATTTTCATCTGCGCGTATTTGGCCTAATAGTTTTGCTCCGCATACAAGATCAATTTCGCTAAAGGGATCAGCTTTACCAGTAATAATAATTTTACCTTGCGCATCAATTGAAAAAGTGGTGAAAACTGGTGCTGTAACCGAAGCTGGAAATGCAATAGCCGATTGAGCAACGGCAAAACGCACTGGCTCTGCAGATACTGACAACAAACCGCCTAATAGCATTATTATAAAAGCTCTAGCGAATAATTTAACATTTATTCTTTGCAAAACTCTGCCTTGATATTTATCATTGTAATGTCTTAATTTGGGCATCCTCGAAAATAGCATAAATATACCTTCAAGACATATGCTTCAAGAAAAATGCTCGAATTAATTGCGGATTGTCTTAATTTGTTGATAAAAACAAAAAAGCTAATGAATAACAGGCTATTTTGACGCATTTGAAAATTTTAGAATATATCGTTATTATTAACGTAAAGCATTATATTTTAAAATAAATTAAAAAATATTTGTCCCTCATTTAATTCTACAACACATAAGGTCAGCTTTTAAATTTCTGTGGTTAATTCTAGTGTTAAAAAGGCAGTGTATAGAATAAAGAAATATCGCTTAATCCAAAAAGAGGAAAAAACATGCAAAAAATTGACTATATTTGTGTTTATTGCGGGTCTAGCGCTGGCGAAAACCCTATCTATGTCAAGGCTGCTGAATTGTTTGGCGAGGCCTTAGCTAAAGCTAATATTGGGCTTGTTTATGGCGGTGGTAGTCGTGGTATAATGGGCGCAGTCGCCCAAAGTGTCAAAGCACATGGCGGCAATGTCATTGGAATCATCCCAGAATTTTTATTAAGCAAAGAGGCACCAGATGCCGCAATCATAGACCTTGATGAGTTAATCATTGTTGATACTATGCATCGGCGCAAAACATTAATGTTTGAAAAAGCGGATGCTTTTGTCACCTTTCCAGGCGGTATAGGTACTTTAGAAGAAATTATTGAAATGATGACATGGGCACAATTGGGCCATCATAGTAAGCCAATGGTTTTTGCCAATATTAATGACTACTGGAAACCTTTAGCAGAGCTTTTACGTCACATGGCCGACGAAGGGTTCTTTCATAGCGCCAGTAAAGTTAAACCGCTTTTTATAAATAATGTTGATGATATTCTTCCATCAATAAATAATATTTCTTAAATTGCCGCCTTTTAAATTAATGGCGCGGCTCTAAATAATATTTGTGAATTAGAAAGTTAAAAAGAGACGCGTCATGCACGATTACTTGGCAAATTATTCCGATGTTACTTTGAAATTAATTGTCGGGCTTGCGGTATTTCTGTTGGTATTGCGCACAACCGGGCGTGGCAGCCTTAGCCAAATGACACCGATTGACCTTGTAAGCAACTTTGTTATGGGTGGCATTATAGGTGGCGTCATTTACAATCCAGCAACTGGGATTCTGCATTTTTTAGGAGTTTTGTTTATTTGGGAAGCATTGGTGATTTTAGTTAATTATTCTCGTAAACATTTCCCGTTTATTCGCGATATTGTTGCAGGTGGTGATTTACCACTTGTTATTGATGGCAAATACCAAATTAAAAACTTCAAACGCATCGGCTTAGATGTAAATGATTTTGTCACTATGCTGCGCATTAAAGGCGCAGCGCCCCATGAAGTTGCTTTTGCCAATTTTGAATCGAATGGCTCATTATCGGTTATCAAAAAAGAAGAAGATCGCGTATCCGTTATTTTAATTAAAAATGGTGAAATTATCAAAGATAATCTTGAGCTTGCTCACAAAACTGAACAATGGGTCCAAGACCAAGTTAAAAAACAAAAAGTCGAGCTTGAAAATATTTATCTGGCTGAATGGTTTGAAGAAAAAACGCCCACAGGTAGGGAAAGGAACGGTTTATTTATTGTTCCTATACCCAAAGATAGCGACTGAACTCCTCAAAGAATTGTAATTTAATAAACTGAGATGACTTTTATCTCATTAAGCCAGCAAATATTTAGGTTAAATCACAAAATACGAACAACTACATTAATGAGAAAGTTAAAAACCTATCAAACAATAAAAAAGGTGCCCGAAAGGACACCTTTAAAATGCAAAAAGTTTGAAAAAACTAATCTTTAAAACGTCGGATAACCAATGACGCATTGGTACCACCAAAACCAAAAGAGTTGGTCAGAACGGTATCAATTTTACGTTCTCTTGCCTTGTGCGGAACAAGATCAATTTTGGTTTCAACCGATGGGTTATCAAGATTTAATGTTGGCGGTGCAATATTATCACGAATAGCCAAAGTACAGAAAATAGCTTCAGCAGCACCAGCAGCACCTAGCAAGTGGCCAATAGACGATTTGGTTGATGACATTGACACTTTATCAGCAGCATCGCCCATAACGCGCTCAACAGCTGCAAGCTCAATCGTATCGGCCATAGTGGAAGTACCATGGGCGTTGATATAATCAATATCGGATGGCTCAATACCGGCACGTTTAATAGCAGAGCGCATGCAGCGTTCTGCCCCCTCGCCTGTTTCGCTTGGTGCTGTAATATGATGAGCATCACCGCTCAAACCATAACCTACTACTTCAGCATAAATCTTGGCACCACGTTTTTTGGCGTGTTCTAGTTCTTCAAGAACGAGAACAGCGGACCCCTCACCCATTACAAAACCATCGCGATCCTTGTCATAAGGGCGTGATGCGCGGGTTGGATCATTATTATAGCTGGTTGAAAGAGCCTTACAAGCGGCAAAACCAGCAAGCGATATGCGATTAACGGGCGATTCTGTGCCACCAGCCACCATCACATCAGCGTCACCAAGCGCAATCAAACGGGCAGCATCACCAATAGCATGAGAGCCGGTTGAACAAGCAGTCACGACTGAATGATTTGGCCCACGCAATTTATGCTTAATAGAAACATAACCGGACGCAAGATTAATGATACGCCCTGGAATAAAAAATGGTGAAATACGTCTAGGACCACGATCGCGAAGTGTATAACCCGCTTCGACAATACCTTCAACGCCGCCGATACCAGCACCAATCATAACACCGGTAGCAATTTGGTCCTCATCGCTTTCTGGATGCCAATTAGCATCTTCTAGCGCTTCAGTTGCAGCTGATACAGCATAGACAATAAATGGATCAACCTTACGCTGTTCCTTTTGTTCCATAAATAAATCAGGATTATATGTACCGTTTGTGCCATCACCTAAAGGAATTCGGCATGCAATCTGACATGGCAGATCATCAACCTCGAACTCGCTGACACGACGGGCGCCACTATCCCCATTTAACAATCTCGTCCAACTATGCTCTACATTGCCGGCAAGCGGAGAAACCAGCCCTAGGCCGGTAATGACAACACGCCTCATCATCACATCCTGATCTAACATCATTTAATCATACTCTATTCAATTTAAAACCTTAAATATTTAGAGTATTGAGTTTTTTGATTTTGTTATCATTGTTCTTTTAATAAGAACAAATTAACACACTGCAAATGGAAGAAAAGCACCTTTTTAAAAGGCGCTTTTTTCTAGAATTATCAAAACGGCAAAACGCCATTTTTGACGAAATTACGCCAAAGCCTTGTCGATGAACTTAACTGCATCGCCAACGGTTAGGATGGTTTCTGCTGCATCATCAGGAATTTCAACGCCGAATTCTTCTTCAAATGCCATAACAAGCTCGACTGTATCAAGGCTGTCTGCACCGAGATCATCAATGAAGCTTGCGCCTTCTGTTACCTTGTCAGCTTCTACTCCAAGATGTTCTTCAACAATCTTTTTTACGCGTTCTGCTGTATCACTCATGTCGGAACCTCGACCTCAGTTGTCCCAGCCTTGAATGGCTTGGGGTATTCAAATAAAGCTAATAGGTGCAAATCAGCATTTTGCTATCGCTTGCACCCTGTGGATATCCCTATTGGGATAAACAGCAGATAACTGCTGCTAGAAATAATCAAAACCATTTACCGAATTAAAAAGCAAATTATTTTGATCGAAAAAGATAGATCACTAAAAAAAATGATCGACCTCTGATTATCTAAATAGATGCGATAGACCAATTAATAAAAAAATTCAATCGCCATCATCAATAGTTTAAAGCATTTACCATGCAAATAGCACATATAAACGCCCATTTTTTATTTTTTTCACAATTATTTCTAGAAAGCCAACCATTTTTCTCTCTAGAAACATTATAAATAACATTATGAAAAAGTGATTCAATGGTACTTTTGCAACGATTTTTTGTAACTATCGCGGCAGAACATCCCTTATTAAAATCACTTATTAGATCATTGCCATACCACCATTAACATGAATGGTTTGTCCCGTCACATAGCTTGCTTCATCACTAGCAAGATAAACTGCAGCCTTTGCCACTTCTTGAGCTGATCCCATGCGCTTCATAGGAATAGCGCTCATGATTGCATCTTTTTGCTTATCATTAAGCTTATCGGTCATGGCTGATTCAATAAAACCAGGCGCAATACAGTTGACAGTTACATTACGGCTAGCAATTTCTTGCGCCAATGACTTCGAAAAACCAATAATACCAGCCTTGGTGGCACAATAATTGGCTTGTCCAGGATTACCAGTAACCCCCACCACTGATGTAATATTGATAATACGGCCAAAACGACGGCGCATCATTGGATGGGTTAATTCTTTGGTCAAGTTAAACACTGCCGTAAGATTAACTGCAAGAACTGCATCCCAATCTTCATCACTCATGCGAACAAAGAGCCCATCACGGGTAATACCAGCATTATTGACAAGAATATCAACGCCGCCCATTTCTTCTTCAACCCGCGCACCAAGTGCTTTTACTGCTTCACGGTCGGATAAATTGGCAGGAAAGACAAAAACGCGCTCACCAAGCTCCGCTGCCAATTCGTCCAATTTTTCTTTGCGTGTGCCATGGAGACCAACAATGGCGCCCTGCGCATGTAAATTACGCGCAATAGCTTCACCAATACCGCCAGTTGCGCCGGTTACAAGCGCTTTGCGCCCATTAAGTTCAAACATATCTGATCCTCACTGATCATTTTCAAGTCTCTATCATCATGAATTTAGAAATCATAATGACAATATCAAGAAGCCATTACTTTAGTATGGCTTCTATCAAAAAGAAAATTTAAAATTAAACACCTAATTCTTTAAGTGCTTCTTCGATTTCTGCATCCGTATTTACCGGACGGCCAGTAATATCTTTATTAATGCGTCGGGCAAGCCCAGTTAGCACTTTGCCGGTACCCACTTCATAAAGAGTATCAACATCATTATTGCCAAACCACTCAATAGTTTCACGCCAGCGTACTTGGCCTGTAACTTGGGCGACCAATAAATCGGCAATTAGCTTTTCATCGCGCACAGGCTCTGCCGTAACATTGGCAACCAAAGCAATAACCGGTTGGTGTTTTTTAACTTCAGCCAAAGCTTCAGCCATAGCATCGCCAGCAGGTTGCATAAGCACTGAATGGAAAGGGGCAGATACGGGCAACATAAGCGCACGTTTTGCGCCTTTTTCACTTGCCAAGCTTGCGGCCTTTTCAACGGCTGCCAAAACACCCGAAATTACTAATTGCCCACCGCCATTATCATTTGCTATTTGGCATGCACCAAGACTTGACGCTTCAGCACAAATTGCATTTACATCACTAGCTTCAAGTCCGATAATTGCCGCCATACCACCCTGACCAACCGGAACCGCCTTTTGCATAGCATTACCACGAATACGCAAAAGCCGCGCCGTATCAGCTAAAGAAAACATGCCAGCGGCACAAAGGGCTGAATATTCGCCCAAAGAGTGACCTGCAACATATTGCACTTTTTGAGGCAAATTTAATCCAAGCGACTGCATCACTTTAATGATAGCCATAGAAACAGCCATTAAAGCAGGTTGAGCATTAGCCGTTAAAGTTAAAACATCTTCGGGGCCTTCAAACATGGTGCTTGATAGCTTTTCGCCCAAAGCTTCATCAACTTCTTCAAAAACTTGTCTAGCAACGGAAAACTGTTCTGCTAATGCCTTACCCATGCCTACAGACTGGCTGCCTTGCCCTGGAAATGTAAATGCAATTGCCATAAGGATTTGCCTCTTTATTAATATTATACTTATGCTTTGCTACTCATGTAGCAAGCAATATGATTAGCTCTCCCATGTTTTGGGGGAGCTAAATCCAATTAAACTGTTTTAGCGATGAGCTCTTTAACTGCAGCAATGGCATCATCTGCCTTATCAGCATCTGGACCACCAGCCTGCGCCATATCAGGACGACCACCGCCACCTTTACCGCCAAGCACTTCTGTTGCCACGCGCACAAGATCAACTGCACTTAGTTTATCGGTTAAATCATCGGTGACACCAATAACGATACTTGCCTTACCATCTTCGCCTTTGCCGATAAACACCACAACGCCAGAACCAACTTGCCCCTTACCACTATCCGCAAGCGGCTTTAAATCACGCGGTGAAACGCCAGTGACAACACGCCCCATAAAACCAATGCCATTAACCTTTTCAAGCGGTTCATCACCACCATTATTAGAGCCACCGCCAAGCGCCAATTGGCGACGCGCATCACTTAATTCTTTTTCAAGTTTGCGGCGCTCTTCGCTCAGCAAGCGAACGCGCTCAACCACATCATTAACACCAGTTTTCATCAATCCTGCAAGATCATGCAAACGCTCATCTTGATTTTTAAGATATTGACGAGCACCATCAGCAGTCAGTGCTTCAAGACGGCGAACACCGGCAGCAACAGCACTTTCCGACAAAATACGAATAAGACCTATATCGCCGGTGCGGCGTACATGCGTACCGCCACAAAGCTCAATCGACCAAGGGCGATTACGAACGCCATTGCCAGTTTCAGCTTCACCCATAGAGACAACACGTACCTCTTCACCATATTTTTCACCAAACAGTGCCATCGCACCTTCAGCAATAGCATCATCAACCGCCATAAGCCGTGTTGTGACTGCGGCATTTTGCAAAACAATACGATTAGCAATATCTTCAATCTCATCAAGTTCTTCACGTGAGATTGGCTTTGGATGAGAAAAGTCAAAACGCAAACGATCTGGCGATACTAGCGAGCCTTTTTGCGCAACATGGGTACCAAGAACCTGACGCAAAGCTTCATGCAATAAGTGTGTTGCCGAATGGTTAGCGCGAATTTTACTGCGGCGTTGATGATCTACGGTTAATTCAGCCGCTTCACCAACTTTAATTGTACCGCTGCGCACTTTACCAATATGAACAAAGACGCCCTCACCTTTTTTCTGGGTGTCGGTGACATCAAAGATAAAATCATCACCTATAATTGTACCGCTATCACCAACCTGACCACCTGATTCGCCATAGAATGAGGTTTGATTGACGACCAACTGACATTCATCGCCGCTAGCGACACTATCAACCATGACACCATCTTTAACCAAAGCAGTAATAACGGCTTCAAGCTTTTCAGTATCATAACCCAAAAACTCGGTTGACCCGACCTTATCGCGCACCGCAAACCAAACAGTTTCAGTTGCAGCTTCTCCAGAACCAGACCAATGGGCACGGGCTTCTGCCTTTTGACGCGCCATTGCTGTATCAAAACCATCAGTATCAACCGAGATATCACGGCGGCGCAGTGCATCTTGGGTTAAATCGAGCGGGAAACCATAAGTATCATATAGCTTAAACGCAACTTCGCCATCAAGCTTACCGCCAGCAGTTAAATCAGCACTTGCTTCATTTAACAAGCCAAGACCACGTTCCAAGGTTTTACGAAAACGCGTTTCTTCTAGTTTCAAGGTTTCTGATATTAAAGATTCTGCCCGCAACAATTCAGGATAGGCCTGCCCCATTTCACGCGTTAGCACTGGTAACAGTTTAAACAATAGTGGATCTTTAGAACCTAATAATTGCGCATGGCGCATAGCGCGGCGCATAATGCGGCGAAGAACATAACCACGCCCTTCATTTGATGGTAAAACACCATCAGCAATCAAAAATGCGGATGAGCGCAAATGATCGGCAATAACGCGGTGACTTGCGGTAAATTCGCCTGCAGCTTTAACGCCGGTAGCTTCTTCAGAGGCTCTAATTAATGTGCGGAAAAGATCGATATCATAATTGTCATGCACGCCTTGCAATACGGCAGCAACGCGCTCAAGCCCCATGCCTGTATCAATAGATGGGCGCGGCAAATCCTTGCGTTCATCAAGGCTTACTTGCTCATACTGCATAAACACAAGATTCCAAATCTCGATAAAGCGGTCACCATCTTCATCTGCACTACCGGGAGGGCCGCCCCAGATCTTATCGCCATGATCGTAGAAAATTTCCGAACAAGGACCGCAAGGCCCTGTATCGCCCATTGCCCAAAAATTGTCATTGGTGGCAATGCGAATAATCCGATCATCGGTAAGGCCAGCAATTTTCTTCCAAAAATTAGCAGCATCCTCATCGGTGTGATAAACGGTTACCAATAATTTATCTTTTGCCAAACCAAATTCCTTGGTTAGCAAATTCCATGCAAAGCTAATGGCTTCTTCTTTGAAATAATCACCAAAGGAAAAATTGCCTAGCATTTCAAAAAATGTATGATGGCGAGCAGTGTAACCAACATTATCAAGATCATTATGTTTACCACCAGCGCGAACACATTTTTGTGCTGTTGTCGCACGATTATAAGGGCGAGTTTCAAGACCGGTAAAAACATTTTTAAACTGCACCATACCGGCATTGGTAAACATCAATGTTGGATCATTACGCGGCACCAATGGGCTAGATGAAACTATCTCATGCCCATTGCGATGAAAAAAATCCAAAAATGTTGATCTTATCTCATTAACGCTATTCATAAATCCACCTTGCTGTTACGCACTTTCCCATCATAATCGGGCACATATAATTGTTCGGTTTATAACAATAATGCCATAATATAAAAGAGCTAAGTTATATTTTTTATATTTTTCAACCAAATGACAGCGAAAAAGCATAAAAAATACGCCTTTCCTTTGGTAAAACACATAAAATCACACGTCATTTAACCCAAAAACTACAGCTAACGATCAAAAGGCAGCCATAAGCTGCCTTTTTTAATAAATTTCCCACCACTTGAGCTATCAAGCCCCTAAAGCTTGGGAAGAGCTTCAACAAAGCGCACAGGCTGCCCAAGAGACGGCGCCACAATTTCGCCCTCCCACATAACACGATTACCACGAATAACCGTACCGACTGGCCAACCAGTTACCTGCTCACCATCATAAGGTGTCCAGCCCGCGCGTGAACCAACTTGTTCATTACGAATGGTTTCTTTGCGTTTTAAATCCACAATTGTTAAATCACAATCATAACCAACGGCAATGCGCCCCTTTTGGGAAATGCCAAAAATACGCGCTGGCCCATGTGACGTCATATCAACGAGACGCTCTAGCGACAAACGCCCCTTATTCACATGATCAAGCATCAATGGCATAATGGTTTGCACGCCGGTCATACCCGATGGTGACTGTGGATAAGGTTTATTCTTTTCTTCCAACAAATGCGGCGCATGATCAGAACCAATCACGTCAATAATGCTTTGTTGCAAGCCATACCATAATTTTTCACGATGGCGCTTTTCACGCACTGGTGGGTTCATCTGAATAAGCGTACCAAGCCTTGCATAATCATCCGCCGATAAAGTCAAATGGTGCGGCGTTACCTCAAGGGTTGCAACATCTTTATGGTCTTGCAAAAAATCAATCTCTTCTGCGGTTGATATATGCAGCACATGAATACGCGCGCCAGTCTCATGGGCAATACGCACCAAACGCTGCGTGCATTGTAATGCTGCAATCTCATCACGCCAAATAGGATGAGAAGATGGATCACCCTCAACACGCAAATCCTTACGCGCATTAAGCCGGGCTTCATCTTCTGAATGGAAGGCCGCACGGCGGCGCGTATTTTTTAAAATAGAACGCACCCCCTCATCATCATCGACCAAGAGATCACCGGTAGAAGACCCCATAAAAACCTTAATGCCAGCTGCACCGGGCAAACGTTCTAATTCTGCTACCTCATGGGCGTTTTCGCGCGTACCACCTACCCAAAAAGCGAAATCACAATGCATGCGATTTGTTGCCCTTTTTACCTTATCAGCAAGGGCAGCTTCAGTAGTGGTTAACGGCTTGGTATTTGGCATCTCAAAAACAGCTGTCACACCGCCAAGCACTGCCGAGCGAGATCCTGTCTCCAAGTCCTCCTTATGCTCAAGCCCTGGCTCGCGAAAATGCACCTGACTATCAATGACACCAGGTAAAATATGCAAGCCTGTACAATCAATCACTTCATCAGCACTATTTTCCGACAAGGAACCTATTTGCGCTATCTTGCTACCGATGACACCAATATCACGAATGGCAATGCCATCATGGTTTACAACAGTTGCATTTTTGAAAATTTTATCAAATGTGCGGGACATCACGTTTGCTCCTTGCAGGTTGGCCTTACCCGAATTACGTATTTAACAAAGGAAAGGCAAGGATTATGACAGAGAATCATCCACTAGCAACAGTTTGTGATCGTATATTGATAAAAATTGATGGCGAGGATAGCCAGCATTTCTTGCATAACCTCATCACCACCGATGTTGAAAAGCTTGAAAATGATACAATGCTGCCAGGTGCTTTATTAACACCACAAGGAAAAATTGCCTTTGATTTTTTAATTGGCAAAAAAGGCGAATCGTTTTTCATTGACATTAATAAAGAAATTGCACCGCAATTTATCAAACGCTTATCAATGTATAAATTACGCTCAAAAGTCAATTTAACCCAAGAAAATCAATATATTGTTGAAATATTTAACCAAGAAAACAATGATACTTTAGTTAAAGAATTAAAAAAACAAAATAATTTACTGTTTTTTAACGATAAAAGATTCTTGTTAAACCAAAACATAATCCGCAACTATAAACTTAACAATAATCAGCAATGCCTTGATAAGAATATAGAAAATTATATATCCTTAAGAATAGCAAATGCTGTGGCGGAAAGCAGCAAGGATTATCAACTTAATGATGCCTTCCCCCATGATGTAAACCTTGACCAGCTTAGCGGAGTTTCCTTTAAAAAGGGTTGTTATATTGGACAAGAAGTGGTGTCTCGCATGCATCATCGCAAAACAGCGCGGCGGCGTATCTTAATTGCCAAAAGTAGCTTCCCCCTCCCCCAATCAGGTACAAGCATTGAAGCCGACAGCAAACCAGTTGGTACAATCGGAAGCGTTAATGGTGTTGATGGCTTGGCTATGGTGCGCATTGACCGCGTTAAACAAGCAATAGATCAAGCGATTCCCCTAATCGCCAACGGCATTGAAATTACCCTTGAAATTCCATCGATGGTGAATTTTACTTTTCCAGAAAATCTTGACAAAGGTGACTAAAAAATAAATTGACTAAAATGATAAGTTGACCAACAAAACAAAGAAAGCGAATTAAATATTAAATTATTAGGTGTAAAACTTTTGATTGGATTGAAATTTGTTCACTATTTGTTTTAATTTAAGCCCTATGCTAAATGTACTATTCTAAGCTCTTATCATGCAAATCAAAGGTTAGACTCTATGGCCAAAGCCGATAATATTGATGGACAACCACGCGCGTGGCAAAGAATGCTTTCCGGCAGACGGTTAGATCTCCTTGATCCATCGCCCCTTGATGTTGAAATTATTGACATTGCGCACGGCCTTGCTCGCGTTGCCCGTTGGAATGGTCAAACACGCGGCGAATATGCTTATTCAGTTGCGCAGCATTCAATGTTGGTTGAACAGATTTTTGTAAGGCTTTTTCCTGATTCTACTCCGACCGAACGTATATTAGCACTACTACATGATGCGCCAGAATATGTTATTGGTGATATGATATCACCATTTAAAGCGGTACTTGGCGGCCAATATGAACTCGTGGAAGCTCGCTTGGAAAAGGCCATTAATATTCGTTTTTCCTTACCCGTAAAGCCGCTAAAAAAGCTAAAGAAAAACATAAAAAAAGCAGATCGTATTGCTGCTTTTTTTGAAGCAACAAAACTTGCCGGTTTTTCATTGGCTGAGGCCGAGCGCTATTTTAGCAAACCACAAAATGTCAGTCCGGATGGTTTAGACCTTATTCCACGCGCAACCCAGCATGTCGAAGGTGGTTTTCTTTCACGCTTCAATGAGCTTGAACAATTACGAGCAAAGCCACCCTTGCCTTAAGCAAAAGCATCAATAAAATTAAACTTACCTGGTCATAATTTTAATAAGCTGAAAGAAGCTATTGCATGAATGATAATAATCCAAATAGCTTAGATTTTAACTTAACCAACGCACTTATTATCACTCCGCTATCACGGCTCAAATCTATGATAAAGCAGCATAAGCCAAGCCATATGATTACGCTGCTTAGCCCTAATGCTGTTATATTGCGCGATAAAACAATTGCACCAGAAAACCATCACATATTTTTCTTCAATGATATTAATGAGCCGCGCCCTAATTTAATTGTACCGCAAATGAAAGATGTCATAGCGATCATTGATGCGGCTAGAAATTGGCATTTATCTCAAAGCACATATCCAGACACAGCTTTATCTCCCCTTCTTATCCATTGCCAAATGGGTATATCGCGCTCAACTGCCGCCGCTTATATTATCGCTTGCGCACGGGATGAGAGCATAGACGAAGAACGCCTTGCAATTAGCTTGCGACAATTATCACCATCTGCAACCCCCAATGCAAGATTGATTGCATTAGCTGATGAATATCTAAACCGCAAAGGCAAAATGGTTAGCGCAATCAAGCGCATTGGTCGCGGTGCAGATGCAAGTGAGGGCGCCCCCTTTATATTGCCGATTAAGATTTAATTCCATCCATCTTTTAATAGAACGTTTTTGATAGTCCCGTACTAATAAAATTATCGGCTGCGTTTAATAACAAGTGCATAATCTTATAAAAAATTTCTTAAAAACGCTCCTATGTTTTAGTACTCTCTCCTCTTAAATATTATAGTTCCAATTATTTCGATGTCCTTGTATTTTCTATTGTCAAATATTACATTTTCAGAAATTTTATCAACATATTTATTTATTCTTATATCATCCGCTAAATAAGAAGAAATTTCCACTCCGGAATCCAAATCATAATCAGAAACTATTCTATCTATATAAATATTATATTTTAACTCCCTTTTATTCGGGAAAAATACAACAGATATTATTCTTATATTATTATAAATCTCATCAAAAGTTGCTTCAACACATAATCGAAAAATTTTATCTGATAACATTTATTTATCTTTCTAATTTTATATTAGTTTTAATCATCTAGAAGGTGTCGGAACAATATGAGCTCCCTTTTTGCCAAAATCAACAATTGGCATGCCTCCAGTAATCATTCCCATTATTATATATTTACCTGATTTTATACCGTCTACTAATTCTTGTGGCTTAACATTAGGGGCAATAGTACTACGGAAAGAAGTATAACTGTTGTAGCGAGGTACATGTTTCCCCTGCCCTCCATCATGAATTTTATTTGGTATATTGTTAGGATCAAATAATGGTTTTGATAACAATCCTAACGAACCTACCCCAGTATTGGGATTAAGGGACTGTGTGCTAAAACTGGGATCTGAAATAACGCAGACAGCCCATCAACAATATGATAAAGTAAGATATATAAATCCCACTACAATTCCTAATGGCATTAATAGGAATGCGTTTGAGGCGGAAAAAACATACTAGAAAGAAAGAGCATAACGCTTTGTCTAAAATGAATAAATATAATATTGAAACTGAAATTGAAAATATAAATAATTTAAAAGATGTAAATCCATTTACTCCGCCCAAACCAACAGATAATTTAATAAATATCTATGAAAATAAATTAGGATTTATATTTAATGACGATTATAAACAGTTTATAAAATTGGTTGGCTATAGCACCTATAATGGCCGAGATATTTTAGATATTACAGGAGATGCTGAGGATGGCAGAGATCTATTAGCGCATATAAATTATGCACGAGAGATCGGCATTCCATATGACTGGTTACCATTTAGCGAAGATAATGGAGACTATTTTTGCTTACTACCAAACGGTAAGGTGAAATTTGTATCACATAACGGTACAAGCGAAGAGGTATGGGATAATTTAGCCTCATGGATTCATGAGGTATGGATTAATGGTAAATAACCAACCAAGAGGCAGGCTTTGCCCTTTCCACCCTTAGTCATGGACAGGGGGGCAAGGGCGCACAATTGTGTGGGTTTGATGCACTCAAGGCCGCCGCTCAAGTTAAACGTGATTATAGCTAAAACAAGACTTTTGAACCGCTAAGCATTAAAGATCAACGTTGGGGAGCGCCCAACTATTGCCAATTAAGATTTAATTCCATCTATCTTATTAATAGAACCTTCAATATTGCTATTTTTAGCTAATCGGAATTTATATTTTATAAATCTGTTTATTTAATTAACCGTGTTTAAAGCCTTAAGCATATAAATACCACATGAATTGTGGCCTGTATCTCCAACTCGCTTATCTAACAATTTAAAGTCGAAAGATTCATATAAAATCAGTGCTGCACCTAGCTCGTCTAAGGTTTCTAAATAGCAAAATGAATATCCATATTCAGTGGCTTTATCGATAGCTAAACTTATTAATCGTCTGCCTACGCCTAAACCTGTTAAGCTGCTATCAATATAAAGCTTTTGCAATTCACAATATTCTTTTCCTGCTCCAAGCAAGGGGGCTATTCCTACCCCACCCTTAATTGTTCCATCCATTTCTATTACCCAATAACCTGAGCCTTTAATTGTATAAACGTCACTCAGATGGTTAAGGCATGGATCATTTAGACTGACACCTTCTAAATGGTCTATTTTATTATCTATAAAACTTTGTCGTATAACAGCTGCTAAACCATCATTATCTTTTGGTTCAATAGGCCTTATTTTTAGTCCTATGTCCCTTTGTTTACGTGCATTTTTCAAAGTTTTTAAAAAATTTTTAATGGTTAGACTTAATTTTTGTAGTTCTCCTGCAGAAGAAAGAGTAAGCGCATCAGATATAAATTGATTAGCGTATCTATTAATCTCAAATAAAACATTTTTTCCTTTTTCTGTAAGTGTAAAAGTCATTGATCTTGCATCAGAAGGATTTATTTTTCTTAAAAGTAAGCGATCTTTTTCTAACGTTTTTAACGTTCTACTGATACTAGATTTTTCAACACATAAAGTTTTGGCTAGTTCTGTGACACTCAATCCAAGCTGTGAGCTATTTAATTCTATTAAGATGTGACTTTGGAGAGGAGAAATATCAGTTCCAATTGTTTTACGGCTCAACATACCCAATTCACGAACCATCTCTCGTAAAGATGTTCTGAACAACTCAGTTTCTTGTGTTTGCATGATTTCAACCTGATTATACTAAATTTAGTTAACAGTGTTAACTAAATTTAGTATAATCAGGTTTGAGTTTAACACAAGTCCGAATTTTATTTTTATGGTGACTAACTATCTTTATCTGATTTAGGTGAATTTTCACCTAGGAGTTAATTTTTATTAAGCGGAATATAAAAAAATGAAGTTTTTAAGAACATGAGTTTAATTGGTATGGGCAGTAAACTTAGGTTATAAGGTTTATTATAAATCAATCTTCAAATTATTTTCTCAATTAATTTGCTAATTTCAAGTTGTTGGGAAAATTAATTGGCCAACCTTAAGTTGACAATATATTGTCATTATGACAATATGTTACCATGATTAAAAATATAAATCCAATGAGTAGTTTTGCGATAAGCCTGTTTCGCGTCCACCAAGCCTTGATGGATTGTGGCGAGGCAATTGCAAACAAGCATGATATGAGTGCGGCAAGATGGAAATTTCTTGGCGCGCTAGCATTAGCACAAGCACCATCAACTGTTCCGCAAATTGCACAAGATATGGGACTTACCAGACAAGCGGTGCAACGCTTGGCTGATGAGATGAATGAGCTTTTATATGTAGAAGTTCATATAAACCCAATTCATAAACGATCGAAACTTTATAGCCTAACCAGACTTGGTGAAGAATTATATAACCGCATCAATGATGATTGGTTAAAGATAGCAGAGCAATTACAAGCAAAATTCAGCCCACAAGAAGTGAGCCAAAGCATTAATAATTTGGATAAGTTTTGCAAGGCGTTTGAGGATTTACCAAAATGAAATAACCGATTAGGGCTAATCGCAAGCACTATTAATAAAAGTCTGATGTTGGCACGAATTAACAACTTAGCTAACACGATAAATATAATATTAAAATTCCGCTGAGTTAAAAATGACAGTCGTTTTATAAGCGTGCGAATAATATCGCATTGCTGCTTATTAAGCTCGCCCTCAATATAGGATATTTAAAAATGAAGAAAATTGCCCTCTGCCATAGATTGGCGGCAATGATGAGTTGCGCCTTATTGCTAACGTTTTGGCTTTCCACCATTTTCTCAGAAGTTTTTGGCAGCATAGCCTGCATTATTGCCGTAAAATACTTAATCAGCTATGCTATTTTTCTGCTTATTATATGCTTTATGATGACAGCAATAACCGGTATGAAACTTTCGCGAAAATCAAATAATCCAATCATAAAAAAGAAGAAATTACGCATGCCATTTATAGCATTAAATGGCCTACTTATTTTAATACCATCTGCATTTTTTCTAAAAAATGCGGCCTTACATCAACAATTCAATACAGTTTTTTGGTTTGTACAAAGCATTGAGCTTATCTTCGGCGCCATCAATATTATCTTAGTATTCCAAAATATCAGCTTTGGCATAAAGTTAAAGAAACAGCGCAGCTAAATAAAAAGCCCGGCTTTTTACCGGGCTTTTATAATTTACGCTAAAACACGCGATGTCTTTTTAATATAAGCTTTCAAAGCATTTTCATCATTTGAAAGCACCTCAAAATGTTCCTCGCGCTCCATCAAATCATCAAGCCAAACGGGCAATTGTGGTGTGACTGATGCTGCAGCCTCCACTGCTTCAGGGAACTTAGCGGGATGCGCCGTTGACAAAATCACCATTGGAACATTGGCATCAGCAAACTGGCGCGATACTTTAACTGCGGTTGCAGTATGGGGATCGGCAACATAATTATTGCTTTGGTAAATATCATGAATAAGAGTTGCTGTTTCCGGCATAGTACTGCTACCAGCGGCAAAAAGCGCTGATATAGCCTGCATTTGCTTTTCTTCCAAAGTAAATGCACCCGATTGCTTTAGTGAATCCATTTGTTGTCTGATCGCCGACGCATCGCGGCCATTGCTTTCAAACAATAGACGTTCAAAATTTGACGATACCTGAATATCCATGGATGGCGATGTGGTATGGATAATACCCTTTGTCTCATAAACACCAGTTTTTAATGTGCGCGCTAAAATATCATTATCATTGGTAGCAATGACCAATTTAGCAATTGGCAAGCCCATACGCGAGGCAACAAAACCCGCAAAAATATCGCCAAAATTACCTGTCGGCACGGCAAAAGAGACCGCGCGATCTGGCGCACCAAGGGAAACAGCCGCCGAGAAATAATAAACAACCTGCGCCATAATGCGCGCCCAATTAATGGAATTAACACCAGAAATGGCTAATTCATCGCGGAAATTATGATCATTAAACAAAGCTTTTACCAAAGCCTGACAATCATCAAAATTGCCTTCAATCGCAAGAGCATGAACATTTCCAGCTTTGCTGGAAGTCATTTGACGCTGTTGAACTGGAGATACACGCCCTTTTGGAAAAAGAATAAAAATATCGGTACTTTCACGATTGGCAAAAGCTTCAATCGCTGCGCCGCCAGTATCGCCTGACGTTGCACCAATAATAGTGGCACGCTTGCCATTTTCGCCTAATATATGATCCATCAACCGCGCAAGTAATTGCATTGCAACATCTTTAAATGCCAATGTTGGACCGTGAAATAATTCTAAGATAAATTCATTGCTTGCTGTTTGCACTAAAGGGCAAGTTGCAGGGTGATGAAATGTTGCATAAGCTTCATCAACCATCATATCAAAAATATTGCGCTCAATCTCACCTTCAACAAAAGGCCACAAAACCGCTTTGGCAATTGCTGCATAGGATTTTCCGCGTAAAGCACGAATGGCACCTGGTGAAAATTGCGGATATGTCTCAGGCACATAAAGACCGCCATCATATGCAAGCCCTGCCATAACCGCATCTTTAAATCCAAGAATGGGAGCCTCTCCCCGTGTGCTTATATATTTCATATTATTTTAAAGCTCCTGATATAACTTTCAACGAAGATATCAATTAGCTTGGTTTTATAGCCAAGCCCAGTCAACTAAAACACGGTTTAGCACAAATTTACATTGTGCTTCCACACCCAATTATAAAAAAATACTATTGAAAATAATTTTTCATAAATATCAAGCGCAACAAGCGACCAAATTGCAACCATTAGACAAAAAAAGAGTAAGACATCGCCAATATGCGATTATTTGCTGTTATTTCGACCGAAGAATCGATAAAAACCTTGAAAAATACCGCAAATTGCATAAAAACTTCATTACGGCGTTTTGGCAATGCTCTAAAAGCCACCAAGCAATAGTTTTTTGGAAAGATAATTTTATGATAAAAGCAGGATTGTCGCGTTTTGTTTCGAGCAGCGCTATTATTTTAGCCGCTTGCACTTTTATAAGTGGTTGTAACTCTAATAAAGTTGCAAGTGAACCAACTATCACTGCAGAGGAATTGCGCGCTTGGTGCCCACCAGTCACCATGGATACTGATACTGCCTTTTATAATACCTATACACGTGGCGGCGATGGAAAAGCAGAGCAAGTAATTTATCAGGCAAATTTTGCCAATGTTACCCGCGCATGCCAATATCCAGCAGGGCATATTTCGATGACTGTTGCGGCAGCAGGCCGCATTGTACCGGGCCCCAAATTTGCGGGCGGTACAGTAACTATGCCTATTTTGGTAAAAGCAATTGAAGGAAACCGCGTCATTTACTCAAAAAAGCATAGCTATTCTGTACCTATTAGCAGTCGCACCGAAGCAACGCAATTTATCTTCAAAGATGATCAAGTTTCGTTCCCAACACCGCAGGGCAAAAATGTTAAGGTATTCATCAGCTTTGACGTAAAAGCTCCTTCACGCGCTGTAGTCGATACTTTTGGCTCTGTTGTGACTGAATAAGCAAATAAATAACCCACTAAATCAAGAAGCAGTCAAATGCATTCCATTTGGCTGCTTTTGTTGTCTAAATGGTAAAAAATTAATCTAAAAATACATTTTTTGAGGTTATCGTAGATACTAGGTTTTATTCTATGTATACGGTAAGTTAATCATAGTAGTTTTACTGTTGCAACAATACCATAGATAATCAAATTATCTATTTATACCAATATGATGATTGCATATTTTTAACGTGCGAATTATGGTTGGCCAATCTCCAATCATTGCCCACACCACTGGACTATATGCGTCATGATAAAGCATCTTTTTTTAACTGGCCTTGCCAGTCTTATCCTTTCATCCTCGGCTTTTGCAGCACCTGCAACTTCAGCATCAACTGGTGATCCCGCATTGTCACAGGTCAAAATACCTCCAGTTAACAGCTATAATATTTCTGAAAAATATCGTGCTCAAACTGTTGATTTTTCTGGCTATAAGCCAGGCACCATTGTTATTGATCCTAAAAACTATTTTCTTTATTATGTTGAATCATCAACAAAAGCACGCCGCTATGGTATTGCTGTTGGCAAGCAAGGTCTAGAATTCCAAGGCTCGGCCAAAATTAAATTTAAGCGCGAATGGCCACGTTGGATACCAACCAAGGATATGGTAAAACGCAATCCAACCCATTATGGTAAATTTGCTAATGGTATGGATGGCGGCCCTGGCAATCCGCTTGGTGCGCGCGCTCTTTATTTATGGCAAGGCAATAAAGATACCTATATCCGCATTCATGGTACGGTGCAGCCTTGGACAATTGGTTCATCTGCATCAAATGGTTGCTTCCGCATGGTCAATGAAGATGTGCTTGATCTTTATGACCGCGTGGAACTTGGTAGCGAAGTTATCGTTCTCTAAATTTATACCAACCAAATATTGCAAGCATTTTGCTTAGAGCATATCTATTTATTGTTAAAACGATAACATGCTCTAAGTTTTCCATTTCGAGGCATTGTGAACTTTTGCTGATTGCGATTTTTTGTTCATTGTTGGCTTTACAAATTACCAAGTTTTGTTTGTTATAAATAAGAATGAATTGAAATAGTTTTTGTTGACGATTTTTTAAAGCGGGGCCTCCCCGCTTTTTTGCTTTTAAGTTCACCTCACGTGGACAGCTAAGCCAGCTGACATTAGCAATATGATTAACTAAACGAGTTTTAAATACGAGACTTCTGTGCTCATTGCACCCCATATATATGCCACAAAAAGCCAGCCTGATAACTTGCATTTTAGACCATTAAAAAAAACGCAGTTTATAAATGTTAAATTGTCTATTTTTTCCTAGCAGAATCATAAAAAAATCATTATCAAAATAATCCCATGGCGCGATATGTTTTCATTACTGGCGGCGTGGTTTCTTCCCTTGGAAAAGGCATAGCCGCAGCAGCATTGGCTGCACTCTTACAAGCACGCGGATACCGTGTACGGATCCGTAAGCTTGACCCTTATCTTAACGTAGATCCAGGCACGATGTCGCCTTACCAACATGGTGAGGTCTTTGTGACGGATGATGGTGCAGAGACCGATCTAGACCTTGGTCACTATGAGCGTTTCACGGGACGCTCCGCCAACAAACATGACAATATTACCACTGGTCGTATTTACCGCAATATTATTGAGCGGGAACGGCGCGGTGATTATCTTGGTGGCACAGTTCAGGTCATCCCGCATGTTACTGACGAGATTAAGAATTTCGTCACATCGGGTAATGATGACTATGATTTCGTATTATGCGAAATTGGTGGTACCGTTGGTGATATTGAGGCAATGCCTTTCCTTGAGGCTATCCGGCAATTGCATAATGAATTGCCACGTCAAAGTGCCGTTTTTGTGCATTTGACGTTAATGCCCTATATTCCAGCTGCTGGCGAACTTAAAACCAAACCAACCCAACACTCGGTTAAAGAGTTGCAGGCACTTGGTATTGCTCCCGATATTCTTTTGGTGCGGGCAGATCGTCCTATTCCAGAAGCTGAACGGCGCAAGCTTTCACTCTTTTGCAATGTTCGTCCAACTGCGGTTATTCAAGCTCTTGATGTTACATCTATTTATGATGTGCCTATTGCCTATCATAAAGAAGGCCTTGATAACGAGGTTCTGGCAGCATTTGGCATTGATCCAGCTCCTAAGCCTCGGCTTGATCGTTGGCAGGAAATTATGGCTCGTACCCATAATCCTGAAGGCGAAGTAACCATTGCCATTGTTGGTAAATATACTGGCCTTAAAGATGCCTATAAGTCGTTGATCGAAGCGTTATCCCATGGTGGTATGGCTAATCGTGTGCGCGTAAACTTGGAATGGATCGAATCGGAAGTATTTGAAAAAGAAGATCCAAGTCCTTACCTTGAAAAAGTGCATGGCATTTTGGTTCCAGGCGCATTTGGTTTGCGTGGCGCTGAAGGTAAAATAGCTGCAACTCGTTTTGCGCGTGAGCGTAAGGTGCCGTTTTTTGGCATTTGCTTTGGCATGCAAATGGCCTGTGTGGAAGCCGCTCGTAATCTTGCTGGCATTGCTGATGCATCATCAACCGAATTTGGCACAACCGCCCACCCTATTGTTGGCCTTATGACCGAATGGGCAAAGGGCGAAGCTTTAGAAAAACGCTCTGCGGCTGGTGATCTTGGTGGTACAATGCGCCTTGGTGCTTATGAAGCACGCTTAAAAGAAGGCACACATATTGCCAGCATTTATGGCAAGCCGCTTATTTCCGAGCGTCATCGTCACCGCTATGAAGTCAATGCTGATTATAAACAACAGCTTGAACAGCATGGCTTGGTATTTTCTGGCATGTCACCTGATGGTCTCTTACCTGAAACGGTGGAATATGCAGATCATCCTTGGTTTATTGGTGTGCAATATCACCCAGAGCTAAAATCGCGGCCATTTGAACCGCATCCGCTTTTTGCGTCTTTCATAGCCGCAGCGATTGAGCAAAGTCGTTTGGTCTAATTTTATTAAAGCCAATTATTTTAGGCTTTAAGATTTTTATCAACTTTAAAAAGCGGCAGAAACTGCCGCTTTTTTTATTGGTTCTATGGCTAACATTTTTAACCTTCACAAACTCATCGCTTCTAGCTTCAAATCTTTTATTAAAGCCTTGGCTATTAGCATCACAGCAAGTGTGGGAAAACCTTTCATTAAAATGAATATAGCCTTTTAAATATTATAGGAACGTATTATGTTAGGCTTGAAAAAATCGAAAAGATTTATGGAGCAGGTATGCAAAACCCTAATTCCACTATTCAAGTTGGAAATGTAACATTTGATAATCACGCACCTTTAAGCCTTATTGCTGGCCCTTGCCAGATGGAAAGCCGAGATCATGCTTTTGACATGGCTGGCGCGTTAAAAGAAATCACCGATCGTTTGGGCATGGGGCTTGTTTATAAATCAAGCTTTGATAAAGCCAACCGCACCTCGCTTAAAGCACAGCGTGGCTTAGGTCTTGAACAAGCACTTGAAATATTTGCTGACCTTAAAAAAGAATTTGGCTTTCCTGTCTTAACCGATATTCACACTGAAGAACAATGCGCGGCAGTTGCCCCTGTTATTGACGTGTTGCAAATTCCCGCATTTTTATGTCGCCAAACCGATTTATTAATTGCAGCGGCTAAAACGGGCCGCGTTATCAATATTAAAAAGGGGCAATTTTTAGCTCCTTGGGACATGAAAAACGTTCTTGCTAAGGTAACTGAAAGCGGCAACCCTAATGTTATGGCTTGTGAGCGCGGTGTTTCCTTTGGTTATAATACGCTTGTTTCCGACATGCGCTCATTACCGATTATGGCAAGCTTTGGAGCGCCAGTTATTTTTGATGCCACCCATTCGGTGCAGCAACCTGGCGGCCTTGGCGGCTCATCTGGTGGACAGCGTGAATTTGTTGAGACTTTGGCACGTGCAGCAATTTCCATTGGCGTTGCCGGCGTCTTTATTGAAACGCATCAAGACCCAGATAATGCACCATCTGATGGGCCTAATATGATTAAATTATCTAATCTTGAAGCCTTATTAGAGCGTTTAATGGCATTTGATGCTTTAGCTAAAAAGTTTCAAAACCAGTAATAACCCATTATTATGACCATAACCGTCATTTTAACTTAAAAGAGCCAATCAATTAAAAAGGATTTTCCTAATGACTGCTATTATTGATATTGTCGGGCGCGAAATTTTAGATAGCCGTGGCAACCCAACAGTTGAAGTTGATGTTTACTTGGAAGATGGCTCTTTTGGCCGCGCAGCGGTTCCATCTGGCGCATCAACTGGCGCTCACGAAGCGGTGGAATTGCGTGATGGCGGCAGCCGTTATCAAGGTAAAGGCGTATTGAAAGCTGTTGCCGCAGTTAATGGCGAATTGCTTGAAGCTTTGGGCGGTATGGACGCTGAAGATCAAATTGCTATTGATGAAACAATGATCGCCTTGGACGGCACACCAAACAAAGCCCGTCTTGGCGCAAACTCCATCCTTGGCGTTTCGCTTGCAACTGCAAAAGCTGCCTCAATGGCTTGTAACTTGCCGCTTTATCGCTATGTTGGCGGCGCACAAGCCCATATTTTGCCAACCCCAATGATGAATATCATCAATGGTGGTATGCATGCAGATAATCCAATTGATTTCCAAGAATTCATGATCATTCCAGTTGGCGCACCAAGCTTGAGTGAAGCTGTGCGTTATGGCGCTGAAATCTTCCACACCTTGAAAAAGCGTTTGAAAGATGCTGGCCATAATACCAATGTTGGTGACGAAGGTGGCTTTGCACCCAATATTATGAGTGCCGAAGCTGCTCTTGAATTTATTGTGGAATCAATCGAGCAAGCTGGTTTTAAACCAGGCACTGATGTTGCCCTTGGTCTTGATTGCGCATCAACCGAATTTTATAAAGATGGCCAATATGTTTATAGCGGCGAAGGTAAAAGCCGCAATGCGCAAGAGCAAGCTGAATATTTGCAAAGCCTTTGCAATGCCTTCCCAATCATTTCGATTGAAGATGGTATGGCAGAAGATGATTGGGACGGCTGGAAATATCTTACCGACCTAATTGGCAAAAAATGTCAGTTGGTTGGGGACGATCTTTTTGTTACCAATTCCGCTCGCTTGCGCGATGGCATAAAAATGGGTGTCGCCAATTCGATTCTTGTTAAAGTTAACCAGATTGGCACATTAAGCGAAACTCTTGATGCCGTTGAAACAGCCCATAAGGCAGGTTATACTGCGGTAATGTCGCATCGTTCTGGTGAAACTGAAGATGCAACAATTGCTGATCTTGCAGTTGCAACCAATTGCGGTCAAATTAAAACAGGTTCGCTTGCGCGTTCTGACCGGCTCGCTAAATATAACCAGCTTATCCGTATTGAAGAAGAACTGGGCAGCCAAGCTCGCTATGCTGGCAAAAGCGCATTTCGCTTCTAATCAATTATTACACCATTAAAGTTTAAAAGCGGGGGAAACCCCGCTTTTTTGTACTAATACCTTAATGCATTATAAACTGCATTTTCGACTAACTTGCTTATATATTAATAATAAACACATTAAATAACAACAAGTTGCCTTAAACCGCTGATGTCCTATCGATTCGCCGGTTAATTATATTAAGAATCTCTAATAAAATAATTACCTAATTATTAAAGCAACCTATGATTTCAAGCGCCAAGGAGCGTAAATTAACTATAAACCTATAGGATTTTATCGCTAAATAGCTATATTTTTGTGTTGTTTGTGCAACAAAGCCATTTTAAGCAACATAGCAGGTAGCGTAACGCACAATTTTGCCTAGTTCCCGCCACAAAAACCAAGCAAGATGAATAAATCGTAAGATATTAGATTATAAATCTTGCGAAAAAAACAAACAAAAATTTATATCTTAGGTAGCAATGAAGTTTGTGTTTTAAAAAATAGTTGAGCATTACTCATAGTTAAAACACAAACTTAAATTATAATAGTTCAAAAGAAGCATAAAACTATTAGAGATGTTGGAAAGCAGTATATGATGGTTTATTTCAAAAAACAGACATTACCGGTTATCGGTATCATCCTAACACTAGGGATGTCGTCTGCTTTTGCACTTGACCCTTCAATTGACACTTCTAACGAAAATCCTTTTGAATCTTTTAAATCCGGCGTTACAGCCTATAAAAGTGGTCATAAGGATGAGGCCATCAAGTCTTTGCGTTATGCCGCAGATATGGGCCATACAGGTGCCAAGTGGAAGCTAGCCCGTATGTATGCTGATGGTGATGGTATCCATGAAAACGATACTGAGGCTTATGATTTATTTACTAAAATTGTAAATGACTCTATTGATCCTGGCTCGCAAAACGAAACCTATGTTTCTGATGCTCTTGTTGCCCTCGCTGACTATAATCGCAAAGGTATTCCTGGCAAATTGCGAGCTGATAAGGCAAAGGCCCGTAGCCTTTATGTGCAAGCAGCCTCCAATTATGGTAACCCTGAAGCACAATATAAGCTTGGCCGTATGCTGATTGATGGTGAAGGCGGTGACAAGAATCCAATGCAAGCAGCGCGCTGGTTCCAGCTTTCTGCTCGTAAAGGCAACCCTGCCGCGCAAGCCATGCTTGGCAATATGTTATTTCAAGCTGGCAAAACGGTACGTGGTTTAGCAATGATGACTGCCGCTTATGACCGTGCATCACCTGAGGATCGCGAGTGGATCCAGAAAATGCAGGAAAGCGCTTTTGCTATTGCAGGTGAGTCAGACCGCCGTACCGCCATTACTCTTGCTAATGACTTAATTAAAAAAGGCCAATAGGCTTTTTAAATTACGCGTTGAACAACATTGCCCGAACCAATTTTCTGGCATTTGGAATACTACGACGGCTTCTTTTTTTGAATTTTCAAAATACATCAATATTGATGAAAATTGCTGCTTGCAACAACGGTTCCCACCTGTGATATCCATCCGCAATTGCGGGGCATTGTTCAATTTAGTCTCACCTTTACAAAGCAATTGGATTAGCAATTTACAAAAGCTTCTTGCTATAAATTGCAATTAAACCGACTCATCAACGCCTTTAAACTCAGTTCACATTTTATTGAGCCACGCTTATGAAGCATCATCCAGCAAATGAGCGCCCTGCTCTACAATAGCTATATTGCGAATGGTTTTGCGCTAAGCATTTTTTTAGGCCGCTTTAACTGGTTGATTTATAGCTATTTTATAAACTCATATTCAAACTGTGATGCGGCTTACTAGCCATTTCAAACTGCATCAATATGCACCTTAAAGATGAGACTTGCATAAATGCTGAAAATTTTCTACATATTGTAAATGCAAATCATTAGCAATAAGGACTCATTTGATGAAAAAACTACTTCTTATGTTGGCGGCCGCTTCAAGCCTTGTGCTTATTAATGGCGCAGCTTTTGCTGAAAAATTTAAAGCCGTAACCACCTTTACAGTTATTGCCGACATGGCACGCAATGTTGCCGGCGATGCGGCGGATGTTGAATCCATTACGAGACCCGGTGTTGAAATTCACGAATATGAGCCAACCCCTGGCGATTTGCGCCGCGCCCAAGGTGCGGATCTTGTTTTATGGAATGGCCTTAACCTTGAATTATGGTTTGAAAAATTCTTTGAAAATGTCAAGGATAAGCCAAGCGTTGTAGTAACTAATGGCGTTGTACCCATGAGCATTAGCGAAGGTCCTTATGATGGCAAGCCAAATCCTCATGCTTGGATGTCGCCTACCAATGCGCTTATCTATGTTGATAATATTCGTGATGCTTTTGTAAAATACGATCCTGATAATGCTGAAATCTATAAGGCCAATGCTGAAAAATATAAGCAAGAAATTCGCGCTGCAATTGATCCTATACGCGCTGAATTTGATGCATTGCCAGAAAACCGCCGCTTCCTTGTCACCAGTGAAGGCGCATTTAGCTATCTTGCCCGTGATTTTGGTTTGAAAGAATTTTACATTTGGCCAATTAATGCCGATCAACAAGGTACGCCTCAGCAAATCCGCAAGGTTATTGATGAAGTTCGCACCAATAAGATTCCAGCCGTATTTTCAGAAAGCACTATTTCAGACAAGCCAGCCAAACAAATTGCTAAAGAAACAGGTGCGCTTTATGGCGGCGTATTATATGTTGACTCCTTGAGTGAAGCTGATGGTCCTGTGCCAACCTATATTGATCTTTTGAAAGTAACCAGCGCAACCGTTGCTAATGCTCTTAGTGAAAAATCTTCTAAGGAAGGCGAAACAAAGAAATGAATAATACCGGAATCGTTATGAGTGATGTCACCGTCACTTATCGCAATGGTTTTACCGCTCTTAAAAACGCAAGTTTTGATAGCCCAGAAAAAAGTATTACTGCGCTTGTCGGGGTCAATGGTGCCGGTAAATCAACATTGTTTAAAGCGATTATGGGATTTGTACAAGTGAGCCGTGGGACCATATCGGTCCTCGGCCTTCCTGTTAAAACAGCCCTTAAACAAAACATCATTGCTTATGTTCCGCAGAGCGAAGAAGTTGACTGGAGTTTTCCTGTTCTTGTCGAAGATGTCGTTATGATGGGGCGTTACGGCCATATGAATTTTCTGCGCATTCCCCGCGCAATTGACCGCAAGGCAGTTGATGACGCGTTAAAGCGCGTTAACATGCTGGAATATCGCAAAAGGCAAATTGGCGAATTGTCTGGTGGACAAAAAAAACGTGTATTTTTGGCACGCGCCATAGCCCAAGAAGCAAAAGTTATTTTGCTTGATGAGCCCTTTACCGGTGTTGATGTTAAAACCGAAGATCAAATCATCACCCTATTGCGACAAATGCGCGATGAAGGCGCAGTGATGTTGGTTTCAACCCATGATCTTGGCAGTGTCCCAGAATTTTGCGACCGTACAGTATTGGTTAAGAAAACCATTCTTGATTTTGGACCAACAGAAAAAGTTTTTACCCCGCAAAATTTGGAAAAAGCCTTTGGCGGCGCACTACGCGCCCGTGGGCTCGGTAGCATGGGCGAACATAATATCCATATTTTAAGCGATGATGAAAAGCCGCTAATATTTGCATCCAATAAGGTACACGCTAATAAAGACAGCGATAAAAGTGATAAGGAAACAGCAAGATGATTGATCTTTTGCTTGAACCTTTCACTTATGATTTTATGTTTACCACCGTTTACGTTACCTGCCTAATAGGAGCATTATGCGCGTTTTTATCGGCATTCTTGATGCTCAAAGGCTGGTCTTTAATGGGAGATGCGCTATCTCACTCCATTATTCCAGGTGTTGTTGGCGCCTATATGCTTGGTCTACCCTTTTCGCTTGGTGCTTTTTTTTCTGGTGGTCTTGCGGCCGGTGCTATTTTGTTTCTTAATGAGCGAACAAAGCTAAAGGAAGATGCAATTATTGGCCTTATCTTTACCTCGTTTTTTGGTATTGGGCTTTTCATGCAATCAAAAGCATCTATTCCCATTAAACTTGATGCAGTCATCCTTGGTAACCTTGGTAGTATTGCCACAGAAGATATTATTCAATTGGTCATTATCGGCGTTGTTTCCATTGCCATTATGCTGGTCATTTGGAAAGATTTATTAGTCACATTTTTTGATGAAAATCATGCACGCTCCATTGGTATTAACACGAAATTGCTGAAAATTATTTTCTTTACGCTTCTTGCAGCATCAACCGTTGCTGCTATGCAAACCGTTGGTGCATTTCTAGTTATTGCTTTAGTGGTAACCCCCGGCGCAACCGCTTATTTATTGTCAGACCGTTTTTCACGCCTTTTGCTAATTGCTATTGCCATCGGTGTTTTCACTAGTTTTTTTGGCTCCTATATCAGCTATTTTTTAAACGTGCAGCCCGGAGGATTTATCGTTCTTTTACAAACGGCTTTATTTATTATTGCCTTTTTCTTTGCGCCCAAGCACGGCTATATTGCCGCAAGACTAAAAGCCAAACAGGCATTGGAGGATGATCATGCTTGATATCCTATTAGAGCCATTTCAATTCGACTTTATGGTCAAAGGCCTATTGATTACGGTTATCGTTTCCATTCCAATGGCGTTTTTATCATGCTTTTTAGTACTAAAAGGTTGGGCATTGCTTGGTGACGCACTTTCACATGCGGTGTTCCCTGGGGTTGTCATCGCTTATATGGTGGGCTTACCTTTTGCAGTTGGTGCATTTGGCGCTGGTATTTTTACCGCTATGGTAACTGGTTTTTTACAAGCCAATAGCCGCGTTAAACAAGATACTATTCTTGGCATTGTTTTTTCGGGCATGTTTGCCCTTGGGCTGGTTCTCGTTACCACGATAGAAAGTGATGTTCATCTAACCCATATCCTATTTGGCAGCTTACTAGGTGTTAGCTGGAATGATGTCTTATCAACCCTTGGCATTTCTGTTTTCATTACTGTCATTTTAAGCATTAAATGGCGAGATTTCCAACTATTCATCTTTGACCCGATTGAAGCGAAAGCCGTTGGTCTTACTTTATGGATTTTACATTATGGCTTGCTTATCATGATATCGCTTGCAATTGTGGCAGCGTTAAAAAGCGTTGGCATTATTTTATCGATTTCACTCCTTATTGCACCAGGTGCTATTGCCTTTTTATTAACGCGCAAATTATCACACATGGTGCTAATCGCCGTAAGCCTTGGGGTTGTAGTGAGTTTTTTCGGCATTTATGCAAGCTTCTTTTTTGACAGCAGCCCTGCCGCGACAATAGTGGTTTTTGAAACAACTATTTTTATCCTTGTATTTATTTGGCATAGTTTAAAAAATCGCCGCAATACATTAATCGAGGAATAATTTAAAAGGCATTTTTGAAAAAAACACTTGTTGTTTTATAAAATGCCTTTTGAATTTATAAAAAACTAAAATTTCGCTGTTGCTCTTGTTTTCAATCAAAAAACAATTTTTTTAAAGCGCTCATCAATTTGATTTGTAGTTACGAAATATTCTAAACCACTTCACATAAGGAATAATTTACACTACATATAAATTATGAAGAATATAGATAATGCTGACAAGAAAAATTGCTTTTTAGGTGTTGAACGCTCGGTACTGGGTTATCGCTGGGTAGATCGTTTAGACAAAACCAATTTCAACGCTGTTTTAGCAATGACGCAAAAATACGGCATTCCTGACATGCTAGCACGTGTTTTGGTAGGACGCGGTATTGAAGAAGGCGATGTCAATCAATTTCTTGATCCAACCTTGCGCGATTCTATGCCTGATCCATCAAGCTTTGCGGATATGGATAAAGCCGCAACACGCATTGCCGATGCCATTATCAAGCGTGAAAAAGTTGCAATTCTTGGCGACTATGATGTTGACGGCGCTTGCTCATCTACCATATTGGCACGGTTTTTACGCAGCTTTGGTCTTTTGGTTGAAATTCATATTCCTGACCGTATTGTTGAGGGCTATGGACCTAATGATGATGCAATGGCACAACTTGTCCATAATGGTGCAAGCCTCATTGTAACAGTTGATTGCGGTTCTTTAAGTGAAGGGCCTATTGCGGTCGCTGCAAATCTTGGTGCTGATGTGGTGGTGCTTGATCACCACCAAATGGGCGATGTTTTGCCAAGCAAGGCCTTGGCTGTTGTTAATCCCAACCGCCCTGATGATTTTTCTGGCCATGGCTTTTTATGTGCGGCGGGGGTGGTTTTCATCACTCTTGCAGCTATTTCACGAAATTTACGCGCCCGGCAATTTAAAGGGCAAATGCCTGACCTGTTGGCATTACTTGACCTTGTCGCCCTTGCTACCATTTGTGACGTTGTGCCGCTGATCGGGGTTAATCGTGCTTTTGTGGTTAAAGGCTTACAAGTCGCCCGCAGCATGAACAATATTGGTTTTGCCGCCCTAGCAAAAGCCGCGCGTATTGGTGAGCCATTAAACACCTTTCATCTTGGTTTTTTAATTGGTCCACGCATTAATGCTGGCGGACGCATTGGCAATTCGGCCCTTGGTAGTATTTTGCTAGGTACCGATAATGGCGACCAAGCAACAAAAATTGCTCTTGAACTTGAAGGCTTAAATAGCGAAAGACAAGCATTAGAAGCGGTGCAGCTAGAAGAAGCAGAAGCGCAAGTTTTATTTGAATTATCGCAACAAACCACCGAGCCATCGGTGATTGTAGTCGCAAGCCCCGATTGGCACCCCGGTATTGTTGGGCTATTAGCATCACGTTTAAAAGAACGTTATCAAAGACCAGCCATTGCCCTTGCTATTAAGCCAGATGGGTCAGCAACTGGTTCTGCACGTTCTATCACTGGTTTTGATGTAGGCGATCTTATACGCCGCGCAGTTGAAGAGGGTTTAATTGAAAAAGGCGGCGGTCATATTATGGCGGCGGGCCTTACTATTAATGCCAGCAAAATCAATGATTTTAGAATTTGGTGTAATGCAGAAGCTAATAAGCGTGTTTTAACCTTACGCCAATCAGCAACCCTTGCCATTGATGGTGCAATTTCTGCTAGCGGCGCAACCAATGATTTTATTAAATTGCTAGAAAAAGCTGGGCCATTTGGTGCTGGCAATGATCAGCCTATTTTTGCAATCCCATCACATTGTCTTGTTGATGTGCGTGAGGTTGGAAAGGGACATGTTGCGGTAACTCTTGCCAATGCTGAAGGAAGAAAGCTTAAAGGCATTGCGTTTCGCAGCGCCAGTTCTGATCTTGGCACATTTTTATTGGCTAATCGCGGCAATTACATTCATATGGTTGGCAATTTATCGCTTAACTATTGGAATGGCTCCTATTCTCCGCAAATACGCATTATTGATGCCGCCCCTGCCTGATGAGGTCAGTGATAAACACTTTAGCTTTGCAAACAAAGTGCTTGTGATAGCGGTACTTAATCCCCATCTATAATTGGAATAATCATTGCAAAGGGCAGCGATTATTCTTAAAGTTTCATACATATTGCATTTTATCACATAAATTTCTGTTCACCCTATAAGGTTTATCATGGCAAAAATATTTCCAGCTATTGCAGCACCTGAAACGGCAAAAATTGCACAAAAATCTGTGCATCATGGCATTGAAAAAACTGATGAATATGCATGGCTACGCGCAGATAATTGGCAAGAAGTGTTTCAAGATCCATCAAAGCTTGACCCAGCTATTTTAGCGCAATTGCAGCAGGAAAATGCCTATCAGGCCGAAATGATGACCGGCACTGAAGAATTACAAGCCAAGCTTTTTGCTGAAATGAAGGGCCGCATCAAGGAAGATGACTCATCTGTTCCTGAAAAAGACGGCGAATTTGCCTATGGTTCAGCCTTTGCAATTGGCGGCGAGCAACCTTATTTTTTCCGCACGAAACGTGATGGTGGCGAACAATCTATTTATCTTGATGGCCATAAAGAGGGCGTAGATAAAGCTTATTTCCAGCTTGGCGGCGTTAGCTATGCACCAGACCATAAAAAATTCCTTTGGAGCTATGACGATAAGGGATCAGAATTTTACAATATTAAAATTCGTGATTTTGGTCGCGATAGTGACCATGATGAAATTTTGTCGCATACCAGTGGTGATGGAGTTTGGGATGCCAATGCCCAAGGTTTTTTCTATAGCAAATTAGACGAAAACCACCGCGCTAGCGAAATTTTCTATCACCGCCTTGGCACACAGCAAAGCGAAGATAGACTTATTTTCAAAGAAGAAGATAGCCGCTTTTTTGTTCAAGTTTCAGGCTCTGCCTTGGAAGATTATATTTTTATCAATCTGCATGACCATGAAACATCAGAAATATGGTATTTGCCAGCCAATGATCCATCAGCACAGCCAAAATTAATTAAGGCCCGTGAAACCGGTGTTGAATATGAAATTATTCCTGCTGGCGAGCAATTCTATATCTTGACCAATATGGATAAGGCACGTGATTTTAAAGTGATGGTAACGCCATCAGCGCAGCCAGAGCCAGAAAATTGGCAAGACTTCATTCCCCATGAAGAAGGCCGTTTGATTGTAGGCTTTGATGCTTATGAAAATTATCTTTTATGGCTAGAAACCCAAAATTGCTTGCCTGCAATTAAAGTTTGGAACCGTGCAACCAAGGATGTTCACTCCATTGCCTTTGATGAAGAAGCCTATTCCTTAGGGCTGCATGGCGCAGTAGAATATGATAGCGATATTATCCGCTTTTCCTATTCATCACCAACCACACCGCGCCAGCTTTTTGAATATGATTTGAGCTCACGGGAGCGTAACTTGCTTAAAGAGCAAGAAGTTCCATCAGGACATAATGCCAGCGATTATGTTGCCCGCCGTCTAATGGCTAAGGCACATGATGGTGAATTGGTACCATTAACCCTGCTTTACCGCAAAGATATTGCTCTTGATGGCTCCGCGCCATGTCTTCTTTATGGTTATGGTGCCTATGGTATGAGTATGCCAGCAAGTTTTAGCACTACGGTTCTATCGCTGGTTGATCGTGGTTTTATCTATTGTGTGGCGCATATTCGTGGTGGCAAAGAAAAAGGCTATCATTGGTATGAGAATGGTAAGTTAAAGAATAAAACCAATACATTCCATGATTTTATCACTGCCGGCCGCTATTTGGTTGAAAATGGTTTTACCTCGCATGAAAAATTAATGGCTTTTGGTGGTTCTGCAGGTGGTATGCTGATGGGGGCAATTGCTAATATGGCACCCAATGATTATGCTGCCATTGTTGCCGCTGTACCTTTTGTTGATGTTTTGAACACAATGCTTGATGCAAGCCTCCCCCTCACCCCGCCAGAATGGTCGGAATGGGGCAACCCAATCGAATCTAAAGATGATTATGATTTAATTGCCTCTTATTCGCCTTATGACAATGTTAAGCAACAAGCCTATCCGCCAATGTTGGTACTTGCTGGCCTAACGGATCCACGCGTTACCTATTGGGAGCCAGCAAAATGGGTTGCGCGCTTGCGTGAACGTAAAAGTGATTATAATCCTGTTTTATTCCGCATTAATATGGATGCAGGACATGCAGGAGCATCGGGTCGCTTTTCACGACTTGAAGAATGGGCCTATATGTATTCTTTCATGCTAAAAATTGTCAATTATGACATTTTGGCAGAAAAAATCTAAATAAAATAATTGAGCTATATCTCTATTCTGAGAGTAATTTAGCTTAGAAATTAAGGAAGAAAGTGCAATGATAAAAATATTAAAAGCATCTTTGATAAGTATCTTCATTGCACTTATTCCGTTAACGTCTTTTGCAGCAGCGCCGGATAGACAAAATGAATTTTTAGGTAAGCGCTGCAATACACCGCCCAAAGGCAGTGGCATTGTTGCTGGTTTTTTCCGTGGTTGGGAGCAAACACCATTTCAATATTACGGCTCTGGCTATATGCCAGTGGAACGCTATCGCTGTTTTCAAACTATGAATGAGTGTAAAACATGGCTTTTCACTATGAATTATTATTATAATGAAAAAACACCCGATGCATCAATGTGCACGCAGTTTTAAGCGCGTTTTCCGCAAAAAGTAAAACAACTTTTGGGTTAAATTGACACTCAAATATAAAGTTTCAAAAGAAGTCGCCGCTTCTATCCTCTTAAATAATCCAAAGGATGCAGCATGTCTAAAGACTATTATTATGGCCTTGGTGCTGTTTTCTTTGCGGCACTATTATGGGGTACAACAGGAACGGCTGCCGCCATGGCACCACAAGTTGGCCCTATTGCCATTGGCGCGGCTGCCATGGGGCTTGGCGGACTAATCCAAGCTTTTATGGCACGCAAAAAAATATCCACGCAACTATCTGCCCTCAAACGCCATTGGGTTTTATTATTAGCAGGGGGTATTTCGGTTTTGGTTTATCCGCTTGCTTTTTATGCTTCTATGCGGCTTGCCGGCGTCACTATTGGTACTGTTATTTCCATTGGTTCAGCCCCATTATGCTCGGTTATTATCGAGCGTGTTTTTGAAAAGCATCCGATTTCCATGCGCTGGCTCATTGGTATTAGCGTTGGCCTTGTTGGCATTATTTTACTTTGCCTTGCGACCCACCATGGCGCATCTACCCATAAACCCGATGAAAATGCATTGCTTGGTATTTTTTTAGGGCTCGTTGCTGGGCTTACCTATGCTGGCTATTCTTGGACATCCCGTCAGCTTATGCAAAAAGGCATTGCCTCATCGGCAGCTATGGGCGCAACCTTTGGGCTGGGTGGCCTTATGCTTATGCCAATACTTTTGGCAACTGGCGCACCTTTCCTGCTATCATGGCAAAATTTTTCGGTAGGGCTTTATATGGCTCTTATCCCAATGTTTTTAGGATATTTGTGTTTTGGCTATGGTCTTGCACGCATTAAAGCAAGCCTTGCCATTACCATTACGCTGATGGAACCAGTTGTTGCGGCATTTTTAGCAGTGCTTATTCTTGGGGAGCGTTTACCACTTATAGGCTGGCTTGGCGTATTACTGATCCTTGCATCATTGATTTTTGTAACCTTACCCAACAACCTATTTAATAAAAGACAAAAAGCACAATAGCTTAACTGAACATTCTTTGAGAAGTCATAAAAAATAGTTAAATCGCATCCACGCAATTGGTTTACATCCAACATGCTTTTTTAAATATAGGACGCGTAAAAAGGGTCAAGTTTAAACAAGCCGCACCGCAAATTATCAGTCCTTGCTTATTCTTCTTGTTCTTATAAAAATTCTTCATACCGTTTCATACGAATAAGTAAGTTCTGCCTTCAAATTTATCCTTTATTTCACTATTAATAACGGATAACATCTTAATGCCCTATGATAAACAAGTTGGAGACATAATGAGTAAGCAACAAGGTTATAAGATATTACGCCCGTTGTGGGTGCGCGTCCTTATTGTTATATTTTGTTTTGGTTGGGCTTTTTTTGAGTTTCATGGCAATGAAATCACTTGGGCTATTATATTTGTCTTGATGGGTGTTTATGGGTTTTGGTCTCTTATTTTAACTTATGATAGCGGTGCCAATAATGATGAGGGCAAAGGTTAGTTTTATGCAATTAATTAAAATTCTTGCAACTGCCTAATCAGCACAAATATCCTTTTTATTTTTACATTCCCAGTTTAAACAACTATTTTGCGTTGTGATTAGTGCTTTTAGCAAAGGTTATCTTACTCGTTTGTTAGAAGTGAATATGACCTAAGATTGATTTTTTAAATGTATTAATGCCAATCTTTTAAATAACTGCAATTTACAAGAGCCTATAAATAAACTGATTTGTAAATTGCATTTGAAATTTTCATTTATGAATTTGATTTGTAAATTGCATTTGTGAATTGCCGTTGTAAATTGCAGTGAAAACCAATTTTTCCACTGCATTATTATATCAATCCTTAATGCCTTTGCTAAAATGCAATAAAAATTCTATTTTTTAAAATTCATAAAAAATATTCTATATTTCCAATTAATTAACACCATATTCCAATATTTTAAGTGAAATTTATTACGAGATTTTTTGAAAAATCGCCGTTTTCTCACCACTTTCAAACCATAAAATTAAAGTTTATTGCATTTTTTATTTGAAGTGCAATTAAAATTGTAATACTCTCAAGTAAGGAGATTTTAGGGAGGCAAAAATGAAGACAGTCCGTTTGACGATGGCTCAGGCTCTCGTGCGTTATTTATGTAACCAATTTACAGAAGTTGACGGGGAGCGTGTACCACTTTTTCCAGGTGTTTTTGGTATATTTGGCCACGGAAATGTTACTTGTCTTGCAGAAGCCTTAGAGGAAGTACAAGATATTTTACCCACTTGGCGCGGTCAAAATGAACAATCTATGGCTCTTGCCGCCATTGGCTTTGCCAAAGCGAAAAAACGCCGTCAAATTATGGTTGCAACAAGTTCAATCGGCCCGGGCGCGTTAAATATGGTAACTGCTGCCGGTGTTGCCCATACTAATCGCCTGCCTATTTTACTGCTTGCTGGTGATACATTTGCCAATAGGCGTCCAGATCCTGTTATGCAACAAGTTGAGCATTATGGCAATCCAACAACAACGGTCAATGATGCGTTTAAAGCTGTTGTGCGCTATTGGGATCGCATTACCCATCCTGAACAGATTATTTCTTCAATGCAACAAGCTGTTGCCACTATGCTTGACCCAGCTGATTGCGGACCTGCTTTTATTGCCTTACCGCAAGATGTACAAGAATTAGCTTGGGATTACCCAGAAACATTCTTTGAATCCAAAACCCATTTAATTGGACGCGCGCGCGCAGATAGAGTGCAATTAGAACAAGCCATAAGCTTGATAAAATCAGCAAAAAAACCACTTATCATTGCGGGCGGCGGTGTGCGCTATTCTGGCGCTGAGAAAATTCTTGCGCAATTCGCCCTTGATCATAATATCCCATTATGCGAAACAATTGCGGGGAAAAGCTCAGTCATTCATAACCACCCTGCTCATATTGGGCCAATTGGTATTGTAGGCTCAACCTCGGCAAATAAACTTGCGGCTGAAGCTGATCTGATTATTGCCGTTGGTACACGTTTGATGGATTATACCACTGGTTCATGGACTGTATTCAAAGAAGACGCAAAAATCGTTGCAATTAATGCAGCACGGTTTGACGCAAAAAAACACCTTGCTCATGCGGTTATTGGTGATGCATTAGCTATAATGGAAGATCTTACCCCTGCCCTTGCTGATTATAAGGCTGACGCAAGCTGGATGGAGGAAGGGCGTCAACAATTTGCGCAATGGAATGCTGCACTTGATGAATATCAAAAGCCTTCAAATACTACGGCTCCAACTTATGCGCAGGTCATTGGCGTTATTAATGAAAAAGCCGATGAGCGTGATCTTGTTATTACTGCAGCAGGTGGCTTCCCCGGGGAAGCGGTTAAAAACTGGCGGGTAAAATCTGAGCATAGTTTTGATTGCGAATTCGGCTTTTCCTGCATGGGGTACGAAATACCCGCTGGTTGGGGCGCAGCCATGGCAGACCCAAGCCGCACCCCAATTGTAATGATTGGTGATGGCACCTATATGATGATGAATTCGGATATTTATTCCACCATTCTTACGGGTCATAAAATCATTCTTCTTGTGTGCGATAATGGTGGCTACGCGGTCATCAACCGTTTGCAAAACGCCAAAGGCGGCGCCTCATTTAATAATCTTATCAAAGACTGCAATATTGTCGATCAGGTCTATGTTGATTTTGCCCAACACGCGCAATCAATGGGCGCATTAACGCGGCGCGTTGAAAGCTTAACAGATCTTGCTGCTGCAATGGATTGGGCCAAAACAACGGACCGTACCACTGTCATTACAATGACGACCGACGCCTTCACTTGGACACCTGGCGATACTTGGTGGGATGTAGGCGTACCCGAAGTGTCAAACCGCCCTGAGGTGAATGAAGTTTATCAAGAGCAAGTGAAAGTAAGACAGACCAAGCAAAGAGTGGGCGTTTAAGCAATAAGCACGCATAATTGAATTAAACTTTTTATGTAGTTACGAATTATCCAAGCATCTAGAAAACCCCTTCGGCATTTGAGATTTAACTTAGCCACCTTGGGATTTCTTAAACTTATAAATTTGCAACTGGAGTTTTAACCTAAAGCTCTGGCAAGGCTAATTGCAACATTTTTTGGCTGTGTGCTTAATGGTCGAATAAATATTTAACTGGAGGAGTTGTGACAATGTCAGACCTTTTAAATGGATCAACATTACTACGAGGTAAAATAGCTGTAATTACTGGTGGCACACAAGGGCTAGGTGCTGCAACAGCAAAGACCTTTGCTAATCATGGCATAAAAGGCATTATTATTTGCGGACGCAACAGTCAAAAAGGCAATGCACAAGCACAACTCTTAGCCCAACAGAATATTGATGTTGAATTTGTTGAAGCTGATTTGCAACAAGTAGAAGATTGCCGCAAAGTTATTAATGCTGCGGACAAGCGTTTTGGCCGTTTGGATATTTTGGTCAATGCAGCAGGCCTTACCGATCGCGGTACTATTCTTAATACGGAGCCAGAAACCTTTGATGCGCTATTTGCAGTCAATATAAAAGCACCCTTTTACCTTATACAAGAAGCTGCAAAAATCTTTATGCGTGAAAATATCGAAGGTTCAATTATTAATATTTCATCCATGTCCTCAATGGCTGGGCAATCATTTATATCAGCTTATTGTGCATCAAAAGGTGCTCTCGATACCTTGACGCGCAATGTTGCCTTTTCGCTTTTACGCAACAAAATTCGTGTCAATGCCCTCAATATTGGCTGGATGGCAAGCGACGGCGAACATCGTATCCAAACGCAATATCACGGTGCAGCCGAAAACTGGCTTGAGGAGGCAGCAAAAGGTCTTCCTTTTGGAAGATTACTTGCTCCAGAAGAAGTTGCCAATGCCATTTTATTTTTAGCATCTGAACAATCCGGTCTAATGACTGGTGCATGCGTTAATTTTGATCAATCCATTTGGGGGGCTTACGATCAAGCACCTTTTCCTAATGAGCCAGCAAGCCTTTAACGCACTATTTATAAGCTGATAATTAAAAAGGAACCATGATGAAAAAAATACTTCTTACCATTTTGTGCTCAATTGGCTTGAGCTGTTCAGCCCAAGCAGAAACGATTGGTATCAGCATGGCGCGCCTTGATGAAAATTTTCAAGCAATTTTGTTCAAGAAAATGAATGAAGACGTTGCAAAAAAGCCAGAAATCACCCTTCGTAGCGAAGACGCACAAGGCGATATTTCACGCCAGCAAAGCCAAATTGAAAATCTAATTGCATCAGGTGTCGATGGACTTGTTGTCATGCTCATTGATGCAGATTCAGGTGCGGCCATTTCAAAAATGGCTGAAAATTCCAATATACCACTTATCTTCATTAACAATGCCCCCACAAATGTTGACCAATTGCCAAAGGGGCAGGCTTATGTTGGATCCAATGAAGTGGAAGCAGGACTTTTACAAGCTGATTTTCTTTGTAAGACCTTTAAAGGTGAAGGTCGTGCAGTGGTATTACAAGGCTTATTAGGAACAGCTGGACAACGGGGACGTGTAAAAGGCTTTCACGATGGCTTAGCTAAAGAAGGTTGTGATCGCATTAAAATTGTTGAAGAACAAACAGCCAATTGGTCGCGCACAACCGCAATGGATTTAATGAGCAACTGGCTTTCAGCTGGATTTAAATTCAACATTGTCGTTGCGAATAATGACGAAATGGCAATTGGCGCAATACAAGCTATGAAAGCAGCTGGCGCAACACTTGATGATGTTGTTATTCTTGGGGTAGATGGAACAGCCGATGGCTTAAGCTCAATTACCGCAGGCGATTTAACCGCTACTATGTTCCAAAATGCAAAGGCACAAGCAGACCAATCAATAGAAGCCGTACAAAAACTCATCAAAGGGGAAGATGTCGCGCAGAAAATTTATATTCCCTTTGAACTGATCACCAAGGAAAATATTCAATCCTATCTTAATCGCAATTAAAATACTTAGCAAAACACCAAGCGCCACGAATGTCGTGAAAATAGGCAAACCTAAAAAAGGACGTTTCATTTTTCCAACCTTTAGGTCTTAAGGAAGCATTTAAACTGGATGCAAAAAATCAAACCCATAGCAAGAAGGTGAAAATAAATCTTTGGTGGGCAACCTTTAGAAGAAACCTGCTCTAAGGGAAAAATTCGAGCCTAGCAAATTAATACTAAGCTCCAGATTATCTAGTTTTTTACACTTTAGCAATTGGGATGGTTTTTATAAAACCTTTCTTGTGCGCAAGACAAAGCAAATACGTTTTTTAAATAGTTTTATCAGTCATGGGGATGAACTGAGAAACACTTAAGCGGAGGAAACAATGAAAAAATTACTATTTGCATTACTATGCTCAATCGGTATGACAGCTTCAGCGCAAGCAGAAACAATCGGCATCAGCATGTCCTTATTTGACGACAATTTCTTAACAATATTGCGTAAAAAAATGATGTCCCATATAGGAACAAAAGATGGTGTAAAAGCACGTGCTGAGGATGCGCAAGGAGACATTTCCCGCCAACAAAGCCAGATTGAAAATTTCATCGCATCGGGCGTTGATGGTATAATTGTTCAGCTTGTAGATGCAGATTCAGGTGTAGCCATTTCCAAAACTGCCCAACGCGCTGGTGTACCACTTATTTTTGTTAATCAGTTACCTACTGGAATAGAAAACCTTCCAAAAGGTCAAGCTTACGTTGGATCTGATGAGATTCAAGCAGGACTATTGCAAGCTGATTTTATTTGTAAAACCCTTAAGGGCAAAGGTAATGTGGTTGTCATACAAGGAGGGCTCGGCACAAACGGCCAGCGTGGGCGCACAAAAGGCGTCCATGAAGGCTTTACCAAAGAAGGTTGCAAAGGTATTAAAATAATTGAAGAGCAATCCGCCAATTGGTTTCGCATGAATGCGCTTGATTTAATGACCAACTGGCTTTCAGCAGGCTTTAAATTTGATGCAGTTGCTTCCAATAATGATGAAATGGCACTTGGTGCAATTCAGGCAATGAAAGCTGCTAGTATTTTCATGGACAAGGTAATTGTAGCTGGTGTTGACGGCACACCAGACGCTTTAGCTGCTATTAAAGCGGGTGATTTAGATGCAAGCGTTTTTCAAAATGCCGAAGGTCAAGGCATACAAGCAGTTGATGCAATATTAAAGCTCGTTAACGGCGAAAATGTAGATAAAATTATCAATATTCCATTTGAACCGATAACCAAAGAAAACTTCAAAGAATATATCAACAGAAATTAATGTAAAAATGCAAAATCGATAATTATTTACTTGGGAGGGTTAAATGAAGATAGATTTACGAACTTTACTGCTTTCAGCATTATTTCTTTCACTAGCTTTGTGTAATCTAGCCAAAGCACAAGAGAAAACACAAAAAACAACACTGGCAAAACCGCAGACTATTGGCATAAGTGTTTCGGTTTTTGACGATAATTTCGTTACTATTTTGCGTAAAAAAATGGCTGTCCATATCGCAACTTTAAATGACGTCAGCAGCCGATTGGAAGATGCACAAGGTGACATTTTACGCCAACAAAGCCAGATTGAAAATTTAATCGCCTCTGGTGTGGATGGCCTAATAATATTATTGGTTGATGCAGACTCTGGTGTTGCAATTTCAAATATAGTCCAACAATCGGGCATTCCAGCTGTTTATATTAATAATGCTCCGACAAATGTCGAACAATTGCCCAAAGGACAAGCTTTTGTAGGCTTTAAGGAAATTGAAGCTGGGCGATTACAAGCTGACTTTATTTGTAGCACATTAAAAGGCAAAGGCAAAGCCGTCGTACTGCAGGGGCTTCTTGGCTCTAGTGTACAAAGAGAGCGGACAAAAGGAATTCATCAAGGCCTAGCCAAAGACGAGTGTAAAGGCATTGAAATCGTTGAAGAACAAACGGCTAATTGGTTCCGTACCAATGCCTTAGATCTTGTTACCAATTGGTTAACTGCTGGTTTTGAATTTGATGCGGTTTTCGGTGAAAATGATGAAATGGCACTTGGTGCAATTCAAGCGTTGAAATCCGCGGGAATATCTCTTGATAAAATGGTTGTCACTGGCGTTGATGGAACTCCAGATGCTTTGGCCGCTATCAAATCAGGTGATCTTGACATCACTATTTTTCAAAATGCTGAACAGCAAGCAAGCCAAGCAATAGATAATCTTCAGCTATTGATACAAGGCCAAGATATAGATCGTCAAATCTACATCCCTTTTGAAACAATAACCGCCGACAATGTCGATGAATATGCAAATCGCAATTAGTGGAAAGGATGCCGCCCTTATTTTAGGGAACAAAAATGTCAAATTAGCAATGTGATGTAGAAAAACCATTAAAACTGGAGGAGAAAAATATGAAAAGATTATTAGCAGCACTTATTTGTTCCGTTGGCTTTTGTATTTCTGCACAAGCGCAAACAATTGGCATGAGCTTTTCGCTATTTGATGATAATTTCATTACTATTTTACGTAAAAAAATTGAAGCTTATGTTGCCACTAAGGATGGCCTTAAAGCCCGTACAGAAGATGCGCAAGGCGACATTTCACGTCAGCAAAGCCAAATTGAAAATTTCATGGCGTCAAATGTTGACGGTTTGATGGTTTTACTCGTTGATGCAGATTCAGGTATTGCTGTTTCAAGAACCGCCCAAAATGCAGGCGTGCCACTCGTTTTCCTAAATAATGCACCAACCAATGTTGACCAATTACCCAAGGGACAATCCTTTGTTGGCTCTGATGAGGTGGAAGCAGGACTTCTGCAGGCGGAATATGTTTGCAAGGTACTAAATGGCAAAGGGAATGTTGTCATATTACAAGGACTACTTGGCACAACAGGACAACGTGGCCGCACCAAAGGTGTCCATGACGGATTTGCAAAAGAGGGCTGTAAAGATATTAAAATTGTTGAAGAGCAATCAGCCAATTGGTTTAGAACCAACGCAATGGATCTCATGACCAATTGGTTATCAGCCGGTTTTCAGTTTGATGCTGTATTAGCCAATAATGACGAGATGGCGCTTGGTGCCATTCAAGCTATGAAGGCGGCAGGCATGTCGATGGATAAAGTAGTTGTTGTTGGAGTTGACGGCACACCCGACGGCCTAGCAGCAATACGGGCTGGTGACTTGGATGCAACGATTTTTCAAAACACCGAAGCGCAAGGCCATGCTGCTGTTGACGCAATGATTGATCTTGTCAATGGTAAAGAATTGCCTCAAGCAATTTATGTCCCTTTTGAGCCAATTACTAAGGAAAACCTTGAATCCTATGCTAATCGCAATTGAAGCAACGGTACTAGAATTATTTGTATTGCCGCTTCAAAGTTTACCTAGAAAGAAGCCAAGAACACTATCACTTTAGGGAAGATATTTCATTCTCGGTGGGCATTTTCAAAAATAAAACTCACTCAAAATAAAGCGTTTTTTTGTTTTAGCCTTAATAAAAAACGCCTCAAAAATAGATGCTGTGGAATATCGGTTTTATTTTTCAATATTCCACCCGACCAGAAATAAGGGAGGTATGACATGGTTGTAAGTCCAGTTACCATATCTGCATTACGACATGTTGGCATTAAGGCCAATGCTGAATATTTGCTCGTTGCAGAAAATATACGAAAAGAGTTTCCTGGAGTTGTAGCTTTGGACAACGTCCAGTTTAAACTAAAGGCGGGCAGTGTTCATGCGCTTATGGGCGAAAATGGCGCTGGCAAATCCACATTGATGAAAATTTTAGCTGGAATTTATCGCCCAGACCAAGGCACCGTTAAATTCAAAGGCGTTCCTATCCGTCTTGAATCGCCGTTAGATGCCTTGGAAAATGGAATTGCCATGATCCATCAGGAATTGGCACTCATGCCTTATATGACCGTTGCTGAAAATATCTGGATAAGACGTGAGCCTGTCAACATGTTTGGTCTTGTAAACCATCGCCAAATGTATCAGCAAACAGCTGCTTTGTTTGAACAATTGCATATTGATATATCCCCCTCAGTTGAAATACGCCATTTAACTGTCGCTGAAAAGCAAATGGTTGAGATTGCCAAAGCCATTTCCTATAATTCTGACGTTCTTATTATGGATGAGCCAACGTCAGCACTTACCGACCGCGAAGTGGAGCATTTATTCCAGATTATCAACCGCCAGAAAGCAAATGGTGTCGGAATTGTTTATATCACCCATAAGATGGATGAACTTTACCAAATTGCCGATGAATTTTCAATTTTCCGCGACGGTCATTATATTTCAACCCATGCTGCAAAAGATGTTTCGCGTGATGAAATCATTCAAATGATGGTAGGGCGCGAAATAAGCCAAATGTTTCCAAAAGCGGAAGTAGATATTGGTGATGTTATCTTTTCGGTTAAGGATCTTTGTCTTGAGGGTGCATTTTCAAACGTATCTTTTGACGTTCGTGCAGGAGAAATTCTTGGTGTTGCCGGCCTTGTTGGCTCTGGCCGATCAAATGTGGCTGAAACTATATTTGGCGTAACTCCTGCAACATCTGGCGAAATTCTTATTAAAAATGAAGCCGTCACGATTAAAGATCCCAATGACGCTATTGGTCATCAAATGGCATTCCTGACCGAAGACCGCAAGGAAACGGGCTGTTTTTTATTGCTTGATGTTCTTGAAAACATGCAAATGGCGGTTATCAACCATAAATACGTCAAGCAAGGTTTTGTCCAAGAAGGCACCTTAAGCAAACTATGTGACGAAATGCGGCAAAAACTGCGTATTAAAACCCCTGGTTTGAATGAACGCATTGAAAACCTGTCAGGTGGCAACCAACAAAAAGTCTTGATTGGTCGATGGCTATTGACCAATCCTGACATATTGATCCTCGATGAACCAACCAGAGGTATTGATGTTGGCGCCAAGGCTGAAATTTACAAACTTATTGGCGAACTCGCCCAACGCGGCGTTGCTGTTATCATGATTTCTTCTGAGCTGCCAGAAGTATTGGGTATTAGTGACCGCATCATGGTTATGCATCAGGGCAAAGTCACTGGCTTTTTAGATCGCGCTGAAGCAACACAAGTTGCAGTCATGAATTTGGCAGCTCTTTAGGACATAAGGGGAAAAAAATGAATACAAAACATAATACGGCATCAGCACCCAATCAAACCGCCAAGAAAAAAATACACCTTCCACCGGAAGTTGGCATTTTTTTCGTTTTAATTGGTATTGCGCTTGCCTATGAAGCAATGGGCTGGTTATTGGTCGATCAAAGTTTTTTGTGGAATGCTGCACGCCTCAAGATCATGATCCTACAGGTTTCAGTTATCGGCATTATCTCTATTGGTGTGACACAAGTCATTATAACAGGCGGCATTGACTTATCGTCTGGTTCAGTGGTTGCCATGTCTGCAATGATTGCCGCTTGCTTTGCGCAATCTTCCAGTTGGGCATCTGCGCTTTATCCCCAGTTTACCGATTTGCCAGCCTTTATTCCTATTTTGATAGGGGTTCTAATCGGGCTTATAGCAGGACTAATTAACGGTGCCTTGATTGCCTTTACCAAAATACCACCCTTTATTGCAACTCTTGGTATGATGGTATCCGCACGCGGTGTTGCCAAATGGATTACAAAAGGCCAACCAGTTTCAGGCTTTACCGAGCAATTTAGTTTTATCGGTAGCGGTTGGTGGCCAGTTGTTATTTTTCTCGTGCTTGCTGTCGTTTTTCATATTGTTTTACGTTATACACGCTATGGTAAATATACTTATGCAATCGGTGCTAATGTCCAAGCTGCACGCGTATCAGGTATTAATGTTGATCGTCACTTAATTAAAGTCTATGCAATTGCAGGTGCTCTTGCCGGTCTTGCTGGCGTTATCACGGCATCGCGTGCGCTTACCGCGCAATCTGCTATGGGGTTAAGCTATGAGCTTGATGCGATTGCCGCTGCTGTTATTGGCGGTACATCGCTTTCAGGTGGTGTTGGCCGTATTCCTGGTACGGTCATCGGCACTCTTATTTTAGGTGTGATGCTTTCAGGCTTCACATTTTTGCGCCTTGATGCCTATTATCAGGAAATCGTCAAGGGCGTCATCGTTGTTGTAGCGGTTATCATTGACGTTTATCGTCAAAAGCGCAAAAAAAGAAGTTAATAATCATAAATAAAATTTCCTCCCAAATAAATTAAGCCCTTCTTTGCAAGGGCTTTTTTTTAACCAAAAAAGTAGCAAGCCAATGGACTTTAATATTTAAAGCCCGTACACAATTATTGTGTTATTCAAAGTGCTAATTTATTGTAATATATTTAAATTATTGATATATTTGATGAGATTACAATCATTCTATAGTCGCTATTCGCTTTAAAAAATACGCTTTATTAAAACTCTAAGTGCGTGATACGAATGAATTGACAATCAATTTGTTAATGACGCATAAAACAATTGAAGCAGGTTAAATACTGATATGGCTCGAGTTAAGAAAGATACAGCGCTCCCTCAACATTTATCCACTTATGAAGGCTTTGTTAATAGCGTTACCGATGAATACCCTAAAATGAGCCCACGCTTCCAGCAAGTTGCGCGTTTTTTATTGCAAAATCCTAATATTATTGCGATGCAGTCTATTAACTCCTTAGCTGAGCAATGTGGAACACATCCTTCCATCATTGTACGCTTTGCCCAATCATTTGGCTATAGCGGCTTTAAACAGCTACAAACCATATTTCAAGCTTGGCTTTCTTCCGCTACTCCAGGCTATCATCAACGCATCAATGCATTACAAGACGATTTAAAATCCAATGCTAATGAAGGCAATGTGGGATTTTTAAAGCAGCTGGTTGCACGTGATATTAGCGCATTAGAGACTTTGGTTGATATGGTTAGCGAAGATATGTTGCAACAATCGGCAATGATTTTAAGCAATTGCGATACAATCTATATTGCTGGCCATATGCGATCAGATCCTATTGCAAGATTCTTTCGCTATGTTTTATCTATGCTCAAAAAGAAAGTAACTCTTCTTGATCCAGCCGGTGGTCTTGCCCTAGAAATGGCACGCATTATGGGGCCTAATGATGCCTTTATTGCTATATCTTTCCGTCATTATGCTAAAGAAGTCGTTGCTATTTCTGATATTGCGCACGAAAATAAGACGCCAAGCATTATTATTACCGACAGCCAGTTGTCACCGCTCGCCAAAAATGCAAGCGTATTATATACTATTCCAGAGGATGAATATTCTTTTTCGCGTTCGCTAGCTGCTCCTATGAGCCTTAGCCTATCGATCTGTATCGCGCTAGCCGCGAAACTGCAAGAGGGCGAAATGGAAGATGGCAAGCCGCTTATTCCCATGTCAAAAGTCAACCAGAGCTAAAGCTTATCTATAAAATATGGGTCAATCCATCATAAATGAGCTTAAGTGACACAATAAATAACGCCCATTGTACAATCTGGAAGAATAGTTTTTCAGGCAATAATTTTGCGGCCTTCCACCCCGTATAGATACCTGCAAAAGCTATTGGTAATAAGAAAATTGCATATTTTATATTTTCAAATCCCATTTGCCCCAAGGCAATATAAGGAATAATTTTAGAAAAATTAATCGCTGCAAATACAAAAGTGGTTGTTCCGGCAAAAATTTCCGGTGCCATTTTTTGGGGTAAAGTATAGACTTGATAAGGTGGCGCGCCAGAATGTGAAACAAAGCTGGTTAGGCCTGTCAATATGCCCCAAAATATGCCGCGCGGTATATTGGCAGGTTTTGGCGCAAGATTTTTGGGTTTTAACACCAAATAAATACAAAAGATAAAGCCAATTACACCAATAAATAACTTCATCCAATCTTCTGATAGATAGGATGCTGTCGCCCAGCCAAACATTGCGCCGGCAATGCCTGATGGTATCAAAATTTTGAGATTACGAGCACTAAACACGTGCCGATAAAGATAGAGAGCCATAATATCGCTTAAAACAAAAATAGGAAGTGTGAGGCTTGCGGCCTGCATAGTTGGCATGGCCAAAGCCATAAGCGGAACGGCCAACATACCAAAATTTGCAAATCCCCCTTTAGAAAGGCCGATAAAATAGGCGGCAAGCACTGCACTAATGATTAATAATGTCATAGCTCTACCTCAATCAAGTAAATGGGTTAACATGAGAACCAGCACCCCAATATTCATGTGTATCACGTCGTTACCCGAATATTATTTCGCGTAGCAAAAGAAATGCTTGCTCTTTTAATTAATGATTTTTGCCCCTAAATTACCATATTGACCCAGTTTTTTATTTGGTTGGATCTAACCGCCGTTTCAATAAAAGCCATACCACGCAGACCATCTGATAATTGTGGGCATTGTATCAAATCTTCTGGCAATGGCTTATTATTGCGGCGCGCGTCAATAGCAATGGCAAATTCAGTATAAAGATTAGCCCATGCATCGCTTAATGCTTCAGGATGGCCGCGAGGCATTCTAACCAAGCGTTTTGCTTCTTCTAAAATACCGCCACTATAACCACGACTATAGATTTGCACTGGCTGGTCAACTGGTTTAAAATGCAGATATTCAGGATTTTCTTGTTGCCATTCAAGCCCTGCCTTACTTCCAAAAACACGAATATTCAGGCCACATTGTGCTCCAGCGGCTACTTGCGACACCATTAAGGTTCCGGGAATATTATCTTCAAATTGTAAATGCATAAAAGCTGTATCTTCAACGCGTTTGGGTTGGCCTGTTATATAAAAACAAGCATTTAGCGCATTAAGCTTTTTGCCACTGACAAATTCTGCTAGATGAAATGCATGGGTACCAATATCACCAACGGTAAAAACACCATTCGATGCCTCTGGATCTAAGCGCCACGCCGAAAAATCTGGCACATCAATCGCCCATTCTTGAAAATATTCGACATGAATTTGACGAATTTCGCCTAGCATATTTTGTTTGATCATAGCTTTGGCTTGCCTCACCATAGCATGACCACAATAAGTATAGGTAACCCCAAAAAATACCTTATGCTTTTGTTGCAACTCCATTAAAGCTTGAGCTTCGGCAAGGGTAATAGTTACCGGTTTATCACAAATAACATCAATACCCGCTTCAATAAAAGCTTTTGCCATTGGAAAATGCATGGCATTGGGGGTAACAATAACCACGGCTTCAATACCGTCCTCCCTTCCGGCTTCCTCTAAAGCCATTTGTTGATAATCGCTATAGATGCGATCTGATGCCAAATACCACTCACGCCCAGATTCTTGAGCCTTTTGCGGTTTTGATGACAGTGCACCAGCGACAATATCCCAACGATTTGATAATCTTGCACCATTGGCGTGAACCGCACCAATAAACGCTCCCTGTCCGCCCCCAACAAAGCCGAGCCTTAAACGCCGTTCCATTGGTGCGAAAGGTAATTTTACCAATCTATCCATAATGCCCCCCCTTTATTCTAAAATTATCCACTTCATTTTGTGCTACATAATCATTTTTTGAATATGTATTGGGCTGGTGCTCATTTATTGATAATCAAGAACTAACCAATAACGGATGAAAACTTATTCACCACAAGATTTGGATTTAATTGACCGTCAAAATAATCCAAAATATTCTTTGCTGCCGCCTTTGCCATGCGGCATGCTGTTTCCTCACTAAGGCCAGCATTATGAGGCGTTAATATAACTCGCTTATTGGCAAGAAGTGGATTATCGACATGGGGTGGCTCATCATTCAATACATCAAGTGCTGCAGCGGTTAAATGGCCGCAATTAAGGCTTTTTACCAATGCTTGCTCATCAATAAGACTGCCACGTGCAGTATTTACCAAAATGGCCCCTTTTTTTATGACCGCGAGTTCATTAGCTCCAATAAGCGGTACTTTGCTATTTGAGGGAATATGCAGGGTCACAATATCGGCTTGCCGTAAACCACCATCCAAAGTTGCAACTGGCTCGCATTGATACTGCCTTATATCGGCTTCATCTACAAATGTATCAAAAACCACGACGCGCATTGATAATGCATTGGCAATTTGTGCAACACGTTTACCAATACGTCCAAAACCTATAATCAGCAGGGTTTTTCCATCAACCTCACTGGCATCTAGACTATTGCGATAGTTCCAATCACCATGACGAATTTTATCGTCAAACAAAACAATGCGACGCGCAGCTGCAAGAATGAGCGTAATTGCATGCTCTGCTACAGAGCGTGAATTAACATCGCCAACTATTGTAAGCGGAATGTTTCGCTTATTTAAGGCATCAATATCAACGGCATCGTAACCAACACCATGGCGCGAAACAATTTCAAGATTTTTTGCTTTATCAATATAGCTTGCTGGCAAAGCCTGCGTTCTAATCAGCAAGGCATGCGCATCTTCAATAAACGGCAACATGCTTTGGGTCGAAACTTCCGTAACATATTGAATATTGAGGCCCGTCGCTTCTTGCAACAAAGCTAAACCATCGGGGTGAATACTACCAGCAACAAGAACATTTTTCATATCAATACCCACTCTTACTGCTTGTTGCTTTTTGCTCCGTATTTCCATCAATCAATGAACGAAATTTATGAATAGAGGCCGATGCAGCACCAGCTAGAAGCCGGACATCATTGGATACAGTCACAAGATCAAATCCCCATTCGACAACTTTGGCTGCATAATCTGGCGTACCATTGTGCAAACAAGCACGCTTGCCATATTTATGAGCAATGGTCATAATATGCTTGATGGCATCAACCAATTCTGGCTCTTCACGATCAAAACCAGTGCGATATTTACGCCCGGTTAGACCAAGCGTTAAATCTGCGGGACCAATATAAACACCGTCTACGCCATCAACCGAAACAATTTCTTCAAGATTATCAAAAGCCTCTTGTGTTTCAATCATTGCAAGGCAGACAACCTCGCTATCGGCATATTTGGCATAATCATCACCAAGAGCAAATAAAGCCCGGGTTGGGCCAAAACTCCTTACCCCATGCGGTGGGTAGCGCATGTAAGACACCAATTGCTCTGCTTGCGCACGATTATTAATCATCGGGCAGATAATGCCATAGGCGCCAGCATCTAAAGCCTTCATTATATCGGCTGGATCAAGCCATGGAACACGTATCATCAACGTTGCTTCACTGCCTCGCATCGCTTGCAACATCAATAAAGACTGATCATAACCAATTGCACCATGCTGCATATCAATTGTTAAACTATCATAGCCCTGCCCCGCCATAATTTCAGCGGCAAAGGGTGATGCAATTGAAAGCCAGCCATTTAATACTGGCCTATTATCCTGCCATAGCGCACGTAGTTTATTTTTAATCATTGGCTAAACCTCCCTTGCCGCTTAATCATCTTTCATTTGCTTTATATTCTTGCCAATATTAAACAGTGCAAACAGCTGCTTACCCGTGCAGCTACCCGAAACGGCAAAATGAGAACATAAATTAAAATATCTAAACGCAAATTTGCGCCAATTTAACATTGCAATATTCTAAAATTGCCTCTATTCCACCTTCACGTCCCATACCACTGCTTTTAATGCCTCCAAAAGGTGCTTCTGCTGCGGCAAGTGCAAAGCTATTTACCCCAACCATACCAGCTTCCAAACCAGCTATAAATTTACGCATACGCGCTGCATTATTGGTAAAAACATAGGCAGATAAGCCCATTTGACTAGCATTTGCAGCAGCCAAAACCTCATCCTCATCATCAAATGGCAAAATAGGTGCAATAGGGCCAAAACTTTCCTCTTTAACCGCGATAGCATTAGCACCCATACCAGTTAACACCGTAGGTTCAAAAAAATAGCCCTTATCAAATTGTTCCGGCCGCTTACCACCTGCTTCAATGCTACCACCCTTTGCTATCGCATCTTGCACAATTGCAGCCATCTCCTCTCGGCGCTGGGCATTGATAAGCGGCCCCATGGTGGTTTCACTATCCAAGCCATTGCCAAGTTTGATTTTTTTAACGCGTGCAACAAAACCTTGCACAAAAGCTTTGAAAATGGCACGCTCGACATAAATACGATTAGGCGTAACACATACCTGACCGGCATTTGCAAATTTTGTTGCAACAGCAAGATCTAATGTTTTTTCAATATCACAATCACCAAAGACAATAAGCGGAGCATTGCCACCAAGCTCCATACTGGTGCGCTTTAAGGTTTTAGCACTATCCACAATCATCTGCTGGCCAATGCGTGTTGAACCAGTAAGAGATATCTTCCGCACGCGATAATCATCCATAATTGGCTGATAAGTATTTGGCGTATTGCCTATTACAAGATTAACAACACCTTTTGGTAAGTTCGCCTCTTTTAAACAATCAAAAAGTATCATGGCAACACCCGGCACGCTGTTAGAGGGACGAGCTATTAAACTACAGCCAGCCGCTAAGGCTGGCGCTATTTTGCGAGCCAACAACACAGCAGGAAAATTCCATGCAGTAAAAATACCAACGACACCCACTGGCTCGTGAGATATTTCAAAACGTCCACCATCAACACGGCTTTCAACTAAGCGGCCATAAATGCGACGCGCTTCTTCAGCCGCCCAGCGAAATTGGTCAACTGAAAGTTCCCATTCGCGCTTAGCTTGCGCCAAGGGCTTACCCGATTCAAGCGTCATTTGGTGCGCCGCTTCATCCGTTCGCAATCGCATAATATCAGCTATTTTATGCAAATAATCGGCACGCACCCAAGAAGATAGGTTACTCCAAGCACTAAAAGCATCAACAGCCGCAGTAATCGCCCTTTTAGTATCGGATGCATTTGCCAAAGTTATGTACCCTAAATGCTGTTGATTGGCCGGATTAATCACCTCTAATTGAGCACCGCTGGATGCCATCTGCCATTGTCCATCAATAAAAAGTCCAAAGCGTGCATACATTTCATTTCCTATCAACCGTCATGTTTCCTTTAACCAAAGCTTTTATTTAAAAACTTTGGTTGCAAGAATTTATTGAGGTGGTATTTTAAAACTGTTCTTTTTAAAATTCTTCAATGGTATAGCCAGCCTTTTGAAGCGCTATACTAAGATCATCATAACCAATTTGAGCCATTTTTGCAGGTGGTGCCTTATCTGGATCTTGCTCGGCCTCGACAATAAACCACCCTTCATAGCCAACATCAGCAAGGGTCTGCACAACTTTGATAAAATCAATATTTCCATCACCAGGCACTGTAAAAGCACCCAATAAAACAGCATCAAGAAAAGACTGTTTTGACCAATCAAGGCTGTTAATCACTGGCATGCGCAAATCCTTGGCATGGAAATGAATGATACGCGACCCGTGATTTTTAATTGTGCGATAAATATCGCCACCGGCAAATTGCATATGGCCAGTATCATAAAGCAAGCCAACGGCCTCGCCCGTATGTTTCATAAGAAGATCAAGATCATGCTCGCTTTCAATCGCCGTCCCCATATGATGGTGAAAACCCAATGGAACTCCATGATCGGCACAAAATTCAGCAAATTTGGTTAAACGCCGACCATAGACCTTAATTTCGTCCTCATTTAAAACACGGCGTGTATTGAGCGGCGCATTGCGTTTATTTTGAATGGTGCCAGAGGTTTCACCATAAGCAAGACATGCAGCGCCCAATGTACGAAATAGTTCAAGCTGTTCTATAACTTTGTCTTTTTCAGCAGCAAGGTCATCACTTGCATCAAGCACTGTGCCAGAATACCAACCAGAAGCGAGTGATAAGCCATATTTATCAAGTTCAGGTTTTAATGCAGCTGCCGTTTTAGGAAACTTGCCTCCAGTTTCAACTCCTTTAAAACCCGCTTCAGCACTTTCTTCTAAACATGTATCTAGCGTTGTTTGACCGCCAAGCTCTGGTAAATCATCATTGGACCAAGCGATCGGAGCAATTCCTAAGCGTGCTTTCATTTTAACTTCCTTTGTAGAACAATTGGAACAATCGGCCTCTAATGCCCATGTTTTATCTAGTTGAACGAAACTTCTAAGTTAAAGCTTGCGGATCTCGCCGGTACGTGCGGATTCATAAATGGCTTCGACAGTTTTTTGCACCATATAGCCCTCACGAAAATCAGCATGACCCGTTTTTTCACCAGCAATAGCCAATATTAAATCCCGCGCTTCAATGGTTTTAAGGTCGTTAAATCCAATTTGGTGGCCGCCAGCGATGCAAAATGCACCATAGGGATCATGTTCGGGACCTGCAAAAATTTTCCGATAGCCTTGAAGATTTTTGGCATCCTTATTGCTGAATAAATGCAACTCGTTAAAACGCTCTTGTGTGAATAATAGCCCACCTTTAGAGCCATAAATTTCAAAATCATGTTGCATTTCTCGCCCTGTCGCAATCCAGTTTGCTTCAATGCTTCCCACAGCACCATTAGCAAAAACCAAATTTGCTCGAGAAATATCATCAACCTCAACCGCTTTCATTTGCGATGGGTTTTGAATGTCGGGACGCTGCTTTATTAATGTATGAGTTTCGCCCTTAACGCTTGCAATATCACCTAGCAAATAACGGGCAGTTTCTAAAATATGGGAGCCAATATCAGCTAAAGCGCCACCGCCGCCGCGTGGGTCAAGCCGCCAAGTCCAAGGCGAATTTTCATCATACATATAATCTTCAGCATGCACACCACGAAAAGAGCGCACTTCGCCAATTTCACCACTTGCAATAATGTCACGAGCAAGCTTCATCATCGGATTTTTAATGTAGTTAAATCCAACGCCTGTTTGCACGCCCGCTTTTTCAGCAGCCAATGTCATTTCAAGACAATCACTTGCGGTAGGTGCTAAGGGCTTTTCACAATAGACATGTTTGCCAGCCTTTATCGCCGCTAGTGACATTTCCTTATGAAATGTATTGGGCGATGTCACCGAAATAAGATTGATCGTTTTGTCGCTAATAAGATCCTGCCAATTTGCAGTAGCACTTGCAAAACCAAATTGCTTGGCTGCCTTTGTTGCCAAATCCAAATTGACATCGGCAAGGCATTGTAGCGTTACATTCATCGGTAGTTGAAAAACGCGCGGTGCGCTGTTAAATGCAAAAGCATGGGCTCGTCCCATAAAACCTGAGCCTATAAGGCCAACAGAAATATCCATTTTTCCCTCAAATCCTTATATTATGTAAATTTGCCATAAGTATGGTTTTAGCCATAAACAGCTTTTAATAAGCCACTTTTACAATGCGCTGCTCTTGTACTGATTTTACCGCCGCTTCAGCCAAGGCAAGTGCCTTTTCACCATCGGTAAAAGTTACTTCTGGTGGCGTTTTATCAATTGCATGTTGGACAAAAGAATTAAGCCCACCAGGATAGGCTTCATGATAGCGATCAATAAAAAAATCGAGAAATGGTGAAGCGGCCTCTGTTTCAAGCTTGTTATAACGGCGAACATGATTTTTCGGCACATTTTCGCAAATTAACATGCCGCTACTGCCCTGCAACTCTACTCGCTGGTCATAGCCATAAGCCGCCGCACGCGAATTATTAATATGACATTGCTTGCCACTTGCAGTGCGTAAAATGACCATGACATTATCAAAATCATGACATTCTTCACCAATAGCTTTATCAATAAGCACGCTGCCAAGCGCAAAAACTTCCACCGGATCCTCTTGTAAAAAATAGCGCGCTAAATCGAAATCATGAATTGTCATATCACGAAAAATGCCGCCGGAACTTTTAATATAATCATAAGGCGGCGGCGCAAAAGCGTCACGTGTCGTGATAATCACCTGCTGCACTTCGCCAACTTCACCATTGAGCATTGCTCTATGAGCGCCTTGAATGGTTGGATCAAAGCGACGTTGAAAACCAATATGAATAAAATCCGCCTTATCACCAATACGCGCACGGGTTTGTTTTACACGCTCAAGGGAAAGATCAATCGGCTTTTCACAAAATATCGCTTTGCCAGCCTTTACCGCAAGTTCAATAAAATCGGCATGGGTCGGCGTAGATGTTGCAATGAGAACACCATCCGCCGCCGCGATCGCTTCCTCAACACTGGTGGCACAAAGGCAATTATATTTTTTAGCCAAAGCTTCAGCTGCTGGCTTATAATTATCAAAAACTGCCGCTAGCTCACATTTATCAGAACGATGAATGGTGTCAGCATGCATTTTGCCAATACGACCACATCCCAATAGGGCCATTGTAAACATTTCTTCCTCCAAGATGATGCAACAATTTACGAGTTACGCGTATTTCTTATGAGAACTTCCATTTGCTTTTGTAAGTGGTGGATAATTGCCACCACTTCGATAAAATTAGCCATTGTAATAGCCGCGCCGGTTTTGGCACTCATATTACTTTTATAATAGCTGCTGTGATAAGCTAAAAAACGCTTAGTAATTTACACTGACAAAACGCTTTTCTTTTAACGAGATGATTGCTGCTTCAGCTAAAGCAAGTGCCTTTTGACCATCAATAAAATTGACTTCCGGCGCAGTTTTATCGATCGCTGATTGAATAAAAGATTTTAGACTTGCAGCATAAGCCTGATGATACCGCTCGATGTAAAAATCAAGCAAGGGCGGTGCAGCTTGCGTTTCTGTTTTATTAAAACGGCGCAAATTATTCGGTGTTAAATTATCGGAAATAACCATGCCTTTGGTGCCAAAAAGCTCGACACGCTGATCATAACCATAACTTGCAGCACGGCAATTATTAATGTGGCATTGTTTGCCGCTAGCGGTACGCATAATAATCATGATTGTATCTTGATCTTGACAATCACCAATTGCCTTATCAACCAGCACACTGCCGGTCGCAAAAACTTCTACGGGATCTTCACCCAACATATAACGAGCAAGATCAAAATCATGGATGGTCATGTCGCGGAAAATACCGCCTGAAATCTTTACATAATCAATCGGTGGAGGACCAGGATCACGCGATGAAATAATAACTTGCTGCAGTTCACCTATATCGCCATTTTGCAACGCAATACGAGCAGCACGATGTCCCGGGTCAAACCGACGATTAAAGCCAATTTGCACCATTTCAGCTCTATCGCCGATGGCGGCCTGTGCGCTCCTAACGCGCTCAATCGATAAATCAATTGGCTTTTCACAAAATACCGCTTTACCTGCCTTTACAGCCAATTCGATCAAATCGGCATGGGTAGGCGTTGATGTTGCAATCAAAACGCCATCCGCGGCAGCAATGGCTTCCTCCACCGTTGGCGCACAAAGGCAGCCATATTTATCGGCTAATTCTTGTGCAGCCGGTTGATAAACATCATAGACGGCTGCAAGCGTGCCAACACCAGAACTATTAATAATATTGGCATGCATTTTGCCAATACGGCCGCAGCCAAGTAATGCCATTTTAAACATGAGTTCCTCCCAGAATTTTCCCCAATTCCGATAAAATGCAATATTTATTGCAATATTTATAAAAATGCAAAAAAAGATGAAAGTCAAGTACTGTGACGCAGAAATTGAAAATATTCTTGAAACTGCGCCTAGACAAAATCGCATTAAAATTTTAGAAAAATACCATGAACAATGACAGGTTGAAAACCTTTAAACTTCATATTAAATGATCAGTAAAGCGACTTATGAGTTTTTATTTTCTTGCATTATCTATACCCTTATAGACCTACAAAAGCATAAAATAATCACAACTGATGCTGCCGAATCAATTGGCTTTTTTCCCAAGCATAAAATGTTCATACGTTCAAAAACCAAGAACAGAACAATTTCTAATATTACAGAAAATGCACTTTTTTACACTAATCTTGAATCGTTGATTGGTGAAAAATGTCTATTAGAAAACCTCAATAAAGATCAAAAAAAACTACAAAAACTATTAAAATCTCTTATTGAAGAAGACCAAAAATATGCACACATCCATCATAAAAGCCTTATCGAATTTAGAGATGCAATAAAATAGGCTTTAGCAATGGTATTATAGGTATCATGACAAGTTAAAAAAGATTAGTATTTTCCATTGGAAGAGCACATCAAAGAGCTTGATACCTTTATTAAAGCTATGAAGCTTGAATAACCGTTTCTAATTAACGACAAGGATTTGTTTGATTGCTACAGCATTAATTTTGACTATCGCTGTGGCACGATCACCTATTGCGATTGGCATAGCCTAATGCATAGCTTTTCAAGCGATGATACAGTGGAGTTAATTAACCAACATGTGCATTTGATAAAAGAACATAAAAGTGGTTGATTATGATTGCCGATCACGCAATGTACCAACAGCAACAGCTAAGGTCAGCAATAAGGCCATCGTAGCTGAAAGGCTTCTAAAGGCACCAAAATCAATCTCGGTGACAGGTAAAACAACCGCATTTTTATGGGCTTTGTGCTGCAAAGGAGCATCAGTGATGATAACCAGCTGCGCGCCTTTTTCCACCGCTCTTTTTTCCATTGCTAATGTCACCTCGCTAAAGGGTGAAAATGTAATAACCACAACGACATCATCTTTGGTAATGGTTGCAAAATTATCAAGTTCACCCGTCAAATGATGCATGATAGAACCAACACCAATCATATCCAGCGCATAAGCCAAATAGGCTGCCGCCGCATAAGAGCGTTTTAGGCCAATAATATGAACAATCCGCGCATTAGCTATGTGCTGTGTTGCCACTTCAAGCATATTTGCATCAATCGAATAGGTAAGGTTTTCAAGCGAGCGGCGTGAAGCCTCACTAAATTCTGCCAATAATCTTTGCGGTGTTTCAATATCCCTTTGCCGCAAATCTTCAAGACGTGTTTTATAGTCTGGCCAATTAGGAGTAAAATGACTTCGATAAAGCTTTTGTAAGTCTGAAAAGCCCTTAAAGCCAAAATATTGACAAAAGCGCATAACTGCTGATGGTTGCACATTCGCAGCCTTTGCAATGTCAGCAATAGTTGCAACCGCAATCCGATCAAGATGCGCGGCAAAAAACTCGGCACATTGTTGCAAACGCTTTGGCATTGCATGGGATTGCGACACCAATCTTTCCTCAAATTCTTGCGTTGTTAGCGGCGGCAAAACATGATTATCCATCTAGTAAGCTTTATAAAATATCAATATTAAAAACATCATAATGTGATTGCCTTATAGCGCAAGCGAAAACAAGCTCTATAAGGCAAATTTACCTATTTTGTTAGCAGCCACTCGTGTTCCTTAGCATTATGGAATTTCCAAGTCCGGCGTGGGCCTGCCATAACATTAAGATAATATAAATCATAGCCATAGCAGGTGGCGCATGGATGATAGCCTTTTGGCACAAGGCTAACATCGCCATCTTCTAAAACCATGACTTCATCAAGCGAACGATCATCGGTATAAACGCGTTGAAACGCAAAGCCTTGCGGTGGATTTATGCGATGGTAATAGGTTTCTTCCAAAGCACTTTCATGGGGTAAATTATCTTGGTCATGTTTATGGGGGGGATAGGATGAGGTATTGCCACCAGGCGTAATGACCTCTACCACCAACAAAGACTCCGCTGGTTCATTTTCTGGCAAGATGTTGGTGACATGACGCACATTGGCACCTTTACCACGTATTTCTTGCGATAACTGCCCCTCATTGATGATATGCGGTACATAAAGCCCACCTTTTGCTGGTGCACTGCAAACAGCAAGCTCCATTTCACTCAACGCTTCAACGCGATAAGTTGAGCCACAAGGCACGTAAAAAGCAGCAGGCAACCCTTCAAATACATTCATTCGCTTGCCCAGCTGACCATAATCTTTACCATCACAAAACACCCGTCCTATGCCCGTAATGAAGACAAGGCAAATTTCTCGTCCATCGGCCTTTTCTTCAACATCCTTACCGATTTTCAACCGGTGAAGATCAAAGCCAACATATGTCCAACCAGCGCTTTTTGGCGTTACATGCGTGATACGTCCATAGTCACCTTTTGGCTTTATCAATAATTTTGACATCGTAACCTCCCCTATAAAATGCTTACTTGAATAAATCTTACTGTTTATAAAGAGCTTTAATGACTGGTAATATTGCGGCTTTTTAGCCATGCAGATGTTAAACGTTCAAAACTATCGGCCATCAGTGAAATTGCCTTTTCATCATCAATTTTACCACCAAGCCATGCTCTAGCTGGCTCACTAAATATAGTGCGGCCTACTGCAAAGCCCTTGACCAAAGGGGCAGCTTTTGACGCATTAAAGGCTTGCTCCAAAACCTCATGCGGCGCTTCAAGGCCAAGCAAAACAATACCGCGACATAGGGCATCATTACCAGCTATAACGTCATTAATATTTTGCCAAGCCTTGGCTGAGGATTGCGGCTCTAGCTTCCACCAATCAGGTTTAATATCAAGGGCGTATAGCTCTGCTATCGCGCGCGATATGGTTGTGTCATCCATGTCGCCATTTTTGCTTGCAATAATTTCCAATAAAAACTCACGGCCAATTTTACGCGCTGCATCAAACAGACACCGAATCTTTTCCTGTTGCTCAGTTTTTAATGCTACATCATCATCTGGATGATAGAAGCATAGGCATTTAATGCAATGATCCTTAGGCCACTCAACCAATTGCGAGCCTATATCTTGCGAAAACTCAAAACGCAACGGCTTGGAACCGGGTAACTCTACCGGCCGACCGAGCCAGCTAAACCCTTGACTACTTGCGTCAAAAAATGCTTTTTTACCAAAGCGTTCATCAAGCAACATACCATAGCCTTGCCGCCCATTGGCAACGCGCCCAGCTGCTTTTACCGCCAAACGCTTAAAATCAGATATTTTATCATAACCAATATTTAATTCATCCGCCACATCTACTAATTGGCTGCGATGGTCTATTGCCAAAGCCATGAGCAAAGGAATATCGTTATGGCGTGTTGTTGCCCAATGAATATGATTAAGCATTTCATCCTTGCGCAAAGCCTTATGCTTAGAGCCGTGCTCAAGAAAATACTGCAATTCATAAAAGGTAGGAATTTCAGGCGAGCATAAAAGACGTGATACGGCAAAGGCACCGCAAGCATTGGCATAGGTGGCACATATATCCAATGACTCATCGCGCAACCAACCCGCTAAAAAGCCCGACATAAAACTATCGCCAGCGCCGAGCACGTTAAAAACCTCAATGGGAAAACCTTGACCTATAATGCCATTTTCAAGCTCATCTCCAATGGCGCCATCATAAACAATGCAGCCCATCGGCCCACGCTTTAAAACAATAATGGCTTTGGATAAGGAGCGAATTGTCTTTAAGGCAGCCAATAAGTCACTTTCACCAGAAGCAATCAAAACCTCCTCCTCGGTGCCAATAATAAGATCACAGCTAGCCAGAACCACCTTTAGCTTCTGCGATACAAAGTCTGAAGCAATATAACGCTCTTCGCCAGCAGCAAGGCTCGCCAGTCCCCAAAGATTAGGACGATAATCAATATCAAAAATAACCTTGATGCCATGGTCTTTAGCTATTGTAATTGCCTTTTTTTGTGCGGCTTCAACATTAGGTTTTGAAAAATGCGTACCGCTAACCAATACCGAACGGCTCGTTTTTATAAAGTCTTCACAAATATCATTTTCATCAAGCGCCATATCGGCGCAATTATCGCGATAAAATAATAATGGAAAATCATGGTCATTTTTTATACCTAAAATAGCAAGGGCGGTAAGACGATTATCATCAATGACGATGCCTTTTGTCTCAACACCCTCGCGGCGCAGCTGCTCGCCAATAAAATTGCCCATCTGGTCATTACCAACACGACTAATTAATGCCGATTTCAACCCAAGCCGCGCCGTTCCAATAGCAATATTCGCAGGGCACCCACCTACCGATTTGGCAAAAGACGTTACATCTTCCAACCTTGTGCCAATTTGTTGGCCGTAAAGATCAACCGATGAGCGGCCAATTGTAATCACATCAAGTCTTTTTTGATCATTATTGGTTTGGCTTGCCATGTCTCCACCCTTTAATTTTTTAGCTATTTTGCGATAAAACCTAAGGCCAATAACAATAATTATTGGCGCTAACCCAAAAGGCAATAAAAAAATCCCTTATGATGCAACGGCTATCTTCCCTAGGCCGCCATCCTATTAGACTATATATATCAAAAATTTCAAAAATAGAATAAAAATTTCAATTTTTCGCAAAATAAAATATTTATGCCCACCATTTAGCTTTTAAAATGGTGGGCATGAAGATTTACGATATAAAGAGGTTTAAATTATAATCAATTTTGTCGATTATTCTAAATCAGCCTTTATATTAAATAAGCGCATTATTCAGGATAAGCACTTCATATTATTATGCCGCTTATTCAGGATAAGCACATCATATTATTGTACCGCTTATTCAGGATAAGCGCCGGCAACATTCTGGTCATAATCAATAAGAGCGCCTGTCATAACCCCTGCCGAGGTGCTCAAAACATAGCTGGCAAGATTTGCCAATTGATCTGGCTTACAAAGCTGCCCCATTGGCTGTGCAGCTTCAGCCTTTTCAAGCCAGTCATCGCCTGCATTGTGAAATTTACGCTGGGTTGCGTCTTCGCCCGGTGTATCCATCCAACCAGGCAAAATTGCATTACAGCGAATCTTGTTAAAGCGATAAGCATTAGCAACGTTTTTTGTAAGTGTTGCCAAGGCTCCCTTTGATGCCGAATAAGGTGCAAGATAGGATTGCCCACAATAGGCACACTGCGACAAAATATTAATGATTGAGCCACCGCCACCCTGGCTCAAACGATGTTTAACAAAGCCTTGCATCATAAAAAATGGGGCGCGGGCATTGGTGTTAAACATTTCATCCCATAATTCTTCGCCCGTATCAATCAACGTACCACGCGCACCAAGGGCTGCCGCATTAACCAAAACATTAACCGTACCAAATTTTGCAACAGCCTCATCAATTACATTAAGGCAAGCGTTGACATCTTGCAGATCAACAGCAACAAAGCCTGCATCAACACCTTGACTTTGCAAGATTTCTACCGCTTTTTTTCCCTTTTGTGCATCACGCCCTGCAAGCAATACCTTTCGGCACCCTTCATTTACCAATTGTTGCGCTATAGCAAAACCAACACCTTGCGCACCGCCTGTAATAACTGCACTTGTATCCTTATGACGATTATTAAGATCACCCATATTAAAATTCCTCCCCTAAATTTTTAAGATTAATTGTTTTGCCTTGTTTTAAGGATGCATCCGCAGCCTCCGCGAGATATGCCGCCATAATGCCGTCAATTGCATTGATCGGCATATCAAGCCCTTGTTTCGCACAATTGATAAATTCTCCAATTTCAGCCGTATAAGATGGGCCATAACGCTCCATAAAAAATTCAAGTATCGGCGCCCTAACGCCAACGGCATTGGCTGCAAAAGTAACAAAGCCCGATTGGCGTGGATTATCGGAAACAACCATACCATTTGCACCAAACGCTTCAATGCGCTGATCAAACCCAAAAGCACAACGACGAGAGTTTAAAACCGTAATAATGGTTCCATCATCTGCAAGCATCGTAACGCTTGCCGTATCAATATCGCTAAGTTCGCCAATTCTTGGATCAATTATCGATGAGCCATGGGCTGTCACTGAAACAATGCGACTATTCACAATTGCCCGTGTCATATCAAAATCATGGATCATCATATCACGAAAAAGGCCACCGGAGCGCGGCACATAATCAAGCGGCGGCGGCAAAGGATCGCGGCTGGTGATAATAAGCTGTTCAAGTCGCCCTATTTTTCCATCATGAACGGCATGCCTTACACTGGCATGACCACGGTCAAAACGGCGATTAAAACCAACAAAAATTTTACGAGCCGCCGCTTCGCCAATATCATTGATAAAATCAAGACCTTGTTTAAAATTAGCTGCCAACGGCTTTTCGCAAAGCACTGGTTTTTGCGTTTTAACCGCTTCTTTTAATAAATCAATATGGGTATCTGATGATGTGGCAATCATGATTGCATCACACTTATCATTATTCATTGCAGCAATAGAAGTTGGCGTAACCTTGCCACCCCATTCTGCGCTAAGGGCCTCAGCTGCCCCTTGTACAGGATCATAAATAGCGCCTATTTTTGCACCAGCTGCTAAGATTGAAGCCGCATGCACTTTTGCCATGCGCCCTGCTCCCATTAATGCAATGGTTGTCATTTTAATCCTCCCTAAATGTGCTTAAACTTATTTCACTATTACGCTTTTAAACTCACGCGCTGGCCACTTAATGCCGATTGTTCCATTGCACTAATCACCCGTTGATTTTCATAGCCAAAGCGAAAATCTGGGAAGCAGCCGCTTTGTCCCATAATGCCGCAAATTAGATCATGAACTTCAATCACCTTGACATCAAAATATCCAAGACCACCGCCGGCAAAATCAAAACCAAAAAAACCACTAAATTGCTCGACCTGACTGCCAGCAAGTAACGTCTTAAAACCGCGATCAGCTTTTGGATCGCCATAACGAGCAATTTTTAATTCGTTAAAGCGTTCACCATCCATAATGATTGTGCCTTGTGTTCCAGAAACCTCCCAATAAACACCAAAGACCTTACCTGCAGCAATGCGCGAACTTTCAATCGTACCGCCTGCACCATTTTCAAAGGTAATGAGAGATTGGAACTGATCTTCATTTTCTACCGGCAAACGCTTGCCACTTTGGTCAACACCTGCCCCATAGCCAGAGCCACCCGAAGCAGCTGGCCGTGTTTTGAAGAAAGTTTGTTCTTGTCCGCAAACACTTGAGAAGTCGCCCATTAGAAATTGTGCCACACTAATCACATGGGAACCAAGATCGCCGAGCGACCCAGAGCCAGCCTCGTCGCGAGAACAACGCCAACTCCAAGGCATATCGGGATCATTGAAAAAGCCTTGGTCAAACCAACCGCGAAAGCGGGTAAGTTCACCAATATCGCCGCGATCAATTAATTGCTTGGCTAATAGTGCGGCGGGCGTTTTAATATTATTAAAAGCAATCATGGTTTTAACACCATGTTTTTGCACAAGCTCTACCAAATTTTTGGCGTCTTCCAACTTAACTGTTAAAGGCTTTTCGCAATAGACATGTTTACCCGCCTTAATCGCTGCCGTTGCCATTTCAACATGCATAGCATTTGGTGTTGTAATATCGACAATATCAATTTCAGGATCATTAACCATGGCGCGCCAATCAGCAGTATGATTTTTAAAGCCAAATCGTTGCGCCGCAGATTGTGCAAGCTCCGGTGTCGCATCAGCAAGGCAATGCAACAACGGCAAGGCTGGCAAATTGCGATAGAGCAAGGCGGCACGATGATAGGCATCGGCATGAGCCTGCCCCATAAAGCCCGAGCCAATGAGACCTATATTTAATGTTTTACGTGTCATAATGAACCTCTTTAATATTCTGAAACAACCCACATTGCATTGGAGAACGCTTTATTAAACGGCAATTAAACGCCAAAAAATATGGGACTAAAGATATGAGAAATAACAATTAACTTGTTAGGCATTTAAAGATTAGGGTTTATAAATATGGGTCGTAATAAAACGATAAGCCCGCTTAACCGCATCAAAAGGCGGAGCTTTCTGAGGGTCTTGCTCGGCTTCTACAACCAGCCAACCGCTATAGCGTCCTTGCTTTAAAAATTCTGCCAATGCACTGTAATCAACTGAGCCATCACCGGGAACGGTAAACATGCCGTTTCTAACACCATCATTAAAGGAAAGATCCTTGTCACGCACTTGTTTCAACACGTCACCGCGAACATCTTTTAGATGAATATGATTGATACGTGGACCAAATTCAGTAATAAGGGTTGCATAATCAAAACCGCCAGCAAAGGCATGGCCAGTGTCAAGCAATAGACCAACCGAAGGACCGGTTGCTGCCATGACTGCACGTACTTCATCAAGGGTCTCAGCAACCATCATAAGATGATGATGATAAGCTAAATCAAGATCAAACTGCTCTTTTAAAATATCAGCAAAGCGTGTCAAGCGCTCACCATAGGCGGCATATTCTTCGCTTTTCAAAGTCCAGCGTTGCGACATGCCAATATCAAGGGCATTTTCTGGCATATGCGCGCACTCACCATAAACCATCACCTTGACACCGCAGGCTTTTAAGAGGCTCGCATGTTCGCGGACATTTTCAACCTCTTCTTCAACACTGTTATCTGCTAAAAATCCACTATGCCAACCAGATACCAATGATAAATTATATCTAGCTAAAAGAGATGTAAGAACCGACGCATTTTTCGGAAAAATTTTGCTTAATTCCACCCCTTGATAACCTGCATCCTCAGCCTCGCTCAAGCATTGGTCTGCGGTGGTATCAGCACCAAATTCGGGCAATACTTCATTCACCCACGATAAAGGACTAACGCCAATTTTAATTTTATCTGTTTGAAACACTCTTTATCCTCCGCTTTAAATAGGGCCGATAATCCAACCAAAAACAACGGCGCACCAAAAACCTCCCCCCTTAAGCTAAAGCATTAGCTTAATGGTCGTTTCTGCTAAATTTGGTAATTTTTTTAGATTAGATTAAAGACGTTCATTCGATCTTATGCCCTAACCTTAAGCTAAAAATATAATGATACCAGCGCTGTTTTGCTGGAAAACCATCAAACTAAAGATGGAAAACCATCAATTTGCCATTTATTGTCACCATAGTTGAACAATAGAAGGAGGGGGCAGATGACTAAAAAAACTACACTACAAGATATTGCCGAAGCTGCGAATTTAAGCATTGCAACAGTAGATCGCGTGGTCAACCGCCGTGGCGGCGTATCGCCAGCAGCCGAAGCGTTAGTATTGGAATGGGCAAGTAGGCTTGATCTTGATCGGCGGATTTTTCGCAAGCATTTGCGCAATTTACGCATCGCTGTCATGTTGCAATCTCCGCATAACCCATTTTACCGCGAATTGCGCGATGCTTTTTCCGAGCTTAACAGTGCCTTGACCGATATGAAAATTGCAAGTTTTCTACATTATATTGATATAACTGATCTTAAGGGTATAAGATCTAAAATAGATGAAATTGCCGGATCCTATGATGGTTTAATCATTATTGCCCCTAATGAAGCAGGACTTTGTGATGCTTTACGCAATTTGGCGAATAAACTACCCATCGTCACTTTGGCGACCGATATTCCAAATAGCGGCCGTGTTGCCTATATTGGCCCAGACAATCGCCAAATGGGTCGTGTTGCGGGTGAATTAATGGGTAGGTTTTTAAGTGACGGTGGCGGCGATTTGCTAATTGTCGTTGGCCTTAGCAATATTGCTGGCCATGAAGAACGCGAAATGGGTTTTAGAACCGTTTTGCGCGAGCGTTTTCCTGCCTGTAATATTATCGGCGTTGTGGAAAGTGAGGAAGACCCAATTAAAGCAGGTGATCTTGTTGGTGCAGAACTTAAAAAAAATCCTACCATTCGTGGCATTTATAATATTTCTGCCGGTAACACGGCTATCGTAAAAAGCATTGAAGCTTTAGGGAAAACCGGTACGGTTAAAATCATAACCCATGAACTCACTGAATCTCGCCGAAAATTGCTGCGTGATGGTCTTATAGATGTTGTTATCGATCAAAACCCTAAAATTGAAGTGCAGCAGGCATTAGAGGTTTTTGAGTGGTATTATCAGCGCCGAGAAATGTTGCCGCCCATGAGCAATCCAACGCCTTTTATTATCTATATTCGTGAAAATTGCCCGATGGATGTTTTTTAAAAAATAGAAATTGTTAGACGTTTACACCACCCACTCGTTATTTTTTCAATTATTGAAGCACTAAATTATCAAGATTTTTTGCTTTAATAATTTAAAAACTTTACTTTTTTTCAATATTGTGTGAAATTCTAACCTAGGAACTCCCAATCCTCTGCTCTTTTAATCATATATACAAGCCATCTACTTAACATAATGGCTTATTTTTGCTGCGTATTTTATTTGGTATAACTAAAATTAAAAAAGCGTCTTTTTTGCAAAAAAATTATAATTATGCATTTTTTGCAAGATTATCCAACATGAAGACTATTGTACGTGCTTGATGTATTTATTGACAATGGTGTTTAATTTTAACTGTCCACCACCTCTATTAGAATTTGATATTTTTCAATCGCTTTTAGCCACACCTTATATGTAGGATTCTATTATGGCAGAAATTACACAAGAATTACATTGGGGCATTATTGGTGCAGCACGTATTGCAGAAAATGCAATTTTACCAGCATTGATAAAGTCACCTTACGCAAAACCTCACGCTATTGCATCACGAAACACAGCGCGGGCAAAAGAATTAGCTTCTAAATTTCACATCGCAAAAATCTACGACTCCTACGACGCTTTGCTTGAAGATGATGATATTGATGTGGTGTATATTGCACTTCCTAATAATCTCCATGTTGAATGGATGGAAAAAGCGATCAAAGCCAACAAACATATTTTGTGCGAAAAGCCAGCGGCAATGAATTACCGATCATTAGAAGCCTTAAAAAACGACAAAATTCATCTAAAAATATCAGAGGCTTTTATGGTGCGCCAGCAACCACGCTGGATAAGATTACAAGAAATATTGGCAAGTAAAATATATGGCGAAGTTAAAACATTTTCTTCCCTTTTATCCTTTATGATGAGCGATGATCCGGACTTTAGACAAGACCCCAAGATGGGTGGTGGCGCCTATTTCGATCTAGGCTGTTATACCGCTATGGCTGCACGTTTCGTTTTTCAAAAAGAGCCTTTACGCGTTATGGCTTTAATGGAAAAAAATGCTGCCGGCATTGATCTTTTCAGTACCGTTATTTTGGATTTTGGTGATGGCTGCCACGCGAGTTTCTTGGTATCACTCGCCAGCGCTTCATCACAATCCATTCAAATTGTTTGTGAAAAAGCTTTTATAAATTTGCCGCAGGCTTATGTTCCATCCCGCCAATTGCCCAATCTTATTCAAATTGATACATCAACCGATCACGCAAACTCAAAACTTGAAATAATTGAATTTCCTGCCCTCGATCAATATGAAGCTGAAGTCACCGCATTCTCTCAGGCTGTTTTAGGACATGATGTACCATTTTATGGCCTAGATGATGCTTTAGCCAATGCGCGCATTGGCGATGCCATTTTTAAATCTGCCAATAGCGGCCAATGGGTAAACTGCAATAGTTTCAACGATAAATTATGAATTATAGCAAGAAAAAACGGCCTAAGCCGTTTTGCTGGAAATAATGTTTTTTGTGCGCATTGTCACAACGCAAAACAGCCTAAGCCGTTTTGCTGGAAATGCTTGTCACATTCGTCTTAATCAAACCAGCAAGACTATCTGGATCTTCAGCCTTCGCGATAAATTCAAGAATGGGTGATTTATCACCTTCCTCAACCGCTACATTTGCCACCAACATTGCAGCCATAATTTTAATTTGCCCACGCAAGACATCAACGGCCTGTTGATGCGCTGCCTGCAAGTGTAAATTATTGTCATAAAGACGAGATATTTCATTTTCCGACTCGTTATCGGCTTCATGCCGATCTCCACCATCACGCAGATTTAGGTCTAAAACATCTGTTTCATTATTAGCCAGTAAATTGCCGCGCAAGTCTTTAATCAATGCCAAAGCTTGTTGATATTTTTCTTCAACCTCAGCAAGCTTGTTTTCTATTTGATTTTTTTGACGCTGTATGGATTTCGCGGCATTCAATTCTTGCTTCAAAGTAATTATTTCACTGCCAATTTGTTTATTTGACGACGATAGTTCTTTTGTGGTTTGCTCAAAGGGCAAAAGGTAATAATTACGTTCACGCACTTTACTAATATCCAGTAGAGCTTTGGCATAACGATCATCAGCCATTTTAAGCAGCTCTTCCAAACGTGCAACTTCTGTTGCGTGTTCTGCGCGCAAAAAATCACGTTCCACTTCAACTTCATTTAAGGAAATAGGAACTTCCATCCGTACAGCTTTATTCGCAAGAAAAAGTGCTCGCCGCCAAATTAGCGGAAAAACAAGCATCACCAAAAAGCCGGTGACAGCACTACCCAAGATGAAAAACAGAATGGATTGAACCCAAATCATAAAAAACTACTCATTCATTTAAAACCAAAACTTAGCTTCGTTAATATTACTAGTCTGCTTTAAAATGGATTCCAAGTTGGCTTTGGAGTTAATTTTAGATAGCCAATATTAATGCCAAGCCGTGCGCCAAGGCCTGTATGAATTGGCACCAAAAGCACTTGCTTACGCTTTAAAACATTAAAACCAACGCCAGCAACTAAATAGGCTGAACCAGAAACCCCGCCATAGCGCCCCCAAATATTTCTCACATTATCAAGATTATAAACCAGCATCATAACACGTGAACCTTGGCCGCCATAATCAAGCCCAATAGATGGGCCTTGCCAAAACATGCGATAATCACCAGCATTTTTTGTATAAAGTGCGCCCTCGCCATAGGTTAAGCCGCCAATAAACGCCCCTGAGCCTTCTTCACCTTGAATATAACCATTGGGCAAACCATAGCGTGAAAAAATATTTTGAACTGCGGTAGCAAGTCCACCCGATGTATCACCAAAAAAACGATGGCCTGAATCAATAATTTCCTGCGCGGTATAATGCTCACTGCTATTATTGCGATTTTGCGCCATTGTTGGTGTTGCAATACCGACAAATGAAAAAAATACAAGTATTGCGGCAATAGGATTTAAAATCTGCAAGTGCAAAAAGTCCTTTTGTCTAGAAAAAAAGGATAAAATGGCATGGAACATCGAAACTTTCCTTTGCTGTCATTCACCTTGTATCAAGATGTATATGATTAATATTTTGCCGATATTAACGCTGAAAAATATTTAAATCCTTAAGAATTTAATTTTTATTCAACTGGATATAAATTAAAAAATTAAATTTTCTATCCAAAACACCTGTTGGCAAAAAACCACAATGCACTTTTCTTGTAGGAAAGTGCCAATGAAAATCAATCTGGCAAAAACTTATTAACTTTCGCCCATTACAGTGCATCTGTGATGATTGTTGGCAATCAACCAAAATCGATGAGTTTATTAGGCCTGACGATTCTGGCTGAAACATGGTGTATTTGAGTGTTATGCGTAATATAAAATCTTTTACTTTTGATAGTTACAAACAAACAATTAAGACAGATCCGGCTAAAAAGCCGGATGGAAATCCTATTTCAAAACCACTCTTGCTAGAATCACTGGCAGACTATCCGCCCATATGGCGGCAAGCCTTTGCTTTAACTGAAAATGTGCGCTTTACACGCACGCCTGATATTGAAATTATTCGCAAAAAGGCTGAAAGCGACCCAGCCTATGCTGAGCAATTGCAGGCTATTTATGAACGCCAGCAAAAAAAGCCGACTATAATTGGCAGCGATGGAATGATTGTAAGTGAACAGCCAATTGATGCTCCATCTGCTACTGGCGACATTACCGATATTAGCCCAATTTTAGAGACTGCAAAGGACATAATAACCTTTGAAGCAACACCACAAGTTGAAGCCACATCACCACTTGTTAATCAATCAATGCAAATCGAACGGCCGGAAAGTGATACCATGCTTGCAAATAAATTAACTACCATTGAAACACCGGCAGAACTTGAAACCACAACACCAGTTACCTCTGATATTCAAGTGGAAAAGGCATTAACTGAAGCAGTAAAGCCTGCACCAATCGCTATTTCTGATTTTGCGTTTTTTGAATTTGGCCCATTTGACATTACACCGAGCAATAAACAAAATGATACAGCTACTGAGATGGAGATTGAGCTTGAAAGCGAGCCGCAAGCGCCACAACCATCCATTACCGAGCTTTTCCGTGTACTTGAATGTAAATTTTCAAAATCTGGCCGAATGGAAGCTGTTGAGCAGACGAACGAAGACGCCATTCATGTATCTGGCAATCAAGAAGCCGCTGTCGCAAATATTGAAGCTGAATCTCAACTCGCAATTGCAGCAGACGAATTTAACGAAGATGTAGTTGACGACACAAAAGTTGAAAGCGAAACTGTAAATGAAGATGCAGCTATTATTGATGTGCCAGCATCTGACATTTTAGAAGTTGCATCATCCGAAGCTGCAGCTCTTCAGTCTTCTCATGCATTTGATAGTGCCAATGATAATAATATGGATTTCGATGCAATGGATTGCATCGAAAAGGCTGAGGGCATCGAGAAACACGAAAAGGTAACAGATCATATTGTTGTTGAAAATCCCCTTTCTGACGCAGCCTTTGCTGAACAGGCTTTAACCGCAGATGACGACATTATCGACATGGAAGCGCAAAGCAATGAAAATGGGAATATTGAAAACGCAACCAATATGGTTGAAGTTGAAACCATCGAAGATGATGTAAAGGCCGATGAGCCAGACCACATTCCAACTAAGAGTGTGGCGATTACACCGCGACACGTTACCGACCTACAATCGGGCTTGCGGATAACGAAGCAGGCAACCGGTCATGATTACACATTCCCATCCGTTGATTTGTTGCAGCCACCTGTTTACAAAGATGGTGCAGTTATCTCACAAGAAACTTTAGAGCGTAGCGCTGGACTTTTAGAAAGCGTTTTGGAAGATTTCGGCATTAAGGGTGAAATTATTCATGTCCGCCCAGGCCCTGTCGTCACACTTTATGAATTTGAACCAGCCCCTGGCGTCAAATCCTCACGCGTTATTGGTCTTGCTGATGATATTGCTCGTTCAATGTCAGCTGTATCTGCTCGTGTTGCTGTTATACCAGGCCGCAATGTCATTGGTATTGAATTGCCAAATACTGTGCGCGAAACGGTATTCTTACGCGAAATCGTGCAGTCAAAAGCTTTTGAAACATCAGAGTTTAAACTTGCTTTAGCGCTGGGTAAAAATATTGGTGGTGAACCGGTCATTGCAGAACTTGCAAAAATGCCGCATCTTTTGGTTGCCGGCACCACTGGTTCGGGTAAATCTGTTGCCATTAACACGATGATCCTATCGCTTTTATATCATCTAACCCCAGATCAATGCCGTTTGATCATGGTTGATCCTAAAATGCTTGAACTTTCCATTTATGATGGTATTCCGCATTTGCTTACCCCTGTTGTAACAGACCCCAAAAAAGCTGTTACCGCACTTAAATGGGCCGTACGTGAAATGGAAGATCGTTATCGCAAGATGGCAAAATTAGGCGTTCGTAACATAGATGGTTTTAATGAGCGTGTGACTGAAGCCCTTAAAAATGGTGAAACCATTATGTGCACAGTACAAGCAGGCTTTGATAAAGAAACTGGCGAGCTACTCTACAATGAAGAAGCTATGGATCTTAATCCATTGCCTTACATCGTCATTATTGTTGACGAAATGGCCGACTTGATGATGGTTGCTGGCAAAGAAATTGAAGGGGCTATCCAACGTCTTGCCCAAATGGCACGCGCCGCTGGTATCCACTTGATTATGGCAACACAGCGTCCATCTGTTGATGTTATTACTGGTACAATCAAGGCAAATTTCCCAACCCGTATTTCGTTCCAAGTGACATCAAAAATCGATAGCCGCACTATTTTGGGCGAGCAAGGCGCAGAAACGCTTCTTGGCCAAGGTGATATGCTACATATGGCTGGCGGTGGCCGCATCGTGCGTGTTCATGGCGCATTTGTTTCAGATAGCGAAGTTGAACATATTGTATCGCATCTTAAAACCCAAGGTACGCCGGACTATCTTGCAACGGTTACCGACAGTGAAGAAGATGAACCAGAAGATGATAGCGACAATATCGCAGAACTCGTTGCTAATGCTGGTGATGATGCGGAAGAACTATACGTCCAAGGTGTAAAAGTGGTGATGCGTGACAAAAAATGCTCCACCTCTTATATTCAACGCCGTCTTGGCATTGGTTATAATAAGGCAGCTAGCCTTGTTGAGCGCATGGAAAAAGAAGGCCTTGTTGGCGCGGCAAACCATGTTGGCAAGCGTGAAATTTTAATCAATAATCATTAAGATTAAAATGATTTTTAATTAAAAAAGGCGGGGTTCATACCCCGCCTTTTATTTTATATAGCTATTTAATTAAACTGTAATTTCGTTGGTAAAGTACCAAATGCGCAAGTCATAGGCCATTGCATAAAATCTAAAGATGGACGCGACATTAAAAATAACCACAAATTGAAATATCACGCTATCGACATGCCACATTTTATGCAGCTAAGTTTTGCATAAACAAAGGGACCGTACTAGATTAACCAATCATCGCCTGTCCCAATATATTTTCAAACTCACATTTTCTGCTCGTCAGTACGGCGTGTTTCGCGCTGAGTAATAAGGCGGGCAGAACGGCGGCCAGAAATAGAAAGCCACAACCAATTTAATGCAACGGCAAGCCGACTTTGCGCACCAATCAAAAAATAAATATGTGCAACTCCCCAAATCCACCATGCAAGAAAACCGGTAAGGCGAATTTTACCAAAATCAATCACCGCAGAATTGCGGCCAATAGTTGCAAGGTTGCCAAGGTGGCGATAGTTAAAAGCGGGCGGCGGCGCCAAATTTTTACGGCGATGATTAATAACCTTTGCAACATATTCGCCCTGTTGCTTGGCGGCTGGCGCAATACCGGGTACTGGATTACCATTTGTTTGCTTAACCGAAGCGGTATCGCCAATGATGAATATTTCTGGATGGTTTTCCACGGAAAGATCATCGTTAACAAAAGCGCGACCCGCCCGATCCTTTGACGTATTAATCCAATCGGCAGCATCTGATGCTTTAACCCCTGCCGCCCAAATGATCGTGCGTGCAGGAATAGCTTCCTCACCAATCGCGACACCATTTTCATGACACTCAGTGACTGGCTTGCCTGTGCGCACATCGACGCCCATTTTTTCCAAGGTTTTCTTGGCATATTCAGATAATTCTTCAGGAAAGACTGGTAAAACCCGACTTCCTGCTTCAACGAGCAGCACTTTTGCCTTAGTTGTGTCAATATTGCGAAATTCTTTTGGCAAAGTTTTATGAGCAAGTTCAGCAATGATACCCGCAAGCTCGACACCTGTTGCACCGCCGCCAATAATAATAAATGTAAGCAGCGCTTCACGCACTTTAGGATCTTTTTCCATTTCTGCTTTTTCAAAAGCTACCAACATGCGCCGTCTTATAGTTGTTGCGTCTTCAAGATCCTTAAGACCGGGTGCAATATCTTCCCATTGATCTTTGCCAAAATAGGCATGCCGCGCCCCAGTTGCTAAAATAAGTGTATCATAAGGTAATTGCTGACCATCAGATAGGCTAACTTGCCGAGTCTCCTTATCAATTGCCGTTACCTTACCAAGATAAGTGGTAATATCTTTACGCTTGCGTAATAAATGGCGAATAGGCCACGCAATTTCCGACGTTGCAAGAATGGTAGTAGCCACCTGATAGAGCAGCGGTTGAAAAAGATGGTGGTTACGTTGGTCAATCATGGTAATCACAGTATTTGGGCTTTTTATTGCCTTGGCAGCAGAAAGACCTGCAAAACCACCACCAACAATAACCACACGATGATCGCTCATTTCTCACTCCTTGAAAAAGGCCATTACAAAATCGCTATTATAAAAATTATTAGCTATCTTGTATCTTTAAATTTAATTGAGATATATTAGCAAACAATGGAAAATTAAAATCATTATTTTTTGATTTCAATCAAATCATATTGAAAAATAAATGGTTTTCAATCAAAATTTGCGTTTGTTTTGAAGCACTATAAATAGTCTTATATTTAGCATGGGATTCAAGCTTATAAAATCTGGCTTAGTTCTGCATAGGAATTTTAATAAAGGGTGATTCACTTTTTTAAAAATGCTCCAGCTTAAAATCTTGACAGCTTTCTTTCATCATTTCTGACCAGTCTCGCAAGAGTTTATTGCGGCTTTGAGGATAATTTTCTTGCAAGGGATTACAACTTAAAATTCGATCTGTTCTAAAATGGCGAAAATCATCACGCTCTTCGCAATGGGCTAAGATAATACGGCTTTGGGCAAAAAAGGCTAATCCAAAAGCCCAAATAACCCGTTTGCTAAATTTACCCTGAGCATCGCAATAAGTAATCGCTAGTTTTTTCCGTTCACGAATAGTTTTACGCAATAATGTAACGATTTGCGTTGTTTCAGCCTGGCCGATAAAACGCGTATCAGGTGGCACATGCAACGCGACCGCTTGCATTGAATCTGCTAAAGCTTTAGGCAAACAAGCTGCAATTTTTGCCATAGCAGAGCGCGCATCTTGCGATAATGCCCCCTCCCCCAAACTTGCAACCAAGCGTGATCCTAGCACCAGCGCTTCCAATTCATCATGGCTAAACATTAATGGTGGCACATGAAAACCAGGACGCAAAACAAAACCCAGCCCAGCCTCACCCTCAATTGTTGCACCTTGCGCTTGTAAACTTGCAATATCGCGGTAGAGCGTGCGCAAACTTACCTTTAATTCCTTGGCAAGAACCGCACCAGTCACTGGGTAGCGATAACTACGCAAGAGGTCCAATAAGGCAAGTAGTCGTTCTGATTTAGTCATATTAACACAATAATAAGCAAACTTTGTACACTATAGCTAGAAAAACATATATTTTTATGGCTTGGCCAATTAACTTAGCTTAAAACTCTCAAAGGCAAAAATATATACTGAAATATCAATTATGGTTCATAATTAATAGATTTCTTTTGATGCATTGTTGCAGCCCAAATGTCTATTCGATATCTTGGCAATTCTAAGATTAATACAAAAAGGATCACTTGGTGAACGAAAAAAGCAAAAAAACGCCATTTATATCTAGGCAGCCAACTGCCAATGATGTTGCGCGCCTTGCAAATGTTTCCCAATCCGCAGTATCAAGGTGTTATACGAAAGGCGCTAGTATTTCGCCTCAAACGCGTGAAAGAGTTATGGATGCCGCAAGGCAGCTTGGATATAGGCCAAATCTTGTCGCCCGCTCCCTCATTACGCGCCAATCCAAGGTTATTGGAGTTATTATTCCTAGCCTTGAAAATCCATTTTATACAACAATTTTAGAGACGCTATCCGATAATTTAGCTGAAAAAGGTTATCGCATATTGCTTTTTCCTTTTCGCCAAGGTGCATCGTCAGATCCTCTTATTGATGAGGTGTTAAATCATCGGGTTGATGCCATTATTCTCGTTTCCTCTAACCTTTCTTCCACTTTTGCCGATGAATGTAGCAGCATCGGCTTACCTGTTGTTCAGTTAAACCGGCGTTCAGAACGTAGCCATGTTTCTAGCGTAACAGGGGATAACGAAACCGGAGCTCGTTTAATTGCTGAATTTTTAATTGCTGGCGACCATAAAAAAATTGCCTATATGGCAGGCCTTGAAACCGCATCAACCAATAAGCAACGAGAAACAGCTTTTACAGAACGTTTAAAGCAAAGTGGCATCAAACTACATGCGCGAATTGCTGCAAATTATAATTTTGAAGAGGCAAAACATGCTGCACGGCGTTTTTTTTCCATGCAGGATAGGCCGGACGCAATTTTTTGTGCCAATGATCATATGGCTATTGCAACTTTAAGCGTTGCAAAATACGAATTTTCTCTTATCCCTGGAAGCGATGTTTCTATCATAGGCTTTGATGATATGCGAATAGCCGATTGGCCGCAATATCGCCTTACAACCTATCAGCAACCAGCGATGAGCATGGCGAAACGCGCAATAGATATTATTCTAGATCAGTTAAATAATAATATGACTGAAACTATCAATGATATCATTGGTGGGGAATTAATAATTCGCAATTCAGCACGCATACCAAAGCCCTGATGAGCTAAAAAAATAAATGGCCAAAAGGTAGAGAGCGCGCCTAGTCAGACTTCAGTCACTGGCACGCCCTAACTTTACGCCTATTTTATACAAGGCCAGTTGAATAATAAACACCAATGATGAAGAAGGATGCAACAACCTTAATAACCGTCATGACAAAAATATTCTTATAGGCCTCTCTATGGGTTAACCCAGTAACTGCTAGAAGCGTGATAACAGCACCATTATGAGGGAGTGTATCCATACCACCTGCGGCCATTGATGCAACACGGTGAAGAACTTCAAGAGGAATATGAGCGGCATTAGCTGCATTGATAAATTGTTCCGACATTGCGGCTAAGGCAATGCTCATACCGCCAGAAGAAGACCCCGTAATACCAGCTAAAAGATTGATCGTTACGGCCTGATTGATAAGCGGATTGGGGATAGATTTTAGCCCTTCTGCAATCATAACAAAACCAGGAAGAGCGGCAATAATCGCACCAAATCCATATTCCGATGCGGTATTCATTGTGGCAAGCATTGAGCCTGAAACAGCATTACGGCTGCCTTCGGCTAACTTGTGACGAACAGTATTGAAGCTAGCAATAAGAATAAATACAATACCACTCATCAAGGCACCCAAAACGGCCCAAATAGCAACCAATTTTTTTGTTTCCACCGATATAGCTTGATCCATGCCCGGCATTTCCAACTGATAAATTGCAGCATACCAATCGGGTATAAAACGTGTAAGCAAAAGATTTACAACGCCAACAATAACAAGGGGCGCCAAAGCAAGTAGTGGATGGGGAAGCTTTAAGTCTTGTGGCGTTTCAGGCTCATTACGTAAATTTGTACCATAGCCTTCACCGTTACGCTGAGCCTTTTTTCTTGCCATCTCCAAATAAAGCATAGCAAAACCAAAAATAAACAACGAACCGATAATACCCAATATTGGCGCGGCCCAAGATGTAGTGTTGAAAAATGTTGTTGGTATAATATTTTGGATTTGCGGCGTGCCGGGCATTGCATCCATGGTAAAGGTAAAAGAACCTAATGCAATAGTCGCTGGCATAAGACGTTTTGGAATATTGCCCTGTCTAAACATTTCTGCAGCAAACGGATAAACTGCAAATACGACCACAAAAAGCGAAACGCCACCATAGGTCAATAGGGCACAGACAACAACAATTACAAGAATTGCCCGCTCCTGACCGATTATTTTTATAACCGCCTCGACAATTGCGCGTGAAAAACCCGATAGTTCGACAAGCTTACCAAAAATAGCGCCCAGCATAAATACGGCAAAATAATTTTTAATAAAGCCAACCATTTTATCCATAAAAAGGCCGGAAAATGCAGGTGCAACAGCGCTAGGATCGGTTAGCAAAACGGCACCAAGAGCGGCCAATGGTGCAAAAATAATAACGCTGTAACCTCTATAAGCGGCAAACATTAGCAAAGCTAATGCCGCTATAGCTATTAAAATACTCATTTAAACTCCTCCACACGAAACTTATAATTCTACCCACTTCATCCAATCTAGATCTTCACGATCCTATCGGTGTCCTCAAAATGGTAAAATCACAATTTGTACTTATCGATTATTTATCACAAAGTCGTTTTTTACTTAATCACATTTGTGGTATAATACAAAAAAAGCACAATCAATATAGCATTTACATTTCAACAATTATGGCTTTAGCTTTGGTGTCGTAAAACTACCTATTGTAAAAAAGCAGGATAAATAGATATTTACCCTGCTTTTGCAGCCTATTCAGCAATACCGGCATAAGGAATGTTCTTTTTGCCGTAGCGGCGCACCCTTACATTGGCCTGCTCACCATGGCCAGCAAAATGTTCAAGCGCACATAACCGCGAACAATATTCACCAAGCAAGGCCGACGCTTCATCAGTTAAGACTTTTTGATAGGTACAAGTTTTAAGAAATTTGCCAACCCATAGCCCCCCTGTGTAACGGGCAGCCTTTTTGGTTGGCAATGTGTGATTGGTGCCAATAACCTTATCGCCATAAGCAACATTTGTTCTAGCACCAAGAAATAAAGCGCCATAATTACGCATGTGGTTTAAAAAATAATCAGGATCACGGGTCATAACCTGCACATGCTCTGAAGCAATCTCATCGGCAATTTTGACCATTTCCTCATCAGAATCTGCAAGGATAACTTGACCAAAGGTTGCCCAAGACCGTCTAGCAATATCGCGCGTCGGTAAAATCTCAAGAAGACGCTCAATTTCTTGCATCGTATCACGAGCAAGCTTCTCTGATGTTGTTAACAAAATTGCTGGCGAGTCTGGCCCATGCTCTGCCTGACCAAGCAAATCAGTTGCACATAATTCTCCATCAACAGTATCATCAGCAATAACCAGCGTTTCCGTTGGCCCTGCAAATAGGTCGATACCGACACGACCGAATAGTTGTCGTTTTGCTTCGGCCACAAAAGCATTACCCGGGCCGATAAGCATGTCAACAGGTGCAATTGATGCTGTACCAAGTGCCATTGCACCAACCGCTTGGATACCACCAAGACAATAGATTTCATCGGCGCCGCCCATATGTTGAGCAGCAACAATTGCGGGTGCTGGCTTGCCTTCAAATGGTGGCGCACAAGTGATGACACGTTCGACACCTGCGACTTTTGCGGTTATAACCGACATATGGGCAGATGCCAAAAGCGGATATTTACCACCTGGTACATAACACCCAGCTGCTGATACAGGAATATTTTTGTGGCCAAGCACAACGCCTGGCAGTGTTTCAACTTCAAGATCGGTTATGGTTTCTCTTTGTTTTTTAGCAAAATTACGTACCTGTGTTTGGGCAAACGCAATATCTTGTAAGTCTCTATCACTTAATTGATCCATACAATCTTGTATTTCACGACTGCTAAGGCGAAAATCATCGCGCTGCAATTTATCAAATTTAAACGACAAATCCCGAATTGCATCATCACCGCGCTTTTCAATATCGCCTAAAATCTCCTCAACCGTATCGCGCACCTGTCTATCGTTAACGCGAATTGCATCTGCATCAGCACCTTGTTTTAACCACTCAGCCATTTGTTTCTCCTCACTTTTATCTCAGTACTAACCATTAAAGCTGGTTAGTGACAAAATCATAAATATGCTGGCTTTAAGACTTAAGCAAAACTTCCCCATACTCCCATAATGCAATCATTATCTCTTTATGATGAATGAATAAGTAAGTAATAAATGCGTCTTAACCCATTTTGCATACGCATGCAAACCATAATACAATTTTTTAAATTGGCAATATGCTATTTAACAAAACAAATTTTTTTGTAATTTTAACATTGGGACAACGAAACGATCCTTGCAATGCGACATCGAAAAATTGGCAACGCCAACAAAAAAAGCATTGTGTAATAAACACAATGCTTTCTTTAAAAGAATAAAATGATAGAAAAATTGATCCCAATATGAAATCGCTACATTTACAAACTACCACCAACGCCTTTAAATTTATCAACAAAAGCCGAGATTTTTTGAAATAAGCCTTGCTTTTTTTCCATATAGTTTGGGTTAAGTGGGCTCATTTTTTGCATCATATCATTAAGTTCGGTGCCTTCGTCACTGGCATAATTGCGTTTTAAGGATGTGGAAATATAGTTTTTGGCTTCTACTTCTTTAATATTTTCTTGCAAAATCAAAGCTTCAACCTCGCGCTTTTGCTCGGCGCGCGCAAAATCATAAAATGCTTCAATCATGCTGTCTTTATCGCCAACTTTGTCTAAATCAACTTGATTGATAAACTCCACCACCAAATCTTCCTTGGCGCGGTTATCAAAGCTGGCGCGGAGCATGCGGCGCACTTCTTCCACCAAGGCAGCCTTATCCTTTACCTGCTTGTTATGATCGAAAATAATTTTCAAAATATAATCAAGGTTGATTTCTTGGCTTTTAAGCAAATCCACTTCAAAAACTACATCACCCCAATCAAGGCTGGATTCGTCTTTTTCTTTACCTGCCTGCTCTTTCCTTATCCAATCGCGAATATCATTATAGGTTGAGCGATAATCCTGCGCCTTTTTAACTGGCACCACAGGAATGGTTTGCAACTTTGACACATCATCATCGCTGACATGATATTTTTGCATAAATTCTTCTAACGCCGCGGCATCATCTTTATCGATATTTTGCAAGGCTTGCACGGCGGCAAACTCGTCATAATTTTGCAAAATATTTTCAATACGCAAATATTCGCCAAATAATTTGGCAAAATCGCGCTTGTCTTTTTCAGTTTCAATCGCTTGTGGGTTAGCAAAACGCTGCTGCAACTCGTTGACAATTTCAATATAACCGCGCTGTACCCTGCCCGTCACCTCATCGGTAAAGCCATTTAAATAAGCCTCGAAGCTTTTTTCTAACACAACATCGCGCGTTTTTTTATTGCCAAACAAGGTAATTGCATCAATCGTATTTTGTTCTAAATCGCGAAAGGTAACAATATTGCCAAAGGTTTTGGTGGCATCTAAAATGCGGTTGGTGCGTGAAAAAGCTTGAATCAAACCATGAAAACGCAAATTTTTATCAACAAATAAAGTGTTAAGACTTGGCGCATCAAAACCAGTTAAAAACATACCAACAACAATGACTAAATCTATGTCTTGGTTTTTAACCCTTTTGGCTAAATCGCGATAGTAATTTTGAAATTCCTTACTATCCAACCCAAATTTAGAGTTAAACATCGCATTATAATCTTTGACTGCACTTGCCAAAAATTCCTTAGCGCTTAAATCCATTGCCGTTGGCTCAAAATTTTCGTCTATAATATCGCCAATGGCATTTTGCTCCTCATTGGCAGCAAAGGAAAAAATAGTGGCAATTTTTAATGGCTTAGCACTGTCTTTTTGCAAATTTTGCAAACATTCATAATAGGCTTTTGCCGCATCAACACTGCTTACCGCAAACATGGCATTAAAGCCCTTGCCAGTTGGATTTAAGCGGTGGGTCTTTTGCTTGAAATGATCAAGCACATATTGGCTAATTTCGGCAATACGCGCAGGGTGCAGCAAGGCTTGCTTATTTTCAGCGGCAGATAGTTTTTGCTCGTCGGTTTCTTTTTCAAGGCTCGCAAATTGTGGGCGCACATCATTATAATCAACCTTGAATTTTAAAACCTTTTCATCACGGATTGCATCAGTAATGACATAGGCATGTAATTCCTTACCAAAAACGCTTGCGGTGGTTTCTGCCCCTAAGGAATTTTCTGGAAAAATCGGCGTGCCGGTAAAGCCAAATTGATAATATTTTTTAAATTTTTTCTTTAAGTTTTTTTGCGCCTCACCAAATTGCGAACGGTGCGCCTCGTCAAAAATAAACACCACTTGGCTGTCATAAATGGCAAGATCGTCCTCACTTTTCATCAAATTATTAAGCTTTTGAATGGTGGTGACGATAATTTTATTGTCACTGCTTAAAATATTACGCTTTAACCCTGCCGTACTATCTGAACCATTAACACTATCGGGCGAAAATTTTTGATATTCCTTCATGGTTTGATAGTCGAGATCTTTGCGATCTACAACAAAAAACACCTTATCAATAAAGGGAAGCTCGGTGGCAAGGCGTGCAGCTTTAAAACTGGTGAGGGTTTTGCCAGATCCCGTGGTGTGCCAAATAAAGCCACCTGCTTCAAGATTGCTCCAGTTTTTTGCATGATAGGCGCTTTCAATCTTCCATAAAATACGCTCCGTCGCAGCAATTTGATAGGGGCGCATAACCAGCAAATTATTGCTTATATCCAAAACAGAGTAATGCAGCAAAACATTAAGCAAGGTATTTTTTTGAAAAAATGTATTGGTAAAATCTTTTAAATCTTTAATCAGCTCATTATTAGCTTGCGCCCAATTCATCGTAAATTCAAAACTATTTTTATTGCGATCAAGGCTATTGGCAAAAAAACGCGTATCGGTGCCATTGGAAATGACAAAAAGCTGGATATATTTAAACAAAGAGCCATCGCTATTTAAACTTTCCTTACTATAGCGGTGAATTTGGTTAAAGGCTTCACGAATGGCAACGCCGCGCCGTTTAAGCTCAACATGGACAAGCGGCAAACCATTGACGAGAATGGTGACATCATAGATATTTTTATAACTGCCATGCTGCTCAAACTGGCGCATAACTTGTAAATGATTATTGCTAATTGTCTTTTTATCCAGCAGATGGATATTTTGCAGCCGCCCATCATCAAAAGTAAAATCATGCACGGGGCTATCATGAATTTTACGCGCTTTATCAACCATATTTTCAGACGGCTTATCCAAAAATTCTAGCAAAAAGCGCTGCCACTCAACATCCAAAAAACGCACGGCATTTAGCCGCTCAATCTGCACGCGCAAATTGGCATAAAGGCTCTGACTAGTCTGTTTTGGCAACACCTCAAACCCCAACTTCGCTAAATCTGCCAGCAACTCATTTTCTAAATCATATTCGCTTTGGTAAGAAGAATTTGCTTCTTCCAGCGGCTCATATTTATCCAAAACAATAAAACGATTGGTTTCAGCAATGGGCGTTGTTTGCGTGGTCATAATTCCCCCTAGAAATTTTAAGCACTGGTTTAGAGCGTTTTTCCAAAAAGTGTGAAGCGGTTTTTAAACAAAAACGCTATTTAAACAATGGATTAGAGTGCCGACCTGATCCAATCAGATCGAAATGCGTTTATCAAGCAGCATCAGGTTTTGGAAAGTTTAACAATAAATCGCGGTAATATTCATATTGCTTTTGCCGCAAGGCAATTTCGCGCGGCAAACCATCACTGATGGATGTGGTCAAAGCATCAAATTTATCTAAAATCGCAACAATCCGCTCTTGTTCAGCAAGCGGCGGAATGGGGACTGTTAATTTTTCTAGACTATCTCGTGAAACACGACGTACTTTAGTACCCGTAATATACTTACGCTTTTCTTGTTGAAAGATTTCCGTTTGAAAACAATAAGCTAAATATTTAACATTTTGTTTATGCCTAAAAAATAGCATATCACCTGAAATTGCAGTTTTTTCTCCTAGCCAACCAACGCACTTTAAAACATCTTCATCATTTTCAGATGTCGTTGCTATTAGAAGATCATTATTATCCGCAATTCGCAACTTTTGCGCTAGTTTATCAGTTACAAACGAAAAAGTTTTATCCGCAAACAAACCATACTTAGTATATATTTGACCATAATGAATAGCTGGAAATCCATTTTCAACAAAGTCTTTTTTACTTAATCCGTTACCACGGATAAATTCACCAATCTCCCCCAAGGTTTTCCATTCGACGTCACCTTGTTGAAAACTCAATAAATTATCGCGATAATAGTTGTATTGTTTTTTGCGGGCGGTAAGCTCTTGGGTAAGCTCTTGGGTAAGCTCTTGGGTAAGCGCGGTAAAAGCATCTAAAATCCGCACAATTTCTTTTTGTATTTCAAGTGGCGGAATAGGAATTGGAATATTACTAATCATGGGTTTAGTTAATTGCGGGATCCCACTTTTTGGTACTTTATAATCATTTTCAATTAATTTCATATAATAATATGCATATTTCAAATTAATAAAATTTTTAGGTGTTAAAACGAGCAACCTTACAATAGGAAAAAATGGGGTAGTTTGATAGCTGGTCCAACCAATCGTTCCTCGCGCTGATATGGTCAAGCTGGGTTCGTTTACTTTAGGTTTATTCGTCCAACCATATAAAGATCTACCTCCAATCCCATTTGATAATATTGGCACATTAAATTCTTGCGTCTTCACATCTGAAAAAGCATCTTTAGGTACATCACCACCCGCAAAAACCTCGAACACCTCCCCCAACGGCTTCCATTCAACCTTTACATCTTTTAGCAATTGCTTGATCATGCTTCAATCTCCGCAATGATGCTATCAATATCATGGCGCAGGCTATTGATTTTTTGCACGATTTCAGCAATTTCTGCGTTAAGCGTTGTTATGTCGACCTTCTCGCTTAAATCTTCCGCTTCTACATAGGAACTTACAGCAAGATTATAGTTGTTTTTAACAATGTCGGCATAGCGGATATTTTTGCTAAAATGGGCAATGTCTTGTTTGCTGGCAAAAACCTCGATTATCTTAGCAATGTCTTCTTTGCGCAAAATATTATTATTGGTTTGTTTTTGAAAACATTTGCTGGCATCAATAAATTGCGTGTCATTATTAAATTTATGTTTAGATAGCACCAAAATATTAACGGCTATAGTTGTGCCAAAAAACAAATTGGGCGCAAGGCTAATAACCGTTTCAACATAATTATTGTCAATGAGATATTGGCGAATTTTCTGCTCTGCCCCGCCGCGATAAAAAATACCGGGAAAGCAAACAATTGCCGCCCGCCCAATGCCCGACAAATAATTAAGCGCGTGCAGCACAAAGGCAAAATCTGCCTTGGATTTTGGCGGCAAAACACCAGCAGGGGCAAAGCGGTCATCATTAATTAAAGTTGGGTCATCGCTACCAATCCATTTAACCGAATAGGGTGGATTAGAAACAATGGCATCAAAGGGGCGATCTGTTTTAAAATGCGGCTCTAGCAATGTGTTGCCCAAAGCCATTTGAAATTTATTATAATTAATATTATGCAAAAACATATTCATGCGGGCAAGATTATAAGTGGTGTGGTTAATTTCCTGCCCAAAAAAACCCTCTTCAATAATATGCTCATCAAATTGTTTTTTGGCTTGCAACAAAAGCGAGCCTGAACCTGCCGCAGGGTCATAAATTTTATTGACTTTGTCCATGCCATGCAATGCCAATTGTGCAATTAACTTTGACACATGTTGGGGGGTGAAAAACTCACCACCCGATTTACCAGCATTAGCAGCATAGTTGGAAATTAAAAACTCATAGGCATCGCCAAAAAGGTCAATGTGGTTATCGTTAAATTCACCAAAGTTTAAATCGGCAACGCCTTTTAAAACCGCGCAAAGACGGAAGTTTTTATCCTTAACTGTATTGCCAAGGCGATTGCTGGTGGTGTCGAAATCGGCAAATAGCCCTTTAATATCGCTTTCAGATGCATAGCCAATGGCGCTTGCTTCAATAGCGTTAAAAATGTTTTTCAAATCTGTATTGAGATTTTCATTTTGGCTTGCATTTGCAACAACATTTTTAAATAATTGGCTTGGATAAATACAATAGCCTTTTGCCTTAACCGCATCATCTTTAATCGCATCTGTTATCACGCTATCGGGCAAGGCAGCATAATCAACGCTTTCATCACCTGCTTCAATATATTGGCTAAAATTTTCACTAATAAAGCGATAAAACAGCGCACCAAGCACATATTGCTTAAAGTCCCAACCATCAACCGAGCCGCGCACATCATTGGCAATTTGCCAAATTCTTTTATGTAATTCTGCCCGCTGTTGAATGCTGGATGTCATTTTAAGCCCCGTTTTAATAATTAACCATATTTGAGATATCGTAAATAAAAGGGGGAGTAAAGCACTAAAAGCGGTAAACTTAATGGCGCACCCGACAGAATTCGAATCTGTGACCTTTGCCTTCGGAGGGCAACGCTCTATCCAGCTGAGCTACGGGTGCGTAATTGATTCCTAAAAAATCAATTTTTGCTTTCTAACCTATCAAAGCCTAGGCTTCAACCAGCAATTTTATATAAAGCCAATTTTATTAATAAATGTAGCGATTACTATGATAAATAAAAAGCAGAAAGCCTAATTAAAAATGGCTTTCTGCTTATTAATTTATTAAATAAAATAAGCAAGGTGCTTATTTAGGGTGGATCATGTCCTCTGGACGAACCAAACGATTATAATCTTCCTCGGTTACAAGGCCGCTTTTTAGTGCTTCATCACGCAAGGTAGTGCCGTTTTTATGAGCAGTTTTTGCAATTTTTGCAGCCGCATCATAGCCGATAGCCGGTGCTAATGCGGTTACCAACATTAAGGATTGCTCCATCAAGTCTTGGATACGCGCGCGATTAGCAACGATACCATCAACGCAATGATCGGCAAAGGAGCGCATACAATCTGATAGCAAGCGAATAGATTGCAAAACATTATAAGCAATAACTGGCTTATAAACATTAAGCTCAAAATGCCCTTGTGATGACGCAACCGTAACAGTTGTATGATTGCCAAAGACTTGGCATGCAACCATTGTTAGCGCTTCGCATTGGGTTGGATTGACTTTACCCGGCATAATGGATGAACCAGGCTCATTTTCAGGCAAGCTCAATTCACCAAGGCCAGAACGAGGGCCAGAACCTAGAAAACGAATATCATTGGCAATTTTAAACAAATCAGTTGCCAAAGCATTCAAACTACCATGGAAATAAGTAATTGCACCATGACTTGCTAAGGCTTCAAACTTATTGCTTGCAGCTTTAAACGGAATACCGGTGATGGTTGTCATTTGCGCGGCAAACTCTTTATCAAAACCAATCGGCGCATTTAGCCCTGTACCAACGGCAGTGCCGCCTTGAGCAAGATAAAGCACGCTTTTTAGTGCTTCTTCAATGCGCAATTTGCCATGTTCAAGGCTGGCGCGATAACCTGAAAACTCTTGCCCCAAAGTGACTGGTGTTGCATCTTGTGTATGGGTACGACCAATTTTGATAATGTCGTTAAACTCATCCTCTTTAGCTTTTAGTGCCAAGATAAGATGATCAAGCGCTGGATAAAGACGCGTTACTGTTTCAATCGCAGTTGCAACATGAATTGCGGTTGGGAATGAGTCATTTGAAGATTGACTCATATTGACATGATCATTTGGATGAACAGGCTTTTTGGTACCCATTTCGCCGCCAAGCATTTCAATAGCGCGATTTGAAATAACCTCATTGGCATTCATATTGCTTTGTGTGCCTGAGCCTGTCTGCCAGACAACCAATGGGAAATTATCATCAAACTTGCCATCAACCACTTCTTCGGCAGCAGCGATGATAGCGCGGCCAATTTCAGGTGATAATTTGCCAGCAACCATATTAGCTTCGGCAGCAGCCTGTTTAACAAGCCCCAAGGCATGGACAAGCGGCAAAGGTTGCTGCTCGATACCAATTTCAAAATTATGGATTGAACGCTCAGTCTGCGCGCCCCAATAACGGTCGCCGGGAACTTCAATCGGTCCGAAGGTATCAGTTTCTGTACGGGTTTTGCTCATTCTTGCAATCCTTCTGATTTTACACGGCCGGGAAACCGGTGTGAGTGCTTATGACGCACTGCTTAAAACAGGCGCGATATTTTTCTTGTACTTGCTACACGCTATCATTGGCAAGACATTGCACAATTTTTTGAAGGTTTATATGGATTTTAATCGATTTAATCATTTTTATGGTTAAAATGACAATGAATATAAGTAAGCAACATATCCAACACCGTGTAAGTTTTAGCGTAAGCTGGTCAAAATTATGCCTATTGCTTTACGTCACACCCAATAGCTTAATTGTATTTTTAAAAAGAATAAAGCTGTAGGAAATTGCTAGCATTGATAAATGCAAAAATTCATTTAGCTTTGCGGTGAGCCCCATTACTTTCACAATAATGAGCATGCGCCAATTGCAAATTATGTTATAATCTGCAGATATTATTGTCCTCCGTTTTTGTTTGGGCCTTTTAAAACACGCCTACAACGCCGCTGCAACATAAGCTGGAATATCCTACGATATATAATTGTTTTACCATTTACTCACATGGAAGCAATCCAATAAATAGTCAGTGATAATGCGTGTTTTAGAAATAACTTTTAAGACAAGTAAATGGAATAAAATGCAAAAAGCGGAGGGATTTTACGCCACTCCGCTTTTGAAATTTGCAAATTATAAGGCTAATCAGTTGGGCTTACCGGTTGATGTCACCTTTAAATCAAATTTATTCAAAATTGCGGATGTATCTGTTTGCGGAATTAAAAATTCAGATAGGCTTAATCCGCCCGGTGCTTTAGCTACCATTTGAATATTAATAGTGCCTGGATTATCAACAAAATTGCCAAAGGTATTTGAAATAGCTGTTGCATCTTCATGATTTTTCAAAAGCAGCGGCGGACTTTCAACCGCAATTATTTTTATGCTGTTGCGCAAATCAGATGGAGTAGTACCAGCCTTAGGGGCTTCCCATTGAATAATTTTATCAAATAGCCCATAATCACTAACCGCTAAATTTAAACTTTGAAGAGAAATTTCCTCTGCTACATTCGCCATTTGATCAAAATTGCCCGCAAAGAATGCCGGACCAATATTTTTCAATTTCCCCGACAGCTGCATCTGCCCCATATCTTTGCCAGTAAAGCCTAATTCAGCAATATTAAGCGAATTATCATCACTATTCCAGTTAAGGTTCATGATAAAGGATAGATCCAATTGGTTATAGCCCATCTCCTTCAAGACCTCGATTTTTTCATTTGGCACATCGGCAAGATCAAATAAAACATTGTCGGCCTTGATCAAAAGCTGCTCTGGAATAATATTATTCCAGTTGCTTGGGGTTATTTCAAACGATCCTACAGTTAATTTGCCATCGGCAGTATCAACAACCAGATTTTCTAAAGAGCCGTTAACTTTAGCAATGGTTGCAAGCAACTGTATGAGAGTTTTGGTGGCATCGTTGCGCTCCTCTTTGCTGGCATTTGCATTTTTTAAAACAGCAATTGCGGCCTTTGCTTGTGCGATTGGATTTTGTCCTAAATTGCGCAACGAAAATCCTTCTGATTTAAGCGCGCCTAAACTGACATGTAACTGCTTGCCATCGCTTAAACCAGCGTCAATCTTTACATCTGAAAGATTAACTGGGCCAAATAAATCAACAATAGATTGATTTTGCGAAAGAATATTTTCCATAAAACCATAGGCTGAGGCTACATCGATATTTTTTGCACTTGCCGCGCCGCTTTGCAGTTGCAAGCCAGATAAATTACCTTGTTTAAAATCAGATGCAGTTTGCATTGAATCAAACCCGATAAAAGCAATTTTACCCTTATCAAGATTATCAAGGGTAAAACCTTTTATAGTTGCCGTTTCTTGCGCACCATTTAGGTTTGATACAAGTTCAATATTACTCGCACGAATACTCGACAAACCAATTTGCATGAGCAATCGTAGATTTTTAGACTTAATAGTCTCATCCTTGTCATTTAAAACAATGCCATCTACGTGAAGTTGCGGAATTTGCATGCTGATACCGCCGTGTTCAACCTTCACGTCATAAAGATCGGCAACGCCTTTAAAGCTGCTAACAGGAGGACGCACTGATATTTCTCGCACGGTGATAATAGTGCCATTTGTCATTGGTAAGCGGACTTTATGAAGATTTGCTTTACCCGTTAAACCAATGCTCCAACTTTCGAGCTCAATGCCATATTTATTAATTTCTTTATTCACAAAATCATTAATTTGCGGCCTTGCAACAACAAAAGCAACCCCACCAATAACAACCAAGACGATGATTATCCCAAAAAGGTAGATGAAACTACGTATTATAAATCTCTTTAGCCAATTGCCAACGGATGCCATGCTGTTCTCTCATTTTTTTAATAATGAATATGCGAAAATACCAGATAACCGCTTTTACCTTGAAGCGTCATATTTTTAATTTTTGCATTTCCATATAAAATATGGTTTTACTATGATAATAAAAGGCTTTTAAAACAATTTTATACCTATTTTCAAGCTGTAACCACCTTTTAAACAAAGATTATGGCATTAATAACCGGCGTAGCAAATGAACTTAGCTAAAAAGCTGAAATTTACACTATCGAGAGACCAATAGCAGCATAATTGCGGCTTAAGGAATTGATGCTAGATCAATATCCATAAGCGACCATAATAGCGTTTTATTTTCCATAAAAGCTGGGATTAAAACTGCAATAATTACGCTATTGGGCGTTTTTTCCTCTAACGTAAGCACTAATCCACTACCATTTTGTATATAGGCATCATAAGCGCGTACGAAACTTTCGACTTTGCTGTCTTCAAGTTGCAGTCCATTGAGCCTTTGCTCAAAGATCTCAACAATCTTGGTTTTCAACTCATCCAATGAGCTAAAGCTCAACCCTGCGATGAATGAAAAATTCTGATCTTTCAAGCCGCGATCTTCATATTGCAAAACTAATTTATTAACCATAACATTAATTAAGTTGCCAAGCATATCGCCTTGCTGGCCCGAAAATATTGGCTCTTGAACATTCGAAAATTCCGCTCCAATTGCTAAACGTCCCAATTGTTTGCTTTCGATGAAACTATTGTCAATTTTTAAGCTATTTGAATTGCTATTCCAAGCCGCCTGAAAGTTCAAATTGACATTTAACGATGAGCTTTTAAATCGCGGCATATTCATTTGAGCGATTATCTTTTTAGGAAGTACAAAATCATCAATCACAAATGCAATTTTGGTCGGAATAGGTCCAGGGGTCTCATATTCATTTCTCAAAGATAATTCATTAAGCTTAAAAACCTGCTCGAGCGCGGCATTTGAATTATTCGAATGTTTTGACGGTGCGTATAAATTTAGGTTATGAACCGAAAGACTATCGATTTGCGGAAAATTCGGCCAAATTTTTTGCATAAGTACTTTTGAATAATCAAAATTAGCATTCTTCTTCAAACCATCCTTATCCAACAATCTCGAAAATTCGCCATCAATAAAATTATAGAAATTAGCCAAATCTATATTTTTAGCCTGAACTTCATCCACTTTCCATTCAAGAGGTAGGTTAAAAAGCCTTATTGAGCTTGGATTTTCTAATTCTCTTGACACATCATCAAGTTGATTGAATTGGAATGTTAACTTATTATTTTGATAGGAAATAGTGCCAGTTTTAATTAAAAACTGATATTCCATCGCACCATCTTCATACTCTTTTGCATAGTCTTCAAAATCCAAATCAACAGTTTGAACCATATCCAAAAGATAAAAATAGCTACGCAATAATTTAATGTCTTTATAATCAGCTAAAGGGTCTTCAACTAATGGTTGGCCATCTTTGCCACGTTCGACATCACTCATCGCTAAAACAGAAATTTGATTATTGAACAAATCAGCAAAGGTTTCACGATTTTGACGCAGCAATAAACCAGACAGATTTACTTCTTCAAAATCAATAGTCTGGCTATTATCATAATAATTTATGTGACGAATATTCACACTTTTGGCAATGGATTTAGCTACATTCACTTGATAATTACGTGGCGCAAAAATTAGATCAAATACTTGCCAACAATTCAAATCACGAAAATTAATATGATCGATTGACAAATTAATTGACTGATTATCGCCTCCAACTGATTTTTTGCCAACTTCGATCGCAGATCCCCAAAAATATTGCGATTGAACGATACCTTGCGACACACTCTCAAATGCACCAGCATCAATAGTAAATTTGAGTAAATATGATGTATTACCAATAGATGATCTTAACGACATTTTACTAAAATCAATTTGGTTGATATCCATATTAAGCAGCGAATTTAAAAAAGATGGAAGATAGAAACGCTTATTTGACAGAGTGGGTTTATGTTCAAATTTTAGATCTGAAATACTTAAACTATCAAGATTAAATTCAAAACCATCCTTATAATTTATATTGCTAATTTCAAAATCAAAACGCCCATTTTCTTTAGGTTTAATCAGTAATGTTTCGATGTTAACTTTTGTATTATGACCAAGTGGAAGATACGCATTTTTAATGGCTATCACGCCTTCTTCATGCTCCTCTACATTCTCAAAATGTAAGCCATTTTGCTTTAAAAAAGTAAGTACTGGTTGCGTTACCTGTGTAGCAGCAGGGGAAGATTGAGAACAAGAAACGAAAATTAGAAAAAAAGCTACAAATGATAAGCCTATCTGTTTGAAAAAAAACAAGAAACCTTGGCAACAATCGTTTAAATGATACTGCAATCTTAGCATTTTCTTCCCCTTCATTTCACCACGCAAAACAATAACGTTAAAAGCATAAAAAAACCATTGGTATGTTGAGTTTTAACAACACACCAATGGTTTATTCAACGTCTTTAAAAACCTATTATTTTACGGAGACTGCAATATCAAACAGTGACCATAATGGATCAAGGCTATCGCTTAAATTTATCAGAGCGAAACTGGGCAATCCAACACCAAAACTGGTTTTGGATTTTGCACCAAAGGCTATAACGCCGCCGTTTTTCATAAACTTTGCAACAGGAACGATGACGCCTGCACGAATGTCATCATCATCGATATAGTCTTGCGTGATAGGGACCATTCTCGAAATCAAACCATAGTTAACTTCTTCAACCGATATATTTTTTTCTTTTGCTATGGCTTCTTTAAAGGCGCTAAGTCTTCCCTTATCATCAAGGCTAATTTCGAAATCTTTTACTGTTAAGCCCGATGCGGCAGCTGCCATTTCTATCGTATTACCTGAAAAAAGATATGGCTGCACTTGACCGATGGTTGCACTAGCATCTACACGACCAAAAACATTGGTTTCTAAGAAACTATCATGAAGTAAAATTTGTTTCTTTTCTTCATTCCAGTCAGCTTTAATACGTGCAGATAGCTTTAGCATTCCATCGCTAAGGCCAACACTCTGAGGAAAATAAGTAAAGTCTTCGACGAATTGCTGATAATTGACAACATTTAAATCAATAGATGTTGGGATTGGACCAGATACAGCATATTTATGGTTAAGCGAAATTTCATCGAATTTAACATTACCCTTAGACATAGGTAAATTCATATCGACATTTTTAACTTCTATTCCGTCAATCTTAGGATATAGCTTGCCAACATTTGCCATTAAGCCGACAACATATGTTCTGTCATTTGGTATTGTGTCAAGTTTCGATAATTTATCTAATTCTGAAACAGCAAATTGATATAGGGACGAAAAGTCTACTCTTTTAATGCCAACAATACCGATTTTTCCAACTGCAACAGCTTGATCATCCAATAGCGGGCTAGCGGCATTAATATCCAAGCCCTTATATTCTATACTCGTCTTTAAGGGTTCATATCCAATTGTAAGACCCTCGATATTAACGGTTATATTGACTTCAGAATCGTTTTGGATTGAAGTTGCGTTTTTTGCCTCTTGTTGAAATGGACCTACCATATCAATCATATAAAGAGCATCACGAATAAGACCAAATAGTTTTGGATAGTCTAACTCCGCTTGTTCGCCTTTTTCCTCAGCCTCACGTGCGGATATAGGAGCAGATTTGGCAAATGCCAAGAGGTTGTTTATGGTATCAACTGGTGCTTTTTTTCCGTAACGCATAGAGATGCCATCGGTTGTAATTTCTTCAATCGACATCTGTTCTTCATGTTTTAAGGGTGATTTTGTATCAATTTTATAATTTTTGATAACAGTTGCACCGCTCACTTTTTCAAATGGCTGATCTGGCTTATCGTCTGCGATATAAGCCATTAGCACTTGCAATCTCACATTATTATCTTGAACAGTAATTTGCTCAATTGAGGCGATTTGGAGAGTGGGTGGCAATAATATGCTATTAGTGCTTATATTGGTAACAACACTATATTTATCAATTACTTGCTGTGCAACGATACCATTATTATAATCATGAAGCTCATACTTACCTATGGCTATTGATGCTGAAATTTTAAGTTCACTCAGGTTAAAAGAAAGTTTAACCAAGGAATTATCAAACGCCATTAATTTAAAATCATTACTTAGCAAATGCAAAGCAAAAGGCGCCATTTTGTCCTTAAGACGAGGGTCAAAAATATCTTTATTCAGCTTATAACCTGTTATGGCAATAGCAGGCAAAGCAACTTCTATCACCCCGTTTTTATAGCTGACATTTTTAAGATTAATATCTAGCAAGCTGTCATTTTTGATCGCAACATTAATACTTTCAACATTGAGCTGCACATTGTCTGCAACTTGTAATTTTGGCTCAACAAGAGAATACGTCTTATCGGAATTTTCTTTCCACTCCTTAAATACGACCCCTTGCTCTTTCAATTGTTCGAAAACAGCATTTATTTTTTTTTGCTGCAAGCCAAGATAATAATAGATGCCGCCGCCTATTAGTAAAACAAGAATAATAAGGATCGCAATAAGTTTGCCCTTATTTCCCTTACTCTTAATGTCTGTGATACCCTCTTTGGACATATTTCCAACCCTATTTAATTGTCACAAATTGCTAAATTATTTTTGCAAGATAATTTAATTGCAAGTAATTTTATTGCCTTTACGAAATTATCGTTAAGCTCGCTTGACATAGTGCATTTATTTTTAAAAATAGAAACAAACAAAGGGCGTTATACACATGAAATTAAGTATTTTTTAACTTTTAATTTTTGTATTAAACTTTAAATCCATTCATTTATGCTTCTGCGCTTTTGGTTGTTTCAACTGCGGACGCAACATCACTATAAAACTCCACTAAGGGTGGGCGAATATTATGAGCAAGCATTTCTTTGCGCAGAGCAATGGAAGCACCGCAGATTATCATTCTCATTTGGCGTTTTTTTGCGGTTTGTCCTAAGTTTTCAATTATATGCGCACCAGTTGCATCAAGCAATGGCACTGCGGAAAAGTCAAGTATCATTACCTTATAACTATCGGCAATTTTATCAAGAACTGAACCAATATTAGCAGCAGCACCAAAGAAAAAAATGCCTGAAATATGGTAGATGACAACTTCATTATTTAAACGGCTATCATCAAAAGCAGGAGGCGCGCTATTAGCACCATCTATTCTATCTTCCCCCACAAAGGGTATATCCATTTCGACCTTGCTTAAACTTGACATGCGTTGAATAAACAATAAGGCGCCAAGCGCAAAGCCAATAATGATGGCTTCAGCCAATCCCCAAAATACAGTTAGTAAAAAAGTGACCGTCAAAATAACAGCTTCACCCTTTGATGCGATAAATAAAGTTTTTATCGCGCCGCGCTCGATCATATTCCACGACACAATAGCAAGTACGCCAGCAAGCGCCGCTAGGGGAATATAGCTAATAAGCGGGGCAGCAAACAGGATAAACATCAAGATAAAAATTGCGTGCATCATGCCCGCCATTGGACCATAAGCCCCAGCGCGAATATTGGTAGCGGTGCGTGCAATGGTACCGGTGACACAAATACCTTGAAAAAACGCCGTGATAATATTGGCAAAGCCCTGCCCTACTAATTCACAATTAGAGCGATGGTGATGCCCACTCATGCCATCAGCCACCACTGCCGACAGTAGCGATTCAATCGCCCCAAGCAAGGCAAAAGTTATTGCTGCTGGCATTACCTCTACTAATTTATCAATCGAAAAAACTGGCATCACTGGCATTGGTAATTGCGATGGCATAGCACCAAAGCGGCTACCAACGGTTGCAACATCAAGCACTCCCAAAAAAGCCGCAAAACTTGCCAATGCAATTGCAATGAGCATTCCTGGCCAATGAGGGCGCCATTTTTTCAAAGCAAAAATAATAATGATTGTGAGCGCGCAAAGGGCAAAGCTTTGACCATTAAAAGTTGTTATTGCGTCATATATTGCCGCCATTTTTGCAATAATGGGGCCTGGTTCTCCCCCCTGCAACTCTAATCCCAATATATTAATCAATTGGCTACAAAAAATTATTACCCCAATGCCAGCAGTAAAGCCGATTGTTACAGGATAGGGAATAAATTTAATATAGGTGCCAAGACGCGCATAGCCCATAATGGCTAAGAATACTCCAGACATCAACATCGCTAGCAATAGCCCGTCCATGCCATGCTCGCTGATGGTGGTTGCGACTACAACAATAAAAGCACCAGCAGGCCCACCAATTTGAAAGCGACTGCCGCCAAGCAGCGAGACAAAAAAGCCACCGATAATAGATGTATAGAGCCCCTGAATAGGCGAAGCACCAGACGCAATGGCAATGGCAATAGAAAGCGGCAAAGCAACAATAGCAACGGTTAAGCCTGCTAACGCATCGGCTTTGAAGTTGCTTAAGCTATAGCCCTCACGTAAAACTGTGATAAATTTTGGCGTGAACATTTGCCAGAAAATAGAACTTTGTTTTAAACGATTATCATCAGATTTATGATTACCAAACCCCTGCCCCGACATTAGCTTACCCCTCAAGCTATAAAATTGTCGACAAACTTTCTAATAATACTATAGCATTTTTGAAAAACTGTGAAGCGATCTTACCAAATAGACAAAATTCATAGATTTTAAATGACGACATGTGAGCAACCACGCCAAATAATAAACAAAATTTTGATAAAAATAGAAATCCCTAAATACACTTATTGAATACGTAACCTATTCATTGATCATTCTAAAAAGTATATGATGAGTCAGCAAATTTTATTTTCAACTGAGAATGCAAATTTAAAATGGCAAAATTCATGCTATAATTGGCACATAATCCACTTTTTCCATCCCAATATTCCAATAAACTAATTAGTATTGAGATTAATAGGAATAGATGGGTATTACTATGGATAGAAGAAGATTCAACCAGCTTTTGGCTTTATCGTTAGGGGCAGGTATTTCAAGTACGATAAACAGCAATGCTAAGGTTCCGGTGAGTGAAAATAATTTATTACCAAATGCTTCACGCCCAATAATGAAGCTCAAAGCGGGCGAAAAGAAGTTACACATAACATATCTCATATTTGACGGCGTAACATCTCTAGATTTTATAGGCCCATCGACTGCACTTTCGAAAAGTCTTTTTAATATCGATTTTGTCGCTAAGGATAAAAACCCAATTTTTGACGATAATGGCTTAGGGCTAATTCCAACGGCGACTTTTTCTGATATGAAACAAACCGATATTCTTTGTGTGCCTGGTACAGCTAATCCTTACATTCAAATAGTAAAAAAAGACATGATTGATTGGGTAGCCCAAATCGGACAAAAAGCATCTTGGGTAACAAGCGTCTGCACAGGATCATTTATTTTAGGAGCGGCAGGTTTGCTAAAAGGCTACAAAGCAACTGCTCATTGGACAATGATTAATGACCTAGCGTATTTTGGCGCAATTCCGACCCATGAACGTATAGTCAAAGACCGTAACCGCTTAACTGGAGGGGGAATTACATCAGGTATCGACTTTGGTTTAACACTATTAGCTACACTTAAAGGAATTGATATTGCCCAAGCAATTGAACTTTCTATGGAATACGATCCCAATCCGCCATTTAAAACAGGCTCGCCACGTTTAGCGCCAGCTAAAATTGTCGAAAAAGAACAAAAAAAATTCAACCAATGGCTAGAAATGGTAACCCCTAACAAGGAAAAAATTTTGGTGGAAGCCGCAAAGCAGCTAGGTGTTACGCTAGACTAAGGTAATGATCTTGGATCACGATATGATTTTACCAATGGATAATCACACACTTCGTGAGAGATATTTATATGATTATTTTAAATATCTCTTATAAAATATATGACGTAAAACCTTCATAAAACTTAAGACTACGATTAAACGTACATGGCCAATTCAAAAGAAAACAACACATTGAGAGAATCTTCAAAACACAAAATTGCAATTTTAGTTTTAGATAATTTTGTGCCTTTTGATGTTTCAATTCCATATGATGTCTTCTCCCTAGTTAAACATCAAAATGGCGTTAATGCTTACGATGTTACTATTTGTGGTGGCGATGATGTTTGTACCAGTCATGAATGGCAAATTACTTGTAAATCAAAATTAGATGATTTAATTTTGGCCGATACAATTATTATTCCCGGTCTTCGTAATCCAGTTGGTTTTTGGGATCCCATCATTTTTGAAGTCTTACAAAATGCTATTACAAAAGGAACACGTATTGCATCGATTTGCTCAGGCGCATTTGTTTTAGCAGCTTCAGGCGTTTTAAATGGGTTAACTGCAACAACCCATTGGGATTTGATTGAAACCCTAGCTCAAGAATACCCGCAAGTAAGAGTCAAACCAAATGTTCTTTTTACTGATAATGGACAAATATTAACTTCTGCTGGCCTTGCATCAGGTATTGACCTTTGCTTACATATGATCCGAAATGATTTTGGTTCGGTTATAGCTCAAACCATTTCCCAATTTTTTATCATGCCAATGGAACGTGAAGGCAATTACAAACAACTAACTTCACCACAGCACTTACAAAAAGAAGAACCGCTCGCACCGCTTTTAACATGGTTGACGGATACCATAAGCTTAAATCATTCACTTCAATCAATTTCTAAACACACTCATATGAGCACTAGAACTTTAAATCGAAAATTCAAAGCAAACCTAGGGGTGACTCCTATGGCATGGTTGGCTAATATTCGTATAAAGAAAGCTCAAATATGGTTAGAAACTACATCATCATCAATTGAACAAATAGCAACAGCAACAGGCTTTAATTCAGCAACTTCATTTAGAGATACTTTTAAAGCATCGGTCGGCATTACACCGACAAATTGGCGAAAAATTTACAAATCAAGCAATGGATAAAATAGCAATATTGATATCTTAATTGACAAAAAATTAAAAACCAATCGAATATGCTATTTTATCTTCACATAATTAACCTTCAAATGCTATAAGTCGTGCACGATTTCAAAACTTAATTCAAAACGCGCGAGATATTTGCGTAAGCGGTCGGCATCATTGCCTGTTTTTTTCTGCGTTCTTGAAACTGCAAAAAGTGCCCTACCCGCTTCACTAATGCTTTTATAACGCTGACATTCACGCACGACAAAATCAAGCTGGGGAATATCAAATGGATCAATCATCGCCAATTTATCTTCACCTAAAACAGTTGCAAGCAATTTTTTATCTTTACCCAAATTATCCCGGCTCCAACTATATTTTAAACGCTTAATCTCGTCCAACACTGTTTCCTCGTTAATGCGCGATTGCGGCGCAAGGGTTGACATGCGCAAGACTGCCGCTGATAAGTCACGGAAACTGCCGCGCCACTCGGCAGTGCCAGACATAGCAAAATCTAAAAACAAATTGCGTGCTTCTTTATTAAAAGTAACTTTTCGCCCTTCATCTCGTTGATAATTATCAAGCTCATAATCAAGATTAGGCTCAATGTCTTCACGGCGATTTTTTAATGCGGGCAATTCAAAAGTCCAAAGATTGAGTCTTGCATATAGATCTTCTCTAAAACGACCTTTTGTTACTTCTTCGCGTAAATCCCGATTAGTACCGGCAATGAGTTGAAAATCCGATTGGGTTTCAACATCTGCACCCACCGCAAAAAAGCGTTTTTCTTCAATAGCACGCAAACACATAGCTTGCTCGTCAAGACCAAGTTCGCCGATTTCGTCCAAAAACAACAGTCCTTGATCGGCAGCTTTCATCAAACCTTGGCGGCTGCTAGCAGCCCCAGTAAATGCGCCTTTTTGGTGACCAAACAAGGTTGACATTGCTTGATCGCCGCGCAAGGTTGCGCAATTCACCTCAATGAGAGAACCTTCAACTTGATGCTGCATTTTCTTTAATTCATAAATGCGTCGCGCAAGACGGGATTTACCCGCGCCCGTTGGCCCAGTTAACAAAATTGGAGCCTTTGAACGAATAGCCACTTTTTCTATTTCGTCTATGATGTGGTTAAACGCATCATTGCGGGTAGCAATGCCAGACTTTAGAAATGATGTCGCCGATTGGCGCTCCTGCGCAAAACGCCGCGCAATTATATCATAGCGCGATAAATCAAGATCAATAATTGAAAAAGAACCAATAGAGCTTCTATTGCCACTTCCATCCCGCAAAGACGGCGAAAGCTGTAACAAACGCCCCGGAATTGTGCGTGTCTCCGTGAGCAAAAACCAGCAAATCTGCGCAACATGGGTGCCGGTAGTGATATTTACATAATAGTCTTCATTTTCAAGATCAAAATCATAATTGGTAACAATGGAGCGCAATTGCTCATAAACCTCAGCAAAATCCCAAGGATTTTTAATGTCGACAAAATTTTGCACGACTTTTGTCTTGGGTGAAATCTCAGCAATATCCTTAATAATAACCTCGGCAAGCTTATTATCATTACTGTGATTGATCATCTCTACCCGATCAACTGGAAAATCTGCCTGCTGACAAAGCGCAACCGTTGGCCGCCATTTTGACCAGCGTTTTGCTTGGGCACCAATATCAAGGGTTGTGCCAAGAACTGAAAAGACAACAGTTTTTTTATCCATAATTATAAATCTTTATAAAAAATTATCACTGATAATATTATGCCCGTTTTAAAACAAAAAGGAAGAAAATATTTTTATAAAATTATTTTAGCAATAAAATCAGTAAGATAAAAAAATATTTTGTAGTTTTCAGTTGTCTTTATCGAAGTTGGCACGCCTTATGCTTAGTCAATAGGTGCAGGCAAGATAATTTAACCAAATACCTTGTCAGAATGTCAATAATAATAAGCATGAAAAAGCCATGCTGGAAATAAAGAGGAAATACAATGGCAAACTTTAAACTTTTTGCTTCCCTACGCGGAAAACTTGTTCCTGCAACCAATAGCCATAACCATCATGGCGCACCAGCCTATGAGCTTTCACCAAATGAAGCCTTAGCACAGCTTGCAGTGACTGGCACCTTTAACAATACATTTTACGCCAATGGCGGCGACCAGTTGGATAAGATTTTAGAACTTAGCGAAAAAGTTGACGCGGAGTTTCTTGCAAAAACTGCCATTTATGCTTTTGAAAAAGGCTTGATGAAAGATATGCCTGCTTTATTGCTCGCAATTCTTTCTAAAAACGAGAGCACTTATTTCAACCAAGTATTTAAAAGGGTTATCCGCAATGGTAAGATGCTGCGTAATTTCGTGCAAATTATGCGCTCTGGCACCATTGGTCGTAAATCACTTGGTACACGCCCTAAACGGCTTGTGCAAGAATGGCTTGAAAATGCCAGTGACATTGAAATTTTGCGCGCCAATATAGGAAATAAACCTTCGCTTGCTGATGTCATCAAAATGGTGCATCCGCGCCCAAAGGATAAATCGCGAGAAGCACTTTATGCCTATATTATGGGAAAACCTCATAATATTGACGAACTTCCAGCTATCGTCCGTGAGTTTGAGGAATTTAAGTTAAACCAAACTGGCAAAGTGCCAGAAGTGCCTTTCCAAATGTTGACTTCGCTTAATCTTACTAAGGAGCATTGGGCAGAAATTGCCTACCATGCTGGATTTCAAATGCTGCGTCAAAACCTTAACACTTTTTTACGTCATGACGTATTTTCAGTACCAGGTTTTACGCACTTCATCGCAGGTCGCCTTTGTGATGAAAATGAAATTCGCAAGGCTCGCGTTTTTCCCTATCAACTCATGACAACCTATCTTATGGCTGATAAGGCACTACCAGGCATGGTAAAAGATGCATTACAAGCAGCTATGGAAATAGCTCTTGATAATGTGCCTAAGCTAAACGGCTATGTCGTACTTTGCCCTGACGTTTCAGGTTCCATGTCATCGCCAGTTACTGGCTATCGCCACGGCGCAACTTCAGTTGTGCGATGCATTGACGTTGCAGCATTAATATCGGCAGCAATTATGCGTAAAAACAAATACGCACGTATAATGCCCTTTGAATTTGATGTTGTTGATATTGAACTCAATGCTCGCGACAGCATTATGACCAATGCCAAAAAACTTAGCAGCATTGGTGGTGGTGGCACAAATTGTTCCGCTCCACTTAAAACATTGAATGTAGAAAATGCAAAGCCCGATGTCGTTATCATGATTTCTGACAATGAATCATGGGTGGATGCCAACAATTTAACCAGATCAGGGCCAACCAAGATGATGGAAGAATGGGCCAAGATTAAAAATCGCAACCCAGATGCAAAGTTAATATGTCTCGACATACAACCTTACATTACAACACCTGCAGCAAATTTTGATGGTGTTTTCAATATTGGTGGATTTTCCGATGCAGTGTTTACACTTATCGGAACTCTGACAAAACAACAGGAAACAGAGCAATGGACAAAAATGATTGATGCAATAGAGCTATAAGCATAAAATCAGCCAAGCATTACAAATGGCCAAAATCATCAAGTTTTAAACAAAGCTGGAAGTGGATTTTTACAACTTCAACACAAGCCTTTGTTTTTATTTATTTTTTTAAAATAATACTTTACAAAACGAAAAATAAATGCTAAAAAAGACTCACCAAATTAAATTCATGGCAAATGCCAGTGGAACTACATTAGGTCGCGGGTTAAAGTCCCACCTTGTTCATATACATGAACATGAGCTCAGAAAGAGAGCGCAGACTACTGTTTCATTACAAACTTGTTGCTATGATTTTTATTTAACTTTTATATATGACAAATGCCGACGAAACTACATTCCAAAATCTAGGTCGCGGGTTCAAATCCTGCCAAGCCCGACACTGTGGGCTTGTAGCTCAGTGTTAGAGCGAGATAGTTTGTTTCGTTACTCCCTTGTTGTCATAGCTATACAAATTTCATTTTTGATATTTGTGGCGAATGCCGAATAAGAATACATTTTTGTTCTATACGTAAATCTCTTATTCACTCCTTGTCGCCACAACTACATTCTACCATAGCAAATGCCGATGGAACTACATTTGGTAAAGCTTTTAGATGTGAAGCTTTGGCTCTCACATTAAAGCGAAGCAGTTCAAATCTGCCCTATTTCAGTGCTAACATACCACTTTTAAAATAGGAATATTTCATCAATCCTTGTTGCTATGGCTTTTAATAATGCTCCATATTGTCTCCAACATATCATTAAAAAAATTAAGCTGATAAACCCAAAGATCAATAAGTTTTAGAGTACTAACTTATTAATAAGCAAAGCAAGAAAAAATAAATCAATAAAAAGGCATTAAAATTAAAGCGATATTTGGCATAATCTTTTGAAAAATAAGGGCGGCTTCAAATATGAAACCGCCCTAAAACTTTAATCATAAATCAGGATTATATATTATTGCTTGTTTTCAACCGAGCCGTCACCAAAATGACGACCTTCCTTTGGTGGGGCTTTGGTTTCAACTGGTGAGCCGTCCTTTTGGCCTTCAACATAGGAATTTTCTTGAGAGCCATCGCCAAAATGACGACCTTCTTTTGGTGGGGCTTTGGTTTCTACTGGAGAACCATCTTTCTGGCCCTCAACATATGTATTTTCTTTAGAGCCACCATTTAAGGTGCGCTCGGCTGCGAAAACATTGCTTGCAGCTAATGACAATATTGCAACTGATACTAATAAAAGCTTTTTCATTATCTTCGTCCTCGTTTTGCCGCTAATATTTTAGCGAAAATTTCAAAATATTATCTAACAATATCTAGAACGGTATCAAGGAAGGTCAAGAACGTCTAATCAAATAATATTGTATTTATATAGGGATAGATAAATTAAATGTTACCATGCGTTATAGGCTACAATATTTCGAGAGCCTTTAAATTCATGTTTACCACTTTTTTCAACTTAATATTTCAATAAACTAAATTTCCATTTAAACAACATTTAAACCATTTTACTTCTAGTTATCGGCCAGTGAGCATTGACTTTTTAACGCAAAATATTGCTATTAAATATGGGGTAAAAACCATAAAGAGTTTAGAAAAACTCAAAAATATGTGTTTTTTGAAAAGATTTTTCATAAAATCTGCGGATTAGTACAGTTTATATTTTCACATTTTATTTAATTCCGTTACATTGTCGCTAATCAATGGAGGTGACAATGATTTTAAAACGCAAATTTGTAACTGTGCTCGCTTCACTTATTGCAGCAACAGCAAGCCTCGCTCCAATACATGCGGCGCAAGCTGCCGACCGCATATTGAATGTATCCTATGATCCAACCCGCGAATTTTATCGCGAATATAACCAAGCCTTTTCCGACTTTTGGAAAAAAGAAAAAGGCACTGATGCAGTAGTTCGCACCACCCATGGTGGTTCTGGCTCACAAGCGCGATCAGTGATTGAAGGCTTAAATGCTGATGTTGTTACTCTTGCACTAGAAGCAGATATTAACGAGATTGCAGAACGCACAGGAAAAATACCTGAAAACTGGCGTGGTACACTTGCCCATAATAATGCCCCTTATACATCAACCATTGTATTTTTAGTGCGCAAAGGCAACCCCCAAAACATTAAAGATTGGGGCGACCTTACCCGCTCGGATGTAAAGGTTATTACCCCTAACCCCAAAACGTCTGGCGGTGCACGGTGGAACTTTTTAGCTGCCCTTGCTTGGGCACGCAAAAACTTCAATGGCGATGAAGAAAAAGCTCGCCAATATGTACGAGACCTTTATCGCAACGTCCCTGTGCTGGATACTGGCGCACGTGGCTCAACCTTAAGTTTCACCCAACGCGGCCTTGGTGATGTGTTGCTTGCTTGGGAAAATGAAGCCATCCGAACATTGGAAGAAAAACGCGGCGAAAATTTTGAAATTGTTGTTCCATCAATCTCTATCCTTGCTGAACCACCTGTTGCCCTTGTTGATGGTAATGTCGATAAAAATGGTACAAGAGAAATAGCCACCGCCTATTTACAGCATCTCTATAGCCAAGAGGGACAGTCTTTGGCTGCAAAATATGGCTACCGCCCATCAAACCCTGAGCTAGTTGATAAAACACTTTTGCAAAAATTCCCACCCTTGACGTTAGTAAAAATTGAAGATTTTGGCGGCTGGAAAAAAGCACAAGCAGAATTTTTCAATGAAGGCAGTTTCTTCGACCAAATTTTTAGTGGCAACCAATAGGAGCCGATAAAATATGGCATCAACAACAGCAAAGCCTAACTCATGGAAGACACCAAGCATTATACCCGGCTTTGGTTTAACCTTTGGGATTTTCATGACCTATATGTGGATTTTAATATTACTGCCAATTGCGGTAATATTTTTCCGCACCTTCTCGCTTAGTTTTAGCGAATATATTGATATAATCAAAACGCCCACCGTTAGCCATGCCATTTGGCTAAGCCTTTGGACATCAATGCTTGCGGCATTAATTAATGTCGTTTTTGGACTGCTGATTGCTTGGGTTTTGGTGCGTTATAATTTCCCCGGTCGCCGCCTTGTTGATGCCTGTATTGATCTACCCTTTGCCTTGCCAACCGCTGTCGCTGGCATTGCTTTTGCAACGCTTTATTCGCCTATTGGTTGGCTTGGATCGCTGCTCAACAAACTTGGCATCAGCATTATCAACACCTCAACCGGTATTGTTATTGCGCTTATTTTCATTGGTATTCCCTTTGTTGTCCGCACCATCCAACCGGCGATTGCCGAGTTTGAAAAAGACGTTGAAGAAGCCGCTGCAAGCCTTGGTGCAAACCGTTTACAAACCTTTATTAAGGTTATTTTACCAGCCCTCTTACCATCAATCATGACTGGTTTTGCCCTTGCCTTTGGTAGAGCAATCGGTGAATATGGCTCGGTCATTTTTATTGCGGGTAATTTACCACGCGAAACGCAAATTGCCCCGTTAATGATTGTTATCCAGTTAGAGGGTAACGCCGCCAATAAATATGCCAATGCCGCAGCTATTGGCGCAACCATGCTTGTTATTGCCTTTATCATTTTATTGGCTATTAATCTATTGCAAGCCTATAATCGCAGGAGATTTGGCAATGGCTAATTATAGCAAACCACAAAATCCACCAAGCGATCCGACAAGCGATAATATCTGGTTTAAATGGATAGCCATAGCAGTTGTATTACTATTCTTGACCATCATGCTATTTTTACCTTTGGCAATTGTCTTTGTTGAAGCTTTAGGTGAAGGTTTTGATGCCTATTGGCAAGCCATCAGTGAAGCAAGCACGTTAAACGCGATTAAACTTACACTTATTGTCGCTTTAATCGCGGTGACGTGTAACAGTTTGATTGGCATTTTAGGTGCATGGGCAATTACCAAATTTCGTTTTCGTGGCAAGGCCTTTGTCATAACTTTAATTGATTTACCTTTTTCCATATCACCTGTCATTGCTGGGCTTGCGCTGATTTTGGTTTTCAGCATGGATAGTGTCTTGCGCCCAGTGCTTGAATATTTCAACATTGAAATTATCTATGCCTTACCCGGCATGATCCTTGCAACCATGTTTGTAACCTTTCCTTTTGTTGCCCGTGAACTTATTCCATTGATGCAAGACCAAGGCACCAGTGACGAAGAAGCCGCGCTTTCGCTTGGCGCAAGTGGGTTTAAAACCTTTTGGCTGGTAACTTTGCCTAATATTAAATGGGCGTTACTTTACGGAATTTTGCTTTGCAATGCGCGTGCAATGGGCGAATTTGGTGCAGTTTATCTTGTTTCCTCACGCATTGAGGGGGAAAGTATGACACTGCCCTTGCAAATTGAGCTTATGTATTATTCCGACATTACTGCTGCCTGCGCGATAGCAACGCTGCTAACCTCGCTTGCATTAGTAACACTTGTCTTAAAAACATTAATTGAAAAAATTTACGCCCGTAAGGGAGCACGCACAGGCCATTAATATGAGCTGATGCAAAATATAGTTTCGAGGATTGACTATGGATGTTCGCCTAAATTCCTTAAATAAAGAATTTGACGGCTTTGCTGCGTTAAACGATATTTCACTTGATATTCGCTCAGGCGAATTATTGGGCCTGCTTGGACCATCAGGTTCAGGCAAAACCACGCTTTTGCGCCTTATAGCTGGACTTGAATTTCCAACATCCGGCACCGTTTATTTTGGCGATAAGGATGCATCCTTACACTCTATACGTGAGCGTAATGTCGGTTTTGTTTTTCAGCATTATGCGCTTTTCAAGCATTTAACCGTTTTTAATAATATTGCTTTTGGTCTCAATGTTCGCCCTTCAAAAACGCGTCCATCAAAATCCTTTATCAAGAATAAAGTGATGGAGCTTTTGGATCTTGTGCAGCTAACAGGACTTGAAAATCGCTATCCTAACCAATTATCGGGCGGGCAACGCCAACGCGTTGCACTTGCCCGCGCCATGGCAATTGAACCGCAAATCCTGCTGCTTGATGAGCCTTTTGGCGCCTTAGACGCGCAAGTTCGCCGCGAATTACGCCATTGGCTGCGTGAAATGCATGATAAAACTGGATTTACCACCATATTTGTGACCCATGACCAAGAAGAGGCACTTGAACTTTCTGATCGCGTTGCCATTATGCATAAGGGCACAATCGAACAATTAGGCTCAGCTGACGATATTTACGACAACCCCAAAACGCCTTTTGTTTATGACTTTATTGGCGAATCCAGTAATATTATTATTGAGATAAAGTCGGGAAAATTTCTATATGACGGCAATGAAATTAACATTAAAAGCAATTTACCTGATGGTAAAGCCAAGTTGTTTTTCCGTCCGCATGAAATTGAACTAACAAATGCTGATCAGCAAAGCCTTAATGGTAAGCTCATTGCTCGCCGCCGTGTCGGATCTGCAAGGCGCGGCGAAGTAAAACTTGATAGCGGTGATATGGTAGAAATTGAGTTGCCGCGCGATTATCAGGGACAAATTGGCGACATTGTTCATTTCATACCGCGCTTTTATAAAATTTTTAACATTTAAAATGTTTTAGCCGAAAAATAAGGCCACCATTTAAATGAAATGGTGGCCTTTTTTAAATTATTGCGCCATTTTTTCCATAATAACATCAACAATTTCAAAGCGGGTTACGTCAACAAGCCCTTTGTCAGAAATACGCAATTGCGGAATAACCACCAATGCCAAAAGCGAATGCTGCATGTTGGCATTATTTAAAGTACAACCACATTCTGCCATGGCATCAACAAGCTTTTGCGCTTTAGCTGCAACAATTTCGGCGCGCTCATCAGACATAAGGCCTGCAATTGGTAATTCTACCATAGCAAGCTCTTTACCTTCAGAAATCATCACCATGCCGCCGCCAACTTCCCCCAGACGATTAGCAGCCATTGCCATATCGTCCTTATTGGTACCAACAACAATCATATGATGGCTATCATGGGCAACGGTCGATGCCAAAGCACAGGGCTTATTATAGCCAAAACCTGACACAAAAGCATTGGTGACATGGCCTGTTGCACGGTGGCGCTCAACCAGTGCAATTTGGCAAACGTCCTTAGCAATATCCATGCTCACAATGTTATCTTCAACGGGCAAGATAGCTTCAAGTGCCTTAGTAGGCGCTTGGTTCTCTACCATGCCAATAACACGCACCCGCACCTTTGCGGCATTATCAGCAACAACATCAAAATCATCACCTTTTAACACTTTGCCAAGATGCACAGTATTTTTTACGTGAGCTGGATATTGTGTCGCTGGAATATTAACAACAAGATTGCCATTTTCAGCCAAAAGTTTACCTTGGCCGATAACCACTTCAATCGGTAATTCTGCTAGATCCGATGTGATAATAATATCAGCTCGGCGACCTGGGGTAATTGAGCCCAAATCACGCTCAAGCCCAAAATGCTGCGCTGTGTTTAAGGTTGCCATTTGAATAGCGGTAATTGGCTTTAAACCCTGCGAAATAGCATGGCGGACAACGCGGTTCATGTGGCCGTCAAATACCAGTGTGCCAGAATGGCTGTCATCGGTGCAAAGCAAGAAATTGCGCGAATCCAAACCATGTTCAGTGATAGCTTTAACCTGTGATGCCACGTCATACCAAGCAGAGCCAAGGCGCAGCATAGAGCGCATGCCTTGGCGAACACGTGCCATTGCATCGTCTAGGGTTGTACCCTCATGGTCATCGGCTGGGCCACCAGCAATATAGGCATGGAAAGCACGGCCGCGCTCTGGTGAAGCATAATGGCCGCCAACGGTAAGACCAGCTTTTTGAGTAGCTGCAATTTCAGCAACCATTTTCGCATCATTATTAGCAACACCTGGGAAATTCATCATTTCGCCAAGACCAATAATATTAGGCCAAGACAAGATTTCGCTGATATCATTCGCACTAAGCTCGGCGCCAGCTTCTTCAAGACCGGGTGCGCTTGGTACGCAGCTTGGTGCCTGCACAAAAATATTAATTGGCATTTGTTGCGCTTCATCATTCATTAAGCGCACGCCTTCAACCCCAAGCACATTAGCGATTTCATGGGGATCAATAAACATGGTTGTTGTACCATGACCAATAACCGCACGGGCAAATTCTGTTACATTGACCATGCCACTTTCAACATGCATATGCGCGTCACATAGCCCTGGCACCAAATAGCGACCATTAGCTTCAATCACCTGCGTTTCAGTGCCGATTGTGTAGGTCGCATTTTCACCAACATAAGCAATGCGCCCTGCACTCACGGCAACATCAATATTGGCAATAATTTCACCAGAATGGACATTAACCCATTTACCGTTTTTAACAACTAAATCAGCCGCTTTGCGTCCCATGGCGACATCAACCAATTGCGGCGCAACTTCATGCCATTGTTTCATTGTTCATTTCCTTAAATTATTTTAATCATTCTTTAAAATGCGGATTTGGCGTTATAAGCCAAACCAAAATTACAATACTAAACCATTATTAAAGCTGTTTTTTCATTAACATGCTCTAAAGGCGTCATTTAGGTACACTGTCCAAGCGTAAGAAAAAATTCAACTTTTGCTGGAAATACTTTACGTCAATTGGTGCGCATTGTTGTGGTGTTTCTTCGGCTACAGATTTATAGGCTTGAATTTGTGCAACGAGCATAACAGCAATTAATGCTACAAACCACATCACAAGCCGAATTTCGCGGATTTTTCCTGTAACAATTTTCATCAACACATAGGTAATAACCGCCAACGATAAACCAAGGGTAATCGAAAAAGTAAGAGGAATAAGCAAAACAGCCAAAAATGCTGGCAAAGATTCCTCAAAATTCTTCCAATCAATCCGCCCTAAAGGTTCTGCCATGAAAAGTCCGGTTAAAATCAATACCGGCGCCGTTGCGATGGTTGGCACCAGCGATAATAATGGCGACAAGAATAAAAATGGTAAAAACAGCAAACCTGCAACAACCGCGACAAGACCCGTGCGCCCACCTTGTGAAATGCCAGCGCCCGATTCAAGATAAACAGTGGCTGGACTTGTGCCAAGCGGCGCGGAGATTAATGCTGCGACCGCGTCAACATGCATAGATTCACGAATATTATGCGGCATATCATTTTCATCCTTTAGGCCAGAGGCTTCTGCAAGCCCCATAAAGGTAGAAAGCGCCTCCACAAAATTGGTGAAAAGAAAGACAAAAATAAATGGAATATATAGGATTTGCAACGAGCCAATAAGATCAATTGTACCAATAAAACTAAAATCGGGCGCAGCAAAAACACCACTCCAATTGACAATAGTTTCAAGACCGCTACCATAGGTATAGGCACTACCATCGCCCCAAATACGGCCAATAGGAATAGCAAGCAACGTCGTAATAATCATGCCAAGCATTAGCGAGCCTTTAACGCCGCGACTAACCAAACCAACAGTGATAATGAAGCCAGCAATAAAAGTAAGAGTAACGGGGGTAATCGGTGTTAAAGCAACGATCGTATCAGGATCTGCAATAATAAATTTTGAGCCTTCCAAGCCGATTAACGCAATGAAAAGCCCAATGCCGCAAGCAATACCATAACGAAGATTAACTGGAATGGCTTCAATCACCACGCTGCGCAAATTAAAAAAAGCAAGAAGGGTAAATAAAACACCGGCCCAAAGCACACAGCCAAGCGCAATAGGTAATGGTACATTTGCGCCACTTACCAAAGTATAAGCAAAAAGCGTATTGATACCCATACCTGGTGCAACAAGAATAGGGCTTTTTGCATAAAGCCCCATGGCACAGCTACACAAAAAACTTACCAAAACCGTCGCTGTTAACCCAGCAGAAAAAGGAATGCCTGCTTTGGTCAAAATATCGGGATTAACCACAATAACGTAAGAAGCGGCCAAAAATGTCGTGAGCCCAGCTAATAACTCAATGCGTATTGACGACCCAGCCTTGCGGATACCAAAATAGCGATCTAAAAATGCAGCAAAGCCTTTATTTTGATGTTTTGTAGATTGTTGATTATTGTGCTGTACGCTGCCTTGTTGCTCAACGGCCATTTGGCACCCTTTCATCTTTTACACTTGCAGCATGTTTCAAGCTGCAGTTTAAACCAGCGCCCTCAATGAGATTGAAAGCCACATTGTTGGTTTTTTAATTTAAAATAAAATGAAAAGCATATTTTATCTTAGCATTTGCTATGACAAAATATGCTGGTGTTGTTCTTAGAGCGTTTTCCGAAAAGTGTGAAGCGGTTTTCGGACAAAAAACGCGGTGTAAACAATGGATTAGAGCGCCGATCTGATCCAATCAGATCGAAATGCGCTCGAATATTGATTTGAAACGAAAAAAGGCATTTACGAATAAATGCCTTTTAAAAACTTAAACATTATGGGTGGTTTGCACTGGGTCACCATAAGGGGTGATAACTTGCAAATTGACACAATCCACAATACCAAGATCAGTCATAGCATAATCTGGAATTGCGGTAATCTGCAACACAAACATATACATAAATGGCCAAGGCAGCTGACAACCAAGGCTGCGTGCGGCATCATCAAGGCGCGTTTCAAAGCCCATCATTTCTTCAGGCTCAATATCTGAAACAATACCACCAATTGGCAAATGCAAGAATTCAATCACCTTGCCATCTTTAACAACAACCTGTCCACCTTGCTTTTCAATCAAGGTATTAATCGCAAGTTCCATGTCTTTTTCATTGGCACCAACGCAGATAATATTATTATCATCAGGCGCAGTGGATGATGCAATGGCCCCAGACGTTAAGCCAAAGCCAGAAATAAAACCAACAGGGCGATTACGGGTTTTGCCGTAACGCTCAACAACAGTTAAATACTGAACATCTTGAGCAGGATCAGCTTTTACAAAACCATTTTCAACGGGCAAGGTCACCATGCGCTTAGTACGCACAAAGATTTTCTCAGGTGTAACATTAATTGCCATAAGCTCGGTTTTGTCACTATTTCCTTTCGCTTCAACACGAATTTCGCTTGCTACAACGGGCTCGGCTTTAACGCTTTGCATAAGCGAAGGACTACGTGTTGGCGCAACAAGCTTAACGCTCATCTTGCCGCCCTTTGCAACAAGGCTACCATTGGCGATAACACCATCAATGCGGAAATTGCGCAAATCATCAACAAGAAGAATATCAGCAATGCGTCCTGGTGAGATAGAACCTACCTTATGGTCAATACGTAAAGCATCGGCACCATTAATGGTTGCCATTTGAATTGCTGCCATTGGTGAAATGCCCATAGCAATTGCCATACGCACCATATTATCAAGATGGCCGCGAGTAAGAATATCACTTGCAACCACATCATCAGTACAAAAACTAATGCGGCGTAGGGCTTTAACGCCCATTTCAGTGACAATGCGTAAATTATCAGTCAAGAAATGCGAAATCGACGATTCACGAATAACCACATGCATGCCATTGCGTAATTTTTCTAGCATTTCTTCAGGGCTATAGCTTTCATGATCCGAACGCACGCCTGCTGCTAAATATTGATTTAATTTAGAGCCGCGCGTCATTGGGCAGCAACCTAAAGCAGGTAAGCGATTGGCAGCACCAATAGCCAATGCTTCTAAAACATCGCTATCTTCTTCCTGAATAAATTCACGAACTGTTTCCCATATGCCAACGCATTCTGGCCAATGATGGGTATTGCGGTGATCTTCAGGGCTAAAATAATGGCCAACGGTTGAACGCGGCATTGTGTAAGGGGTTTTACAAGGCGCGCCCCAAAAGACTTTTAATGGCGTATTTTTTGCTTCATCTAAAAATTCACGAGCAGCATCGGGGCCACCAACAACGATAATCTGATCAAGACCGGTAACAATTGAGGTTGTGCCAAGTGGTACAACCGCTTTTGCAAAACTAGTTAAGGACAATTTAGAGCATTCAACATGAAGATGGCCATCAATCATGCCTGGGCAAAGATAGCGGCCTTTTGCATCGATTATCTCAGTGTTAGGACCAACATAATCTTCAATATCACCAACTGCGATAATCTTGTCTTTATAAATGGCAATATCTGCATCATAAATTTCTTCTGATACAACATTGACGAGTTTGCCACCCTTAACCGCAAGAGTTGCCTTCATTTCAAGGCCGGCAGCCGCCCGAATAAATTCACGAATATCGCTCACATCAATTCTCCAAAAGCAATTCATCACTAAAGCAAAGGACTGCTGGTGATATAAATGCTAAAAATAATAAGTTGGACATTTATAAACTGGCATCAAACCAGAAAAATCCCTATTGGGGCGGTCTATAAAGTGGACGAATGCCAATTACAAGGAATTGATGGTAAATATCTAATATTTACAATAGTAAGATCCTTGATATTCTCCATGAGACGTAAAGCCCAACCGACAATAGAACAGGCAAACCAATAAAAAATATGAAATATTATCAATGATTTAGAGCAACTCAATAACTTTGTTTTTCAGAAAGTTAATTAATAAAATCCTTATAAATCCAAATTTTTTAAGGACGAAAATCCACAAGAAAATGATGAATTAGCCAAAATAAATGGAATCAGTTTAAAACCAAATATGTCTTTTGAAAAAACATAAATCTAAGCGGAGCGTCATAGCTACCAACTAGCGTCAATGATTTTATCACGTTTATAATAACACAATGAAATTTATAAACTATGCCGGCAATTTTGAAAAAAATTTCATAGTTTCAGCCTAATAAAAAGCAAATTGCTTTATTATACAAAAAGCAGCTCAATATTTAAGCTGCCCAAAAATTGTATAGTTTTTGCTTGGTTTCACGGCTAATTTAAAAAGCGCGCTTAGGGCTTATAATATAAAGCCCGTGTAAGTTTTTTGAGTGCTGCGCCCGTTCTTGGACCAAAGCCAACACCAATCATATAGGGATCATCTATAATTATAACAGCTTTATTGATTGCGGCTGGCGTCCCATCTAAAGCATCATTAGATAAAACATCATCAATGGCTGGCCCGCCTTTACCATTAGAGATGGCCAAAATGACATCAGGTGCAGCTAATAAAAGCGCCTCACGTGTAACTGGTTTGTATCCATTATAGGTATTAAAGGGATTAATAGCTCCAGCATATTCAATAAAAGCATCCGCATTGGTGTTCTTACCGGCTGCATTTAACTGCCCTGCCCCATGAAAAAAAACAACTTTTTTGCGCTCATTAAGTGGTACTTTATTTGCATAAGCCACAGCATCGTCAAAATCTGCCAAAACCTCGTTTTTTAAGTTTTCCCCTTGATCTACCAATTCAAGTTTTTTCGCAATTGTGGTGATTTTCTCGATAATGCCGTTACGCGTGTTCTCTGCAGTAACAAATAAAATATTGGCTCCCGATTCTTTTAACATATCAACGGTTTCAGGTGGCCCCATAGAATTACTGGCAATGATTAGATCAAAATCTAACGAGAGAATGCCTTCGGTTGATAAACGCCGCGCATAGCCAACATTGACTTTGTCATGTGCATTTAAAAGAAAATGACTTGACCTATCCAATGCAATAACACGATCTTCAGCCCCTAATTTATAAACAATATCACTTAAATCGGGCCCTAAAACGATAATTTTTTGTGCGTGATTGCTATCTTGGCTCAAAGATGGGCTAATCGTCTTTACCAAAATAAATATAGCTAACATAATGATATAATGGATATTTTTCATATTAACCTTAAATAAATTTTAAAAGTTGACTAAATAAATCATGTATTGTAGACGCTTATAGCATTCCTAAATTATGAGTCAATGATAAGATTAAAAACAATGGTGGTGTACTGATGAAGCGCTTTAAATCCTCCCCCCTAAACTTACTAAAACTCACCCTTAGATATAATATTTTGGGCGCTTTTTGTTTAGTTTCTGGCTCATTAGCGCATGCACAGCAACACCAAAATACACAAGATCAAACATCATCACAAAATGAAGTAGAGAGCGAAAGGCGGAATAATCCAGCAAATGTTCTTGACACTGTTACCATATCGCCGACTTTAAACGACCAGCCTGTTATTAACTCGCTATCGGCAACAAGTATCATAACACAAGAACAAATTGATCAAATACAGCCAAGTAGTGCAGCCGATCTTTTCCGTTCAACTCCAGGTGTGCATGCCACCATGAATGGTGATGATGCTGCTACATCAATTGGTATACGCGGAATGCAACAATTCGGTCGTGTTGCGATTACACTTGATGGTGCAAGGCAAGAATTTTGGCGTGTTGGCCACGGCACTGGTACATTTTATGTTGACCCCGAATTATTAAAACAGGTTACAGTTATTCGTGGCCCTGTTTCAAATGCTTATGGATCTGGCGCTATTGGTGGATTAGTTGCATTTGAAACCAAAGATGCAGCTGACTTTCTTCTTGACAATGAACGCTGGGCGTTAAGCAACAAGCTACGCTATGAAAGCAATGGTAAAGGTTGGTTAACAAGTACCATTGGTGCCTATAAATTTAATGAAGACTTTGATGTTATTGGTAATTTTGTTTATCGTGACAGCGATGAATATAAAGATGGTAATGGCAAAAATGTTCGTTGGACCGGCGAAAATGTTGTGACAGGCATGGGTAAGGTGACCTTCCGCCCAAGTGATGGCCACGAATTTAAATTGAGTTATTCACGCCAAAAATATGATGATACAATAACAACATTAAGCGGTTTTTCATCACCTGTTGCACCAAGATATGATGCTAAAATTTATGTTGATAATTATAATGGCATTTACACATACAATCCAGTTGATAATGATCTATGGGATTTAAAGGTTAATGCTTATTATAGTAAAACTGAAAATGACCAATATCAAGTTTGGCCACGCCCTCTAATTGGTTCCACACGATATTATGATGTTTCCACAAGTGGTGTTCGTGCCTATAATAGTTCACGTTTCACTACTGGGAATCTTAAACAAACCCTCACTTATGGGTTTGACTATTATAAAGTCATTAGTGACTCTGATACCAATAATTTTGGTAGTGGTAATCAACAAGTTTATGGTGGATTAGTCCAATGGCTTGGTGAATATAATGAATGGTTAGAAATTACCACGGCTCTTCGCTATGATGGCTATAAAATGGATGGGCGTACGGTTGCCATGCCCAACAAGCCCGCACGTGACATTAGTTCTGATGGAAATAAATTATCACCAAGGATTAACATCGGGGTAACACCTATAGACGGCATTCAGTTTTACGTCTCTTACTCCGAAGGCTATCGTGTTCCACATATGCAAAATATGTTTCCAAGCGGTTTGAGCCGAGGTAATGAATTTGTGCCAAATCTTGATTTACGGCCTGAGGAAGCTGGGTCTTATGAAGCAGGTTTAAATATTCAGCATGATGGCTTGTTATCGGGCAGCGATCAATTACGCAGCAAAATTAATATTTATACCACCAAAGTTGATAATTATATTAATGCGGTTACTAAAAACCGTGTTGTAACGGCGGAAAATATTGGCAGTGCTAAATTGCAAGGTATAGAATATGAAGGTACCTATGATGATTGGTGGGGATATATCAATATTGCCGCGTCCTATAATAAATCAGTCATGAGAGACGGTATTTGGGAAGGGCGCAATATTAGCGACACACCGCGCAATAGCTTTAGCGCAACTCTTGGGCTACGTGCTTTTGAAGATAAGCTTGTTTATGGTGCTTCATACCAAAGCAATGGAAAAGTAACCCGCTTATTTGATGCATCGGCGGCAAAAGTCTATCCTCGAGTAAATTTAACCAATCTATTTTTAAATTATAAAATCAATGATTATGCACGGTTAGATTTTGCAGTAGATAATGTATTTAACAAAACATACACTGATCCACTAAGTGGTTGGGCAGGAATATCTGATATAGATCAAGGAAAAGGTAGAACCTTTAAAATAGCAATAACCGGTCGCATTGGCGGGAAGTAAACCCTTTCTGCTAATTTAGGGATTTTATTGTAAATACTGTTTTTATAGTTGCCTTGAGGTACATTATGTCATTCCAAATCTCAACAACAGTTCAGGTTAATAATTTTGCCGCTATTATAGCTGAGCTGATTGACCACATGGGTGCTTTGCAGGCCAAATATCACGTTGAAGGTAATCAACATCATTTTGATATTGGTTTTGGAAAAATCTGTTTTCAGGTTGAAAGTCAAAAATGCTCTATTTTTTTATCCGCCGAAGATGAAATTTGTCTTGCTCGCATTAAAGATCTGACAGTCACATCATTTGCGTATTTTACCAAGCAAGAAGCACAGGAATTTATCTGGGCCGGAGACCAATTGGATGAAACGAGTTTAGAGCAATTTCGTGTTCTAGAAGTTGAAAATATTTTTCACCTTAGCCCTCATATGCTGCGTGTTCGCCTAACGGGTGAAAATTTAAAACGCTTTTCATTATTTGGGTCTATGCATGCAAAATTGTTATTCCCTGCCCATGAAGGGTTTGATCCTGTTTGGCCAATTAGAGGAAAAAATGGTTTACCTCACTGGTTAGATGACAAAAACAAACCTATTTCGCGTAGCTATACTATTCGCAATCTAAACATTGAAGCTGGATGGTTAGAAATTGATTTTTATATACACGAAACAGACGGTATTTCCTGTCGATGGGCACAAAATGCTCAGATAGGCGATAAGATTGGTATTTTGGGTCCAGTTGGGCGACCAATACCAAATGTTGGCCATTATATTTTAGGTGCAGATCCAACCGGCTTACCTGCTTTGGGAAGGATATTAGAGAACTTACCAGATACAGCAACCGGTCATGCAATTATTACAATTGATGAATTAGCTGATAAACAAGACATAAAACATCCAAAAGGCATTAATATTGAATGGATCATCAGCCAAGATCAAATAGCAGCAGCAAAAACTTTAACACAAAAATTACAAAATTTTACCTGGCCAGAACATGATGATGTTTATGCTTGGTTTGCAGGAGAGGCAAGCCAAGCTAAAATACTGCGTGAATATTGGCGTGATACTTTGAAAAAAGGTCGTGATAAAGTGCTCGCAAGTGCTTATTGGACGCTTAACGAAAAATAGTTTTCTTCAATTTTTGCTATGTGTCAATTTATGCAGTTAAAGATTGATGCATAGCTCATCTTTTTATCCATTTTTGCAGGTATTAAAATGTGCAGTGCCACAACACAAATGGCGGGCGACCGCAGTTATAAAGGACGGTTAGCATTAGTTTTTCTATCTGCATTACTCTTATTGGTGATTATATTTAGCTTAGCTTATGGAGAGTCTAAATCCGCATTTTTAACCACTATTCGATATTATTTAGGACTACAAGAATTTGACAACCAAGCAGATCGTGCCATACGAATTTTACTAAAAGTTCGCATGCCGCGTGTTGTTTTAGGGGTTATGGTTGGGGCTGCGCTAGCTGTTTCTGGTACCATATTACAAGGTTTATTCAAAAACCCTCTTGCAGATCCAGGACTAATTGGCGTTTCGTCTGGTGCTGGCCTTGGTGCAGTTGTTACCATTGTTCTTGGAGGAAGTAGCCTTATCGGGTTGCAAATGTTTTTTGGTGACACATTGCTACCATTAGCTGCTTTTTGCGGTGGATTAATAACAACGATGATTATTTATCGTTTAGCAACCCAAAATGGGCGAACTTCAATTGCTGTCATGCTACTTGCAGGCATTGCTTTAGCTGCAATTACAAGTGCGGTAACAGGTCTCATTACCTATCAAGCTAATGATCAGCAACTGCGGGATATAGTATTTTGGACATTAGGCTCTCTTAATAAAGCAAATTGGAGTAAAACCATTATTGCAAGTGTCATTATCGCAATTACTTTAATTATTGTACCATTTTTATCAAGGGGACTTAATGCTTTAGCTTTAGGAGAGCCGATAGCTTATCATTTAGGTATCCCAGTGCAACGGATAAAAAACATTTCCATCATATGTGTCTCCGCCGCAGTTGGAGCAAGCGTTGCTGTTTGTGGCGGTATAGGATTTGTCGGTATTATTGTTCCACATCTCTTGCGCTTAATAATTGGTCCTAATCATAAATATTTACTACCATGTTCAGCTTTACTTGGAGCAATTGTGCTACTCATCGCAGATACAATATCGCGTACGATCTTACCACAATCGGAAGTGCCGATCGGTATTATAACGGCACTTATCGGTGGCCCATTCTTTATTTGGATTTTAATGAACCAACGTCGTTGGCTCAATTTTTAACGCTATTGCCTAAAATTGTTCGATTTGTGTAAACGCTTTAAACAAGACTGATTATCAGTCCTGTTAATACTTTAGCCCATAAGCAGGCAAAGGCATTTTATCCAATGACGCCCGCAGCAAAAAACCACGAAAACGTCATATTATAAATAGTACAACAGTGATATTCAGCTGGTCATTAACCTTGAAATCGCTATCACTAAGATAAATCTTAAAATGAGTTGAACTTCGCCTAAGCTCATTTAAGTTGGCTTACGAGCATGGAATAAAATGCCCAATAGCAACAATGCAAATTTTATTGTTCACCCTATTAGCTATCTTTATTCATGAGCAAAATTCATAATAGTATTGAGTATTAATACAATTATCACACCTATCTAGCTGTGCCATAATCTCCCCAGAATTTGAAATTGAAGTTGAATTTATATTTAAACTTAAGGAGAAAGGACCATGCGAACACTGATTGTGTTGCTAACACTAATTTTCAGTGCGTTCCAGGTTATGGCACAAGATATGTCAAATGGCGCCAATAATTTTTATAAAAGTAATGAAGTAACACTTCAAAAAGTCCATTTTAAAAATCTATATAATATGGATGTGGTTGGTAATCTCTTTATCCCGAACAATCTTGATCGCAGCAAAAAGAATGCTGCGATTATTGTTGGCCACCCAATGGGCGCGGTTAAAGAGCAAGCATCCAATCTTTATGCGCAAAAACTTGCTGAGCAAGGCTTTGTAACCCTTGCAATTGATCTATCCTATTGGGGCGAAAGCGCGGGTGAGCCACGCAATCTCGTGTCGCCTGAAATTTATGCCGATGATTTTAGTGCGGCAGTCGATTACCTTGGCACGCAAGACTATATTGACAAAAACCGTATCGGCGTTCTTGGCATTTGCGGCAGTGGTAGTTTTGCAATTAGTGCAGCAAAAATTGATCCAAGATTGCGGGCCATTGCAACAGTTAGCATGTATGATATGGGCGCAGCCAACCGTAACGGCATCAATCATGGCGTAACACTTGATCAGCGTAAAGCCATTATTCAAGCAGCCATTGAACAACGCCAAAAAGAGTTTGAAGGCGCAAAAACCGAATATACCAGTGGCACAGTTGATGCTTTAACCGAAAATTCTAATCCCATTGAGCGCGAATTTTACGATTTTTATCGCACACAGCGCGGTGAGTTTACCCCAAAAGGTCAATCACCTCAACTTACCACCCATCCAACATTAACCAGCAATGTCAAATTCATGAATTTTTACCCCTTTAATGACATTGAAACCATTTCACCAAGGCCAATGCTATTCATTACTGGCGATCAAGCTCACTCTAAGGAATTTAGCGAAGATGCTTACCAACGCGCTGGTGAACCAAAAGAACTATTTTACGTAAAAAATGCTGGCCATGTCGATCTTTATGACCGTGTTGATATCATTCCTTTTGGTAAATTAACCAGCTTTTTTCAAAGCAATTTGCAGTAAATAGCCACGGTTTTTGCAAAAGACTATTAAAAGAAAGTCAAATTGCCAAGGTGAACGCCTTGGCAATCATCACATTAGATCAGTGACATATTTTACCTATTTTGAAATTTATAAAGAGATGTGATCCACCATGGTACCCAACCAAAATGAAATGGCAATTATAACACCACAATGGTCGGCAGTTTTTTCGCTTTTCCTTGGCGTTACAGGTCTTATCACAGGTGAATTTTTATCAATTAGTTTGTTAACACCTATTGCCCAAGACTTATCAATCAGTGAAGGCTTAGCTGGACAAGCTGTAACTGTTGTCGGGCTTTTTGCCGTGACCACGAGTATTCTGCTTAGTCCGCTTACCAAAACTATCGATAGACGGCTCATTTTGCTTAGCCTATCGGCTTTGTTGATTGTTTCCAATGCGCTGGTTGCCATTGCACCCAATTACATTGTTTTGCTTATTGCCCGTGCTTTGCTTGGCATGTCTGTTGGCGGCTTCTGGTCAATGTCATCGGCGGTTGCCTTGCGGCTTGTGCCAGCAAAAGATGTACCACGCGCATTAAGTATTATTTATGCAGGTGTTGCCGTTGCTACCATTATTTCTATTCCAGTCGCAAGTTATATTGGACAATTTATCGGCTGGCGCAATGTGTTTTGGCTCGCTACACTGCTTGGCACAATTGGCTTTATCTGGCAATTTTTATCTTTGCCATCCATGCCAGTTAAAACTGTAAGTCGCTTTCGCGATATGGGGCAACTTTTAAAAACCACTTGGGTGATTGCTGGCCTTGGCGGTATGATTTTCAGCTTTGGCGGTTACCATGTGTTTTTTACCTATTTGCGCCCTTATATTGAACAAGATTTGTTTTTGCATGACAGCAAGTTATCGCTAATCTTGCTTGGCTTTGGCATTGCTAATTGTTTGGGTACATTTTTTGCCGGAAAATTATTGGGTCAAGGTTTCCGCATTACTATTATTGCTATCCATGCCATATTAGCATTTATCGCCATTAATTTCTATTTTAGCAATGGAAATCTTATTGAAAATATAGTGCTGATTATGATGTGGGGCTTCATGTTTGGTATTATTCCAGTTGCTTGGTCAACATGGATTGTTCACACTCTTGCCGATCGCGCTGAAATTGCTGGTGGGCTTATGGTTGCAGCTATCCAGCTTTCCATATCTATTGGCGCAGCAACTGGCGGCGCTGTTTTTGATAGCGGTGGCGCTAACAGCATATTTGCCATTGCAACACTTTTTCTTGCCTGTGCCATCACTCTTATTTTGATCAGTTTCCAATTATTTTATAAAAGGACAGGCAAGCATGCTTAAACTCTTTAGACCAGTATCAATCCTTGTCCTTGTTTCAATTCTTTATCTTAGTGTTGCTCATGCCAACCAGAAAGGAAATGATATGACCATTACCTTAACCATTGATGATGAAATTTTAACGGCTGAAATTGAAGATAGTCCCGTTGGTCACGATTTTTTATCACTATTACCAATTACTTTGACACTTAATGATTACGCATCAACGGAAAAAGTAGCCAATTTACCTAAGCGGCTGAATATAGAACAAGCAGATGATGGTTTTACCCCCGTTATTGGCGATATTGCTTATTATGCGCCTTGGGGTAATCTTGCAATTTTTTATCAAGACTTTTCCTATTCTAAAGGTCTTGTGAAGATTGGAAAACTACGAGGCTCTATTGATAAATTGCTAAAAGAAGATCCCTTTGAAGTCCAAATAGATAAAGCTGGTCCATAATTTTTATCAAGGATTTTAAAAACAACCAAACCATGCCGTATTTTGGTCAAGCAATGCTTGCAATGTGTTTATACCTATTGTTATCTATTTGCCGTTATATAATATTATCAAGTGCCCGATAGGGGTGATGATAGTAGAATTAAAAGACATTTTAAGGAATCGGTATGACCAGACTGCGCCGCCTTTTACCTCTTGCTGTAGCTTGTACCCTGCCGCTTTCTAGTGGCGCTTTTCCAACAGGCGCATGGGCACAAAATACATCAGCAATTGCGCCGCGTGATATGACAAATGCCCCCCAATCGGTGTCAAATCTTGCCTCCGGCCTGCTTGATGCGGTGGTTAATATCGCAACTTCACAAAATGTCAAAGGAACTGAAAGCGGTGATAACCCACCCGTTGTCGACATCCCCAAAGGCTCACCTTTTGAAGATTATTTTCAAGATTTCTTCACCGATAAAGACGGCAAGGCTCCCCAGCAATCTCGTAAGGTTGAGTCGCTTGGTTCAGGATTTGTTATTGATGCCAAGGAAGGTTTGATCGTGACTAATAATCACGTCATTGCCGATGCTGATGATATTGAAGTTAATTTTACCGATGGTTCAAAACTAAAAGCCGAACTGCTTGGTACTGATCCTAAAACTGACATTGCTTTGCTGAAAGTTAATCCAAACAAAAAAAAGCTTACTGCTGTTAGTTTTGGTGATTCCGAAAATGCCCGTATCGGTGATTGGGTAATGGCAATTGGTAATCCATTTGGTCTTGGTGGGACTGTAACCCTTGGTATTATATCGGCGCGCAATCGTGATATTAGCGCTGGCCCCTATGATGATTTCATTCAAACCGATGCCGCAATTAATCGTGGTAATTCTGGTGGGCCACTTTTTGATATGAATGGCAAAGTCATTGGTATTAATACGGCCATCATTTCGCCAACGGGGGGGTCTATCGGCATTGGTTTTGCTATTCCTGCCGACATGGCAACTGGTGTTATTGCTCAATTAAAAGAATTTGGTGAAATTCATCGTGGCTGGCTAGCCATTCGCATCCAACCAATTAATGAGCAAATTGCTGAAACTCTTGGCCTGCCTAATACTGATGGCGCAATGGTTGCCAGCAAAATGGAAGCTGAAGATGTGGATAATAAAGCCCTTAAAGATGGTGACGTTATTTTAAAATTTGGCGATAAGCCGATTAAAAATGCCAAGGACTTACCGCGAATTGTTGCGGAGTGTCCCGTTGGCCGCGACGTGAAAGTAACTATTTTGCGCGATGGTAAACAGCAAGTGGTTAGCGTTAAGCTTGGGCAGCTCAAAGAAGAAGAAAATGAGCCAGCAATCTATGATACCAGCGATGGTACTGAAGATTCGACAAGTGCTGAAAGTGCGTCAAAGCCGCTGCTTGGCATGCAGATTTCAGAACTTAATGAAGATTTACGCAAAAAATTTGGCATTGCAGACACAATCAAAGGCGTAATCATCACCGATATTGAAACCAATTCAATTGCATCGGATAAGCGGATCCATATTGGCGAAGTGATTATCAGCATTAATCAAGAAATTGTCGCCACGCGCGAAGATGTGGTTAAGCGTATTAAAACCTTGCGTGATACAGGCCGTCAAAATGCCCTTATCATGGTTGCAAAACCCAATGGCGATTTACGAATGGTAACACTGCCATTAAATTAGGCAAAAAATAAAGGAGAGCAGATTTTAAACTGCTCCCCTTTATAGAATTAATGAGGTTTAAGCTTATTTATTTTCTTGTTGACCAAACAGGATTTTTTGCGCCTCTTGATCATGGGATAGATCATTTTTCATTTCACGACCAAGTTCAAGTCCGCGTTGTACAGCGGGACGCTCACGCATGGTGCGCAACCAGCGTTTAAGGTTTGGATATTCTAGTAAGTCAATTCCGTAGGCATCATATTTTGATACCCAACCAATTGATGCAATATCAGCAATAGAATAATTATCGGCCAAATATTCCTGCCCTTCAAGGCGCTTATTCATCACACCATATAAGCGGCGCACTTCCTTGGTATAGCGCTCAATAGCGTAAGGGATTTTTTCATTGGCATAAACTGCAAAGTAACCGGCTTGTCCTGACATTGGCCCAAGACCAGATATTTGCCACATCAACCATTCATCAACCGCAACCCGCTTTCTTTCGTCGGTTGGATAAAAGCGCTGAAATTTACGGCCAAGATACATTAAAATAGCACCAGATTCGAAAACCGAGATGGGCTCGCCATCTGGCCCTTCTGGATCAATAATCGCAGGCATGCGGTTATTTGGTGAGATAGCTAAAAAATCTGGCTCAAACTGTTCGCCCTTACCAATATTCAAATAGTTAACATTATAAGGTACACCGAGCTCTTCAAGCATGATGCTAATTTTCCACCCATTTGGGGTTGGCCAGTAAAAAAACTGTATTGGTTTATTCTGGCTAGGCATCGTCTATAACTCCGTAAAATAAGTTGCAAATTGGGCGTTTTAATCTATCCAATTTGTTTCCACATAGGCACGCATAAAGGCTTCATGAACTAAAAACCATTATTGCGAATTTTTAAAACTGCCTTTTTAATACCACACTTTATAAACAAATGTAAATTATCGTGTTTCATGGTTAAATTCCAGTCGATTTTTTAAACCTTAATTAACCATAAATTTTAATACCTTTTTAAGATCAATAAATAAACTATGAACAGCTCACTCAGCCTTTATTCAAAGAACATCATTTAGATTATAGTTATTAGAGCGTTTTCCGAAAAGTGTGAAGCGTTTTTCGGACAAAAAACGCGGTGTAAACAAAGGATTAGAGCGCCGATCTGATCCAATCAGATCGAAATGCGCTCTAATCTCATATGGAACAAAACAATGAATAATAGTTATGTAAAACGCATGTCGATCTTAAGCCTTAGTATTTTTGCAACGGCACTAACTTTGGGCTTTGCCATTCATTATGCTAAAATGCCAGCCTATGCCGCACCTCTTTATCAAAACAGTCAAAGTATGAATGGTAATAATAGTTAAACTTTATTGTTAGCATTTAAACTGCGCTGGAAATTTTGCCGTAATTACTCGCTTTAAATGTTGTGACAAAACATTTGGAGACAATATGCAAAATAATAATAAACCAGGCGTTTTCAGCTTTATATGGCTTCTATTACTCATTGCAGCAACAGTGCCATTATTAATCAGCTATTTAGGCGCGTTGCATCCAATGCTGGATTCCGTTGCTCATTTTAGGCGCCATATGGCATTTGTCCTTATTGTAGCAACTATTCCACTTTTTTTCACAAGCTTTAAGCGTTTTGGATTAGCGATTATTGCGTTTAGCTTATTTTGTGTTTTATCCACCTATCAAACGCAAGGTTTGAAACCAACAAGCATTAGCGGCACGCGGCATTTTAAGCTCATACAAACCAATTTACGCTATGATAATCCCCATTCTCAAAAACTGATTGATTTGTTGAATTCAGAAAAACCCGATTTTGTCACCTATCAAGAAGCATCAGGCCACTGGCAAAAAGCTTTAAGCGAGTTTGCACAAACCAATAATTATTATACTTTTAAATGTGAACGCGCCCAAAGATCAACAATTGGCGCAACAGGGTTTTTATCAATTTATCCATTTGTAAACACCATGCCAGAAGCGGCCTGCCCAAATGATGCGGGTATTGCGACTGCGATGGTTGATATTGGTGCAAAAACGCCGCTAAAACTATCATCTTTGCATTTATTTTGGCCTTGGCCTCATCAGCAAAAAAGCCAAATAATTGCGCTACCTTTAACAAAGGAACCATTACAACTTATTGGCGGCGATTTTAACGCAACCAGTTGGAGCTACGCAGTAAAATTTATTGAAGACAATACGGCAACGCGCCATGTTAATGGTATTGCTTCAAGCTGGTTAAGCTACAGTTTACCTGACAGCATAAGACCAATTTTAGGATTGCCAATCGACCAAATATTGCTCAGCGATGAATTTAAACTTAACAAGGTAGAACAACTGCCCTCAATCGGCTCTGACCATCTACCTATGAAAGTAGAGTTCTCACTCTAGAGTCAGACCCTAGTCAACATCAATGCTATAAAGTGCAAGGATGAAATTTCATAGGGCAGCCCTAATACCGATTACAGAATTTCTAAATCATGGGGCTGCTACATCAATGCGCAATACAAGCTAAGATCATTACTCAGCAATGATCTTAACACGGTCACCAGCAGATACCACCGATGTCGGTGACAATGCATTTAATATGCGAAACAATGCAACCTTTTTATCGGTTCCTTGCATTTGATTGGCAAGTGAGGCCACTGTTTCACCCGGTTTTACCGTTACAACATGAATACGTAGCGGTTTTAATGCCGAAATTTGTTGCCGACTTAATATTTTAAACGAATTAATCGTGCTACTGGTAACGCCTTGTAAAGAAGTATTGTTTTTAGGCGCAGCAATTAAAAATCGGAAGATTTTATTTTTAACGATGATGACAACAACATCAAATTGCCATTTAGGGCTTTGCGCAGTAGCTGTGGCAGCAGGATAGCCCTCAATATTAACTGTGCGCACGCTATCCACATCAAGACCTGACACCCAACCGCTTTGAATATAGTCCTTGGCATCAGTGATGTCAGCTGGTTTATTAATGGCATCAAAACGAATAGCCATATCATCGGCACCGCTTGCAACCACTGCAGCGCTTGAATTATCGATAGTAAAACCATTTGGAACGCTAAAGGCTATCCCAAGTTCAGGATGGATAAAATTTTGGCCACGAATATAACCTTCCTTGGCAGTATCACCAAAGATCATACCATCAACCCCATTGAGGAAGGAGTCACGATCGGTTGAGCCAACCCCCGGTGCGCCAACAAGACGTGCTTGGGCAAGTGCTAACTGAACGCGCTGTGGCGTTGCAGGATGCGTTGCCAAAAAGTCAAGTTTTGCATCAGTTGCACCAGATACGCTTCTAAACTGGGTATAGCCTTCCATGGTTTGTAAAAACCGTGCTGAGGCAAAAGGATCATATCCCGCTTCTGCAACCGTCTTAATACCAATTTTATCGGCTTCCAATTCTTGATTTCGCGAAAACTGCGCTAAAGACATTTTGCCGCGAATTTCAGTTTCACGTTCGCGGTTTCTATCGGACAAAACCTCAGAAACCACCTTATTGCTTAACTCGACCTCAGCCTCTTTGCGCAAGCGTTGTACACCGTGATTGGCAGTAACATGGGCCATTTCATGGGCAATCACTGCCGCAACTTCTGATGAATCATTGGCCAAAGCCAAAAGCCCACGAGTTACGTAAACATAGCCACCTGGCAATGCAAAAGCATTAATATTAGGAGAATTTAAAATAGTAATACGATAGGTCTGCTCTGGATTACCAGCAGCAACGGTTAATTTACCAACAATTTTGGCAACCATACGCTCCAATTGCGGATTATTATATTCGCCGCCATAAGTGGCAAGAATACGCGGATGCTGGGCAGCACCAAGCTGCGACATTTGATTGTTTTTATCAACAGTATCAACGATATAAGGATTAATAGATGGCTTTAAGCCACCATCAGGCTTACTATAATCAATAACAGTACAGCTGCTTAAAAGCGGCAACATAAACGAAGCTAAATAAACGGAAAAGCGCTTTAAAGAGCGTTGTTTGCTTTTTTTTATTATAGTTTGACTATAAGCCATTGCCATTTTGCTTTTCTCACTGCACATATTTAATATAAATATATTTCTATACTTCTTTTGCTTAAATTGGAAAAATAAGCTTTAATTTAAAACCATACTTGATTACGCCAAACCGTCACACTTTTCCAGCTACAAATCACGATTTTTAATTGTTATAGCCATTTTATACTCACCAAAAGACCTTGTCACAATAACGGCGCTAATAAGATCCTGACCTAGACCACGAATATACCAAATAAATTGACCCATAGCATATGTTAGCTTTAAAAAGCAATTTTATTGCGATAAATTATTGAATAATATACGCAATATTATACAAGCGATAAACCTATTTTTTTAAATTAAAGCATGTATATTTCGTTTTTTGATGTCTGTGACCCAAGAGGCACGGTTTTTAGGTTCGTTCCAAACCAGAAAACCGAGTAAGAAACGAGATCATCCTGCAAAACCACCACTATCAAGAAATTTTTGTTCCTCGGTGGTCGTTTTACGATGCAATACCCCATTTCGGTGAGGGAAACGCCCAAAACGCTTAATAATATCCTGATGGATAAGAGCATATTGATAAAAGCTATCTTCACCCAATTTTTTGAATAATTTAATACTTTCTTCTTGGTCGTCAATATCTTCGGAATGCTCATATGGCAAATAAAAAAACGCCCGCAAAGCTTTTTCTATTTTTTGATCAAAGCCTAATTTTACAGCGTTTTTGGCAATTTTTAAGGCCTTGGAATCACAAGAAAAAGCCTTTGCATCGTTGCGAAACATATTGCGTGAGAACTGGTCAAGCAGCAGCAATAGGGCAAGCGAACCCTCAGCTGTTTTTTGCCAATCATCTAAATCACCATTGGCGGCTTTTTGCCAAAGGCCATAAAATTTTTGGCGGATTTCCTCATCAAAAGTATCGCTCTTTTTAAACCATTTTTCATGCCCAGCGTTTTTCCAAAACTCGATTACTGCATGCTCATTATCAATCATAGCAATCCTCCCTATAAGTAGCCACGGATATTTAACCAAAGTGCCAACTAATCCAATCTTACGACTCTTATAATATGTAAGCAATCTTTACCAAATCAACAAGCTTAACAAGTTTAAAATTTAGCTTATTTGCTGCATTTAAAAAATGAAAGGGATAAAGCACAATCATAACGAGGTTATTTTTTACAAGCACGTAAATTCCTATTGATTAAGTAAAGATTCCACTTGCTAAAGCAAAAATTTTTGTGCATGGTACCGAACGGTACGGTACGTTGACACTTATCGAATAAAACAAATTTAAAATTTTTATTTATTGAGTAAGGCATTCATGCAAACGGTAGAAGCAAAAGTAGAAACGTTGACAGCACGTCAAAAAGACGTGCTTGATGCGGCTTTGCATTTACTCGTTTCCGGAGAAAAAAACCTTACAATGGGGCAAATAGCCAAAGAGGCGAGCTGCTCTAAGGAAACGCTTTATAAATGGTTTGGCGACCGTGATCATTTTCTTGAAGCCATGGTGCAATGGCAAGCTGCTAAAGTTCGGATTATGCCGGTTAAAAAAGAAGCGCTTGATTTAGGCTCGCTTTTTTCCAGCCTTGAGCATTTTGCGCGTGACTGGCTGATGGTTTTATCATCACCAACATCCATTGCTTTAAATCGCTTAGCAGTAGGCTCAGCTTCTCCTGATAACGCCCGCCTTGGTCAAATTGTGCTTTCTAATGGGCCTTTTGCAATGGCAAAGCGAGTTAAGCCCCTTTTAGAGCTTGGCCGTGACGCTGGCTTACTCGATATTGAAACCATTGATCAAGCTTTTAGAACGTTTTTTGGTCTTGTTGTGCGGGATATGCAGATAAGGCTATTATTAGGTGATGAGATTGAAATGAATGATGACATCATTATTAAGGAGGCGCGCAATGCGACCCGTCATTTCTTCCATTTATATGTAGCTGAGGAGTTTAAAACTCTTTTGTAATGAAGTTTCACAATTATTCGCCAATTCCTGATATTTGGCGAATGGTTGAAATAAATTTGAATGGGTGAAGTATTGCCCAGTCAAAACCAAAACAAGCATTTTGTTTAAATGCTTGCAATAAACACCAAACAGACCGCAAGAGGAGAGTTCCATGCGCGTATATTATGATCGTGATGCAGACGTTAATTTAATCAAGTCAAAAAAAGTTGCCATGGTTGGTTATGGTAGCCAAGGCCGTGCCCATGCCCTTAATCTTAAGGATTCAGGCGCTAGCGAAATTCGCGTGGCTCTTCGTGAAGGTTCACCAACAGCTAAAAAAGCTGAAGCAGATGGTTTTCAGGTGATGAGCGTTGCCGATGCTGCAAAGTGGGCTGACCTTATGATGATGGCAACTCCTGATGAATTGCAAGCTGAAATCTATAAAGATCATATCCATGACAACTTACGCGACGGTGCAGCAATTGCTTTTGCCCATGGTCTTAACGTTCATTTTGGCCTTATTGAAGCCAAGAAAACCGTTGATGTTGTGATGATCGCCCCTAAGGGTCCTGGCCATACAGTGCGCGGCGAATATCAAAAAGGCGGCGGCGTTCCTTGCCTTATCGCAGTACATCAAGATGCATCTGGCAATGCCCATGACCTAGCCCTTTCTTATGCTTGTGGCGTTGGCGGCGGCCGTTCAGGCGTTATTGAAACCACATTCCGCGAAGAATGTGAAACTGATTTGTTTGGTGAACAAGCCGTTCTTTGTGGTGGTTTGGTTGAACTTATCCGCGCAGGTTTTGAAACCTTGACTGAAGCCGGCTATGCACCTGAAATGGCTTATTTTGAGTGTTTGCATGAAGTAAAGCTCATTGTTGACCTTATCTATGAAGGCGGCATTGCCAACATGAATTACTCCATCTCGAACACTGCCGAGTGGGGCGAATATATGTCAGGACCACGCGTTATCACTGCTGATAGCAAAAAGGCAATGAAAGACATCTTGACCGAGATCCAAAACGGCAAATTCACCTCTGATTGGATGCAAGAATATAAAGCCGGTGCTGCACGCTTTAAAGCAACACGTCGTCTTAATGACGAGCACCCAATTGAGCAAGTTGGTGAAAAGCTACGCAATATGATGCCTTGGATTAAATCAAACGCATTGGTTGACAAAGACCGTAACTAATTTGCGTTTATAGCATCGAAAAAAAGGTCGCCTTAAAAATTGAGGCGGCCTTTTTATAATAACAACTCAAAAATGCTCATGCTCGAACTAAAGTTTAAAACACAAATAAATATTAGCATCTTTAATTAAATTGGTTAAACTATCGATTTAACTACCTAAGCATCTGATTTTTTATGAATATAATAAAGATAAATTGCTGAGGAATGATTTATAATAGGCAGATAACGCAAAATATTAAGAAAGCCGAGACGTTGTGGATATAGGTCAAAATAGAATTTCTCGCTCGCTTGTTTTAAAAAAGGGTGCCATTGCTCAATGCTATTATCGTAATTATAGACCCACTGAAAACCAGCTCCCATTTTTCCAACGATGCTTTTATTGATAACTTTTTTTGAAGCAAAACTAGCCGTATCAAAAGCAATATAACTGTCAGTAAAATTTTCTGCTAAGGACTTAAATAAGGTTTCAACATCATCAGCTGGAAGATACATTAACAAACCTTCCGCTATAAACATGATATCAAAATCACGAAACTCTCTTTTAAATCGCTCAATCCATGCAAAGTCATTAATATTATAAGCCCAATTATATTCCCTATCATTTTTTGCGGGAAGAAAATCTTGGCGTGATTGCATTACTTCTGGAAGATCAATATTAATTTGAATGGATTGACCATTATCGGTGCGAGTAAATCGTGTATCAAAACCGCACCCCAACTGAACAATTATAGGATTGGCGTGATCTGCCATAAATTCCCTAGCTAAATCATCCAAGTAACGAACGCGAATGGCAGTTGCGGTACGCATAATCGGGTTGAGTTTAAAATTAATCGCATCTTTAGGTAATTTTTTAAATAGTTCTTCTGCCTGTCGGTCAATAAAAAGAGCCTTTTTTGATAGACTTTCCTGCGCCCGTACCGCCAGAGGAATAAGAAGTGTTCGACTTACTGGATTTTTAAAAAAATTATCAGCAATCATTATAAACCACCTTATAAAAGACCGTTAATATATGATAGATTTAGTATAGTTTTTCAAGTTATATTCTTTTCCTTACGTGTTGAATACCTCTTTAAATAAATGATTGTTATTTACTGTTAAGCGATAACAAATTAAAAGAAACTGATCGAAGATTATGACCTATAAAATTTTTTAAATTCTTATTTTTGTCCATTTATTTTTGATTGCAGTTACAAAATTTAACCAATAAATAATTAGTTTTATTATGTGAAATCAAATGAGCTATTATAGTTCTTTTTTTAATTGCTCATGAGATAACTCATATAAGTGACGGGTGCGCGATGGGAACAATTGCGCATAGCAGCGAGCATAGCTTACAATAAAAATAAGCCTTTTAATTACGCGGAAGATAAAGAATTTTATAATTACTTCATTTACTGAACCAAAGTCTCGTATTTTACCCTATCTTTGCCACACTCGCAGGTAAGTTTTAACGCCTCGATGCAACGTGACTAATGTCTACATATTAAGGTATACCGCTTAACAGCCAGTATTCACATACCGTAGATTGCGCGATGCACTTTAGCTTGACATTAAGAATAATGGGCGAGTTTACTCGAAAGTTACATAGCGGTCTTTCAATAAAAACTCTTTTTTTATATCTTCAATGATCAAATCACGCTCTTCAGCGGTCATATCTTGGTTAGCGTGCGGTGGCTGCCATTTTATTATTGAAGATAATTGAACAGCAAAAGCCATTTTTGTTTCTTCTGAAAAATAAAGTTCGCCAGCGATCTTCGCAGTTTTATTGTCAATTTTCACCCAAAGATAGCCAGTATTATATTTTATAATCATCCCCTATCCTCTGTAGCTTATCATTTTTATATTAGAGTTGTTTTCTAAAATCGTGTTATCAATCACATAACTCTCATATGGGGCTTCATCAGGACAATCGATTAAAAAACTCATAATATCAATACATAAACCTTGTTCAATGGATTTACCATCAAACAAAGTACATGGATGATTGTCGTTTAAAACCAGCTTCTTAATTTTATATCTACTGTGATTTTGATGTTTATTTTCACGAAGAAAGCTAAGGCTGATAAAAAGGAGACGAGCATGAACGCCTTTGGCCGCCGCCTAAGGGTATATAAGTATTATCCGTGCGTTTGTAGCTTTGATATTGATTATTACACCATTCAATATGCTTTATATCTAGCTGCCCATTAGACCTTTGTTGGCGTGAGGGTACTTCAATCGGGCTGGGATTATAAGGTTGACGCGGCTGTCCTGTCCGATATTGCGGACTTGGCACCACCATACGTGGCGGTAGCGGTTTTACATAAGGATTATTAATATCAACCGCCCAACCATTGCCGGTGCTAATCGCCAATATCACTGCAAGAGAAGATATTAAAAAACAAAACTTGGTCATCATGGCCTCCTCTCTTCAATATAGTGTTGTTTAGCAAGCAATACGAGAATTTTAAAGAAAATTTCAATAATCCAAAATTTCTTTATACATAACCATTGTCATTAACGTATTTCTTTTATATCAACAGTTTGTAAATATTGTGCAAAATTAAGTGGTGCAATCAAAATGCAATAAGGGTAAAAGACCCTATGCAGGAAAACGATTACACAAATTTTATAAAAATGTTATTTAATAAAATTTCATTTTATTTGGGTTTGACTAGAAAATGTAGTGGGGTAAAAATATGAAAAACACTCATCGTTACGAAATATTTGATGTTTTTACCAATGCCGCTTTTACAGGCAACCCATTAGCTATTGTTTATGATGCACAAGACTTAAATGATGAGCAAATGCTAAAAATTACTCAAGAATTTAATCTTGCTGAAACTGTTTTTGTACTACCGGCTGAAAACCCTATTCACCGAGCAAAAATTCGAATTTTTAAACCAAGCGGGGAGATGCCATTTGCAGGTCACCCCACCATAGGAGCTGCAAGCGCATTAGCCAATCTAACAACATCACAACAAACTGAAACCCTGCTGATATTGGAAGAAAAAATTGGCATTGTGCGTTGCGCTGTAAAGCTTTGCGGTGACACATCTTTTGTTGAGTTTGACCTACCTAAATTGCCACAGTCCCTCCCCTTGACCTTTAAGAGTGAAGTTTTTGCCGTAGCCTTTGGTATAGAAAATCGCGAAATTGGATTTGAAAATCATCGCCCAAGCCTGTGGTCTGCAGGGGTGCCTTTTTATTTTGTACCAATTGATCATTTATCAACAATTGCTGGGATTTCTGCTGACCCTTTGTTTATTGCCCAAAATTTTGCTGATGAAGAAGGCAACATACCGTCATTTTACCTTTATTGCCGCGAAACACAACGTCTTGATACAGCTTTTCATGCGCGCATGTTGCGTGCTGACGGCTCAGAAGATTCAGCAACTGGCTCGGCGGCATCAGCCTTTATTGGGCTTGCCCATCATTTTGACCAATATCAAAATGGTGACCATGAATTATGGTTAGAGCAAGGGCTTGAAATGGGGCGGCCATCACGTATCAAACTTGGCTTTCACATCCATGATGATAAAATCGCTAATGCCCGTATCGGCGGGAAATCAGTAAAAATTGCACAAGGCGAAATCTTTTTCTAAGCGCTTTGAACACATATAGCCTAAATTGCCCAATTCATATTAGTGCGTAATGTGAGTGCGAAATTTCTGCCAATAAGCGTTTAATTGTTGCGCTGTTAAAATAGCAACCGCTTTGCTAATATGTTTGAAAAATTGTCCCGCTTTCAATGCTTAATTTCCATTCAAAATAAAATTTTTAATTTAAAAACAGCTACTTGCAAGTTATTTATTTCTCCACCTCAATTTACACCGTAACAGAATTTTCTTAATTTTTGAAAATTAAAACCTTTCTTACTCTCGCTTTAATTCTTTGCACCTTGTTGAAACTTCGTAAATATAGTATAGGGGGGTATATTATTTTTAACGGAAAGGTTATTATGGCCCATACAATTAAGCAAAAAGACCGACTCATTGCCCGCGTCAGGCGGATAAAGGGTCAATTAGAAGCGATAGAGCGAGCTTTGGAAAATGAAGCACCTTGCGCTGATATTTTGCGGCAAACAGCATCGGTACGCGGTGCTGTTGGTGGATTAACCGCACAATTATTAGAAGAGCATCTTATTGCCCATGTGCTTGAAGCCGACAGTGAACATGAGCGCAAACAAGGTGGCGATGAAATGCTAGAAGTTATACGCACCTATATGAAATAATATTATCTTCAATAGGTTAGATAAAAAATACACTAAAAATACTTAGATAGAACTGTACATTCATTACAAATTGTTGATTATCATCTATTGGAGCTTAAGATGACTATACAACCAATTACTGCCAATCATGACCATATTTTTTTAGGACGTGATCATAATCGCAACGAAACCAAAGTATGGCTGGTTATTGCGCTTACTGCTTCGATGATGGTTGTTGAAATCATTGCTGGCACGATATTTGGCTCAATGGCGCTTGTTGCCGATGGTTGGCATATGTCCACCCATGCTGGCGCTATGTTGGTTACCGCGCTTTCCTATTATTATGCACGCCGTTTTGTAAAAGATCGCCGTTTTACTTTTGGCACTGGAAAATTTGGCGATTTAGCTGGTTTTGCGAGCGCGATCATTCTGGCGCTTGTTGCAGTGATCATTTGCTTTGAAAGCCTTTTACGCCTGTTTAATCCTGTAGACATCAGCTTTGGCCAAGCGATTTTAGTAGCAGTTGTAGGATTAATTGTTAATCTCGTTTCTGCCTATTTATTAAAAGATGATCACCATCATCACCTTGGACATAGCCATCAACACAGCCATGCTCATGAACATGATCACGGGCATAGCCATGATCATTCTCATCATGATGAAGATCATCAAAGCAAAAAAGCACAGGATAATAATTTACGCGCTGCATATTTACATGTTTTGGCTGATGCCTTGACTTCCGTCCTTGCAATTATTGCTCTTATTTTTGGTTGGATTTATGGTTGGTTATGGGCTGATCCCTTAATGGGCGTTGTCGGTGCACTTGTGATTGGCCGGTGGTCTTGGGGGCTTATACGCGATACTGGCGGCGTGCTTGTTGATGCAGATCCAGAAAATAGCCAACTGACAACAGAAATAACCACTGCATTAAAAAATGAAAATGCAACAATCACCGATTTGCATATTTGGCAATTAGGACCCGGTCACCATGGAGCAATTATCGCTTTAAATAGTGAAGTTCCGCAAACGCCCGATTATTATAAAGGGCGACTACATGGAATTCATGAATTGTCGCATATTACCATTGAAGTCAACAACCATAGTGAAAATCTATTATTGGCGAAATATGTAACAAAAATGCAATAAAATAGTCACGCGGCTGAAACCTCTACTTTTTAAAGAATGCACATTAAAAATGTGCATTTAAGAGGGAATATAAGATGATTAATCGGCGTAATCTTTTACAAACTATTTCAGCTGCGGCGGTTCTCGCCCCTTTTACCAGTATCAAGCCAATAATTGCAGCAAACAAACAAGGTTCCTTTTCTTTTGGCGTATTAACCGATCCTCAATATGCGGCAATTGCTTCTAATGGCCAAACGCGTTTTTATGCCAACAGCCTCTGGAAATTGGAAGAATGCATCAATCATTACAATAAGGAAGAGTTGGAATTTGTTATCACCCTTGGTGATATTATTGACCGCCATTATACCAGTTTTAACGATATTTTACCAATTTATGACCGCTTAAAACATCCAAACTTCTTTGTTTTAGGCAACCATGATTATGATGTTGCAGGCGATTATATCAGGTCTATCTCCCGCACCCTTGGACTTACCAAAAACTATTATGATTTTAGTGGTGGTGGTTACCGCTTTATTGTCATTGATGGCAATGAAATAAGCCTATTTGCTCCACCTAAAGGTAATAAATACCTCAACATACCTGATGATCCGCGGTTGGAAATTGCTCAAAAACGTTTAGACGCATTAAAAGCCAAAGGCGCTGATAATGCACAGATCTGGAATGGCTCTTTGTCTGACGAGCAGTTCCAATGGTTGGAAAATACGATACAAGCCGCAGAAAAAGCCAATGAACGCGTTGTCGTCTTTGGACATTATCCGATTTTTCCAGCCAATATGCACAATATGTGGGATAGCGAACGGCTGCTTGATCTTTTAACCGCCCATAAAAATGTTATCGGCTATTTTTGTGGCCATAATCATCAAGGCAATTATGGCGAAAAAGGCGGCAAATATTTTGTTAATTTAAAAGGCATGGTGGAAACGCCTGATACGACTGCTTATTCGATATTCACCGTTCATGATGACCGCTTGGAAATTAAAGGTTTTGGCCGTGAAGAAAGCCGCACTTTAAAATATTAATGATAACTGCCAAGCGCATTGGCAAAGTCACCAACGCGCTTGGCTTTCAGGCCTATTAATAAATTACAGTAAACTATCCGATGGCAAACCATCATCGGGCGGTTTATTATGCTTTATTTCACCCAGTTCCAAAGCCTCAATGCGGCTACCGCGCCGCAATAGTTTTGATGAAGAAATAAGAATATCATCAACATCTTTTTCGGCCATTTGAAAATGACTTTGCAATTTGCGCACCCGTTCATCAAGGCGGTTAAGATCTTGCATCAATGCCCAAACCTCTGCCTGTATTAAATGAGCCTGCTCACGCATGCGCGCATCTTTTAAGACTTGTTGCACCACATCAATGGCTAGCAATAATAATGACGGCGACACAATAATAACACGAGCACGATTGGCTTTTTCAACAATGCTTTCAAAAGTTTCATGAATGGTTGCAAATATTGATTCTGATGGCACAAACATAAAGGCTGTGTCTTGGGTTTCACCACTTATGAGATATTTTTGCGAAATATCACGTATATGAACATCCATATCAGTGCGAAAACGTTGCTCGGCTCTTTGGCGAAGTTCATCCGTTGTTGCTTCACGCATCGCATTCCAAGCTTCTAAGGGAAACTTTGCATCAATAACCAGATGAGGCGCAGCATTGGGCAAATAAATCACGCAATCAGGCCTTGTGCCATTTGATAAAGTTGCTTGAAATTTATAACTGGTTGGCGGTAATGCATCGGATATTATAGCTTCCATCCGCCCCTGACCAAAAGCACCACGTGTTTGCTTATTGGATAAAATCGACTGCAATTCAACAACCTGCCCTGCAAGGGTTTGAATATTGTTTTGTGCACGATCAATAACCGCAAGCCGCTCTTGCAAACGTACCAAATTTTCATGAGTTGTGCGGGTTTGTTGACCAATAGACTGCCCTAAATGCTGACTTAAACCATCTAAACGTTCGCCAATTGCATGGTTAAGCTCGGCTTGGCGTGTACCAAACAACTCCGCCATGGTTTGCATGCGCCCTTGCATTTCCGCCTGGGCTTGCAGCAATGCATTGATATGATAATCATTGTGGCGCGCGCGCTCATCAGCCTCAATCTCAATACTTAATTTTTGTCGTAGATTAAGCCTAGAGACGATAATTGCGATAATGATGACTCCAATAAGCACACTGCCAAGCCCAAACATAACGAGTTCACTTGAGGAAAAATTGCTGATTGGCATGGAGTACCAGTCTTTCAAATTGTAAAATACGAATCAAATTGTGTAACAATATTAAATAAAACAGAAACAAAAATCGATCAAAACATGAACATATTATTTTAATTATTGTTGACAGACTTGATAACAGCTAATATCTGCTTGAACTTTACACTTGCAACATGTTCGGGTAAATTCGCCAAACTTTATATTCTGTTCATTTTCAATTTTAATGGCGGATTATATGGATTGCTCTTATCGTTCATCTTTTTCATTTGGTTTTACGCAAAATCAAATGCGCTTACTTTAATACGTAAAAATTGCTTATTTGCAGTTGGTTAGCTGAAGGCCATGTCTATAAAACCGATTATTATTTTGCCCGATCCAATTTTGCGGGAAATATCAAAACCAGTGGAAAGCATTAATGACGCATTACGCCAGCTTGCGAATGACATGCTTGAAACCATGTATGCAGCACCGGGAATTGGGCTTGCGGCTATACAAATTGCTGAACCTATACGGCTTTTAGTCATGGATGTTGCTGATAAAGACCAGCCTAAAGCACCAATGGTGATGTTTAATCCCAAAGTCATCTGGTCGTCGGAGGAGCGTAATACTTATGAAGAAGGTTGCCTTTCCATTCCTGATTATTATGCCGAAGTAGAGCGCCCTAAAATGGTGCGCGTTACCTATATTGATCTTGATGGCAAGGCACAAGAAATTGCTGCGGATGATCTTTTAGCCACCTGCGTCCAACATGAAATCGACCATTTGGATGGCAAGCTTTTTATCGACCATTTATCACGTGTCAAGCGCGAAATGGTGGTAAAGAAATTTAAAAAACGGGCAAAAGAACAAGGCGAAAAGGTATTATAATGCGGCTATGTTTTATGGGCACACCCGATTTTTCGGTGACTATTCTTGATGCTTTGGTCAAAGCTGGCCATGAAATTGTTGCAGTTTATAGCCAACCGCCGCGCCCAGCCGGTCGCCGTGGGCTTGAATTTACGCCATCACCCGTACAAAATCGCGCGGAAGTTTTAGGCCTTCCGGTCTTTACGCCAAAAAGCTTGAAATCTCAAGAAGAGCAAGCAAAGTTTGCAGCCTTAAACTTGGATGCCGCGATAGTGGTTGCCTATGGCCTATTATTACCCAAAGCTATTTTAGATGCGCCACGTCTTGGCTGCTATAATGGCCATGCGTCACTTTTACCGCGTTGGCGAGGTGCTGCCCCAATTCAACGTGCTATCATGGCTGGTGACAGCGAAACTGGTATGATGATTATGAAAATGGATGAGGGGTTGGATACTGGCCCTGTTGCCCTAACGCAATCCATTACCATTGGCGAAGAAATGACTGCCGGGCAATTACATGATGCATTATCGCAAATAGGTGCAGATTTAATGGTGAAAGCCATGGACTTGCTAGCTAAAGGTGAACTTCCCCTCACCCAACAAAGCAATGAAGGCATCACTTACGCACAAAAAATCAGCAAGCAAGAAACCCGTATTGATTGGACGCAGACAGCACGCAGCGTACAAAAGCAAATTTGTGGTCTTGCACCATTTCCAGGTAGCTGGTGCGAAATGGATATTGGTGGCCGTGTCGAGCGCGTAAAAATTCTTGGTGCTAAACTTGGTGAAAAAACGCTAGGTGAAATTGCAAGCTTTGATAAACGAGATTGCTCGGTTCAATGCCAAGATGGCAAAGTTATTTTGACAAGATTGCAAAAAGCTGGTGGTAAAGCATTAAATAGTGATGAATTTTTGCGCGGCAATGTTGTAACAAGCGTCATTTAGCTAATAAAAATAGGATTGTGCTTTGCCTCGCTATAAGCTTTTAATTGAATATGATGGTACGCCTTATGCTGGTTGGCAAAGGCAGGATAATCTTGCAAGTGTCCAAGGGGCAATTGAAAGCGCTATTTTTAAATTCACAGGCGAAAACCCAACCATTACGACGGCTGGACGCACCGATGCAGGGGTGCATGCTTTGGGGCAAGTTGCTCATGTTGATTTGACAAAGGAATGGCGCATTGACACGGTGCGTGATGCTTGTAATGCCCATCTCATTCAAAATCGCGACACGGTATCAATCCTTGCTGTTGAGCTTGTTGATGAAGAGTTTAATGCGCGGTTTTCAGCTTTAAAGCGCCATTATCATTATCGTATTTTAAATCGCCGCTCCCATACCGCTCTTGATGCCAAGCGCGTTTGGTGGGTGCCAAAACCCCTGGATAGCGATAAAATGCATGAGGCAGCGCAAAGGCTTTTAGGAAGACATGATTTTACCACTTTTCGCTCGACCCAATGTCAAGCCAAAAGTCCTATTCGAACCCTTGATCGTTTAGATGTAATTCGCAATGGCGACTATATTGATATTTATGCCAGTGCGCGTGCCTTTTTGCACAATCAGATAAGATCTTTCGCCGGCACCTTAATGGATGTTGGCACATTGCGTTTTACAGCTGATGATGTTGAGGCAGCATTACTTGCTAAGGACAGGCAACGCTGCGGTGTTGTTGCGCCACCCCATGGACTTTATTTAACTGGTGTTGATTATCAATAATTCCTGTCATTGTTCAGCATAAAGATTAAATGCTTTTGAAAAGCCAATGGGATCGGACAAAAAATCATCAATCTTGTCATTGCTATAAAGTGAAATACTCAAAGCTAATGTTCGTGCCTGACAACTAAATGATTTTTTTGGGTTAAATTCAATATCGCTAAATGCATCATAATTTTTATTAACAAAATTGTCTTTTAGCGCAGCATTATTTTCTGCGGTAAAGAGTATTTTTGTGTAAAGCCAATCATAAAAAAGACTGGTGGGATTTAGTGGATAATCTTTACCATCAAAGCTAAATTTTATCATTTTTCCTGATGTTTTTAGTCGCGGATCTTTTTTAGCCTCTCGCGGTGTTACACTCATTAGATTTTTAAACTGAATATCTCCTTCAAAGACTTTGCTGCTTTGAAAAAGATTTTCAACTGCAATCCCCTTATCATTGCACAAGAAAAAAGCGCTTAAATCCAAGCCAATAGCTTCATCTGACTTGCTTGATGCTTCCAAAACAGACCTTATACCAGCCTCACCTGCTTTTTCATGTAAGCTGGCAATAGAGCGCTTTCTAACTGCGCTACTCATACCCATATGCCAATCAAAAGTAATTTCCTTGGATATAACCGCAGGACTATTTCGATTAGGAATAAAAATCAGCCGCGTTGCTAAACCAATAATTTTTTGCATGGTAAATCCCTACAATCAAATTTTCTAAGGCTTTATTGCTCGATATTTTTGCAAAACTATAAGCTCTTTTATCTTGGCTATTGTTAATAAACAACCGCAAACTCTCCCAAAGACCGTTAATGCCATCCAAAATTTTGTAAAAAACCGCTGTGACAAAAAAAATGAACATTGTCCAAAAAAATCATTGACAATTATATGAACATTGTTCATTATTATTTACAAGAGTAGTTAAACTCACGGGGTGGGGATATGGAAAAGGTGACATTACCATTACAAATATTAGGAAGCGGGATCTGCTTACCGCAGATTTCAATTAGCACACAAAAAATCGAGCTGCAGCTCGGTGTAGGCGGCGGGACGCTTGAGAAAAAAGTCGGGGTGATCTCGCGTCCCGTTCGCTCTAATGGGGAGGATCAAATTAGCCTTGGCGTAAAAGCTGCAAAAAATGCAATCGAACAAAGCAATGTTTCTTTATTAGATATAGACCTTATTCTTTTTGCGTCTGCTGTTGGCTATCAGTCAATACCTGCAACGGCGCCGCTTATTATGCGCGGGCTAAATATTAAAAGTGGCCAAGCTGCCGCCTTTGATGTCAACTCAACCTGCCTTAGTTTTGTAACCGCCCTTGATATGGCTGCATGTTTTTTAAATAGCAAACGCTATAAAACCATCCTTATTGTTTCATCTGAAATTGCTTCAATGGCTTTACCTTGGCATGATGATGCTGAAACGGCAGCGCTATTTGGTGACGGTGCAGCGGCAATGGTGGTAAGTAGTTCAGAGGATGCAAGCCAAGGCATTAGCGCCGCATCAATGGCAACTTGGCCAGAAGGTTATGAGCATTGTCAATTGGGGGCTGGTGGCACGCGCTTTAATCCGCAAGATAAAAATAGCGGCTTTAATGAAAATGTATTTTTCCGCATGCAAGGCAAGGCTGTTTTTCGCCAAGTTCGTGATCATTTTAACCGCTTTATCTCTGATCTATTAGAAAAAGCCGGTTGGCACGCCGATGATATTGATGTTGTGGTACCTCATCAAGCAAGCCCCTTAGGTCTTGCCCATATCATAAAAATGGCGCCATTTAAAAACGCCAAATTCATCAATATCTTGGCCAATCATGGTAATCAAATCTCTGCCTCCATTCCAATTGCCTTTCACCATGGGCTTGAAAATGGATTAATTAAACGAGGTAGCAAAGTCTTACTCATTGGAACATCTGCTGGCCTATCAATCGGCGGTATTTTGTTAAAGTTCTAGGGTCAGGACCCTAGATTATTTCATCTATCACTAAGATTATATTGGCGAGGGAACCATGCGTGTTATTGTTACAGGAGCAACAGGCTTTCTTGGGCTTGAAACCTGCCGCTTATTACGCGACAAAAAATGCGATGTTATCGCAATTGGGCGCAATTTAAAGCGCGGCGAACTATTAACGCAGCTAGGTTGCACTTTCTGGCCAATTAATCTTGAAAACCTGCAAGATATGCAAGAATTGCGACAAAGGTTGCAAAATGAAACCATTGATGGTCTTGTCCATGCCGCTGCCCTTTCATCGCTTTGGGGTAAGCACGAAGATTTTTATCGCGCCAATGTCGAGGTAACCGAGAATTTATTAAAAATAGCTCAATCATGTGCTATTAGCCGTTTCATTTTCATATCATCACCAAGTATTTATTTTACATGGGCAGATCAGCTTGATCTTGATGAATATACTCCGTTACCAAAGCCAATTAATGATTACGCCGCATCAAAGGTAAAGGCTGAGCGTTTAACTCTTAGCTATGCCGATTTGTCACCAATTATTTTGCGACCAAGGGCAATTTATGGTGCAGGTGATACAGCCTTGTTGCCACGCTTAATCAAGGCTGCACAAAAACGACCATTGCCATTATTGCGCGATGGTGTAGCAGTTACCAATCTTACCCATGTTGAAGATGTTGCCCGCGTTATTTGGGCAAGCCTTTTAGCACCACGGCAATTGCCACAAAAAATATTTAACATTGCAGGTAAAGAGGCTTTGCCTATCACCAAAATCGTTAATGAAGCAGCAAAAAGGCTGGATTGCAATGTGCGTTGGAAAAAGACACCGCTAGCAGTTGCGCGACCATTAATTTACATGATGGAGCAATTTCACCGTAGTTTTTTACCCAATATTGAGCCCTTATTAACCAGGTACAGCCTTGGCGTTTTTGCCTATTCACAAACCTTATCGATCAAACGAGCACAACAAATGTTAGGCTTTGAACCGCAAATTGATTTTGCGGAAGGATTACATAAAACATTTCATCATAATGGGAGCTTACAATGAAGGCGCCTCGTTTTTTTAATAGCGCATGGGTCAGCGCCCCTAAAGGTTTGGTTACGCGCCATGGTGGTTTTAAAAAACAACAATTTTGCGTGCGTTGGGGACTATATGAAACGGAAAATCACGGCAATATTGTTATTGACACCGGTTATAGCCACCGAGTTACTCAGGGTGAGAGCCGCTCATTGCCATTAAAAATTTACAATGCTCTCTTGCGCCCTAAGCTTCATGCGTTAGGTCTATGTGAAACAGTTTTAAGTCAGTTGAAAAGCGATATTAGCCTTGTTATTTTGACTCATTTTCATGCCGATCATATCGCTGCCGTCAAGGATTTTCCAAATTCACGTTTTTTGGCGAGCCGCATAGGATTTGAGCAATTTAAACGAGCGTCAAATTTCAGCCAATGGCGCCATGGCCACTTTAATGAATTATTGCCGGATGATTTTGAAGAGCGACTTTGTTTCATCGAAGACTGCGCGAGCATTACTATAAACAATCATCAAGCCTATGATATTTTGGGTGATGGGTCATTGCTTGCCTTGCCTTTGCCCGGACATGATATTGGCCATTTTGGGCTTTTATGGCCAAAATTATCACCACCTTTGCTTTATGCGGTTGATGTTGATTGGTTGGCTTGCAATTTACAAGATCGAAGACAAAGTTTTGCCATGCGCATGGTGAGTTTTAATCGCAATGAGGCTCAGCTCAGTCATGCAATCGTCAAGGATTTTATTCAACAAGGTTATAGCCTTGTTTTGTGCCATGATCCCTCAACCAACTCTTATGACAGTTCTCATCTCGCATTAACTACGACTATGTTGAAAAAGGGGAAGCATGATGTTTGAGCATTTATTTACCAAAGGTTTTGCGCTGCAAAGCTTCTATCAAGTTTTAAAGCTAAAAAAGGCACTTAAGACCGAAGAGGAATTAACAAAATGGCAAAACAAAAATCTAGCGCGTTTAATTAGCCAAGATATTGATAAGGTTGGTTTTTATAAGGACAAAAATTTTAGGGCTTTAGAGGATCTACCGATCATCGACAAAAAAATCATGATGGATAATTTTGCCGATTTCAATTGCCTCAAAATGAGCAGCGATGAGTTGCGGCAAAAATTGCACAATCATGACCAGCCGAAAAATTTCACCATTGGTATGAGTACTGGTACGAGTGGTAATCGCAGCCTTTATATTATTAGCGAGCGTGAAAAATATATTTGGCTTGGCACTATTCTTGCAAAGCTGTTACCCAAGTACCCACGCCAAGGCGCAAAAATTGCAGTTGCCTTGCCCACCGCAACACCAATTTATCAATCCGCCAATCATTTATGGCGGTTACAATTGCAGTTTTTTAACTTAAATGATGGCTTGGAATGTGTCGCCGACAAATTGGCGGCCTTTGCCCCTGATACATTAATTGCACCGCCGCATCTTTTACGTTTTTTGGTTGAAAACGGATTTAAGCTGCCGCTAAAACGCGTCTTTAGCGGTGCAGAAGTGTTAGATCCATGTGACCGTAAAATTATTGACGAAGCCTTTGGCGTTAAGTGCCAAGAAATATATATGGCATCGGAAGGCTTATTGGCAACGCCGTGCGAGCATGGCAATCTTCATCTTTGCGAAGACAGCATGCATTTTGAGTGCGAAGCGGTTAGCGATGATGGCTTGGTTACGCCAATCATTACAGATTTTATTCGTAATACACAAATTATGGCCCGTTATCGCATGAATGATGTTTTGCGCCTTGACGAAAGACCATGCCCTTGTGGTTCCCCCATGCGCCGCATTAGCGAAGTTGTTGGCCGTATGGATGATGTTTTTAAACTGCGCGCACGTGACGGGCGGCTTGTTACTTTAACACCAGATATTATGCGCAACTCTATCCTTGATGCATCAAAACAAATCGAAGATTTTAGGCTTATTTACCGCAAAGATGGCGCAATTGTCATAACTTTGCCGCCCCATATTGATGCGCAAAGCCTGATAGATCTGAATCTTGCTTTTGAAGGCCTATTGGACAGATTTAATATTTCGCAAACATTTATTATCGAACAACAAGTTTTAACGCCGCCGCCAAAGGGGAAGTTGCGGCGCATTATCAACCAACATCAACATCACAACTAAATATAGCATTATTATTGAAATAGTGGGGATGATATGAGCTTTTTTAACAACCTCAATTTTTCCTCCTCAAATGAGGATGGACAAAGCGAGCTACAAGCGCTGAAAGATGTGTCTCAAGGTCTTTTATGCTTGACAGGCTCAGGTACACGGCCGCTTGATATGCTTTTTACCAATGCACTAGAAGTCATTGCTCTTGATTTAAGTTTTGCCCAAAATGCCATGCTTATGCTTAAAATGCTAGCAATTAAAACCTTGGAATATGATGACTATTTAAGCTTTATTGGGCTTTTACCAGCTAAAAACCGCCTTAATACTTATCATTTATTGCGAGGTGAATTAACCGTTGAAGCACGCGACTATTGGGATAAAAATACCAAGCTCATTAAAAATGGTATCTGGTATTGTGGGCTTTGGGAAAAAGTCTTGAATTTTACCGCAAAAACATTGCGCGTTATGAAAGGTAAGGCGGTTAATGCTTTATTTGCCGCATCAACGCTGGAAGAACAGCAAGCGATATGGAACCGCGAATTTAACCAAGGTATTTGGCGCAGCGGTGTTAAATTTTTGTCCCACCGCTTCATCTGGACCCATATTATTGGTGAACCGGGTGGTGCATTTATTCCATCACGTGAAGAGGTAGAAAAACAACTTGCACAAAAATTTAAAAATAGTGCAGGCGAATTTTTCTTTCGCGATAGTGATTTTGCCTCGTTAATGTTGCGTGGGTATCATGATGTTAGCCAAGGTTTACCCTATCATATGGCGAAAGATCGCTACCAATCATTGCGCGATAATTTACCAAAAATGCGAATTGTAAATGGCGGACTTCATCAATTGCCCGAATTGGATTTGGGATTAATGAGTGGCTTTTCAATTTCTGATTTTGGCTCTTATTGCACATTAGAGACCTATAAGTCCTGCTGGCAAGGTGTAATTAGCAGTGCGAGTGAAAATGCCATATTTTGTGAGCGTATTTTGCTTAATCCTTTGCCGCTACCTTTTGAAAATATCCACATAAATGAAGAATTATCATGCGAGCTAACCCGTCAAGATCGCGCCATTATTTATGATATCCGAGTTGGAACTATTGGGAGCCTATTATGACAAAACATTTTTGGCATGCCGTTTACATAGCCGATAAGTTAAAGAAAAAGCCTGTCCGTATTATGTTTGAGGGCGAGGCTTTAGTGCTATTTCGTAGCAAAGAAGGTATTGGCTGTTTAAAAGATATGTGTCCGCATCGCGGTGCATCACTATCAAAAGGGCGCGTTGTCGACAACACAGTAGAATGCCCCTATCATGGTTGGCGCTTTGATAAAAAAGGTACGTGCAAAGAAGTGCCGCTTTATGATGGTGAATTACCACGCCGCTTTTTACGCAATTTCACCGCTAAAGAGCATAATGGGCTTATATTCATTACCCAAGATGAAGAAAGTGCTGGCAATTTGCCAGAAATTATTTGGGACGATCAACCCTATGCCCAATATATTATGGAAAATGATGCCATTTCAAATTTAGCGGATGTGGTAGAAAATGTCCTTGATCCCATCCATACACTTTTTGTCCATAAGGGTATTGTGCGCGGATCCAATGCAAGCAAAAATTCGGTGACATTTACCGCAAGCGTTGAAAACAGTGTTTTGATTATTCGCCATCAAGGTGAAGAAAAGCAAAATGGCTTTTTGTCCCGCCTATTAGAACCACAGCGCAGCCATGCCATTAATCGTTTTGAATTACCCGGCACGGTAAGCCTTGAATATTATGGCAAGCAAGGTTTAAGCTTGTGTTTAACCGCTTATTTTAGCCGCGAAATTGATAACCAATATAAGGGCTCTGCTGTCTTTCGTGGTCCCAAGCAGCATGGTCTTGGCTATCTTAAAGGGCTATTTCTCATACCGATTATGCGTAAAGTCATTTCACAAGATCAAGACATTATGAAAGACGCAACCAATAATCGCCACCTTGCTGGCAATCCGCCTTATGCAAAATCACCACTCGATCTTTTTCGCCCAATGATTGACCGCATCATTGAAACGCCAAACGAGCTGATTAATTTGCCAGAAGGTCAAATGACGTTATTAATATAAAACGGTAATTTAAAGAATTTAAAAACGAGCACTTAACTATCAAAAAAAGTGCTCGTTTTTTTACATTGCGGATGAAACTAAATTAGCAGCTTTGCGCCACAGCCTTAGCCTCAAGTCCAAATAATGGGCGAGCATAGACACCAACAATATTGCCCAAAAAGGCTGCAATTAGCCATAGCCAACCATGTAAGCTGCCCGAGGCAATGCCAGAAAAATAAGCACCAATATTACAACCATAGGCAATTCTTGCGCCATAGCCCAGCAATAAGCCGCCAATGATAGCCGCACAAAAGGAGCCAAAGGACATTTTTAAGTTAGGCTTAAATCGCCCCGCAAGGGTTGCAGCTAACATCGCACCAGCAATAATGCCAAAATCCATGACGGTTTGCACATTGGTAAAAATACTTGAAGTTAGCTTTTTTGCATTGCTTGGATTTTGCCAAAAAGCCCATGAGCCAACATCAACCCCTAAAATGGTAGCAATTTTTGCACCCCATATAGGAAAAGCACCGGCAACCGTCCACGGCCTGCCAGAAACAATAAGCGTTATATAATTGAGTAAGGCAAGGGCAATCGCCCCCCATATAAGTGGCCAAGGACCGCGTAAAAATCGTGAAAATCCGTGGCTGTTAGAAGGCTTTTCTGTTTTAACTACGCCATATTTATGCTTTTCCACCCATAGGGTCAAAAGCGCAATTATGGCAAACAAAGCAAGCGAAATTGCCATACCAGCCCAAAGGCCAAAACTTGTGAGTAAAGAAACGGCGTCAAGAGCGGGAACCGCATTCCAAAAAGGCGCATGGGCAGTGGAAATAAGTGCCCCCAACACAAAGAAAAACAATACAACCAACATGCGGGCGCTACCGCCGCCCGCGGTAAAGAGAACGCCAGAGGCACAACCGCCGCCAAGTTGCATGCCAATACCAAACATAAATGCGCCGATAATAACCGCAAGGCTTAACGGTGCGCTTATTCCAACAACCGGACTGCCAAAAAAGCTTCCACCTGCAAGAGTTGGAAAAAACAAGCAAACTGCAATAGTAAGCATGAGCATTTGCACTCTTAACCCACGCCCACGTCCATCGCGGATAAAAACCCGCCATGCTGAAGTAAAGCCAAAGGCTGAATGATAAAGAGTAATGCCAAGCGCACCGCCCACTAATAATAATAGGCCTTGTCGCCAGCCATAGGTAAGGGCGATAAAAATTGCACCAAAAAGGAGAAATAGAATTGAGATGATTTTAGAAAAAGTCAGATAAGCTGACAGCTTTTTTGTCTGACCAGACACGACCGTGTACATGGCAGTTCCTTTCATATAATGATAAAGCTCTTTTAGGAATAATGTTTATACTTGTCGAGTGAAAAAGCTAAATTAGCGCGGATTTTATCGATGCCACGCTATCATTAAAAAGGCTAATTTTAGTAAAATTCGTAAGTTTTTAATCTTTGGATAGCTAGGGTCAGAACCTATTAATTTAAATGAAATGGCACAATAAACAGCAAAAATATACAAGGAGAAGAGCGAAAAGTGGGTGATATACCCATTTGAGCTTTACGACGCAGTAGATTACAGCTGTTTTTGTGTCCTTTCAGGATACAAGTAAATTTTCGCGATTACTTTGTCGAAGATCCTTGAAAATATTCATATTTCCTGCGGATCTTCTCACCTTTAATCTTTGGGTTCTCCCTAAAATTTACTCATACCATTTCGTACAAATTAATAGGTCCTGACCCTACACTCTGCAATAATAAAGACTTAGCATCTTGTTCCTAATCAATATCCACATCCAACAAAGCTAAGTTTAAAGGCAAGCGAACGCGTAACGCCGCCGACCAGCGCATCATGCATAACATAATAGAGTGCTTGGATTGTTAAAAATATCAATTTACATAGCCAAAATGCAACTAATCATCTTTCACACTTAATCGGCCTGTAAGCTTGAAAATCTGGCGAGCAAATTATTTTAGTTATGGTTCGGAAAGCGTACTAACCGATGGAGTAGCAAGCGTTATTGCCTCGCTTCATTGTTGAATATTGTGTAAATCGCTTAAACGACAAGAAAGCGTCATGTCGCTACCTTTTCGTGGTGGCTGCAGGCCAAATTGGTTGATTTTATCGTAACGCAGTTCTAAATCCTGATAGCGAATATTTACCCGCAAAAACTGGCCGATAATTTGGCAATCCTCAACCTTGCCGGTAAAGCTCAAAGCTGCATTAGCGATTTCACCCTCTATAAAATTGGCAGGGTGGATAACATAAGCCATACTGCCCTTTTGCACAGCTTCACCGCTGATATAATTGGGCGGAATAATATTGGCGTCCCCCAAAAAGCTTGCGACAAACATATTTTGCGGCCGATAAAAAATGTCTTTAGCGCTACCTGTCTGTGCAATTTTGCCTTTATCCAGCACAGAAATATAGTCACCAAGCATCAATGCCTCATCCTGATCATGGGTAACAAGAATTGCAGTGACACCAAGCTGCATTTGCAGGTTTTTAAGCTCATTTTGCAATTTTCGCCGGATTTGCGCATCAAGTGCCGATAAGGGTTCGTCTAGCAATAATATTTTAGGCTCTAAGATAACTGCACGGGCTAAGGCAACCCGCTGCCGTTGCCCCCCCGACAAATTGGCAGGCAAACGATCAGCAAATTCGGTTAATGCCACCATATCAAGCATCTTATCGACGCGGCTGTTAATATCTGCCTTGCTTAACTTTTTTTGCGCTAGGCCAAAACTTAAATTTTTACGCACACTCATATTAGGAAATAGCGCATATTGCTGAAAAACCATGGCCAATTCACGCTCACTGGGTGGCAATTGATCTATTTGGCGCGCTGCCATCAAAATGCGCCCCTTTGCCACTTGGTGCAAACCAGCGATACAACGCAACAAGGTGGTTTTACCACAACCTGACTGCCCTAAAAGCACATGAAATTCGCCTTGAGCAATTGACAGTGATATGCCATCAAGAATTGTCTTATCGCCATAATTTGCCTCAAGATTTTCAATCACCAAACTGGTCATTTTATACTTTCCTAATTTTGTTCCCTAGTTTTGACTTTTTGCAAGACGCGCATTTAAAGCCAGCGTTAAGACAGTCATCACCAATAAAAATATGAGATAAATAAAAACAATAGTGCTAGCAAAGCGCCCTGTTTCATTGCGGTGCGCATAGATATAAATTTGCAAAGTTTCAAACTGGCCCCCCACCAACAAATTGGCATAGACAAACTCGCCAATTAAAATGCTAAAATTTAATAATATAGCTAGCAATAAGGCGGGCGTTAGTAGCGGTATAATAACCCGCATTAAAATAGTTTCATCCTTTGCACCAATAAGGCGGCCAGCATCAAGCAAATCATCAATCGCTATGCTATTAAGGCTGTTTTTTAAAGCAATATAAAGCATGGGGAAGCAAATAGGCACATAAGCAAAGATCAATATCCAGATTGTGCCATTAATCTGCAATGGCGGTACTGAAAAAATTTTTAAATAGCCAACCACTAAAACCACACTTGGAATAGCATAGGGCAACACAATTAAACGTGCCATCCATTTATCAAGACTTGGCCAATAAATGTGGCCTACCAAAATAGCGGGCACAATAAGCAAAACGGCTAAAGCAATAGCGCAAATGGCAACAAACACACTGCGCAAAAATGCCATTTGAAAGCGCGTATCAGCGAGTACGTCAACAATTGTTGCCAGAGTAAAACCGCGTGGTAAAAAGCTATCTGACCAATCAACCGCGAAAGCATTGATAATAATTGCCAAAAACGGCAAAGCCATGAGCAGTGCAAAAACTATTAACAAAATGCGGGCAATAAAGGATTGTTTCATTATTACCTCTTTTTGCCAATAAGTTGATTAACCGCAATGGGAACAAGAAGCACAACGAGCAAACAGATTGATAAGGCATTAGCAAGACCGGGATTGGCAAAAACATCGCCTGCCACCAACTCACCAATACGAACGGTGACAATGCGGGCATTGGTACCAACCAGCGCATAGGCGGTTGCATAAGTGCCCATGGCATTGGCAAAAAGCAAAATGCTTATCGCGACCAGCTGCCTAAAAATAATTGGTAAACCAATAAACCACCAAAATTTTTGTCTGGTTGTACCGATTAAAAATGCTGCTTCTTCAATATCCTTTGGCACAGCAACAACAACAGGTAAAAGCAAAACAATTGCTAAAGATATTTGGAAAAAGCAATAGGTTAAAACAAGGCCAGAGAAGCTGTATATATTAAGTTCATTTATAATACCCATATCAATTAAAACTTTTGTCAACACACCATTAGCGCCGAGCAAAATGACAAAAGCCATGACCGATGGAACACCAGCAAAATTAGAACCCAAATTTGCAAAAGCAGTGGCAAAACGCTTGGAAAGATAAGAGCTTGCCCGCAAGCTAATACAAATCGGAACGGCAAAAACCATGCCGATAAGGCTTGTAAGCAAAGATAATTCAATGGTTGCAATAAAGGAGTTAATATAAAATTTGCTGGTTAAGATTTTTTGATAATAAAAAAGAAAATCACCAATATAATTAAACGAGCCAATAAATACACTTACCAAGGGAGCAGCAATGATAATGCCTAAAAAAACAAGCCAAGGCAAGGCATAGAGCCGCATATATTTTGCATTTTTCATTTAGGCTAATTTTCCAGAAAACGATGTAAGACTTGCAGCATCTACACCTAAAACAGCACAGCAAAGCGCCGCAATTTCTGTTTGCCGTAACGCCTCCACACTCATATCAAAACCAAACCAATAAAATGGTACTTCAGATTCACTTGGTAATGGTCCACTATGGTTGCCATCATCGCCCATACCATGATCGGCGGTGACAATTACTTTATAGCCTTGCTCTAGCCAATTGGGCATATATTGCGCCAAAAGATCACCGGCCTTACGAGCATTATTGCGATAAGTAACCGAATTGCCACCACTTTTATGGCCTGCATCATCAATATTCATAGGATGCAATAATAAAAATTCCGGCGAGAAGCGATTTATCAGGTTTTGCGCATCTGCAAATAAATGACTATCGGGATAGCTGTCATCCCAATAAAACACACCGTAATTAATGTCTTTAGTTTGATCAATCAAAATGCGATCTTTTTTATAATCAAATGGGGCATTGACATAAAGCTCACTCACCCAATAATAGGCAGCAGCGGCAGTGGTTAAATTAGATTTACGACAAAGTGCGAAAATATTATCGCCATTAGACCTGCGAACAATTGCATTACTTACCACGCCATGATCAGCAGGGCTGCGACCAGTTAATAAGGTTTCATATAAGGGGCGTGACATTGCAGGTAATTCACATCGCAATTTTGTAACATTGCCGCGCTTTAAGTCAATTAATCCTTCCAAATAGCCTAAACATTCGCGCGCTGTATCATAACGCAGACCATCTAGCACAACCAAAATTAGCTTGGACATAACGCACCTTTAAATAGCGTAATTGAAAAAAATACGCCTTTGCCAAGCTATTAATTACTCGGCAAAAGCTTAATTTGACTGAGTTAACTGCGCATTACATTTCAGAAAGCACGTTTTCTTGCCAAAGTTGAGTAATGGTTGGTGCTGTGTTTTTCCAAATTTCTGAGTTAATAACCCGTGCTGCCTTATATTGTTCGGAAGGTAAAACACGGTTTGCAACATCTTGCGGCAAAGTGATATGATCAATGCGAATTGGACGTGCATAACCACGCGCAAGATTAATCTGCCCCTCATCAGAGAAGATATATTCACGCGTTAATTTTGCGGCATTTGGATTTTTGGCATATTTATTAATAACTGTGGTATAACCAGAAATAACTGATGCATCGGATGGAATGAGCACGGTATATTTTCCGCCGCCCACAGCATCACGGTAATTGAGCGCGTTAAAATCCCAAATAGCTGCCACTTCAATCTCACCACGTTCAAGATTAGCAGGTGAAACCGAGTTTGACCGCAAGCGCCCTTCTTTGGCAAGCTTGGCAAAAAGCTCTATACCGGGTTGCAAATTTTCTTCACTTCCCCCCATAGCAATAGCAGCAGCTAAGATTGAAGCATTTTCTTGCGCCCCGCTACCTGGCTTAGCGATCGAAAATTTGAAATTACCGTTTTTTAGCTCTTCCCAGCTTTTGGGTGGGTTTGGCAAATCACTCTTGATAATGAAAGCAATGGTACCTGTATAAGCAAGCGCCCAATTACCATCCTTATCCTTGGCCCAATCAGGAATTTGTTCCCAAGTCGTTGGCTTATAAGGCTGGACAAGATCACGAGCAACAGCAATTGGGCCGAATTCTAAACCGACATCACCAATATCAGCTGATGCATTGGATTTTTCATTTTCAAACTTGGAAAGCTCTTCAGCTGAACTCATATCCGTATCAAAATGGCTAAGGCCATATTTTACCTTTAAGTCTTCCCAAGTGCCTTTCCAGTTGGCCCAACTATCAGGCATGCCGACAGAATTAACCGTGCCTTCCTTTTTAGCAGCATCAACTAGCGCAGAAATATCTGCGGCAAAAAGTGTGTGGCAAGAAAAAAGAAGCGCTGTTGCACCCATTGATAAATGAGCAAGAGTTTTAAAAAAACGGTTCTGCATTTACAACCTCGAATAAAAGCAACTAGATTCCCCATGAAAAGGGCTTGCCTATTCGGTTTTCATAATTGGATTGCAAAAAATTGACATTTAGATGACAGTTTTATGAAATGCTTTTAATCAAGACTTTTGCAGGCAAATAATTGTAAAGTTAAAACCAACAAGATTGCAATGCACTGACAATAAATAATTTTGCTAAAATTTGAAAAATTTGGTGGAGCTAAGCGGGATCGAACCGCTGACCTCCTGCATGCCATGCAGGCGCTCTCCCAGCTGAGCTATAGCCCCATAATCAATTTGCATGACTTTTATAAAAGCCGCCTTTGATTTGGTAGAAGCTTTAAATTAACTTCGTGAGCGGTTCATTAAAGATAGATTACATAAAGATCAAGCAAAAAATTGAAATTTTGTAATTTTTTTTCCCCACATAGATTTCTATCGCCTTTATGCTGCACTTCCTACATTTTATAATCGACATAAAACACCTTTTCATTCATTAATAAAAAAGTTTTAAGTTGCAAATGAACAAGGATAAATAATGGCTGAGGCACCTAGCGAAATTACATTAAATGTTAGAGGCTTAGGTTCATACGATTTTAAAATGTTATTAACAGCTTTAAATCAAGAAGCCATTCAAAATAGGGTTTCAGAACCAGCAAAAAAAATTTATCGAATTATCAATTCAATACCGCTTTTATTTGCATTAAGTATCATATTCTGCCAAACTGTTGGTATTAGCAAAATGAGCAGAACCACGGCTATTGGATATTTATTTTCACTATTATGCATCAAGCTCGTCTTACTTATTGCAAATTCTGCAACATGCTATTTACGACAATCAGCCTTTATAAATTTTTATTCTGATAATATGCTCCTTAAAAATGGTTTTCAGCTCATACTTAATGAAACACAATTACAGATTAAATCACAATATGCTCATCATATTTATTCATATGAATGGATTAGAGAACGCATCTATTTAGAAAATGACAGCTGGCTAATAATATTTTACGATCAGAGTTATATTTCCATTTATTGTGGAGATTTAGGAAATGATGAAATATCCGAACAAGCCGAACAATGGTTGAAAATTTCATAAAACAAATATTTAATACCCAAATATAGTTAAATTCAAAAGACATTTGACAATGTTTAATTAAAAGCCTTGTCTCTTTGCAAACAGTTCCATATATCCTAGTACAAAAATGGCTATATAAGCCGTAAAACTTTAATACTCATTTTCAATTGGAAAAATATCATGTCCGCACTTAACCAAGACATTGTTCTTTCACATTTACGCGCCGTTAAAGGGCCCGATTTTGAAAGTGATATTGTAAGCCTTGGCTTGGTATCGGAAATTTTTATTGCTGATAATAAGGTATTTTTCTCAATTAATGTACCAGCCAACCGTGCAGAAGAGTTGGAACCCTTGCGGCTTGCCGCTGAAAAAACCGTTTTAGCAATTGATGGGGTAAAATCGGCAATTGTTACCCTAACAGCTGAAAAGCATGCTGGCGACCAATCGGGCGAAGTAAAACGCCCAACCAAGCCAATTGTGCAAAAATCCACACCTGCGAGTAGCCATCCCCATAAAAGTTCTGATATTGCGCCGCGTACCCCCATCCTCGGCGTTAAACACGTTATTGCCGTTGCATCGGGAAAGGGCGGCGTTGGCAAGTCAACAACCGCAATTAACTTAGCCCTTGCATTAATGGAACAAGGATTAAATGTCGGAATCATGGATGGCGACATTTATGGCCCATCATTACCGCGTTTGACCGCGATATATGACAAGCCAGAAGCAGTTGAAGGTAAAAAATTGTTACCGCTTGAAAAATATAATTTAAAATTAATGTCGATGGGCTTTCTTGTTAGTGAAGACACACCAATGGTTTGGCGTGGGCCAATGGTCATGTCTGCTATCACCCAAATGCTGCGCGATGTGCTATGGGCACCCCTTGATGTATTGGTTGTTGATATGCCTCCCGGCACTGGTGACGCCCAACTTACCCTTGCCCAGCAAGTGCAATTATCAGGTGCGGTTATTGTATCAACTCCGCAAGACCTTGCACTAATCGATGCGCGTAAGGGTATTGAAATGTTTAGCAAAGTAGGTATCCCTATTTTAGGTATCATTGAAAATATGAGTTATTTTATTGCGCCCGACACTGGTAAGCGATATGATATTTTTGGTCATGGCGGTGCAAGACAAGAAGCTGAAAAACGCAAGCTGACATTCCTTGGCGAAATTCCGTTAGATCCCGACATTCGTGTCAGTGGCGATGATGGCAAACCAATTATTTTGGCGAGTCCAAATGGTGCGCATGCAGCAGCTTACCGTAACATTGCAGAAACCATATCTGCGAAACTGCAGCTTACATAGCTTTTCATTTCAAAAAAAATGTGCTAATGAGGCATATTGTTAATTTTTATGGGTGTCGTTTATGGCTCTGGAAGATATCAAGGCAGAGATAGCAATATTGCTTCAAGATATGGTGAATCAACCTCAAGATAAGCACCAATTAGCCGAGCAATTGCAAGAAAAGCTAAATATCATGAAGGCTGAAGGCCTCCCCCTTCCTGAAGATCTAGTAGCTCTTGAAGAAGAGCTTACCAATGGAAAAAGGAACTAGGGCTAAGCCATGAAGACCAGCATCAAAACTTTTTTACCAGTTGCTTTTATTTTATCTGCTGCAGCTCTTACTGGCTGTAATTCTGTTGATAAAACACTTACAAGTTCAATTACTCCACAAGCGATTGCAGCAAATTCAGTATCTCCCAAAGCGGTTTCTCGTCTTGGCACCAGCATGACACCATTGGGCTACAGCCAATTCAACCTTGTACGGTTAGATGAGCAATATCGCCAAATTGAGCAATCAAAGCAAAAAACATCATTGCTTGGTTACAGCAAGATAGAAACATCATCCAATGCAGCAAGCGCTGTTTTGAATACGCCAAAGGTAACAAGAGTTAACACAGCAAATCTTGGTCCACGGGTTAAAACCACTTATCATCTCCCTAATGCAACTGCTGAAGTTGAGCAGCTGATTGGTCAATATGCCAGTGCCTACAATGTTCCTGAGCGTCTTGTTCGCCGCGTTGTCTTGCGTGAAAGTGGCGGCAATCCACAAGCAAGAAATGGTCCTTACTGGGGTTTGATGCAGATTTCACACCCAACAGCACAAAGCATGGGCTATAATGGTCATGCACAGGGTCTTTTAGACGCTGAAACCAATCTGCGCTATGCTGTAAAATATCTTGCTGGTGCCTATCTCGTTGCAGACGGCGATGAGTCACGCGCAGTGCGGCTTTATGCACGTGGTTTTTATTATGATGCCAAAGCAAAAGGCGTGTTAGAGCATACTGGCTTACGCCCTGGCCCATTATCCATTGCAACAGCTTATGCCGCGCAATAATTTTTAAAATTTGCATTTTAAAGCCCTCTTTATGAAATTATAAAGGGGGCTTTTTTTTATGGGCTAAATTAACTTTAACTATTCGCTTTGCCACTCTTTAGCAAAGCCCTTATATTCACCATTATTTTTCGCAATATGCAGCCATTGATCGACATAATTTTTCCAAACAATATCATTTCTTGGTAACATATAGCCCTTTTCGGCAAAGGTGAGTTGCTGTTCAGGGTTTACCGGACAAAGGGTTGGATAAAAGCGCTTTTGATATAAGATTTCCGAAATATCTGTAATCATGACATCGGCTTTGTTATCAACAAGGTTTTGGAAAATAATATTATTGTCGTGAAAAAGTTCAAGCTGTGCTTTTGGCATATATTTGCGAACATATTTTTCATTTGTGCCACCAGCTGGCTCAATCGCGCGCACATGCGGCTGATTTAATTGTTCAACACTTGCGTATTTTTCAACGTCGTCGCATCGCACAAAGGGTACTTTACCATCAATACCAAGAGCATCGGAGAAAGCAACCTTTTGTTGGCGTTCTAATGAAATGGAAATGCCGCCCATGGCGATATCACATTTACCGGCCAAAAAGTCAGGCATGAGCTCTTTCCAAGTGGTGGGAACAAATACCACCTTGGCATCAAGGCTTGCAGCCAATGAGCGTGCCATATCCACATCAATACCCGTATAATCGCCATCTTCTTTTAAAAATGTATAGGGTTTATAATCACCTGTTGTGCACACGCGCAAAGTCTTGTTTTCCAAGACGTGATCAAGATGAGATGCGCTATCTGCCCATGCAGTTAGTGGACATAAAGCAGTTGCCGATAAAATTAATAATAGTTTTTTCAAAGTAACCTCCATTTTATTCTATTTTTTAAAAAAAAGCGCTTTTGATTACCATAGTAAACTTGCTACCCCCAAATTTCGCTTTTATGCCCCCATACCTTGCTCAATTACGAGCTAAAAGAAGAAAAATAGCCCCGTTTTAAACGTGATTGCATCTTTTGTAAGATCTAATAATTTATCTAAATCGTCACCAAGATCTAATCGTGCAAAATGTTTTAATATGGCTTCTGTTCTCATAAGTTGATCAATATCGGTAATTTGCGCATCTTCAAACTCTTCAATCATCAGCCCTAATTCAGCATTAAGCGCTCCAAAAATGGTAGTTCTCCATAAATCACGAAACTTATCCTCATCAAGTTGCAATTCAATGAGATCCCCATCCTCGCAGCAATTATAATTAAGCCGCTGCATTGCTTCGTAGCTAATTGGCACACATATATATTTCATATTATTCCTGAGGTTTATACTGTAGCAAAAAACTTTATTGAAATTATATGTCTTTACAATATCCTTGCCAAAACTAGTGAGTTTTTTTATACAACACTGATGATAAAATTGCCGCCTTTACCCGTCACTGAAATTTTTGAATCCCTTCGCGAATGCATGGAGAAGCATAATCGTGCAGTCATAGTTGCGCCGCCCGGTGCTGGTAAAACGACACTTATTCCATTATTTTTACTGGATCAAATCGCAAAAAATCCTAATGGCAAAATTATACTTCTTGAACCACGGCGCTTGGCTGCGCGCGCGGCAGCAAGGCGCATGGCTGATTTACTTGGAGAAAGCCTTGGGCAAAAAGTTGGCTACATCATGCGAATGGACCAAAAAATTTCCAAGGAAACACGCATAATTGTTGTGACTGAAGGTGTTTTTGTTCGCATGGTTTTAGATGATCCGGAATTGAATGGCATTGGTGCCATCATTTTTGATGAATTTCATGAACGCAATATTGATGCCGATTTTGGTCTTGCATTGGCGATTGATGTGCAGGAAGGTTTGCGCAATGATTTAAAAATCATCGTTATGTCAGCAACTCTTGATGGGGCGCGCGTTGCCAGCCTGCTAAATGATGCCGAGATTATTGAAAGCAAAGGCAGAAGCTATAATGTAGACATTCGCTATAGCCCAAAAGCTTATGATGAACGCATTGAAGAAGCCATGAGCCGCGCTATAATCAAAGCAATAAAAGAAGAAGATGGCAGTATTTTAGCGTTTTTACCTGGTCAAGGCGAAATTGAGCGAACAAAGCAAAGGCTTCAAAATAGTTTAGGTGACAATCCAACCATCAATGGCAACAGCATTATTATTACTCCGCTTTTTGGAACACTTGATATAAAAGATCAAGATAATGCTATCCTACCTGCTCAAAAGGGTTCGCGTAAAGTTGTGCTTGCAACCTCCATAGCCGAAAGTTCAATAACTATTGAAGATGTACGCATTGTTATTGATAGTGGCCTAGCAAGAGTACCAATATTTGAACCAGCAAGTGGTTTAACACGACTTGAGACGGTACGTGCCTCACGTGCCTCCATTGATCAACGGGCTGGGCGTGCAGGACGCACCCAGACAGGCATTGCCATTCGCCTTTGGTTACAAGGGCAAAATGCAGCACTTCCTGCCTTTGCAACGCCCGAAATCCTAAATGCAGATTTATCCAACCTTGTTTTGGATTGCTTAGCCTTTGGTGTACAAGATCCCGCTAACTTACGTTTTTTAAATCCGCCTCCCCTACCATCACTCAAAGAAGCACGCGACTTACTTATCAAGTTAAATGCAATTGATGAAAATGGCAGACTAACTTTGATGGGGCAAGCTATGCGTGCCTTAAGTTTGCCTGTACGATACTCCCATATGGTATTAAAAGCCGCAGAAAGAGGGCAAGCTCACGCAGCTGCAGAACTTGCACTATTGCTTGTTGAACGGGGACTTGGCGGCAACAATATTGACATTGATGAAAGACTGCGTTTTTTCCAACGTGATCGCTCAAAGCGCGCCCAAGATGTTAAGCGGCTTGCAAAATCTCTTGCCGATGAAGCGGCACAATTATCCATAAAAAAGCAAAATTTGTCGAACAATACCGATATTATACCGGCAAGCGAGTTTTTGATGGACGCGTGGCCGGATCGGATTGCCAAAGCACGCGGTAAAAAAGGACAATTTTTACTGTGCAATGGACGGGGTGCCTTTATGGACACTGTTGAGCCCTTAGCCAATGTTGCATTTTTAGTTATCGCCGACTTGACTGGTAGCGCTGAGCGCACGCGTATATTAGCGGCGGCAAACCTTAGTGAAGATAGCCTTTATGCCCAACAGGGCAGCTCAATAAGCCAAGAAACACTGATTTATTTTGATGAGCAAAGCCGCACTCTTCGGACATTAGCGCGCGAAAATCTCGGGGCTATTTCTTTGAGTGAAAAGAACTTACCCAGCCCTAAAGGCGATATTACCGACCAAAAATGGCTTGAAATAATACACCAAAAGGGCCTTAATCTATTAGCTTGGAATAAAGATGCCCAGCAAATGCGGCAAAGACTATTTTGGTTGTTTAAAGGATTGGGCGAACCTTGGCCGGATGTAAGCGATAAGGCATTGGTGCAGCAGTTAGATGAATGGCTTTTACCATTTTTAACTGGCAAGGCCGAGCTTAGCGCGATAACCAGTAAAATGCTAAGCGACGGTTTGTATTCTTTGATACCTTATCATTTACAACGTGATTTTAATACTTTTGCCCCCACCCATTTTACCGCGCCGACTGGCTCTAAAATAGCGATTGATTATGAGGGGGAAGAACCTAGCATTTCATTGCGCGTGCAAGAACTATATGGCTTAACCACCCATCCAACAATTGCGGGCGATAAAATCCCCCTAATTATTGAACTTTTATCACCAGCGCATCGGCCTATCCAAATTACCCGCGATTTACCAAGTTTTTGGGCTGGTTCATGGAAAGATGTGCGTAGTGATATGCGTGGGCGCTACCCTAAGCATTTATGGCCCGAAAACCCAGCCGACGCTCTGCCAACCACACGAGCTAAACCACGCGGCACTTGATAGGTTTCTACCAGTGCAAATAAAACCTATCTAATTCAGATTTTTAGTTTTTTAAATTATATAACAAAGATATAATTTTCTTATTTAGTTTTCGCTAAAAAAGATTCTATTTGCGCAGATCGGCCGAATGCTTGTATTGGCAGAATATATTAATTCTTATTTTTTTAAATTGAAAACCATTTTTTGATTAGTTTGAAATCGCTATAACTTTTCTACCCAATTACCGCTTATTAATTTTTTATTTATTTAACTCAAATATTAGCTTATAAAATATACCTTTATAAAATTTCTCATATTCAAACATTGTGTTTTTTCGGAACATAATATGGCTTTTATATGAATAATTTAGCGCCTGTTACTTTTATTATTTATTGAATAGCCGTCAAAATATTGACTAATTTAAACAATAACTATGTAATTAAATATAAATATAAAAATATAATAGGTTCAAGCGAAATATAAGCTGGAATCTGCGGTTGGGTCTCCTTTAATGTCGAAATATGTCTTTAAAAATCAACCATTGTTGATTAATACACCAATTACTAAATTATTAATTTTTGGAATAACATCGTTTTTTTTAAATACTACCATACTAACCTCAACTTATGCAGAAGATGTGGTTTATGATGGCACTGATAAATCAATATTACGAACAGATCCGACCGGCGCTAATCTTGGCCGTAGTCTTTACTCAGGCAACGGCACGACCACCAATCTTATTGGCAACACAGTAACTGTAAGTGATTTAACCACCGATGGCAGCTATGAAACACCAGGATATATTTATGGCGGTATTAGCTATTTAACATCTGGTACGGGTTATGATGTTACCAATAATAGTGTCACTATTTCTGGCACCGGTAAAGCAGGGTCAGTTTATGGTGGTTATAGCTATTTGAGAACTGGTAATAGCGGCAATGCAACTGGCAATATTGTTACTATAAGCGACAACGCGCAAATAAGCCGAGGCGTTTATGGTGGGTATACATTTGGGAAAAATGCTGGATTTGCCAATGAAAATAAGGTGATTATATCTCACTCCGCGATAATTGGCGGTGATGTATATGGTGGTTATAGCTCGACCTTTTATGTCTCCACTGGTGAGACCTCAAGTAATGAAGTAACAATTTCGGGCAATGCAAAAATTAGTGGTATTGTTGCAGGTGGTGGGAATACCACGCAAAATGGTATAGCGAACAATGCACTAAACAATAAAGTAACCATTTCGGATAATGCAGTTATTACAAGCTTTGTTTATGGTGGGCTTAGCCAAAATACAGCTGGCGCATCGGGCAATACTAATAATAACACCATTACTATAACCGGCAATGCACAACTCAATAAGAGCGTTTATGGGGGATATAGTGAAGCCACACGTGGATTAGGTGGCGATTCAACCAACAACACGGTAACCCTTAACGGAACAAATGCGGTTATTTTAGCTGATGTCGTGGGTGGCCGTAGCTATGGTACAGTTGCTGGACAAGTCACCAATAATGAAGTTTTGATTAGCGGGCAGAATACCATCTCGGGATCTGTTTATGGGGGTAATTCTTACAACTATGCCTATAATGGTACATCAACACAGGTTGCAAGTAACAAAGTTTCTATATCTGGTGATACGACGGTAACCGGCAGCGTTTACGGTGGCATGGGGACCACTAGCCTCAATTCTAGTACCCCTACAACGACAACGGGCAGCAATATTACAAATAACAATGTTGAATTATCTGGAAACGTTAATATCAAAGGCGATGTTTATGGTGGTTATAGCAATGCCATGAGCGGCTTTTCAGGCAATGCAACAAATAATACAATAACACTTAATGGTGAAAATCTTAACATTACGGGCCGAATTTTTGGTGGCTTTGGTAATCGCTCAAATACAACCTCTGACTTTTTTACAGGTAACACATTAAATCTTAATGGCTATCGCGGCAATGTTTGGGGCATTTATAATATTGAGAATTATAACTGGATTTTACCCAAAAATGTTGTCAATAACGACACCATTATCAATATTACCAGCCAGACTAATGTAGACCTTAATGGGACCAATCACACCATTGCTATGGAAAATGATGGTAATCGCCTTAATGTTGGTGATGAAGTTACATTGATCAGCAATGCGACAGGAACGCCAAATACCGTTCCCACTCAAATAGAACAAGGGCTCTTTCTTATCTATGATGTTGAAGTAACAGTCGATGAAAATAATAAATTTGTCCTAAGAATTAAAGATGAAAATTCAGATAGTGGTGGTACAGATACTGGCGGAACCGATACCGGTGGCACTGACACTGGCGGAACCGATACCGGAGGCACAGATACTGGTGGAACTGATACCGGTGGCACCGAAACTGGAGGTACAGACACCGGTGGCACAGACACTGGCGGAACTGACACTGGCGGCACAGATACTGGCGGAACTGATACTGGTGGCACCAGCACCACAGAAGAGACCACAAAGCCTGAAGTTACTTTGCCAAAGCCCGCAGGGCATATTAATCCGCGCACTAAGGCTTTTTCGGAAGGCCGCATCGCAGCAATGGCATTTTTAAATCAAGGCAATGATCTTATTGCTGATTATGGTATACGCGCCGCACGCTCGGCTATCCGTCAAGCAGCTGAAAGCGGGCGCCCAACTAGCCTCATACCTTTTGCAATTATCAATGGTGGTTCCAGCCGATACAAAACCGGTTCACATGTTGATATTGATGGTGTTAATGCAGCGATAGGCGTTGCAACAGGATATGAGTTTAAAAATACTAGCCTACTTACCATTGGCGGCTTTTATGAATATGGCAAAGCAAGCTATGATAGCTATAATTATTTTAGCAATTATAATGCCGTTCATGGTGATGGAAATATCAATTATAATGGTGGTGGTATTTTATTCCGCTTAGATTTGGCCAATACTGGTTTAAACCGCGTTTCAAAGCTTGATATCAATGCTGCGGATGGGTTTTATATTGAAGGCTCATGGCGCGCCGGCACTCTAAAATACGACTTTGATACTAATGATATTTTTGATGGCGAAGGCTATCGCGGTACTTATAACAGCCGTTCTAAATATCAAAGCGCTCATATTGCAACGGGTTATATTTTTAACTTTGATGAAAAAAATAGCCTTGATATTTATAGTCGATATAGCTGGTCAAAACTAAAAGGTGATGAAGTAAAAATTGGCAAAGATGATTTAAATTTTGAAAAGGCAGAATCTTCTCGCTTACGTGTTGGAGGCCGCTATAATTATTACTATAGCCAACAATTCCAGCCATTTGTTGGTGCTGCCTATGAATATGAATTTAAGGGACAAATTGCAGCAACAGCCTATAAGTTGCAGCTAGATAGGCCAAACCTTAAAGGTAGCACCGGTATTTTCGAATTAGGACTTAACTGGCAGCCACTACACCATAATAAAGACTTTACCATTGAATTCGTTAGTCAGGGCTTTATTGGTGAGCGACGCGGCATTAGTGGTGGCATAAAACTAAAATATGACTTTTAAAGCGATAAAAACTCGTTTGTTGAAATGCAATCTATGTAAATCACCTTTAAGAAACCAATAGTCCTATAATCTTACTTATTAAAAAATATCCACCCATATTGATTATATTTTTGAGTTCTACCCTTAAAAATATAATCAATTGAACCATCATCGATGCCATAATTCCAATAGATAAACGCACCCTATTACGAACCAATAGTGCGAAAATATGATATAAGATACCTGCGAAAGCTTTGACTGATATATTTAGAATAGCAATAAAATATTTGCCATTAAATTCCAGTTAAGTCTAATATATAAGGACGTGTCATCACCTTATTGATAGTGGATTTTTCAAGTAAATTTTGTTTATCCGATCATGCGGTAATTTTTGAGATGAATAAAGGCCTTGTCTCCACTATCGAAATGTTGCCAATCTTCTTTAAACTGGTTACGAAACCATGTCATTTGACGTTTGGCATATTGATAAGTTTCAATTTTCGCTCGCTCTAACGCTTCATTCAATGACGTTTTCCCACTTAAATGAGAAGAAAATTCACGCACACCAATGGCTTTCATCGCGGGCATAGATGGCGCTAAATCAAGTTGCAAAAGTGCTTCAACCTCTTCTAGCGCACCCAATTTGACCATTTGATCAAGGCGCAGACTAATGCGATTTTTATTGCTTTGCCGCTCTGGCGCCAACACAATTTTAACTGCATTTTCGGCATTAATTAAAGGTTGTGTTTTTTGCGCTTGCCACCACGTTATAGATTTTTGGGTAGCCTCTATTATTTCCAAAGCTCTTGCTATCCGCTGCCCATCATTTGGATTAAGACGCTCTGCGGTTGCTGGATCTTTGACGCTTAAAATTTCATATAAATGAGGACCACCTTTTTCGATCAAAGCCTCACGCCATTTTTCACGAATTTTATGTGGTATTTCGGGCATTTGTGCAACACCACCAGTAAGTGCGCGAAAATAAAGCCCAGTACCACCAACAAAAATAAGAGTTTTATTGGCAATGTCACCTTGTTTTAACAACTCTTGGACATTTTCCAACCAATGACCTGTAGAAAAAAAGAGCCGAGGTGAAATATGGCCATAAAGATAGTGCATTGCTTGCGCAAGTTCGCTCGCCGATGGACGAGCAGACAAAAGATTTAAAACATCATAAATCTGCATGGAATCTGTGTTAATGATGACACCATTATGGGTTAAAGCAAGATCAATTGCTAATTGTGACTTGCCGCTTGCTGTTGGACCAGCTATCAAAATAACATTGTTTTTTTGCGTGTTCGCGGAGTTCTGATTCATGCCTAATAGTGAACCTCTTATTGCTACGCTCATTGCCAACCCAGTTGATCCGGTTTTAACACCTGCATTGGCGGATAAAGCCGCACAATGTCTGAATGCAAGTGCTATTTATTGGCTTGCGGATGATATTGCTCTTGATATGCCATTAAAGCAAGGCATATCGCAAGAGGAAGCCTATCAAACTTTATTTGAAAGTCTTGATGGTGAACCAATTGATGTGGTTGTTCAAAAGCTTGAAAAACGCCGCAAAAAACTACTTCTTGCTGATATGGACTCTACCATGATCGAACAGGAATGTATTGATGAACTTGCAGAAGAGGCAGGACTTCGTGATCTTGTTTCCAACATTACAAAACGTGCAATGAATGGCGAGATTGCTTTCGAGCCTGCATTGCGCGAGCGTGTAGCCTTATTAAAAGGCCTACCACTTTCGATTATTAACAAGGTTATTAATGAACGGATCAGCTTAATGGCCGGTGGGCGTGAGTTGGTGCAGACCATGAAAGCAAATGGCGCTTATACAGCTTTGGTATCAGGCGGCTTTACGTTATTTACCTCAGTTATTGGTGAACGGATTGGCTTTAATGAGCATAATTCCAATGAATTATTGCATGATGGCGAAAATCTTGTTGGTATCGTACAAGAACCTATTTTAGGCAAGCAAGCAAAACTTGATAAATTATTGGAAATTTGCGGTCGTCTGCACATTACGCCGCTTGAAGCAATGGCTGTCGGCGATGGCGCCAATGATCTTGCCATGCTGCAAGCGGCGGGTTCTGGTGTGGCGCTGCATGCAAAACCAGTTGTTGCAGAAGCTGCTTCCATGCGGATCGATTATAGCGATTTAACCGCGCTTTTATATATTCAGGGCTATCGCATGGCTGATTTTAAAGTGTGATGCTGAGAAAATACAACAAATGTCGTGAGTGGAATTAAACATTATTAGCTATTTTTTATTGCAAGTGAGTTATTTTTTTAATGCAAACAAAACAGCTGTTTATTAAGGATTGGGAAGGAGAAGACTTTACAGCCTTTTATCGCTTAAACAATGATGAAAAGGTCATGGAGTTTTTTCCTCACCGCCTAAACCATCAAGAGGCGTTTGAAAAATTTACAGCAATATTGAAACCTGATTTAACAACAGGAATTGGCATTAAGGCGCTGCAACAAAAATCTAGTGGAAAAATCATTGGTATGTGTGGCTTAATACATGTCAATTTACCAGATTTTTTTCCCAATAATACTGTGGAAATCATGTGGCGAATTCTGCCTGAATTTCAAAGACAAGGCTTCGCATTTGAGGCGGCGCACTACATGATAAAGCAAGGCTTTATCAATCTTAATATTAATACAATTATTGCATTTACCGCCGCTACTAATCAGCCTTCACTAAAGTTGATGCAAAAATTAGGCATGCAAGAATCGTTGCAAAAGCGCTTTATGCACCCAAAGGTCCCAGACAGCCATCCCCGTTTAAAGCTGCACCGCACCTTCGAAATAGAGAAGCAAAATAAGCTATAAAATTTGTATCTTTTGAAAGTCCAGAGGATAAAATTGATCCTCTTATATAAAGCAAAAATATTGCCCAGCAAAAAGATCCGCAAGGCAATATTGTTATCGTTTACACTGAGAAAAACGAAAGCCAAAAAATCTACATTTGTAACGAAGTACTAAATTTTAGCAGATGGCTTGCGTGCAAACATTGTTTCCAATGTAGTCAATACTGGTGTTATCATTGGTGAAGCAACAGAATAATAAATCGTTTGTGCATCACGTCGTGTTGTAACGAGCTTTAGAGCACGTAATTTAGCTAAGTGCTGTGAAAGAGCCGATTGACTTAAATCAACTTTTTCTGCAAGCATTCCAACTGAAAGCTCAGCATCTGATAATTCACACAATATTTGTAGTCGTTTTTCATTGGCCATTGCCGTCAAAAGGCCACTGGCCTTATCTGTATTCAATACCAAATTTTTATATGCAAGTTTGTTTGTCATTCAGTTATCCATCAAGAAGAATGTTTCAGTGAATGGCTATGATAAGCATAGACACCCCATCAAGATAACTAGCCCCCAATTCAAATGACTAAACCAAGTGAATTGATAATAAAGGCTTATGTGTTAAAAACACACCCCACCGCTAGCCAGTTTTAGCCAATGTTTTTTAATAGCTTTCTCGATAAGCTATTCTTATTGCCCCGATAAAAAACATTAACCAATGTTATTGATATTTAATTCGAGTATTATTGTCAAATGAAGTTTATCAATTACCGACATCTATTTTATATTTTTTGATTAAAAAGGCATTCTTATTTAATTATATCTAAATTTTTAACTTTAAATATGACATTTTAGCCCAGTATAAACATAAAATGTGCCAAGATATATAATCCATAAATTGCAACACTAATGGCCAAATTTTTACCAAAATAAAAAAATAATACTGCTAAAGATATAAAAAAAACATAATAAATTCAATATTTTTCAACAAATTCACTGTCAAAAGATTCTTGTCCAACAAGGAATACAAAAGCAGTTTTATTTAACAAGAAAGCAAAGCCCAAAGGACTTACCATTCTCTCATTGTTAGCCAGCTTATAAATTTTGGCTATTATTATACATTTCCTGTTAATAATTGGTGAAAAGCTTATTGCCTAGCAAGGTGTGAGAGAATTTCTTTGTTGGATACACTGCCAATTATTTGTCCCTTTTCAACGATTCCAATTTCACCAGGGCTTTTTACAAGGGCATTGATTAGCTCACAAAGCGGCGTAGTCGCTTTAGCCATAGCAGAAACACGAACACGTGCTGTTTCACGGTTGAAAGGTAGCATAATATCGCGGGCGGTCAAAAAAGTAAGCGGATTAATATGTTGCACAAATTCCGCAACATGACTATCAATTGGCGAGAGTACAATCTCTTGTGGAGTACCATATTGGACAATGCGCGCATCTCGCATAATAGCGATACGCGTACCGATCCGCATAGCTTCATTTAGGTCATGACTGACAAAAATAATTGCTTTATTTAAGCGTCGTTGGATTTCTTTTAACTGATCTTGCAAATGGTTGCGAATAAGCGGATCCAGAGCTGAAAAAGGCTCATCCATTAAAAGAATCGGTGCGCCAGTCGAAAAAGCCCGTGCAAGACCTACTCTTTGTTGCATACCACCAGACAGGGCGCTAATCGGGTGATCTGCCCACTCTTCAAGACCAACAAGGGCAAGTTGCTCTCTTACCAAATCAGCACGGGTTTGTCTTGGTATTTTGGCTATTTCTAAGCCAAGTCCAACATTGTCGGCAACACTTCTCCATGGTAGCAAACCGAATTGTTGAAATACCATAGAAACAAGCTTGGTGCGTAAAAATTGTAATTCACGCTTTTTTAATTTTGCAACATCGTAGTTATTATCATCATCTTCTACAATGACTTGGCCGCGAGCTGGTGTAATAAGACCGTTTATTGTACGCAACAAGGTAGATTTTCCTGAACCTGACAGGCCCATTAAAACCAAAATTTCACCTTGTTCGATCGTAAGATTACAATCATGAACCCCTAATATCGCTTTTGTCGCCCCTTCAACCTCGCTTCTATTGGCGCCTTCATCGGCTAAAGCCATAGCTTGTTGCTTATTTTTACCAAAAACCACCGACACATTGTCAATTATAACGCGGGCCATTTCAATTTACCTTTCACTGTGATTTTTGCGTCAGCGTGTTTTGCCAGGACGGAACATACGGTCAAGCAAAACAGCAATAACAACAATCACCAAACCAGCTTCAAATCCCAATGATATATTAATAGTGCTAAGCGCCCTAACAACTGCTTCGCCAAGACCGCCGCCACCGACATAAGTGGCAATAACCACCATAGATAAGGACAACATAATAGTCTGGGTCATGGCAACGCGAATTTGCGGCAACGCAAATGGCAGTTCAACCTTCCACAATAATTGCCAAGGGCTGGCCCCAAAGGCGCGGCCAGCCTCAAGCAATATATGCGGGGTGGTTCTAATACCAATTTCGGTAAGACGGATGGGTGCTGGTATAACAAAAATGATCGTTGCAATCATACCCGGTACCATGCCAACGCCAAAAAACACTAATGCTGGTATAAGGTAAACGAGTGACGGTATGGTTTGCATAAGATCTAAAATCGGTTGGATAAAACGATAAAAATGACGATGATGCGCCGCATAAATGCCGATAGAAACACCAATAAGCATACATATAAAGCAAGACCAGAAAACAATGGAAAGTGTTTTCATTGTGTCTTCCCAATAGCCTTGATTAATGATGAAAAGCAGACCAATAAAAACTAAAATAACAACATTAATACGCTCTTGCATAAACCAACCCAAAAGAGCAAAAATTAATATTAATGTCGCTTCGGGTGGCCAAAAATCCATATTGATCAGTCGTGTAACAATAGTAAGCGCCACAATAATTGCCGCCATCAGTAAACGCGGTAACTGCTTTAATAAATTGACGCTGGTTATCATGTAAAACAAAAGAACGACGCAAAAACCGGCGATAAGGATTGCATTGTGGAACAGAGGAAAAAAACTATCAATGATTGCAAGCGCTATCAACCCGCCGATAAGCACGATCCGACAACGCCAATATTTTTCAACTGCCCAAGCAAAAAGCATAATGAATAAAAGGAGTAAAGGAGGAGCTAACAAAAACTCCAAGGTCCATTGCAATACGGTATCAAGACTTGTACTAAAATAATCAAGGGCAAAGCGGAAACTATTTTTAAACCAGTCAAATAACCACTCGCAATAATCACCAATAGGTAGTTTGATCGCAAATATTTTTTGCACCCATGCCAAAACCATTTCAAAAAAACCAAAAATTGGGTTTTTTTCGGCGCTAGAATAGTCCAATGGTCTCTCCATTTCTACGAGCAGGCAATTTCCCGTGATAGTTATTGCCTATTCACGAGATTTTTATATATTATAGTGTGGCTTATATACAGCAAATTTCGTTTTTCAAAACTTTAAGCAACATAATAGTTAATTGGACATTAAATCATGCTGATAAGAGCCCCATATTGGGAACATCAAAATAAGCTCAAATGTGATAGTTTTTATTAGCGCAGCAGATTATTTGGTAATCGCATCCCTCACCAAATCAAGGCTTTCTTTGCCATCAAATGTAGTGACCCCATCAAGCCATTTATCAACTATATCAGGATTATTTTTAAGCCAATTTGCAGCTGCGACTTCCGGTTTCATACGTTTTTCCAAAATGTCTTCCATAATCTTATTTTCCATATCAAGCGAAAATTCAAGATTAGTCAAAAACTTTCCTACATTTGGGCATTCGCTAACATAATTTTTGCGAACATTCGTGCTCACAGTTGCACCGCCAAAATCTGGTCCAAAATACTCGTCACCGCCATTTAAATAGGCAATATCAAAACGCGTATTCATGGGATGCGGTTCCCAAGCTAAAAAAATGATCGGCTTCTTTTTAGCAATATCGCCTTGTACTTTAGCCAGCATTGCTTGCTCTGATGACTCAAGAATTTTAAAGTTATCAAGGCCATAAGCATGATTTTTCAACATAGAAATAATAATGCTATTACCATCATTACCTGGTTCAATACCATAAATTGTAAAATTAACATCCTTGCCAAACTTGGCAATGTCATCAAAGCTTTTCAATCCAGCATCATAAGCAAATTGTGGCACTGCAAGGGTATATTTTGCACCGGTAAGATTCACCCTAACCGTTTCTACGCTACCATCATCAGCGTAAGGCTTCAAATTCGCTATCATTGATGGCGACCAATAGCCTAAAAAAACATCAATATCACCTCGTGAAAGTGCGGCATAAGTTATAGGCACGGATAAAAACGTCGTCTTGGTTTTATAGCCAAGCTTTTCTAATATATTCGTTGTTATTGCTGTTGTCGCAGAAATATCGGTCCAGCCTGGCTCAGCAAAGCGCACAGTTTTACACGCCTCGGGCTCTTCAGCCAATGATAAAGAGGTCAAACTTGGTGTCATTAGGCAGCAGGTAAGCGCAACACCGAATAATTTTAATAAGTTCATAAGCCTTGCTTTCCTTATTTTAAGTTGCTGCAAATCTATATAGATTATCAAGCTTCTTCAAAAGAAGATATAGAATAGCCAACACACAAAACATCAAAAAATATGCCTCAGGTAATATAAGCCGTCTTTTAAGATTTTATTTCCTTTAGCACAAAAATCAGTTCATTCCTACATATGAAATTTTGATGTTAAACATTCGACAAATTTTTAAATAATATCATTACATCAGCTAGACCTTATTATCGCTTAAAATATCGATAGTAAATTTGAATTTCTTTTAAATTTTATTGGTTTCATTTTTTCAGCGGTAGCAGAATCGTATGAGAATATATAAAGTTCGAAAATCTTATAAATTAGAGTAAATGACTTTATGCAAACTTATCTTGATCTTCTTTCCCATGTCATCAATACAGGCACGGATAAATCGGACCGCACGGGAACGGGCACACGCTCAGTCTTTGGCTATCAAATGCGCTTTGATTTGAATAAGGGCTTTCCCCTTCTCACAACCAAAAAGCTGCATTTAAGATCAATAATTTATGAGCTTTTATGGTTTTTAAAAGGCGATACCAATATTGCCTGGCTTAAAGAAAATCGCGTTTCTATTTGGGATGAATGGGCTGATGAAAATGGTGATCTTGGTCCGGTTTACGGCTACCAATGGCGTTCATGGCCAGCACCCGATGGCCGCCATATAGACCAGATTAGCAATCTTATCCATATGATCAAGACCAATCCAGATTCTCGCCGGTTAATTGTTTCAGCTTGGAACCCTGCTCTCGTCGACGAAATGGCCTTGCCGCCTTGCCATTGCTTATTTCAATTTTATGTCGCAAATGGCCGTCTTTCTTGCAAGCTTTATCAACGCTCGGCTGATATATTTCTTGGCGTTCCCTTTAATATTGCGTCCTATGCTTTGCTTACCATGATGATTGCCCAGGTAACGGGGCTTCAACTGGGGGAATTTATCCATAGTTTTGGTGATGCCCATCTTTATTCCAACCATTTTGACCAAGCCAAAGAGCAATTAAGCCGCACACCAACCGCTTTGCCAAAAATGCATATCAATAAAAATATCCATGATATATTTGCCTTCCAATTTGAAGATTTCACGTTGGAAGATTATATTGCCCAACCAACAATCAAGGCGCCAATTGCGGTTTAAAAAGGTTATTAAATCATGGATGTTAGTATTATTGTAGCAGTTGCGCAAAATGGTATTATTGGTCGTGATAATGATATGCCATGGCGGCTATCAACCGATTTAAAGCGTTTTAAAACTCATACCCTTGGCAAACCAATCATTATGGGGCGTAAAACTTGGGAATCGATTGGTCGCCCCTTACCGGGGCGGGAAAATATTGTTATTAGCCGTGATGCAAATTTTAACGCAATTGGTGCAACTGCCGTCACCAATTTTGATGACGCTAAAGCCCTTGCAATTAAAGCGGCAAAAGCTAGTGATATTAATGAAATTTTTGTCATTGGCGGCGGCGAAATTTTTAAAATTGCTATGCCTTTTGTCACCCGCATTTATTTGACTGAAATATTAAGCACTATTGATGGCGACACGTTTTTTGAACTACCAGATTTAAGCAATTGGCAAACTATTGAAACATTTGATATTGCAGCAGGCGAAAAAGACAGCCACCCTACCCGCTTTACCATTTTTGAGCGATAGTTAAGCTTTTTAAACTACTTTGATTGAGCATGAACAAAATGGCGAATTGCAGTTGTAAAAAACACTGTAAACCCGCTAGCAATTGCTTCATAACGAGCAATAAAATCAGGATGATTTTCATAACTATCGGCCAGTGCAAGATAGGCATCATAAGGCGCCTCACAACGCCATTGTCTTAAGACCCACGTCCAATGCTGAGAAATTAGTTTTTGAACATTTGCGGCATCAGGCTTTTGTTTATTTGTAAAACTATTTGCTAGCGCCGCTTCAATAAACTGTAATTCTTGCATTGTTTCTTGATTAAAAATCTCGCCGTTGTTATTTTCTGGCATAGAATTCTTTATAATTTTTGTAGCCTCTTTGCCGTAATGTTCAATCAATTGGCTTTCATATTCAGCTTGTTTATCAGGCTCGATATAACCAGAATATAAATCTTTTATTTTCAACTTTTTATCTCCTTCTAATGTTTCAATCGTTGCGTGAACGGATTGAAGCATTTTTTGAAAAGATGCTATTTTTTCAACCAGTAACTTCTTTTGCCCTTGCAATAGTTCAACTTGGTTATTGCCATCTAAAAGCTGTTTAATGGTTGCAAGGCTGAGATCCATTTGTCGATAAATTATAATTTGTTGCAAACGCACTAATTCATATTGGGAATAGAACCGATAACCATTAGCTCCCACATGGCAAGGCTTTAACAAGCCAAAGGCATCATAATAATGTAACGTCCGTATCGACACCCCAGATAATTGGCTAATTTTTTTAACACTATAAAGCGCACAATCCCTTTTTACTTTTTTCATAAAAAGTCCTTAGATAAGTAATAAAGCTAACGAAACCAATTTGGATTATATTTTGGCATAAGCTTGCTTTAATCGCTGTTTTTCATTGCATAAGCTTTTGTAAATGATCACGTAAGGTGAGAGTCAAGCATAAAAAAACACCCTTTCATAAAATGAAAAGGTGTTTTTAAATCCATTTTTAAGCTAGAATTTTATTCTAACTATTAGCGAACAAAATTATCAACTAGAAGATCTTTAACTTCTTTTACGCGTCCTTTCAAAACGGCTTTTACACCATAAAGCGCCATGTTTTTAACTTCACTAACGGTAACTTCTGGTGGCATAACCAATTCATAGCCACTGGTTAAAACGTCAAGAAGCGCAGGCCCATCATAGGCTAAAAATTCTTTTATGGCATTTTCAAGTTGCTCTGGCTTTTCAACGCGCCAAGCACCAAAACCAATAACTTCTGCCATTTTAGCAAAATCTGGATTTTTTAAATCCGTATATTCATTAACCAGCGATTCAGCCTTTTGCTCAAGTTCAACAAAGTTAAGGGAAGCATTATTGAGGACAACAATTTTGACATTGATTTTTTCTTGCACCGCCGTCAATAATTCACCCATAAGCATTGAAAGACCGCCATCACCAGAAATGGAAATGACTTGGCGATCGGGATAGGCTTTTTTAATGCCTAGTGCCTGTGGCATAGCATTTGCCATTGAACCGTGTAATAGGCTGGATAAAGTGCGCCGTTTACCGTTGGTTTTAAAATGACGAAGAACCCAAACCATAGCAGTGCCGCAATCTGCTACAGCTACCGCATCATCATCGGCATGTTCGCTAATAAGGGAAACTAGATGCTGAGGATGAATAATTGATTTTGCTTCTTGTACCTCTTTTTCCTGTTCTTTTTTATGCTCTTCATTTATTTTCAAACAATGGTCAAGGAAATTAGTGTCGGATTTTTCTACAACTATTGGTAATAATGCTTCAACGCTGGCTTTAATATCGCCTACCAAACCAAGCTCGACAGGATGACGATGCCCAAGACGAGATGCATCTTCATCAATCTGAATTAAAGTTGCTTTATTTGGGTAAAACTGGCTAAAAGCAAAATCTGTACCAAGCAATAAGAGTGTGTCACATTCTTCCATCATGGTAAAGCAAGGCTTGCCACCTAGCATACCTGTCATACCAATATCATAGGGATTATCATATTCGATAAAATCCTTAGCGCGGGTTGAATGACCGATTGGACTTTTTAATTTTTTGGCAAGTGCAATCACTTCATCATGAGCGCCCTTTACACCTGCGCCAACAAAAATACCAATTTTTTTACCCTTGGCCAAAAGACTTGCAACTTCAGAAAGCTCGCTATCACTTGGGCGAATAACTGGATTGGTACGATAGGTTTTAAATTGCGTTTCATTTTTAATAAAAGCCTCAGATATATCTGATGGCAAAATGATAACCGCCACACCTTTTTTAGCAATAGCTGCTTGGCAGGCTTGCGCTGTGATGCGCTGGGCATCTTCTGGATTTAATACCTGCTCACAAAATACCGAGCAATGAGAATAAAGCGCGCGAAAGTCCACTTCTTGTGGATAGGCTGTGCCTAAAGTTCCACTTGCCAATTGACTGGCAATCAATACCATTGGTGCACGATTGCGATTTGCTTCAAAAATACCATTAATAAAATGCAAGGAACCTGGCCCGCAAGAACCAGCGCAAGCAGCAATTTCACCAGTAAGATAAGCATCAGCACCAGCAGCAAAAGCTCCAGCTTCTTCATGGCGCATATGCACCCAGCTGATTTTGCTTTTTGAAATCGCGGTTGTCACATAGTTTAGGGTATCGCCAACAATACCATAGCACCGCCGCACGCCTGCATCTTCCAGTGTTTTTACAACGATATCTGCAACTCTCTGGGACATAATGCAATCTCCTTAATTAGAGCGTTTTCCGAAAAGTGTGAAGCGGTTTTCGGACAAAAAACGCGATGTAAACAATGCATCAGAGCGCCGATCTGATCCAACCAGATCGAAATGCGCTCTAAATGGTGATATGCTCCACAAGCATATCGTGGCCATAGAGTGCTACAAATTTAAAAAAAGGAAACAGTAAAAATAGATTATCACGTCACTGTGAAAACCTTGCAACAAAAATGCAATATTTCAAGCAATATGAGAATGGAAATACTGTCATTTCAAAAATTTACAATTTTGTTTTATTTACGGCAAATATTTTACAATATTATGGTTGCCATTTTGAGATAAAATCTTCAATAGCCATATTTTGCATATCAGGAATTGCTTCATAAAGCTTTTCTAATGGCCAATCCCACCATTGAAGTGCAAGTAAAGATTCAACTATCGGCTTTGAAAAACGCATTTTGATGTTTTTTGCTGGTACTCCAACCACAATTTCATAGTCCCCAACATCTTTGGTTACAACAGCATTGGCACCAATCACCGCACCATGACCAATTTTGATATCTGGCATAATCACCGCGCCATGACCAATCCATACATCATGGCCAATTGACACTCTTTTATTTTGCCGCCGTGCACGAAATTCACTATCGAGCGGTAAAAAACGAAAATATTCATTGGGGCGATAGCTAAATTTGTGGGTACTTAATCGCTCCATCGGGTGCTCAAGAGCATTAATCCGCACATTAGCAGCGATCGAACAAAATTTACCAATATCGGCATAAATCGCCTCGCCATTGCGTTCAAAGTAGCTAAAAGCACCAAGATTTACATCCGTGAGCTGCACACGCTCGCCAATTTCACTATAGGGGCCAAGTTTTGTGCCCTTTAGCCGCGCGGTTGAGTGAATACGCGGGGCCTTATCTTGAAACCGTAAATCAGCCGTTTCAGTCCCTTTATCTGCTCCGATATCTTTCATAGTGCGACTTTTTATCTTTTAAAACTGGTTGAATAGCAATCAATGCATGCTTATAGTTATTTTAAATTACTCTAACAGGCAAACAGAGCCTTTTCATCCATAAATTGATGACGTTTTTTAAATTGATTTGTTAAAAAGCAAATTACAGTATTAAAATTAAGCATCGGTTTGCCGCAATTATAACTAGGTTACTCAATGAAAGCACTAACCAAATTTGCTATAATTACTGCCCTATTTTTTGTGGCAATATTTGCTTGGGCGCATTTTACCAAACCCAAACCCTTTGGTGATGATTTTAGCCTTACCGATTCCAATGGTAAGATGGTTACGCAAGATGATATTCGTGCGCAACCATCAGCCGTATTTTTTGGCTATACGATGTGCCCCGATGTTTGCCCAACAACACTTTTGGATATTACCGAATGGTTGGAGGCTTTAGGACCTGATGCGGATAAAATTAAAGTTTGGTTCTTTACCGTTGACCCAGAGCGTGATACGCCACAAGTTATGCATGATTATATTTCCAATTTTTCTGATCGTATTATTGGCATATCTGGCGATCCGCAAAAGGTACATGCAGCCATAAAGAGTTTTAATATTGTGGCTGAAAAAGTACCGGGCAATGATGGTGATTATACTTATGACCACACTGCTGCGGTTATCTTGCTTAGAAAAGGTGGGCGCGTTCGCACCACTATTCCTTACCAGCAAGATAAGGAGGTTGCTGTAGAATGGTTAAAAGAATTGGCGCAAAGCGCAGGAAACTAATATTTTGTCACAGATACGCCTATTTATAACCCATACAAAATCCGATGCCGAGGCAATCTATGCCAAGCTTGAGCCAGCTTTTGAAGAAGATGGTTTACCAGTTTCTATTGCAGAAATTAATGAAGATGAAGAAATTTTTGAGGTTTCGCTTTATTGTGAAAATGATGACCTTGAGGATATGCGCACGCGCTTTGCCAATATTTTAAATATTGATGATAGCAGCATTACTGTTGAAGTTTTACCTGAGATCGATTGGGTTCAACACAGCCTTGAAGGGTTAAAACCTGTACGTGCTGGCCGCTTTTTTGTGCATGGTAGCCATGATCGGGAAAAAATTGCCGCCAATGATATTTCCATTGAAATTGATGCAGGCCAAGCATTTGGTACCGGTCATCACGGCACAACAGCTGGTTGCCTTGAAATGATTGGCATGGTGATGCGCAATGAGCATCCACAAAATATTCTTGACCTTGGTACAGGCAGTGGTGTGTTAGCCATTGGCATGGCTAAGCTTTACCCCGTTAGCATTGTCGCCAGTGATATTGATCCGATTGCGACCAAAGTTGCTAAGGAAAATATTAAATTAAATGGCGTTGCATCGCGCATTGATGCGGTAACAGCTGCTGGTTTTCACCATCGTGAATTATTGATGCGTGCGCCATTTGATTTAATTGTAGCTAATATTCTTGCTCGGCCGTTGATGATGCTAGCGCCGCGCATGGCACGGGCGTTAAAACCCAATGGCTCAATCATATTATCGGGTATTTTGGATAGCCAACGCGACCGTGTTCTTGCAGCTTATCGTGCGCAAGGACTTTATCACCAATCAACCTTTCACCGTAATGGTTGGGTAACACTACATTTAAAGCGATAAATGAAATCAAATAGCAATTAATCCAAGCGATAAAGCCAAATCTTGCAAGGTGTAAAATGTTTCAGACCTTTGATGTTGCAACCAATCCTGACAATGGCAAGCCAAGACTTGCACTATTGCGTAAAGAAATGAGCCGCTTGGGGCTTGATGGCTTTATCATACCCCGCGCCGATGAGCATCAAGGTGAATATGTACCACCACATGCGCAACGGCTTGCTTGGCTTACTGGCTTTACTGGATCGGCTGGTAGCGCACTTATCTTGCAAGATAAAGCCTATATTTTTACTGATGGGCGTTATAGTTTACAGGTTCGCCAACAAACCGATAATACTGTTTTTGCCTATGAAGATTTAATATCAAATCCACCATCTAAATGGTTGAGTGCGAATGGCAAAGGTCTAACAATTGGCTTTGACCCTTGGCTTACAACTATTGCCGGAGCACGTCAGTTACGTGAAGCTATGGCAAAGGCTGGTGGTAATATGCACAGCTTGGATTATAATCTTGTTGATATAATTTGGCATGACCAACCAGAGCCGCCACTTGGCCGCGTGACCATTCAACCGCTTTCCATGGCTGGTAAAGAAGCTGACATTAAACTTGCAGAAATGCAGGAGGATATTAAGCAGAAAAATTGCACTTCTACTATTTTAACCGATCCATCATCGATTGCATGGCTGTTTAATATTCGCGGAACAGATGTATCAAATACGCCATTGCCACTATCTTTTGCTTTTATATCAGCTACAGGCAAGCCCTATCTATTTATTGATCCAAGAAAAATTGGAGTGGAAGAAAAAGCCTATCTTGACCCGCTATGCCATATTGTGGCTCCAAGCCATATGGTTGATAAATTGAAAGAAATTATTGCCGGCAATCAAACAATATTGCTTGATGCCAATTTATGTGCTGAAAAAATCCGCACACTTATTGAAGATGCTGGTGCAATTATTGTTGAAGGGCAAGATCCAGCAAAATTACCACGGGCAATCAAAAACGCAGTTGAACTAGAAGGCGCAAGACGCGCCCATTTGCGTGACGGTGTTGCCTTGGTTAGATTTTTCTCATGGCTAAGTCAGCAAAGTGCAGGTACTCAAGACGAAATTTCCGCCGCTATTAAGCTTGAAGAATTTCGCGCAAAAACCGCAACTGAGCACCATTCTAAGCTTGAAGATTTATCTTTTGACACGATCTCCGGTGCTGGTAGTGATGGCGCTATTATCCATTACCGTGTCAACACCAAAACCAACCGCAAATTAGAACCGCATGAGTTATACTTGGTTGACTCAGGCGCGCAATATCGCGATGGCACCACAGATGTTACGAGAACCGTTGCCATTTGTGCTAAAGGCGGCAAGCCAGATGCGGAACAAATTCGCTGTTTCACATTGGTGTTAAAAGGCATGATCAACATGTCATTGGCACGTTTTCCCGCCCATTCGCGCGGGGTTGACCTTGATATTTTAGCACGCAGCGCTTTATGGAAAGCTGGCCTTGATTATAAGCATGGTACAGGGCATGGTGTTGGCTCTTTCCTATCAGTTCATGAAGGGCCGCAAAGCTTATCACGCGCCAGCACACAAGAATTAATGGCAGGCATGATTATTTCCAATGAACCCGGTTACTACCGCGAGGGAGCCTTTGGCATACGCATTGAAAATTTGCTTATTGTGCAAGATGCAGAGCCTATTGATGGCGGCGAAATTGACATGCACAGTTTTGAAACCTTGACCCTATGTCCAATTGATCAAAGCTTGATTGATAGCACTATGCTCACTTTGGAAGAACGCCAATGGCTCAACGCCTATCATGCAAAGGTTTATGAAAAGCTTTCACCATTTGTAAGCGGTGATGATTTAATTTTTTTAACTAGCGCCACAGCGGAGCTGTTTTAAAAAGCAACTTAATTTCAAGAATAATTATTGTTACCACTTGAATGTAACATAATTTTCTAAATTAATATTTTCCTCCCCGAAAACTAGATTAAACAAATCAACTTTTATGTATTAATTTATAGTTAAAATAAATCTGGAACATAATCATCTTATTGGCGTTATTGCAGAGAAGTCCTTTGAACCAATAAGATGGAAAATTTTTTTATGAATATTTCAAAGCCTGTATTTAGAAAACAGACTGATGTGCGAACTGCCAAATTATGTAAAAGTAACTCAGTATGGAATTGGCATAAAAATTTTCATGATAGTACAACCACCCCAGAAAATTACTATGAGACAACTTTAAGCCAAAGACAACGCTTTACTAAATTTCATGGGGCAAAGGAATGTGATGTAGTCGTTATAGGCGGAGGGCTCTTAGGCTTATCGACAGCACTACATCTAAGCCAAAAGGGTGTAAATGTAATATTGCTAGAAAAAAATAATCTTGGTTCTGGCGCCTCTGGTCGTAATGGTGGACAACTTACTCCTGGTCTAGCTCGTTGGGAGGCGGAAGATATGTTAGAAAACTTTTCCAATGATGAAGCTAAAAAATTGTGGAGGTTTGCTTCCATAGAATCGATGAATCTTGTTGAGGAACTCATCGAAAAGTATGATTTGACGACAGATTATGCTAAAGGGCATTTAACAGCTGCAATCCATCCTAATCATGCTAAATCTTTTAGAAAAAGCTTGAAAGCCAGAAAGATTTTGGGTGATGATAAAGCGTCGATATTAGATGCAAAGAATATCCAGCAGCATATTCGTTCCAACATTTATCATGCAGGTTTTTTAGATAAAATTGGTGGGCAGATCCACCCTTTAGCGCTTTTATTAGGCCTTGCCTATGGCTTTATTAAAAATCAAGGGTCAATTTACGAAAATAGCAATGTGACCGAAATAAAAAATATGGGCTCAAGTCAACTTGTTGTTACCGATGAAGGGATAATAAGAGCAAAAAAAGGTGTAGTCATTGCAGCCCACCATGAATCCAAAGCTTTAGCTACTGAGAATAATAATAAATCGGCTTCTTTCTTCACTTATGTCGGTGTTACACAAGTAAATTCAGTAAACCTTAATGATTTACTCCCCTCAAATATGCCCGTATATGACACTCAATTCCAAATTGACTATTATAGAAAAGTTAGAGACAACAGGCTTTTATTTGGTGGGTTGGGTACAAGTCAAAGCTGGAATCCCGATAAAGTGAATGCTTATTTGGAAAATCGTATAGCACATATTTTTCCAGAACTAGGCGCGACCAAACTCGAATTTTCTTGGAGTGGTATCAGTGACCTGACAATTAATGGTGCTACCGATTGTACAAAATCATCAGATTCTGCCCCAATCTATATGGTTCAAGGGTGGAGTGGACATGGAGTAGCGCAATCAGTACGAATAGGTAAAGCAATAAGTGACGATATTTTAGGAGACCATACCGATTTTTCCATGCTACGCAAAATCAAGCATAGAACTATTCCTTTTAGAAAACTAATTTCGCCATTTCTTCTTCCCTTAGCAAAAAGTACTGCAAAAATTATAAATTGGGTGGCACCGGGTAAAATGATTTCATTTTAGCAGTTAGCTATTAAATGACTTTGACTTTAGGTGCAGCGGCGCGGTTAAGCCGGTCATTAATTGCCTCACCAAGACTTATCAATGGTATTGGTGCAACCGCAATGGAACTTGCGCCAACAAGATCAAGGCGCTGCATATAGTCAAATAAATGCACTGCCGCTTCTTTTAAATTTCCACTTTCGCTCAAATTTAAAATGGCCTTTGCTTTTGCCTGTCCTTTAATTGCTGTGTCACCAAAGTGTAGAAGCGCTTCCCCTTCGATGACTTCATCAACATTTAAGCGCATGGTTGCATTGGGCGCATAATGAGACTTCATCATACCCGGTGCTTCAATAGCTGCACCATGGTCCAATTGTTTCAATGGTCGCTTTATAATAGCCTCAATCGCTTCACGCTCCAAACCACCGGGGCGCAGTAAATAAACATCATCACCATCAACTTTAATAATGGTCGATTCAACCCCTACTTCACATGCACCTGCATCAACAATTAACGGCAGACCACCTTGAAAATCATTTTCAACCGCAATGGCACTTGTTGGGCTAATCCGCCCCGAACGGTTAGCACTTGGCGCAACAATAGGACGATCAAGAGCTTGCACAATATCTGCAAAAATTCCTTTGGGGTTGCGCAAAGCAAGGGTTGGCAAACCAGCTGTTGCCAAAGGGTGAATATTGTTATTTTTTCGCAGTGGTAAAACAAGTGTCAAAGGCCCCGGCCAAAATTCTTGCATCAACTTGGCTGATATTTGATCAATTTCAACATAACGTGCAGCCATATCCATGGAGGCAACATGAGCAATTAAAGGATTAAAATGGGGACGACCTTTGGTAGCAAAAATTTCTGCCACAGCCTCCCCATTAGTTGCATCTGCCGCCAAACCATAAACTGTTTCAGTAGGTAAAGCCGCCAACTTGCCCTCACGCAAATGCGCAACAACTTGATTTATAATAGTGGGCGATGCTGAAACAATCATGATATTTTAAGCTTTTATAATAAAAAGATGAAGAATAATAATAATTTACTTCAACTTTGTTTATTGAAATTTTTAAACCTATAGCACAAAAATCAAAAACTTTAAAAGCCTGCTATTTAATATCCATATTTTTTATCGGCGCAAAACTATAGCGATGTAATTTTTTAACTGGCCCATGACTTGCAATGGCTTGCCGATGGGTGGCGGTGGCATAGCCAGCATGTTTTTCAAACCCATAATAAGGATGTTGGCTGGCTGCTAAAATCATCATTTTATCACGCATTTCCTTGGCAAGGATCGAGGCTGCAGCAATAGAAACGGAGCGTTGATCGCCTTTTACCCAAGAATCCGCAGCACAGGGCAAGCCATCGGGTATATCGCGGCCATCAACTAAGATGTAATCGGGCTGCACAGCAAGGCCTTGGCATGCACGGCGCATGGCCTCAAGTGAGGCTTTACGTATATCACTATGATCAATTGCTAAAGCACTCATACTGCAAATACTAACGCTAAGAGCAGTATCCAAAATTTGTTGATACAATTTTTCGCGTTGCTTATGCGACAATTTCTTAGAGTCATTGAGACCAACAGGGATATTGTCGGGGTTTAAAATAACCGCTGCGGCAACCACTGGCCCCGCTAAAGGCCCGCGTCCTGCTTCATCAGTACCCGCAACAAATTTTGCCCCATGACGCATTAAACGCTGCTCGCCAGAAAAATCTGGTTTTTTAGGGATATCAAATAAAAGCAGTAGAGAATTAGATTTTTTAGCCATAAAACCTTGTGACATCACCGCAAAATTTGTGCAAGCATTTTTGAGCAATTTTTGGTACGAACCCAAAGATTAAATTTGAAAAGAAGTGTCGATAAATATCAATATTTTCAATGTTTTTAAACCAAGCTATCGCAAAAGTTTATCAAATCGTGAAATGATAAAAACAGCTATATTTAAATTAGTAGCCCCTCTCCCCTAAACTCTTTTAAAAGCTTGGTTTAATGCGTTTTTGCGAAAAGTGTGAAGCGGCTTTCGGAGAAAAAACGCGCTCTAATCTTTTATCTAGCTATTATCAAACACCTTTTTTTTTGCTACGGTATAAATCAAGTCAATAAAAAAAAGTGTTTAATGATATTATCAAAAAACACTCTTATATATTTATTACCTTATCTTATAGGTATTTGGGCTCTTACATGCCTTGTACGCCGCGATTCATCGCAACAATACCGGTGCGGCAAATTTCGATAAGACCCAATGGACGCATGATCGAAATAAATTGATCAATTTTTGATGATTTGCCGGTAATTTCAAAAATGAAATGGTCAACGGTCGCATCAACCACTTTGGCATGAAATGCATCGGCAAGACGCAAAGCCTCAACGCGGTCAACACCTTTGCCTGATACTTTAACAAGAGCAAGCTCACGCTCAATAGGTGCATCTTGACGCAATTCCTTAGCGCGCTCCTCAAGGTCGATAACACGGTGAACGGGCACAATGCGTTCCAACTGATGGCGAATTTGATCAATAACATGCGGCGTTGCGCGTGTTACCACGGTGATGCGCGATAAGTGTTGCTCTTGCTCAGTTTCAGAAACGGTGAGGCTCTCAATATTATAACCACGACCGGAAAATAGGCCAATAACTCTGGCAAGAACGCCGGGTTCATTATCAACCAAAACAGCTAGTGTATGCTTTTCCAGTGGATCATTATCAGCTTCAATAAAATAGGCAGAGCCGAATTTAAGACTTTGGGTATTCATGGTCTTATTCTTTCTAGCAAACGCTTTAAATAGAATTTGAAAAACACGATTGGCGCCAATTCTTTCAGCGCCAAGATTTTTGCATTTCAATATTAGACGAGTGCACGTCCCTCACTATCAATGGCATTAGCCACAGCTTCATCGGTTGCTTCATCGGGCAAGAGCATATCATTATGTGCACGACCTGATGGAATCATCGGGAAGCAATTTTCAAGAGCAACCACATTACAATTAAAGATAACTGGGCCATCGGTCTCAATCATTTCAATGATTTTGTCATCAAGTTCACTTGGTTTACTGCATTCAATACCAGTTGCACCATAGGCTTCAGCTAGTTTCACAAAATCTGGCATAGCCTCGGTATAGGAGTTTGAAAGTCGGTTGCCATGTAATAATTGCTGCCATTGGCGCACCATACCCATATAATGATTATTCAAAATAAATACTTTTACTGCTGCATTATGTTGGATAGCGGTACTTAATTCTTGAATATTCATCTGAATGGATGCGTCACCTGCAATGCATATAACCAAATCATCAGGATGGGCAATTTGCACACCGATAGCGGCGGGAAAGCCATACCCCATAGTACCAAGACCACCTGAAGTCATCCAATGCTTTGGCTTGTCAAAACCAAAATATTGTGCCGCCCACATTTGGTGCTGGCCTACCTCGGTTGTGATATAGGGTGTGCGCTCCTTAGTAAGTTGATAAAGACGCTCAATCGCATATTGCGGCATGATAACATCTTGATTGTGTCGATAGGCAAGTGAATTGCGACGACGCCATTTATTAATTTCTTGCCACCAAAGAGCCCGCGATTGTGCATCAGGCTTTGGTTGAACTGCGCGATAACGGCGCATTAAATCTTCCAAAACGCGCGCAACGTCACCAATAATTGGCACATCAACACGGATATTTTTATTAATAGATGACGCATCAATATCAATATGAATAATACGCGCATTAGGCGCAAACGCATCAACACGCCCCGTAATACGGTCATCAAAACGCGCGCCAATGGCTACCATAACATCACAATCATGCATAGTCATATTGGCTTCATAAGTACCATGCATACCAAGCATACCAAGCCAATTTTTACCAGTTGCCGGATAAGAGCCAAGCCCCATCAAGGTTGATGTGATCGGAAAATCACCAAATTCCACCATTTCGCGCAATAGGCGAATCGCATCGGGCCCAGAATTCACAACGCCGCCGCCTGAATAGATCACAGGACGCTTTGCCTCTGCTAAAAGCTGAACCGCATATTCAATGGCAGTAGCATCGCCATCAAGCACGGGCTGATAGCTGGTGCGCGGCATAGATTTTGGTGCGGTATAAATGCCGGTGGCAAATTGAATATCTTTTGGCACATCAATAAGCACAGGCCCGGGGCGGCCAGTGCGGGCAATGTGAAATGCCTCATGGATTGTTTTTGCAAGATCATTTACATTCTTCACCAACCAATTATGCTTGGTGCAAGGACGGGTAATACCAACGGTGTCGGCTTCTTGAAAACCGTCAGTACCAATAAGTGAAGTTGGCACCTGACCAGAAATACAAACAAGGGGAATAGAATCCATTAATGCATCTTGTAATGGTGTGACGGCATTAGTTGCTCCAGGGCCCGATGTTACCAGCATGACACCGACCTTACCTGTTGAGCGCGCATAACCTTCCGCCGCATGACCAGCGGCTTGTTCATGACGAACCAAAATATGTTGAAATGTTTCCTGCTGGAAAATTTCATCATAAATTGGAAGCACAGCACCGCCCGGATAACCGAAAATATGTTCGACACCTTGATCAATAAGCGCCTGAACTACGATTTCCGCCCCTGACATTTCCTGCCCATCTCTTGTCTTTTTCGGTTTTTGGTCGTTTATCATTGCTGTTACTCGTTTTTTTGCTGATATTGAAAATAAAAAAGGCCCCCTTGTGGGAGCCTGGTTTTGCGCATGGGAGGCTTGTGCCGGGTGGTTACACCACCAGCTCCATGCGCATCCACACCACAAGAATAATAAGAAACTTTTTCATGCAATGAACATATTCGCGTAATTTCCATTCGTCAATAACTATTTTTATGTAATTTTATTATTTGAATAAATCTATTTCGCGTAAAAGCGCTTGATGATTTGCTTTAGAAAAAACGGTCACTGCAAAAACGCTTGAATTGATATTTACGGCAAATATTAAAAAAGCCAACTCAATCACACCAAATTCCAGCTATTTTAAATCAGCCTAAAGAAAAAACAATTATGTTTGTTTTGTTTGTCACCTATATCGGCCCATAATTATTATAATTTACCAAAGGGCAGCTATAGGCATGGCTAAGGTCATTAGGATCACGGCATATAGTAAATCTGAGATTATCAGCTAAAAAAGGTAAAACTAAGGGGCAGGATTGATTAATTTAAATGAATTGGTACCAATAAAGGCCGCATCCGAGCAGCTAAAGTCATGCGGTTTTGTCCGCATTATCTGTAGATTTCACAATCTATATTTAAATTTTAATTTTATGGAAATTAGTTGAAGCCTTAAGCTTAAAAATGGCTGGGGTACCTGGATTCGAACCAGGGGTGCCGGTACCAAAAACCAGTGCCTTACCGCTTGGCTATACCCCAACATCATTTTTAAAGAACACTCTATCGTGTCCTTGGCGCGTCTTATAGCTGCTTGATTTCATATGTGCAATATCTATTATTAAAAAAAATGCATATTTTTTGATATTTTTTTATTTTTTCTGCTAACCTATTTTATTTATTGCATAAATTAGAACAATCCTTACAATATTTTTATTAACATCCTAAGATCAAGCCAATGAATGTGACCAGATGAGCATCGATTTCGATAAGGAATTTTTTCCAAATTACGATAAGGCAGTAAAAATCAACGATAAGATACAATTACTTACAGCAAGAAATCCAAGTCCTTATACATTCCATGGCACCAATACATATGTAATCGGCCAAAAAGATTTAATGATTCTAGATCCCGGCCCAAATAATGAGCAGCATTTTGAAAATTTAATCAAAGCGGTTAATGGTCGTCATGTCAGCCATATTATACTTACCCATAGCCATGCAGATCATAGTGACCTTGCCTATAAAGTAAGCCAATATTTTTCTGCCCCGATTGGCAAAGCGCCGCTTTCACCTCGTAAAGATCAACAGAACCAAGCCAAACAAAGCGGCGAAGCAACCAGCAGCGATGTAGAGTTTGATATCTCTCTTAGTGACGATATGCTAATCAGCAATAGTGAAATAACATTGCATGCCATTGCCACACCCGGCCATGCGAGTGATCATATAGCTTTTGCACTCAAGGGTAGCGATATGTTATTTTCGGGTGATCACGTCATGGCATGGGCAACAACCGTCATCATTCCACCTGATGGGGTTATGCAAGACTATATGGCATCGCTTGAAAAATTAATTGGTCGCAATGATAGCTATTATCTGCCCGGCCATGGCGGCGTAGTTGCCAATCCTCAACAATTGATACGTGGTTTTCGCAGCCACCGCAAATTACGAGAAAACGCAATTCTTAAGCGGCTACAACATGGCGATACAACAGTTACAGAAATTGTTGCCGCAATTTATCAAAAGCTGGACCCAAGATTAAAAAATGCGGCGGCGCTATCGGTTTGGGCGCATCTTATTGATTTGCATCAGCGCAATCTTATCCATTGTGATGGATCGCCACAAATTGATAGCATTTATTCGTCACGTTGATCGCTTGGTGTCAACAAGACCTTAATATCAAGCGCTTCCATAAAGTTTAAAATGAAACGGGCATCAATGCCAAGATCATGGCTTAAATAGCGTGATGTTGCCCGCATATCAACAAAGGTGGTATCGCCTTCATCATTAAGGCGAATTATTATATCGGACACAAAGCCAAGTAAGGGTGTTTTGGCAGTTGCCTCAACCAAGAGCGTACCATCTTTGCCAACCTCTCCAGCTTGGCTAATAAGCTTCCAACCTAAATCATCCATCACAGTTAAGACCGCAGGCAAAATCTTGTCAGGCGATCCGTCATAACGCCGGCCGCTTAGTTGTGGCCACATGGCAAGCTGCTCGTTGGCCTGATAATAAAGGGATTGATGCACAGGTAAAGCATTACTTGGCCGGTTATTCGCAATGAAAGGTGGAGGTGTCTCACTGTCGGTGGCAATATCGTAAAAGGGTGGAAAAACAAAATAAGCAACAGCGGCTGCCATAATCGGCAACAGGGCTAAGAAGGCCAAAATCAATCCTTTTATCGATTTACCGCCACCTTTATCAGCCCTTTGCCAAAGGTCTAAAAAGCCTTTCAAAGCCAACACAAATGCAGCTAGCCCAAAAAATGCCGCACATCCAACCGCAACAAAAAAATAGTTACTTGCAAGCACACCAAAGCGATGGCATATGGCAGCCAAAATCAGCAAAACAAGTGCCAACCAACCAAAGCGTGGCGACCATCTTGCTGCTTTTGACGGCATTCTTTGAAACTTTTTACGCATATTTATTGAGTACCCTTAAAAAACTCGGCACAAGATTGAAGTGCTGGTGCACCTTGATTAACTCCAAGTCCTTGCGAAAGCGTTACAAAATGCATGCCTTGCTTTTTTAAATCTCGCAAAGCTTCGGCAACGCCCGCCCCCGAAGCTCGGGTTGGTTGATTCATATGGGCAATGGTAACATCGCCATCCTTTGCTGTTTTTAGCCTCCTTAAAACCATACTCGCTGAAAGTGATGCGCCTTGATCACCATTGATTGAAAAACCTGCAACATGAAACCCTAGATCTTCAATTAATTTTAGCGATCTTGTTGTATAGCGTGCTGCAGCTCCCCGATAAAATGGCTTGAATTGTGAAGTTAAACCCGCTTTTTCGATAGCTTGCGCTCCGCCTTCGATTTCTTCGCAAACAGCACGTAAACTGCCTGCCGTCTTTAATCCATAAATAGTTCCTGGCTCATCAATGGCGGGAATGTGATTTTGCCCATGATTTCCAATTTCAAATAATTCGGGATGAGCCTGTATTTGTGCAATAACATCGGGATTTTTAACTAGCCATCGCGCTGTTACAAATAAAGTTGCAGGAATTTTTTCAGCAATCAAAACATCAAAAATGCGCCGATCTGTCTTCCCCATACATAAATCAAAAGTAAGCGCAATACGCGGTGGATCAATATCCTTTTTAATTGCAAGATATGGCTCAACCGAAGATGTTTTTTCGGCTGCCCAGCTCGGCATAATAACCATAGTACTGGTCATTAAAACCACAGCTGTACTTATAAATTTGTTAAAGGCTTTTTTTATCATTTTAATCAATGCGCAATCCAATAACGCTTCACATATTGAGGGTCAAAACCCAATGGTCAGGATTTAGGGTCAGGATCTAGGGTAAGAACCTAGCACAGGTGAAGCGTAATTAAGTTAAAAGTCACCTTATTTAATATATTTTATTTTTTAACCTTTTAATGCAGCTTGCGCAGCGGCTAATCGCGCTATTGGTACACGAAAAGGCGAACATGAAACATAGTCAAGCCCTTGCTTTTCGCAAAATGCAATGGATGCAGGATCACCACCATGTTCGCCGCAAATTCCAAGCTTGATATTGGCCCGTGCTTTGCGACCGCGTTCTGCCGCAATAGCTACCAATTCGCCAACGCCATCAATATCAATAGTGATAAATGGATCTTGTTCTAACAAGCCTTTTTGCAAATAGGTATTAAGGAAAGGCGCAGCATCATCGCGCGAAATACCAAAGGTTGTTTGGGTTAAATCATTGGTACCGAAAGAAAAGAACTCTGCACTTTGCGCAATATCATTTGCGCGTATTGCCGCTCGCGGTAGCTCAATCATCGTACCAACCATATAGGATAGCTGCATATTCTGCTCACTCATCACTGCATTGGCGACATTGTCAATTTGCGCTTTCACAAAATCTAGTTCGCTCTTCAACCCCACCAAAGGCACCATAATTTCAGGCATTACGGCACTATTGGTGTTTTTAGCCGCAATAATTGCAGCTTCAAAAATTGCTCGTGCCTGCATTTGGGCAATTTCGGGATAAGTAATGGCAAGACGGCAGCCTCTAAGCCCAAGCATGGGATTAAATTCATGCAACGCATTGGCACGCTCGCTTAAATGCTTTTCATCAACTCCCATAACACTTGCAACTTCAGCAATTTCCTCGGCCGTTTTGGGCAAAAACTCATGCAATGGCGGATCAAGTAAGCGAATGGTAACAGGAAGCCCTGCCATAATTTCAAACAATTCGACAAAATCTGAACGCTGCATCGGTAGCAATTTGGCAAGAGCTGCCTTCCTACCATTTTCATTATCTGCAAGGATCATTTCACGCACCGCAATGATCCGTTCGCCGGAAAAAAACATATGCTCGGTACGGCAAAGGCCAATACCTTCCGCACCAAAAGAACGGGCGGCGCGTGCATCATTGGGTGTTTCAGCATTGGCACGCACTTTCATCCGGCGCGCTTCATCAGCCCATTGCATGATAAGCGCAAAATCACCTGATAATTCGGGTTGTAGCATGGCAACGCGGCCAAGCAAAATTTGCCCGCTACCACCATCAATAGTAATAATGTCACCCTTTTTAAGTTCAACACCGCCTGCAACCATTTTATTATTATGATAATCGACCTTAATACTACCAACACCGCAAACACATGGTTTACCCATACCGCGTGCAACCACTGCCGCATGGCTGGTCATACCACCGCGCGTGGTTAAAATAGCTTCAGCGGCATTCATGCCATGAATATCTTCAGGACTTGTTTCAATGCGCACTAATATAACCTTACGCCCCTCAGCAGCTGCAGCTTCTGCGTCTTCTGATGAAAAAACAATTTCACCAACTGCCGCTCCGGGGGAAGCAGGCAGGCCAGAGGCTAAAATTTTACGCTCGGCCTTTGGATCAATCGCAGGATGCAATAATTGGTCAAGGGATGCCGGCTCTATCCGCAATACCGCTTCTTGGTAAGTAATCAGCCCCTCTTGCGCCATTTCAGCCGCAATTTTTAAAGCAGCATTTGCTGTACGCTTACCACTACGGGTTTGCAACATCCATAATTTACCTTTTTCAATAGTAAATTCAAGATCTTGCATGTCATGATAATGAGCTTCAAGCTTATGGGCAATATCAGTAAAATGGGCAAAAGCCTCAGGCATTAGCTTTTCAAGAGATGGCTTATCTGATCCGGCAGCAATACGGGCAGCTTCGGTAATATTTTGCGGCGTTCTAATACCCGCTACAACATCCTCACCCTGCGCATTCACCAAAAATTCACCATAAAGCTCATTAGCGCCGGTCGATGGATTTCGTGTAAAAGCAACACCCGTTGCAGAATCATCCCCCATATTGCCAAATACCATGGCTTGCACATTAACCGCTGTACCCCAATCTTCTGGTATAGAATGGAGTTTACGATAAATAATCGCCCGCGCAGTCATCCAACTAGAAAACACCGCGCCAATTGCACCCCATAATTGCTTTTGCGGGTCTTGCGGAAAAGGTTCGCCCAATTCTTCTTCAACAGCATCCTTATAAAGTTCGATCAAAGCTTGCCAGTCAGCTGCTGTCATTTGCGTATCGGCTTCATAATTATGGGCCGCTTTGGCATGATCCAACAATTCTTCAAAAACCGAATGGTCAATATCAAGAACAACATTAGAATACATTTGGATAAAGCGACGATAGCTATCATAAGCAAATCGCTCACTTGCATGCTTAGCAAGTGCTTTTACGGTTTCATCATTAAGACCAAGGTTTAAAACTGTGTCCATCATACCGGGCATGGAAGCGCGTGCACCAGAGCGCACCGATAATAATAGCGGATTTTCACGGTCACCAAATAATCGGCCAGTTAAAGCACCAATTTCTGCTAAAGCCTTATCTACATCAGCCATCAAGCCAGTTGGATAGCCACGATTATTACTATAATACCAAGTGCAAACTTCAGTTGTAATAGTAAAACCAGGTGGTACGGGCAAACCAAGATTGCTCATTTCGGCAAGGTTTGCACCTTTACCACCAAGAAGATCACGCTGACGGACGGAACCTTCTGCCTTATTATTACCAAAACTGTAAACCCACTTGGTCATTTTGGAAGATCCTTAAAATCGCGATTATCCATAATTGCGTAACATTATTAAAAGGCTATCAAACATAGTAAAAACTATAATTAAATACTTTAACAAAACAGTACTATGTCTTGGCTTTTAATAATGAAAAAGAATACGTTCCATAAATAACAATGGTCAATAGCTAACTTCAAATTTATAATCATTCTATGATAAAATAGTGGGCTAAATGTTAGATCACCCCATATTTTTTGGCTTAAATTGTAACAATGCAACACCAAGTAAAATAAATATCAAGGCAAAATAGGCTAAAATGCTTATTTTTTCCCCAGCCAGAAACACACCAATAAAAAGCGCAATGATAGGCGGAAAATAGGTAACACTTGCGGCCGCAACCGCGCCAAGTTTAGCAACTATGTAATAATAGGAAATATAAGCAAAACCCGTTCCCAGTAATCCCAAACCTAAAACAAGCGACAACCACACTTTAGGATATGCCCAAACAATACCAATATTATTCATGTCTGTAATAAAATATAAAAATATTGATGCAAGCCCAATTTGATAGGTGGTTAAAGCAGTCGCAGGCAAATTAAGCGGAGTTAAATATTTTTTAGCATAGACAAATGATATGCCGACACTAAGCGACCCTAAAATCATCCAAAAGACGCCTTTCAAATCAACCTCTCCTTTTAACGACCAAGGCTGGGCAATAAGAACAACGCCAATAAAGCCGAAAAATACACCTAGGCATTTTAACGCCGTGATTTTTTCTGCTTTTAAAAATAAAAAAGCACAAATAAAGGTAAAAATGGGAATAGCGCCACTTAAAAGCCCTGCCATACTTGAGGGTAAAAGTGCAGTTCCAGCCGCATAAGCATAATAATAAAGGCTGGTTGCCAAAAAAGACATAACAATAAAATGGTGAAGATAAAAAATATGATGCAATTTTATTGAACGGGTTATAAGCGCAAATATAAAAACGGGAATAAATCCAAAAACGCAGCGCATAAAAACAATTTGCTGCGGATTAATATATTGAGCCGACCATTTGACAAAAATAAAATTTGTTCCCCAAATAATCGCTATAAACACAAAGCCTAAAAGAGCTTGCTTGTTCATCATCTTACTGCCTTTGACCACCCAGCACCATCGAAAATAACAAACCAGCCCAATTTACAATTAAAGGCAATGGCAATAAATTGCACTTCACATCATCCTGACCAAACAAACAAGGAGATATATTTTCTATTGTCATATTATTACCCTTTTGATAAAAATCATTTTATCTCAAGTATTAATTAGATAATCAAAGCCTAACAAATCATATTAACTCCTATCGACTGTAGATTTTCTATTGGATAGCATGAAAATTCCATCTCTTAACGGTCTTCGTGCCTTTGAAGTATCGGCGCGTCATCTCAATTTTCGGCTCGCAGCTGAAGAATTATCGGTAACTCAAGGTGCTGTTGCCCAAAAAGTGCGTGCACTTGAACAGGAAATCGGTATTAATCTATTTGATCGCTTGCCGCGTGGGCTTGCACTAACAAGTGCCGGCATCGTTTATGCCGAAAAAATGCATGCTATTTTTTCGCAAATTAGCCAAGCAACCCAAGATATTAAGCCCCAGCCTATGCAGCTAACAATAAGCGTCACACCGACATTTGCATCTAAATGGCTATTGCCGCGCCTGCCAGATTTTACAAAAGCCTATTGTGATATTGATCTTAATATTCTTGCAACTGATAGACTATCCAACCTTGCAACGGATAGCGTAGATATCGCCTTTCGTTATGGTGCGCCACCCTTTGGCAAAGAGCTAAATGCAGTAAAGTTTCTCGATCAAACCTTGGTGGCAGTTGTAAGCCCTCTTTTATTGAACAATATAGGCAATCCCCAAGTGAAGGATAATTTTATGCAATATCAATTATTGCATGATATTCATGACGGATGGCCACAATTTATTGAAAAATTTTTTGACAGTCCGCGCCCAGATATAAGGCGTCATCTGCATTTTAGCCAAACATCGCTTGCAATAGACGCAGCCCTTGCGGGACAAGGCATCGCTTTAATTAGCTTTGGTTTTGTAAAAAAAGATTTGGAAGCGGGTCGCCTTGTTTTTGCTTTTCCATATCAAATGCAAATGGACAAGGCCTTTTATATCTTATACCTCAAACATAGTGCAAAAAGATCTTTAATCGAAAAAGTAAAGCATTGGCTGCTTGTTCAATCAGACTAATAATTTTCTAGTTTTTTCAGACGTTGTATTAACAAACATTAACATGGAGGAGAATAATCTATGTCGCATTTTACGAAGATGCCGCCATGGTTGGCAAATAAAAATTTGCCTTTTGAGCAAACGACCAGCATATCAATAGTAAATGCATTTCGTGGCTGGTTAAACTCCTTACCCATTGATCAAAAAGATAGCTACCAAAAGCATTTTTGCCCACCAATACCCTTGCGCAATATTTACCAGCAAGACAACTGGCATAATGATGAGGATTATCTCACTCACAATGACTATAAAATATTTGATTGGCAAAAATTTCGTAAATCGAATTTAACACTCAAAAGCCTAGGTGAGAGCCCTAAAAAGCAAAAATTCTTGTTCTTTTGGGGACATCGACCAGCGGCTCATTCAATCATAACCAAATCTTGTTTTAGCCAATGGTGGGTCGAAGATTTCAAGATTGGTAATGAGGTTTTTTGCTGTATGGAACAGTATATGATGGCGTCAAAGGCAAGGCTTTTTGGCGATGAAGCTATGCGACAATTAATTATGGCAAATAAGGATCCCAAATCAATTAAAGCATTGGGTCGCGGCGTGCGCGGTTTTGATGAAACTATTTGGGATAAGTTCAAATATTCAATTGTAAGCAATGGCAATTATTATAAATTTTTGCAAAATAGCTCTTTAATGGATTTCATCCTTTCGACCAGTAATCGCATCTTAGTAGAAGCAAGCCCTTATGACAAAGTTTGGGGTATTGGACTTCAAGAAAGTGATGAAAATATTGAAAATCCTAAATTTTGGCAAGGTGAAAACCTGCTCGGATTTGCTTTAACGCAAATACGCGATGATTTGGCAGTCGTCGCCCAGAACTCTTAATAATCGCAGCATAGATTTAATGCTAAAAAAATTATTTCGTCTTTGGTCTTTTCTTTGCCTAAATTTTCTCTTATATAGAGTTTGCCTCTTTATGGGGATATGGTGATAAATGGACTTTGTAATAAACCTATTGGACCCGGGGGCGGTACCCGGCGCCTCCACCATAAATCGGACAATTGAACTTTTTAGTATTTGATACGTGTTCATCTTTGTCCGCTTTATGATGGGGGCGAAATAGGATCGACAAGGGCGTAAAGATTGATCTTTCACTCGGCATTGTACCACCGTTATCGGGCTAATATAGTAGTTGCAAATGACAATTACGCGGAGGCACGTCTCGCTGCTTAATGCAGTGCGATAGCTTCAAATTAAGTCTTACGCCGTCGCAGGTGTAAGCGGGGTTCGGAGGCACCTGGCAACAGAAGCCTTCACTTTAAAATCCTCCATTATAATAATTTTGTGCTTTACAATCCAACATGTATATTTGCTGAAATTACCATGCACTTGACTTAAGGTTTAATTCTTATTGTTGATATTGGCCTTTTGTGGTGTTTTATTAAAAAAATCCATAAGTGCGTTATGGTTCTTGGCAGCTCGTTTTACAAGTAAGCTTTTCTTGTTGAAAGATCAGTTTTCTTTGGCTAATAAAAACGTGCGCTAAGATAATTTGTCGCTTTAAAAAGATTTTTAATTATGCAATGTTCTGTCTATATAATTGGCAGAAAAGTTTTGAAAGAAGAGTCGCAAATGGCAACAGATCGTATCCATTATGAAGTGCTTGTACAGGATGCATTGCGCAATGTTATCCGCAACGTACTGACCGAAGTGGCAAAATCTGGCTTGCCAGGTGAGCACCATTTTTTCATTACATTCTTAACCAATTTGCCTGGAGTTGAAATTTCAAAACGCTTAAAAGAACGCTACCCAGAGCAGATGACAATTGTTTTGCAAAATCAATTTTGGGATTTAAAGGTTGATGATAAGGAATTTAGCGTCACCTTATCATTTGGCGATGTGCCAGAATATTTAAAAATACCATTTGTTGCCGTACAAGGTTTTTATGATCCTGCAGCAGCATTTGAAGCTTCATTTGACCTTCCTGAAATGGTGATTTCTAGCCTTGATGATGATGAAGAAGAAATATTAATCGAAAAAGACGATGGGGAAGCTGTTCCAGTTATCACCATTATGGCACAAGAAAAGCCAACAGATGAAGGCACTAAAAAAGTACAAAAAAGCGAAAGCCGTGACGCAGGTGATGGTAAAGAAAAAGCATCTGCGGATGTTGTATCGCTTGATGCTTTTCGCAAGAAGTAAAAAATTTGGTCGTTAGATAAATTTAATTTTTCTGCTATTTAACATATAATTTGGAAATATCTTTATGGGTGATATTGTTAATTTGCGCCTTTTTAAAAAACAAAAAGAGCGTAAAAACAAAGAACAAATAGCAGATCAAAATCGCCAAATTCATGGGCGAACCAAAGTTGAAAAAATATTTGATAAACGCAATCAAGATCAGTCGGAAAAGTTTTTAGATAGAAATCACTTGCAACCCGATGATAAAAAAGTCTGAAATATTTTAAATAGGCGTTTATTTTATCGGGATTGGTTATAATGCCCAATATTAGCAAAACGGATAACCAAGAAAACAATGATCTGATTGCAACCTTTACGGGTCTTATCAATTGGCAAAATGCCAGTTTACGCAAAATATCAGTTAATTTGGCTGGCCATTCAACCAGCTTTTCATTGGAAAAGCCATTTTTAGACATTTTGCAAAATGAAGCACAATCATGCCAATTGCCTTTTGCGCAATTGGTGCGCTTGATTGATGATCAAAGGCCAACCAATATAAACCTATCATCGGCTTTACGCTTAGCTGCTTTGGCAATTGCGGCTCGAAATATGAAGCAAATTTAATTTTTTTGATTTTGTTTGAATGAATTTCTACTTATAAAAGCTATATTGACCTATATTATTTTCATTGTTTGCATTATAAGGCATCATCTTGTCCTGTTTTATTAAATAGTGCCAGTGATAAAAATGCCGCAATTTGATGAGTCATTTGGTTGTTTGTTGAGTAGTTATGGAAGATTTTGAAGATAGTACCACCCCAATTAATCCGCTTAAAGATGCAAGTGCACTTAATGATTTCAATGTGACAGCTGTTTTAAAGCGTGACGTTTTCTCCGAAACGCGGGTTGGCTATTTTACCGGTGATCCTGAAACGCGTATAGTGCGCCGTATTGTTACAGCCTCGCCGTGGTGGTCACGCCCCTTGGCATGGATTTTAGCTAAACGCGAAATTAGGGCATTGCATAATATACGCGGTCTTACTGGTGTACCACAGCTTATTGCTATCGATAAGCATGGGCTTTTCCGCTCTTGGAGTGAAGGTACACCCTTGCATCTCGCACGTCCCGACACAAAGCATTTTTATAAAACTGGTCATAAAATATTACGCGATTTACGCCGTATCGGTGTTACTCATAATGACCTTGCCAAACCGCAAAACTGGCTGATGACACCTGAAGGCGATGCATCCTTAATTGATTTTCAATTGGCAAGCTTTCATAAGCGGCGCGGTGCGTTTTATCGTTATTTGGCCTATGAAGATTTTCGCCACCTTATTAAGCAAAAGCGCAGCTTTGCACCAGATTTAATGACACCTACCGAATGGCGCATTTTGCGTAAACGGTCATGGCCTTCAGCCCTTTGGTTGGCAACGGGTAAAAAAGTCTATAATTTTGTGACAAAGGGCCTATTTAACTGGTCTGATGGTGAGGGTACGGGCGATCGCTTGCAATCGCAAGGGCCAGAAATTCGCGCCGTTTTAGCAGATAATCCTGATATTAAAGATGTGGCAATTTCGGTCTATTCATTGCCTGCAAAGGGCGTTGGTCTTTATGTCTTCGCCGAAACCGATAATCTTGATGAAAAGCAAATCCGCAATCTTTTAAGAGGACAAAAGGTTGAGGCGGTGCAGCCAGTTGCAACGCTACCGCGCAGTGAAACCGGTGAAATTCGTGATGATATATTGCGGTTAATTGCGATGAATGAATTGGGAGAATTGGATGACATGCTTATTCGTGAGCCGCAATTACGTGATATTATTCAACCGATTTTAGATGAGCGTAAAAACTTTACGGATCGCCGCGTCTATGAGTTTGAAAAAGAACGCAGTGAAAGCTAGATTTTTATAGTCTATCCCGAATATTTTACAAAAAAGCGTTATAAAAGGCTGCCGTTTGTGAATAACAGCGGCACGGCGCCAATTATTAAGACAAGCCTCTTTATTGTACATTTAATTGCTGACTATTGTCGTTTTTTTTAGAAATAATATAAGCTATGTTGACATATTGTTCACAAAAAACGCACTTATTATTCGTTTGAAATAGGGTATATCCTAATTTTAATAACCACAATCAATCTGTGGCTTCTTAAAATTGCATCTATAGGATATTTTGACCATGTCAAATCACTCGCAAACTAAGCTTTTAGGTTATAGCACTGGCGCTATGATATTGCATTGGCTTATCGCTGCGCTTATTTTGTTGAATATTGCGGGTGGTTTCTTAATGGTACGTCTTGGTGGTATTTCAGATAGTACTCGCTTTTATGTTTTCCAATGGCATAAAACCCTAGGTCTTCTAGTATTATTTTTAACCCTTGCTCGTATTGCATGGCGTTTGATGAATAAGCCGCCCAAAAAAGGCCCAATGTTAAAAGTTGAAGCATTAGCAGCAAGTGCAGTTAGTATTTTTTTCTATGGGCTAATGCTTGCAGTGCCGCTTTTGGGCTGGGTCGTTGTTTCTACAACCACCGTACGCATTCCTACCTTTCTATTTTTAAGCCCATCTTTGCCTTGGCCAAACCTGCCATTTCTACGGGATGAAGCTTTTTCCCACCTTGCATTAAATGCACATATGGTGCTTGCCTATGCCTTTGTTCTTTTGTTGTTTTTGCATGTTGCTGGCGCGGTAAAGCATTCCCTTATTGACCGTCAAGCGGAGTTTTCACGTATGTTGCCCACCAAGCGTCTTGCACATTTAAAGGCTAAAGCATTGAGCTGGCCTGTTATGCTATTAGTAGTTATTGTGCCTGCATTAATTGGCGTTATCATTGCACAACGTCAAACCATTAGCCAGTTAGAAAGTCGAAACGCCACTTCAAACACGACGCCTATCGCCTCACCATCAAATGCTGGCAACTGGGTTATCAATATGGATAAGTCAACACTTGGCTATAGTCTTGATTTTTCTGGCGCAGCAAAACAAGGTAAGGTTGGCAACTGGCATGCTGATGTAACATTTGCACCCGACCAGCTGGAAAATGCCAAGGCCGAAATCGTTCTTGTTGCAAGCTCAATTAGTTATGAAGATTCTTTTGTATCGGGTAGCATTGCTGATCCAGATGGGCTTGATCCATCACAATATCCCGAAATTCGCGTTTCTCTTGATAAATTTAGTGCCAATGGTGAAAATTTTATTGGCAAAGGTAATATTACTATTCGTGGCGTAAGCCAGCCAATAGAAGTACCATTTAGCTTTACCAATGATAATGGCATTGCTAAAGTTTCAGGAAGTGCCAAGATTGAACGCTTATTATTTGGTATTGGTGCGCAAAATGATGGAGATGGCTCTTGGCTAGGTAAAGTGATTAATGTTAATTTTTCGCTGGAAGCCGAAGAAAAGAAATAATGTAAAATTTTAGAATTGAAAAATACTTGCCCTTCATTTTATGAGGGGCATTTTTTTTAAACATAAATAAATACAATTATTTATAAATAAAATCACTTATAAATAATTGTGAATAAAACTTATAAAAAGCCATCACTCTTTAGGGTCCCAACGCGGATTATATGGCTTATTAAGCAATGCGCAAACAATTTGGCCAAGTGTCATTTTAAAATGACGTTTAGCTGCACTTGCTCCGCTATCATAGCGGTTGCTATCTTCGACAAATGATTTAAACTCGTTTTTTTGCTTGGCAAGATGATAAACCATCATCCTCCCTAAATCATAAGCAAGTTTTGCTTTAGTAGAATGGTTATAGGCCATTCCATTCCAAAATTTGTGAATAGTTCGATAATCCCAATAGGCAAGATGCTCCTCATAAAGCTCAACTAGATATTCAGCAGGCGGCGCATTTTTTGCAATAACCCGCTCAACATTAACTGCAAGACCTTCATCTAGCCAGAGCGGCAATTCAAGATGGGCCAAATAATAATGGGTTAGCTCATGAATAATAGTTGGTTCTACTAAAGTTAGCTGGGTTTCATTGGTGACAAAATGCGGCAAAACTGAATTGATAAAAACGCCCGAACTTAAAATTATTTGGCTTTTAACTGTATTGTATTTGCCAGTGTAATCATAATATTGCTCGCCCTCATCTATCATGATTGCCAGCATATCACCAGATGATGCAGCTAGGCCTGGCAAGGCTTTTAAAACGCGCTCACGCCCACTTTTCAAAAAATCCATAGTTAGCTTGATGATACGCTCATCTTGATTGGAAATTAAAAAAATATTATCACCTTGATAAAGCTTATAACCTGCTCCCAAGCTATCACGCAAATGCAGCAACCAAAACTTTGCTAAAACTTGATTAAAAATAGCAGTCTCATCTTCCTTAAAAAATTTGCGCAAAGCATCAACGCCCCACTCAATAAGGATAGGATATTGGCCACGAAAATTTAATAGTCTCGTTTTATCGAATTTGACATTTTCATTTACTTGAAGAAAATCTGGAGCAATATCATCTACTACGCATAACTCTGAAGTTTCCATTTGCTTTATTGAAAACAGTTTTTTTAAAAAGTTCATTGCCTACCCCAATATAACATGCACTTTAAACTAGTCTTTTGCTAAAAATATATTTATCTGAAATACAAATATATTTATCATCCTAGTTTTAATATTGCACTTTTAAAAAAGATACAACAAGGTTGACCAAACACCGATTTAGAGCGCTTTTCCGAAAAGTGTGAAGCGGTTTTCGGACAAAAAACGCGGTGTAAACAATGGATTGGAGCGCCGATCTGATCCAATCAGATCGAAATGCGCTCTAATGTCAGCCTCACGAATAGAATATTTTACTATTTACTATAAAATTTGATCAATGTTCTATCGCATGACACAAAGAACACTTAATTTCTAAAATAGCGATAATTGAATGGGTGATTTTATCGGCGGTTCAAAATTTTCAAATGAAAGAGCCATACGACGCTTGCCAATTTCTAACCTTTGACATGCCATAGCAAAACGGCGAGCAACCAGTTCGGCAAAGGGGCCTGTGCCGCGCATGCGGCTTTGCCAATCGGCATCATAATCCTTGCCTCCACGCATAGAGCGTAAAATTGAAATAATTTTACGATAATGGTTGGGATATTCTCGCAATAACCAATCTTTAAACAAAGGGGCAACCTCATAAGGCAGACGCAGCATGACAAAATCAGCATCATGAACCCCCGCTTCCTTTGCAACCTCTAATATATTTTCAATCTCATGATCATTTAAACCGGGAATAACTGGCGCAACTAATGTGGAAACCGGTATATTGGCTTGATGTAATTGCCTTATTGTTTCAAGCCGGCGTTTTGGCGTTGCAGCTCTTGGTTCCATTGCTCGTGAAAGCCTACTATCCAATGTGGTAAGTGAAATGCAAACTCGCACTAACCGTTTTTGTGCCATTTCACTTAAAATATCAACATCACGCAAAATCAAAGCTGATTTAGTCACAATACTTACCGGATGATTTGCCCTATTTAAAACGGTCAAAATTTCTCGCATAATCGCCCATTTTTTTTCAATCGGCTGATAGGGGTCGGTATTGGTACCAATAGCAATAATTTTCGGTTTATAGCCAGCTTTTGATAATTCCTTTTCTAGCAATTTTGCTGCATCAGGTTTTGCAAAAAGCTGTGTTTCAAAATCCACCCCTGCTGATAAGCCCATATAAGAATGGCTGGGACGGGCAAAACAATAAATGCAACCATGCTCACAGCCACGATAAGGATTAATAGAACGGTCAAATCCAAGATCGGGCGAATTATTGCTTGTAATAATATTGCGTGCTTTTTCAACTTGAACTGTTGTTTTAAGCGGTGCTATTTCTTCATCATTTTGCCAGCCATCATCAAAGCAACAAACTGATTTATCCTCAAAGCGTCCTGCAGGGTTGAGCCCTGCCCCACGCCCTTTAATACGCTTTGCTTGAAGCCGCATATGGCTATCTTCAATAATATCATTGGCGTGGGCTTGGCGACCATCGCCAAAGGCAGCCTTATCAGCCTTTGCAAGATTATCAACAAGATTGTGATTAATCCGAATTTTTAACATTGTACCACTGCCAAAAACTTGCTGAAATGCCCTAACGCAAATAAGCAACCATTTTTCATTGAAAAAGCTTAATTAACAAATGGCTGTGCTTAGCCATGATAAAAAATCAAACGGTAAGTTAAGCCATACATCCATTCACTGACGTTATTACATTATCAAAATTCATAGAACATATCAAGAACATTATCGTAAAAATTTATTACCAATATTTAATTTGAGTATTTTTATCATGTTTTATTTGTCATAGTGAAACATTGCCATTATACCAATGCTGAAAACAATATTTTGGGTAGGTGCAAAATGGCAAATATGGACACAAAAGACAGCTCACAAAATGCAAGTCAAACTGCAAAAATGTCAGGACACAGGATCATTCGCAATAGCATGACAATTACAACAATTACCAAACCGTTTACTTCGGTGATACGTGTAAGCGGCATCGTTAAAGATCCAGACCAAGATCAATGGTTACAAGCCAATAATGCTGTACGAATTGAAATGGATGCCATTGGTAGTGCAAAGCCGATCACCCGCGTTTATACCATTCGCAACTATTGTGCTGTAACCAATATTGCAGAAATCGATTTTGTGGTTCATCACGGCCAAAGCTTAGCTATGGACTGGTTGAGTCATCAAAAAATGGGGGACACGATTTATCTTATGGGACCAAAGCAGCATTATATGCCTGATTATCAAAATGGCCAAGACAATGTATTTTTTGCCGATGATACGGCAATTCCTGCTTTATTTTCTATTTTTAAAAATTGGCCACAAGGTATAAAAGCCACAGCTTATATTGATTGCGCCCATAAATCCGCGATAGACGAATTACCAAAGATTGCAGGGGTAGGTTATAAAACCTTCATTCGCCCAGATGATTGTGCCGCTGGCACATCTGGTTTTTTAGTCAATGAAGCACTTTCGATTAACCCAACAACCAAGGCCAATCTTTGGATTGCCTGCGAGCGTGAAGAAGCGCGACAAATACGCGACCACTTTTTAAGTGGTGGGCAAGTGGCGAAAGCCGACATAAAGGCAATTGGCTATTGGAAGCGCGGCATTACATCAAGCATTGTTGATGAAAAGCGCATGGCTCATTATATGAACCTTACCGCCCAAGGCAAAGGCGTTGAACAATTTGATGAGTTTGATGTAAAAATTTAAGAGACAATTGCATTATTGTGCAGCTATAATGGCTTTAAAATCAAGCAAATATAACGACATTTTTAGGATAAGTCATGACCCAAGAAAATGATACAGCACCGCATATTGAGCGTGTACGCCACGAAACCAAACGCCGCATATTAAAAGTAGAAAAGATTGAAGATGTAACCCCCTTGATGCGACGCGTGTTCGTCGGCGGTGATGATCTTGCCGGTTTTGTTTCTGCCGCTCCCGATGATCATATCAAACTATTTTTTGGTGAAAGTGAACTAACTCTGCAAAGCCGCGAATATACACCGCGTTTTTATGACGAACAAGCCAACCTATTGGCAATTGATTTTGTGTTGCACGATGCTGGCCCCGCAAGTACTTTTGCATTAAATGCAAAACAGGGTGATGAGCTTGTCATTGGTGGCCCACGTGGATCAGCCTTAATTAGCGGCAATATTAATGCTTGGCTATTAATTGGCGATGAAACTGCTTTACCAGCCATTGGCAGACGGGTAGAAGAAGCGCCTGAAGGCACTGACATGACCGTTGTTGCAACAGTTGCAAATGAACAGGAAGTGCAAAAATTTAATACAAAAGCCAATGTGACTTATCATTGGGTTTACCGCTCTGTTGAGCTTGCTGATGAACCTAAATTCCTTCTTGAAAAGGTTAAGGAACTAAGTTTACAAGAGCGGACATTTATCTGGATTGCAGCTGAAGGAAAGGTAACACGCCACTTGCGCATGTTCTTTAATACCGAACGACATGTACCACTAAACTGGATTAAAGCTGCGGGTTATTGGGTAAAAGGCTTTGCCAATTCTAAAGAAAAATTTGATTAAGCTACTTTAACACAACAATATAAAAGCAGTTTATTAAACACACTAAAACAAAAAGGGCAGGAAAAAGAAAATCTCTTTCCTGCCCTTTAATTATGCAGTTTTTATATCTTAACGTACGATAACTTTTGCCCCGGTACGCACACGGGCAAAAAGATCAATTACATCTGGATTTGCCATACGGATGCAACCAGCTGACACTGATTTACCAATGCTTGATGGTTGAGTTGTACCGTGAATGCGATAATAGGTATCAACGTTATTTTGGTAAAGATAAAGCGCGCGCGCTCCAAGTGGATTGCTTGGTCCGCCATCAACACCATTTTCAAACTTCTTATAGCGTTCTGGTGCACGGGCAATCATATCCTTGGTTGGAATCCAACGTGGCCATTTACGTTTTACTTTAAGGTCTGCTTCACCTTGGAAGCCCAGCCCTGCGGCACCTACACTCACACCATAGCGAATAGCTTTGCCATTACCTGCAATAAAATATAGATAGTGGTTGGCTGGCTCAACAATAATTGTGCCCGGCGCTTCGCGTGATGGATAAGCAACAACCGTACGTTGGAACTTTTCAGGGATAACACCATTAGGGATTGGCTTTACCTTAAACGGCTCATCTCTATCAGGGCCATAACGCTCATCAAGTGGCTTATTCCCTTCAATAAAACTTTGTGGTTTGATAGTTGCTTTAGTTGTTTGCTGCCCATCAATTGGCGTTGTACCAGTTGTTGTACACGCGCCCAAACCAACTGCTAACACACCTAAAAAAAACGTGCGAGAAATCGCCGACCTGATTGGTCGTAAACCAATGCTATTATGCATTTTTTTATTCCTTGATAAAAAGTCAATCCATACGCAAAACATTTATTCGTAAATGTGCATAAAGCAGCTTTGACAAAAGATAAAGACCAAAAAACCATATTTATCACTATTTGTAACAAATATTAATAAAACTCCAATTTTTAGATAAATTCTAATTTTACGATTATGCTTTTTAGTAAATTAATGCTTTTCAGTTGTTACGCAAATAACCCAAATGGCATATAATCTTAAAAAATTTAGAGTTACTTATCTCTCTTTTATTACCTACATATTAGAATTTACTCATTAAATTTTAACAAAAGCAGATGGGTTATAGATATTATAAAAAATTATATAAAACCTAATTTAGTAAAATTAAAAGCTATCGCTTTAAGTCAACTGATTTGCGACGTTTTCGTTCATACTTAGCGAGGATTTTTTAATTCGCTTATAAAAGATACTGCTAGATAACAATTTCCTAAAAAATTACAAAAAAAATTTATAAAAAAATTTTGAGTCTTTTCAGAAGCATGAGTCACAAAAGCCGGTCTTTGCCATGATTTACAACATTAGGGGGACTTGTTTTTACTGCGCCAGTCTGATTCTTATATTAACCATAATTACATATTTGATTCGTATCATGAATCTCTTGGTAATTGATGATTCAAAATTGTAATTTTTGCTGTGCATAATCTGTAGGGGATTTCAAGGTGAACAACAAACATGTTGCTGTGCTTATGGGTGGTTTTTCATCTGAGAGACCAGTTAGCCTGTCATCAGGCAATGCTTGTGCCGATGCACTTGAAGCCCTTGGTTTTCAAGTGACACGCCTTGATGTTGATACCAATGTTGCTGATCGCCTTGCCCAGCTACGCCCTGATATTGCTTTTAATGCGCTGCATGGTCCTTTTGGTGAAGATGGCACAATTCAAGGCATTTTAGAGTTTTTGCGTATTCCTTACACCCATTCTGGCGTACTCGCCTCGGCTCTTGCTATGGATAAAGCGCGCGCTAAAATAATTGCTAGCGCGGCTGGCGTTAAGGTTGCCCCGTCTCGGGTTATGGATCGCCATGATATCGGCAATGTTCACCCTATTAATCCACCCTATGTGGTTAAGCCGGTTAAAGAAGGTTCAAGCTTTGGCGTCGTTATCGTCTTGGAAGGCCAAAATACACCGCCAGCATCATTAGGTGCCGCAGATTGGCCTTATGGAGATGAGGTCATCGTTGAGCAATATATTCCCGGCCGCGAATTTACATGCGGTGTTTTAGGCGAACGCGTACTTGATGTGTGCGAAATTGTGCCTAACGCTAGCTATAAATTCTATGATTATGATGCAAAATATGCACAAGGTGGATCAATTCACGTCTGCCCTGCGGAAATTTCATCAAATATTTACCAAAATATACAAAGAATGTCCTTACTAGCCCATCAAGCAATTGGTTGTCGTGGGGTAAGTCGTTCCGATTTTCGTTTTGATGAAAAAACAGGTGATCTCATCTGGCTTGAAGTCAATACCCAACCTGGTATGACTCCAACCTCCCTAGTTCCTGATATGGCTAAAGTTTCCGGTCTCACTTTTGGAGACTTGGTGCAATGGATAGTGGAGGATGCGTCGTGCATGCGCTAAATAGCAATTTCAAGCAGAACTTGAAAACAACACTTAAAAACCGCGCAATTAAGGTGTCGCGGCGTTTAAAAGGTGTTGTCTTGCGTTTTACTTCTGGACATATTGCTATAGCACGCCATAGCGGCTCTTTTGCCGTTTTAGCCTTATTAAGTACCACCATTATTTATGGCACCTATGCTGGCAACCACACCGATGATGCAGTAAAGCTTGCTACATCATCGCTTGGCTTTGCCGTTGAAAAAGTTGACGTTAAAGGAAACTATTTCACCTCTGAAATTGATGTTCTTGGCGCAATTGGACTAGATGGCGATACTTCAATCATCGGTTATGATGTTGATAAAGTGCGCGATGAGTTAAAGGCATTACCTTGGGTAAAGTCCGTGACTGTGCAAAAAATCTATCCAGATCGTCTTAACGTCATGGTAAGCGAACATCAACCGCTGGCTCTTTGGCAGCATAATGGTGAAGTTGATATTGTTGATAAGGATGGTAATGTCATTATTCCTTATCGCCCTGGATTTAGCCGTCGCTTACCGTTGATTGTTGGTAATGGCGCCCAAAATAATGCACAAGATTTTCTTAATGCGATGGATGAATTTCCAAGCATTAAAGAAAGAGTTCGCGCTTATATTCGCATCGGCGATCGCCGCTGGGATATTGTGCTCGATAATGGTGTGCGGGTTAAATTGCCCGAAAATAATTTTGATAAGCGGCTTACGCAAATGCTTGAAATGGATAAAAAGGACGGACTTTTGTCACGTGATATATTAAGTGTTGATTTACGCCTTGATGACCGCGTAACAGTTGCCTTGACCGATGATGCATTAAAGCGGCGCGCTGAAACAGTTAAAGAGTTAGAAAAGCGTGAAAAAGCACGCAAAGCGGGGCGAGCATGAGTTTTATAGCCCATTTAAACGGTACACCATCACGTAAAACCCGTCTTTTAACGGTGCTAGATGTTGGCTCAAGTAAAATTGTTTGCATTATTGCTCGTTTGCGCCCATTGGGACAAACAGAATATCTCCATGGCCGCACCCACAGCATGGAAGTGCTTGGCTTTGGTATTCAGCGCTCACAGGGTATAAAGGCGGGCATTATTGTTGATATGTCCAAGGCAGAGACAGCCATTCGTTTAGCTGTTGACAGTGCGGAGCGCATGGCTGGCCTTATTGTAGATTCAGTCATTGTCAATTTTTCTGCCGGTAAGCTAAAAAGCACACAAGTTCATTCGAAAATCAAGATTAACGGTGATAAGGTTGATATGCGCGATGTGCGCCGCGTTCTTTCTGAATGTTCAAGATCCGCTTTTGATCTTGACCGCTATATTGTCCATTCACTCCCTGGTAATTTCAATCTCGATGGTGAAACGGGTATTTCTGATCCGCGCGATATGATGGGACATGAACTTGGCGCAGAAATGCACGTTGTAACGGCTGAAAGTGCGCCATTGCGCAATTTAGAGCATTGCATCAATCGTGCTCATTTAAGCGTTGAGACAGTTGTAGCAACTCCTTATGCAAGCGGTCTTTCTGTTCTTGTTGGCGACGAACCCCGTCTTGGTACAGCATGTGTTGATATTGGTGCGGGCACAACAACCATTTCGATTTTTTCCGAAGGGCGCTTTGTTTATACCGATATGATGCCAATTGGCGCCAACCATATAACACTTGATATTGCTCGCGGCTTCACCATTCCGCTTGATGAAGCTGAACGTATCAAGGTAATGCACGGTTCGGCCTTGTCAGTCAGCGCCGATGATCGCCATATGATTTCAATGCCTTCAATGGGGGATGATAATGGCCAAGATAGTGGTCTTGCGGGCCAATATCCTCGTGCGTTGCTCTCGCGTATTATTCGCGCCCGTGTTGAAGAAATCCTTGAAATGACAAGGGATAAGCTTACGAGATCTGGCTTTGGCAGCCTTATTGGTAAGCGTATTATTTTGACGGGTGGTGGCTCGCAGCTTCCAGGTATTGCAGAAGTTGGCCGCCATATTTTGAAAAGTCATTTACGCATCGGTAGGCCACTTGGTATTTCTGGGCTTCCGGATATGGCAAGAGGTGCAGCATTTTCTTCAGCGGTTGGGTTGCTTATTTATCCGCAAATTAGCGGTTTAGAAGAATATAAAGTGCACGGATCATCGGCCAATGTGAATAGCAATAGCGGACATTTTTCCCGCGTTGGCCATTGGTTGCGCGGGGGACTGCGCAAAGGTTCTTAATTAATTAACTCGTAAGTTTGTATCTTTAATTCAAGCTTATTAGTTTTAGATCATGGGATATGAAATTTGGTTTTGGAATGCCTTTTTCATATCTAGAAATAGTCAGTTTACCGCATTGGGCTTGCGGTTTAAGGTGAGAAGGAATAAATTATGTCAATTACTTTACAAAGACCAGAAATTGTCGAGTTAAAGCCAAAAATTACGGTTTTTGGTGTAGGTGGTGGTGGCGGTAACGCCGTTAACAATATGATCAATGCTGGCCTTGAAGGCGTTGAATTTGTTGTGGCCAATACCGATGCACAGGCACTTGCTATGTCACGGGCCGAAAAAGTTGTTCAACTTGGTGCTTCAGTCACTGAAGGTCTTGGTGCTGGTGCACGTCCAGAAGTTGGGCAGTCAGCTGCAGAAGAATCTCTTGACGAAATTCTTGATCACCTTAATTCTTCCCACATGGTATTTGTGACCGCTGGTATGGGCGGCGGTACGGGTACAGGCGCGGCTCCAATTATTGCTCGCGCTGCTCGTGAAAAGGGTCTTTTGACTGTTGGTGTGGTAACCAAGCCTTTTTCTTTTGAAGGTCAACGCCGCATGAAGACAGCCGAAGCTGGCATTGAAGAATTGCAAAAAAGCGTTGATACGCTTATCGTTATTCCAAATCAAAATCTTTTCCGCATTGCTAATGAAAAAACAACCTTTGCTGATGCTTTTGCAATGGCAGATCAGGTTCTTTATTCAGGTGTTGCCTCGATTACCGATTTGATGATCCGCAAGGGTCTTATCAATCTAGACTTTGCTGATGTGCGCTCTGTCATGCATGATATGGGCAAGGCAATGATGGGCACAGGTGAAGCATCAGGTGAAGGCCGCGCATTAAAAGCTGCTGAAGCTGCTATTGCTAATCCATTGCTTGATGAAACATCAATGCGCGGTGCACGTGGTCTACTTGTTTCTGTTTCAGGTGGTAGCGATCTCACCTTGTTTGAAGTTGATGAAGCTGTTAACCGCATTAAGGAAGAAGTGGACGCTGACGCAAACATCATCTTCGGTGCCATTAATGACGAAGCGCTTGAAGGTATCATCCGCGTTTCTGTTGTAGCAACCGGTATTGACCGCGCTGCACTTGAAGCTGGCTTGACAATTGAAAACTCCACTTCGGTACATGCTGTAAAAAAGCTTGAAGCGGCAGCTCCGGTCGTGACCCGACCTGTTCAGCCGCAAACAGAATCTTTTCGTGAGGTCATCGAAGCTTTAGAAGAAGAAATGGCAGCACCTATGGAAGAGCCATTTCGCCCACAAAGCCAAATTTTTGCAAGCGCACAACCAGCTGCCCCAAACCGTGTGGTAGGTCAGCCTAATATTGCTAAGCAACCTGTACGCTCTGCCGCTCCGCTGCAGCCAATGGGACAAACAGCAGCAACGCCACCAAGCGTTGATACTGTTGCACCAACACGCAGTGCTGCGCCTGCAAGCCAAAACTTTAGCCAATCATTGGCTCCACAGCAAGGCAATATGCAGGGTCAACAACGTAGCGCGGCACCACAGCAGCAGCGTATGCAAGGCCAACAGACTCAACAACAGCCAATGCAGCAGGCTTCATCGCGCATTCCTGAAATTGAGGCATTTCCACCATCTTTGCGGATTAATGCAGACCAAAAAAGCAAAGGCAACAGCGAAGGTAATACACCTCGCAGCTTATGGCAGCGTTTAAAGCAGGGTTTTATTCATCGCGATGAGGAAGAGCCAAGTGCACGCTTAGAACCTGCGGTAAATATAGCCGCAAAGCAAAATGTACCACAGCGTTCTAGTGGCCAAAATGCTCAGCAAAATCAAATGGGCCAACGACCAAACATGGGTGACAATCGTCAAGTTCCTAATCAGGATCAGGCAATTTATACACCACGCCGCCCAAATGAAGCGCAGATGCGTCCACAACAACAACGTGCTGAAGCGCCAAGCGAAGATGAACAGTTGGAAATTCCTGCATTCCTGCGTCGTCAGGCTAACTAATGGCATATGTCGGCTTTTATAACTCTTTTGAAAGCCGACATATATCATAAAACGCATGCAACTGATCTTTTGATCCTTACGAGAAAATGCGGATTGATAACTCACATGCTTTTGTCTTTCGCAACAATGAGCGAATAAGAAAAGCAGCCAGCCCAAATTCCTTCTCATTAACCCACTGATTTTTTCAGTGGGTTTTTTTATGCCTTTTAAAAAGGTAATATTTTATCTACTTAATGATATATTTTAAATATAAACGATCCACTAGATTTCAAGCTAAATAAAAGCCCGTAAAGGATAGAACTATACGGGCTTCAATATAAATATATTCGATTTTAAAATATTCAATTATACATATGACAACTGAACATTCTCTTGCACATAGACGGTTTCATTATACGAATTATGAAATTCATTATAAACTAAACCTGTTTGGGCATCGGTGTACTTATCTGTGGCTTTAGTCCAAAGATTATCAAAAGCAACAGTGTCATTGGCATCACCATTGATAAATAATTTATCATTATCATAGCCATTAAAATCCAATGATGAATGGATATTTAACTGGTTAGCGGTACCGCCAGTAAGATTGATTTTATTAATAGCAGTTTCGTCAGCTGAAGTGAAAATGCTATTTAATTCAAAAACACTACCCCATTTATCGAGATTAAGACTCATATCGATGTGAGAATCTGGATTTTGATCATTGTGATTATTAATTAGATTTGTAAGCCATGAAATCTGATTCAAACTATATTTATGATTAATATTTACATCAATATTTTCAAGACTTGCCCAGCCAAAACTTGGACTAGATACAAAATTACTTACCCAATTTTGATATCGACCTGCAAAATCCCAACTATAATCAGCTTTTAACGAAAGTGTATCGTAACCTTCACCACCATCAAGCACGAGGCTATCTGGGAAAATGTAACCATAAATTTCGATAAAATCATTTCCGGCGCCACCATAAATGTAGTTATTCGCGTTGGGGCCTGAGGTTAAGTTACCATTGATTGATAAGCGATCATCACCATCACCAAGATCAATAATGTTATCCGCATATTGTGCATTCATAAAACCAACACGAACAGTATCATTGCCAGCGCCAGTATTAATCATATTGGTGCCTTTATCGGCATTAATTCCCCAGTTAATATTTATAACGTCGTTGCCATCACCAGTTTGAATAAGGTTTTTTGAGAAGCTAACAAGGTCACGATCAATATTAATTGTCGTTGTACCTTCAGTTACGATGGAATTATAACCACTATAATGTGACCACATATTACCAATATGGATGTTATGGACACCTTCACCAAGTTCAATACTATTTTCAGAATCACTCCACATGGCATTTTTGATCCAAATGTTCGTGTCGCCTGATACTGTACTTAGTCTATTGGTGGTGCTATAATAAGCAATATAGTTACTGCCAATGACAATGTCATGCTTACCAATGCCCAAATCGATTGTATTAACGCCATACCAATCACGGGCAAAAATGTCGTTTTGGAAATTTAAGTATTTGTCACCATTGCCTAAAGAAATGCTATTTGTACCATATTTGAATGCATGCATTGCCCAAATATTTAAATAATCTGTACCCGCACCTGTTGTTATGGTGTTCAAGCCGGAATCAGCGGATCGAACATATCCCAGATTTAAAGTGCGTTTATCACTGCTTACGCCGTCAAACACGATTTCATTTTTACTATACGACCCAGCACAGGAATCAACCCCACCCATAATGCTGAGTACCTTATTGCCATTACCACCCTTAATGGTGTTTTGGCCGTATCCCCACATGCTTTGACCGATCCATACGGTATCATTACCGTGACCAAGTTCAATCGTGTTCTGTGAGCGCCAACCGGCTTTAACCTCACCTTTAATATTTACATAATCATCGTTATTAGTGCCAAATATATAATTTGAACCTGAATTAACCACCATTGATGGTTTTGTTATACTTACGCCTCTTGCCATTATAACACCCCTAAAGATTAAAACTTAAATCAAATATAACTAGACAAATGACACTTATATTAAATAAATTTACAAATTCAATAAATTTTTTTTAAAAATTAACAATTATTACTTTATTTACATTACATTAAATTTTAATAATGTTATATATTAAGTATTATTTTATAATAATAAATGCAAATATATTTATTTAAAACTACTAACACTATCATTTTTATAATAAACTCTCATTAAATTAACACAAAAAATTATTTCTCAAAAAAGTGCTTTTAATGCAAAATTAATGCGAATAATTCTAAAAAATCGCACCGCTTGTCTCTTACCCAAAAGCAGAAATTACCCGATACTAAGGAAAATATCGAAATACTGATTTTTTACCAGATAAGTTCACCAAACTTATCCAACCCAAAGAAATAGGCTACATGTGTGGGGTTTATGATGAGCATTGACGCGCAAAAACTTGCAACCTTCCCAGCTTTTTTTAAAGTTGCAGGGCAAAAAATTGTCATTATCGGTAATGGCGCTGAAGCTTATGCTAAACTGCGCCTCATGCGTGAAACTTCAGCTGCATTGCTATTGATTGCTGATGCACCCGAAGATGATCTTTTAGATTTTATCAAGCAATATAGCCTTGAAGATAATAATTTCGTTTGGCTTGCTGAAAAATTTGCTCCTGAGCATCTGCATGGCGCAGTGCTAATTTTTGCCGCCAATGGTGATGTGGGTCAAGATAGAATTATTGCAGATCATGCGCGCCAGTTAAAAATTGCCGTCAATGTGGTAGATCGCCCAGATATGTGCGATTTTTTCACCCCTGCCCTTGTCAATCGTGCACCAATATCGGTGGCTATTGGTTCAGAAGGCGCAAGCCCAGTGCTTGCACAAATGATCCGAGCCCAGATAGACGCTTTATTAAATCCGCAAATTGGTAAGGTAGCGGCCCTTGCAGCAAAACTTAGGACACTTGTTGATAATTCCATTGCCAAAGGTTTGACACGGCGTAATTTTTGGTTTCGTTTTTTTAATGGAAAAATTGTTGAGGAATTGGAACGCAATAATCCAGCAGCTGCCGAACGCGAGGCATTTGATCTTATCCACGCCTTCAAAGCAAATAAAGGGCGTTTATATTTATTAAATGCACAAGATCTTGACGCTGACCAAATCACGTTGCACAGCCAACGTGTATTATTAATGGCCGATGGTATCGTTTATGATCATAGCATTGATAAGGATCTATTGACCATTGGCCGGCGCGATGCACAGCGGTTTGTCGCGCCCAAAAATACCCTTGACCAATTAGAGAGCACAAAGCTTCTTATCAGCTTAATTGAAAGCGGCAAGCAAATTGTGCGCCTTTATGGTGATAGAGCACAAATGCTCAGGGATATAGCTTTGATGGAAAATAACCAGCAAGATTTTGCTGTTTTACCATCGCTTTCGGATGCGGCATTTCAACATAATTACGCAAATATTAGCAACCAATATGCACCAAAAGCTGCATAACAAGCGCGATATAGGCATTATTGTTTTAAAGGGTGGAGTAAAATGGCAGCAAAAATTTTAACAGCCAATAAATTAGGTGATGGGCGTGTTGTCTGGTACAGCAAAAATGGGCAATGGAGCGAGGACGCAAATAATGCTTTGCTAGCTGTTACACCCGAAGAGACAAGCATTTTAGAAGATGCGCAAAAATTGGGGCTTGCCACTAACATCGTTATTGATGCCAATTTGATCGATGTCGATGAAAAGGATGCCCACCTGCGCCCAATCCGCCTGCGTGAGCGTATTAGGCAAAATGGTCCAACTATTGCTTATGGCGCAGCGCCGCTTAATCCATAAGCTTTTTAATTCTGCCTTAAAATTCAAGTTTTACCGCAATTTAAATATCAAATCCTAAATTGCAAAGAGGATAAACCCATGTATCGTTATGATGAATTTGACCGCGCTTTTGTCAAAACTCGTGTTAGCGAATTTTCAGATCAGGTGCAGCGCCGCTTAAGCGGCGAAATCACCGAAGAGCAATTTAGGCCTTTGCGGTTGATGAATGGTGTTTACTTGCAATTGCATGCCTATATGCTGCGTGTTGCTATTCCCTATGGAACATTGTCACCCCGCCAATTGCGCAAATTAGCATCGATTGCGCGCCGCTTTGATAAAGGCTATGGTCATTTTACCACAAGACAAAACATCCAATTCAATTGGCCCAAACTATCAGATATTCCGCTTATTCTTGCGGAATTAGCCGAAGTCGAAATGCATGCTATTCAAACATCAGGCAATTGCATTAGAAATGTGACATCAGATCACTTTGCTGGTGCAGCTGGTGATGAAGTTGCCGATCCCCGCCCTTATGCAGAAATTTTGCGGCAATGGTCGTCCTTGCACCCAGAATTTAGCTATTTGCCGCGTAAATTTAAGTTTGCTGTCGTTGGCGCACAAATTGACCGCGCAGCTATTCAGGTCCATGATATCGGCCTTTGGCTTAAACGCAATGACAAGGGGCAACTTGGTTTTGCCTTTTATGTGGGTGGCGGCCAAGGCCGCACGCCAATGGTTGCCAAACTTATTAAGGATTTTGTACCTGAAGAAGATTTGCTAACCTATGCGACAGCGGCAATTCGTGTTTATAATTTACATGGGCGACGCGATAATAAATATAAAGCCCGCATAAAAATCCTTGTTCATGAAATGGGCGTTGAACAATATGCCACCGAAGTGGAAGCAGAATTTGAGCAAATTAAAAATAGTGAATTGAAGTTGCCGCAAAGCGATATTGACGCGATTAACAGCTATTTTGCTGCACCAGATCTTGCGCCGCGTCCAGAGGGACGTAATTTACTTAAAAAAATGCGCCAATTGGATAATGCTTTTGATATTTGGGTAAAAAACAACGTCACCGCCCATAAAAATGAAGATTATGGTATTGTTAGCATTTCCTTAAAGCCCGTTGGCGGTATACCCGGCGATGCCACTGCCGAAGATATGGAATTGGTTGCCGATCTTGCTGAGCTTTATTCTGACAAGGAATTGCGCGTTACCTATCGGCAAAACTTGGTGTTACCCCATGTCGCATTAGCAGATTTGCGTGCCGTATATGATGCACTTCACCGCCGCAATCTTGCCAATGCCAATATTGGCCTTGTAACCGATATGATTGCTTGCCCGGGCCTTGATTATTGCGCACTTGCCAATGCTCGTTCCATACCTGTTGCCCAAGCTATTTCCACGCGCCTTGGTGATAATGCGCGCCAACAAAATATTGGCGAATTAAACCTAAATATTTCGGGTTGCATCAATGCATGCGGCCATCACCATATTGGGCATATTGGCATTTTAGGTGTTGAGAAAAAGGGCGAGGAACTCTACCAGCTCACTCTTGGCGGTTGCGATGGCAACCATACATCGCTTGGCGATATAACTGGCCGTGGCTTTGAGCCTGACCGAATTGTCGATGCTGTTGAGACGGTGGTTAATACCTATCTTGATTTGCGCGAAAACAAGGATGAACGTTTTATCGACACCTATCGCCGTCTTGGCATGGAGCCGTTTAAACAAGCGCTTTATCCACCAGTTGAAAAGGCGGCTTAACATGGCGCAAGATAATGTTAAATTATGGGATCGTGCCGGCTTTCGTGAAGATCCCTTTATACGTGCTGAAACGCTAGACGAAGCTGGTAACCACCGCGCAATTTTGCCCTTTGCCTATTGGCTGCAATTTAGAGAAGAAAATGGTGATGCAAGTGCATTGAAAGGAACGGGTGTTTTTGTTGCAGCTAGCGATGATATTGATGCACTAACACCATTTTTTGAAGAAATTGCAGTAATTGCTCTTGATTTGCCAGCCTACACAGATGGGCGCGCTTATTCTAAGGCAGCACGCTTAAAAAATCGCGGTTTTAAAGGCGAGATAAGAGCCGTCGGCGATGTACTTATTGACCAAGTATCCAATCTCTTACGCTCCGGCTTTGATAGCCTTGAAGTTACCCATGCTTTAACAAAAGAGCGGTTGGAAAAAGATGAGCTGATCAAATATCCTGGTTTTTACCAACCCTCAAGCGGCGTTGAGCGATTAGAAACGCAAACCTTAAGGGCAGGAACACGCCGTCTTTGGCGCAACATTTAAAACAGTTTTTTTTAAAAATTTAACATCTCAACGACATTATTTAACAGCTTGTGCATTTGAAAACTTCAATGAACAAGCTGTTTTTTGCTGTATGGAAATAATAAATTTTGCTTGGCTTAACTTTGGCAATATGATCTCCCTTTAGCTGACGAATTATAGAGAGTTTAGAAAATGGTAAACCCAACGACTATAGAAATAAGAGCCGAAAGCCTAGGCGATAGCGATCATATTCGCCAAGTAACACAAGCCGCCTTTAAAAATAATGAGCATAGCAACGGCACCGAAGGCGCAATTATTGATGCGTTACGCGACGCAAACCAACTTATACTTTCCCTTGTTGCATTAAGTGGTGATCAAATAGTCGGGCATATTGCATTTTCACCCATAAGAATTAATGGTCATGATTTAGGCTGGTATGGACTTGGTCCAGTAGCAGTAGAACCATCAAGACATCGGCAAGGCATAGGCACAGCCCTAATAAATGAAGGGCTGGCCCAGCTTAAAGCATTGGGCGGCAAGGGATGCGTAGTTGCAGGTGATCCACAATACTATCAACGTTTTGGCTTTCAACCATGTAAGACTTTAAGCTATGAAGGATTGCCTGCAGAATATTTTATGCAATTAACGCTTAGTGGTGATACACCTACAGGTCGCGTTGACTATCACGATAGCTTTAACGCTTCTTAAAATACTGCAATTAATATAACCCTTAAACTATGCAGAAAACCGATATGGATTTTCTGCATAATAGACAAAAATTATACCGCCCAATCTTCAAGACCTGTGAAACTTACAGTTAACCAGCGGTCAGGACCAGCCTCGCCAATCGCCTCGCTAATTTCTTCACGGATTGTATCAAGTTTGGCAATTGTATCAATTTGCCAATCTTGTGGCACAATAATATGGATTTCAATCATCATTGAACGACCAACCTTGGCAACATAGGTTTGGGCACTAACAAAATTATGGCGTAAAACAATTTCATCAACACTATTTGTAATATGAGCATCAAGGCTGCGCGGTGTAATTAAGAAAACTTCCTTTAAAGCTTTGAGAACCACGCGCAACGGCATTGGCGCCATTGCCAAACAAATAAGCGCAAGGATCACAGGATCAATATAAGGAATAAGCCAAATATAGCTTGTTTCTTTAATGGCAAAGGCAAACAAAAAAGCAATTAAGATTGCAAGGCTTAAGCAGCCAGAAATAATCCAACCTTTAATATCCATTGCGATAAATTCTGACTGTATTTCTTTGTTGCGTTGCGCTTCATAAAAAGCAAGGCCAAAACAAACAATCACCGCAATTAAAGCATAAAGAATTGCATAATCAAAAGATGGCACCTGCCCACCATTCCAAATGGAATTAATAGCTTCAAACAAGCCATACAATACCGCAATTGACAAAGATATACCGTTAATCGCCAACACCATAGGCTCTAAATGCCAAAAACCAAATTGAAAACGCTCCGCTAATTGGCGACTGCGCTTACTAAGGCGTAAACTATCTAAATGGATTAAGCGTACCACAAGCAAAGCAGCTAGGCTAAAAAAACAATCAACACTTGAATAGACGCCATCAAAAATAATAGATGAGGAATTGGTAATAATTCCCATAATAACGCCAAAAAGTGCCACCCCTAATGTGACAAAAACTGAAAGTTTAAGAAGTTTTTGCTCAGCTAGTTGATTTAAGGAGGATTGCTCTAAAGGGTCTATACTATCGTTTTGCGGCACGAATGGCTCGTTAGTTGACATTTTAACTTTTCACCTAGGATTGAGAATAGATAAGTTAACAATTCTAACGAATTTTTGCAAAACTGTGAAGTCATAGCCAAAACGACGACGAAAGCAGATGATTAAACTTCCAGATTTTGTACCGACTGCACAAAAAAATAATCAACAAAATAGCTTTCAATATCACGATAATAAAGCGAGTTTTTCTTGGATTTTTTATGAAAATAATCTTGCCATGGAAAAGCGGCAATTCGAGCCGCCAAATCGGCTTTTGCAATACCACCTATTGTAAAATAATCTTCCATAAAAGAGACGAGTTGATCTTGGTCAAAATATTCTTCCAATGGTACAACACGCAGCTCATCCTTGATAATAAAATCCCAGTAGCTTTCTAAAAAAAGGCTTCAAAAGACTTACGCGAAATTGTAACATTGACATCAGGTGGATAGTGTTTTGTAACCATTAGGTGAAGTGCGATGATAATGGCAAATACCCAAGCTATTTCGCAAAATGCCAAGTTATAACTGCCGATTAAGCCATGAAAATAAAAAATAATGGCTAGTGAAATCGACAAAAGCAACGGGATCATAATCAAAATCATTGTTAGTTTATCAATGACAATTTGAGGTAAATATTTAATAAGAATATCATCAAGAAAGCTATTAAGTAACACCATATAAAAATAGCAAGTAATTATCAAAAATATCATAAATTCAAAACTGAAAACAGGAAACCCATTGCTATAAATATAGCCTTTAAAGAGCCAGTAGGACATGGTGACTATGAGCATCCATATAATACGATGAACCATAAATTATCCTTTTATTGCCCTTTATTTTTAACGAAAGCAAAATGGAAAAAACGCGATAGAATACCATTTGGTTAAAGACGCGATAGCATTTTTGCAACAAAATCGGGCACGGTCACACTTGCCTTACCTGCAAGGCGATGATCAAAAAAACTCGATATATCATTACCACAATCTAGGTTTATCTCATAGGTTTTTGCCCCATTTTCCAATGCCATGCAAACAAAGCCAGCAGCAGGATAAACCTGCCCCGATGTTCCAATCGCTGCAAATATATCGCAATGACTTAAGGCCAGCTCAATTTTTTCCATGTGGTAAGGCATTTCGCCAAACCAAACAATATCAGGACGCAAACTTCCAATAGTGCCGCAGCTAGGGCATTGGCTTTGTTCGTCCATATCACCTTGCCACGGATTTTGACTGTGGCATGCGGCACAAAGAGCAGAATTTAACTGCCCATGCATATGCAATATTTTTATGGATCCTGCTGCCTCATGTAGTGAATCTACATTTTGCGTAACCAATAAAAATTCGCTAGGCCACTTTTCTTCCAATTCAGCAAGCGCAAAATGTGCTGCATTTGGCTTTGCAAGTTTTGCATCCTGTCGTCTTTTATTGTAAAAATCATAAACAAGTTGTGGATCATGGGCAAAACCTTGCGGCGTTGCCACCTTTTCAACGGAATAGTTATTCCATGTACCGCCACTATCGCGGAAAGTAGGTATTCCCGACTCGGCCGAGATTCCAGCACCAGTTAAAATTAAAATAGCAGGTGCACTTTGTATTTTGGACGAGCGATACATATCTATAAGTCACTTTTTTAAGCAATTGAAATGATGATTTAATGCAGATAAACATATAACGCATTAAATTTGACAGGAGTATGATTATTGGCAATGGATGCAGAAGCGCAAAGCAAATTGCAAGAACGAGTTGAAGAAGCTGATAATCTTTTGGCATTGCATAATCGTGCACGAAAAACAAAACAATGGGCAGCAGCCAATTTTGAACTCGGCTCGGCTTTAGCAGCGCTTGCGGCCAGTGAAGATGATCGTTTGGCATTTAGCAATTACAAAAAAGCCATAGAGACCTTTGAGCCTTCGCTTAAATTTTATGCGGAAAATGCTGAATTTAAAAGTGAATATCAAGAAGCCGTTTTGGTTCTTGCCCGTACCATTGGTGCTTATGCTCAGCGCGAAGGTGGTGATAATAGCCGCCTCATGCTGGAAAGAGCCAAAAAGCTTTTACTGCAACTCATTGATGAGCGTTCCCTCGATACTGATCAATTTGATAAAGCACAAATATTAGTAGAGCTTGGTAAATTATACCGCATTTCTGCCGATCTTGCGCTTGGGGACAATAAGCATGAGTTTTTAAAGTTAGCAATTGCTGTCTTTAAACAAGCGGCCCAAATTTTTCAAGCCAAAGAAAAATTTGAAAATTGGGCAGATGCAGTATTGGGCGAAGCAATTGCATGGCGTGAAATTTCAACCTTGAATATTGAAGACCCACTAAAAGCCTTGTTACATTCAGTTGAGATGCTAAAAACCGTTTTGAATTATTATACACCTGCAAGCCATCCATTAGAGTGGTTTTTTGGGCATTTTGAATTTGGTCGAGCTTTTTTCCGCATTGCACTCCTCAATGAAAATGAACAACGTCACAACGCTGCAAGCGCCGCAGTTGATGCCATGCGCATTGCTTTGCAAACTGCTTCTAGTGAGATTGCACCTCAACTTATCTTACGGTTACGCATAGAGCTTGCTTTAGCCCTTTCTACCTATGCCCAAACTTTAGACGGGCAACAAGCAATTTCAAGCACATTGGAAGCCATATTGCTTTATAAAGAGCTGATTAGCCAGTTTCAGCAAAGCGATGATATTTATGGTCTTGCTGTGATGCAAAGCAACCTTGGCAAAGAGCATATGAACCTTGCCCAAATTTTTTACAAAATTGGCAATGAAGAAGAATGCCAAAATCATTATCAACTTGCCGCAGATATATTACGACAAAGCAATACACCAACTTTAGCACAGTACCACAATAGTCAATGGCTTTCTAATCAGATTGAGCTTGCTAAAATACTTTACAATTTTGGTAATCACTTAGGTGGCAAAAGGCAAAGTGACACGCATCTTGAAGCGGTTGAAATTTATCGCAATGTTCTAAAAAGTTTGGATAATGACCGCTCTCCAACAACATGGCGGTTAAAAATAGAGCTCTCTCTTGCGCTTTCTCACTATATTCATAGTTTTGAGCCTGACAATGCCCTTATTATATTGGAAGAAACTACTGCGCTTTATAAGCAGGCAATTGACGAACAAAGAGAAATTTGTGAAAGTTTCGGTGCTTTTGTTATTGAGGCGACACTTGGCAAGGATTTACTGGCATTGGCCACTTGCAATGGTGGAAAAAGCGGTCAAAACTACCGTTTTCAGGCCATTGACGTTTTACGCCAATGCATTTCACCGGCACTAGAAGCCAATAATCATGAACAATGGTTGTCTGTTCTCGTCGATCTTGGCATGGCATTTTATGCAGCCGCCAATAATGACGATACGGTAAAGCGCTTTGCTTTATATGAAGAAGCAATTGAAATTTTTAGGCAAATACTGCAAAAAATTGATAGTGATGATGCACCTGAATTTAAAGCAAAACTTCAAAACTGCATAGCATTATCGCTTGCCAATATTGGTGAAAATGACCAAAGCGAAGTTGGCTTGCAAAGGTTAAAAGAGGCTGAACTTTCCTTTAGGCTTGCCTTGCAATCAGCAGAAAAGCGCGAAAGCGAAATTGAGCTTATGCGTCTTGAAAGCAATATTGCCAATTTATTTTACACTTTAGCTCGTCGCAGTGAAGGTGAAGAAGCCAAGTCCTATATTCATTATGCTGCTCAGACGATAAAAAAGGCCATCTCTCGTATCCGTAAAGACATATTACCTAATGAATGGCTTACCAGCCAATCTAATTATGGCCTAATCCTTAAGCATATGGTTGAAAATAATTATAGCGACGATCTTAATGCCGATTATGCCCGTTCAGTAGCCGCTTTTGAAGAAGCTCTCACTGCCAGCACAATAACCGATTCAGAAGTTGAATATATAGTCCACTTACAAAATCTTGTAGCAACCTTGCTTAGCTGGAGCCAGCATTGCGAAGGAAATGAACGTCTCATTGCATTAGAGCGCGCTTTTGCACTTTTGGCTGAAGTTGAAGAGTGGGCAGAAAATCATGATCAAGCAGAAATTTTTGAAGAGGCACAACAAAGCCGCGCGCAATTAGCACTGGTTATAAAAGACAGCAAACCTAAAAAATTTTTAAAACGCCTCTTTCCATTTATTGGCTGAGATATACTGCAAAAGGCAATCATATCGCTAATAATATAGCCACATAATTTTGGCTGCTTTTTTCGACAGCCAAAATTATGATGGATGAGCATTCGTTTATTTTTATTTACAACCTCTAATGCACCCAATTCAATTACATTCAATAGACAATATTTCGCGCCATTAGACAATTAACTTATTCGTTAATAAAGATTTATTTGGCTTATAAAATACTAATACCTGCAAGCCTATAGATATCAAACCTGCCCCTCTCCAACCTTTATCCGTTAATATTTTTAGAATATTTAAAAGTTTTAATTTATTATTTATAATATCAATTTCATATTGAAATAATATAATTTATCGGTAATAAAGCTAAATATATATTTGCAATTAGGAGGGCTCAATGGATTTTAAAACTGCTATTTATACTTGCTTACGACCAAAATACGCAAATTTCAGCGATCGTGCATCAATATCAGAATTTTGGTGGTTTGTATTGTTTTATATAACAAGTATTATTGGCATTGGGAGTATTGGTCTTTTAATTGCAGTAAGTTTAGATTCAATGGGCTTATATGGATCAGCTTATCATGTGTTCGTGATTGCACCGATAATACTATGGGTCCTTTTTCTTATAATTCCCATAATTGCCGTCAATGTACGACGGTTTCACGACATTGATATGACTGGCTGGTGGTTTTTGCTTTTTTATTTATTACAATGCATTCCACTTATAAACTTAATAGCCTTTGTTGTTAATATTGTACTATTTTGTAAGCCTGGAAGTGAAGGTCCAAACCGTTTTGGCAATAGTCCATTTGCCATAGATGATTATCAAGAGACATTTAAATAAGCACAATTTGAAACGATCAACATCTACTTCAACTTGCTAGCTAATTGCAAAAGTTTAATCACAATAACAGTCTCAATGTAAATTTATTATTATTTTATATAATAGCAATATAAAAAACGTCTGTTTAGTTTTGCGCAACAGAATTTTAAAAGGGCGCATTTAAAAATGCGCCCTTTTGCTTTTTGACCGTTTATAGTCGAATTATAAACTAATTTTTCTCTTTCAAACGATAGGCAATAATGTAATCGCCGCGGTCTGGCTGACCGCGTGCACCACTCGCGGTTAAAACAATATATTGTTTACCTGTTTTAGGTGAAATATATGTCATTGGCGTTGATTGCCCACCTACTGGCAGCCGAGACTTCCATATTTCTGCGCCCGTGGCACTATTAAATGCCCTTAAATAATAATCTTGGGTGCCGCTATAGAAGATAAGGTTACCTGCCGTTGCAAGCGGCCCACCAAGGCTTGGCAAACCAGCCTTAATTGGCAAACCAATTTTTAATCCCATAGGACCAGAGTCTTCCGTTGTACCAAGTGGCACTTGCCAAACAATTTTACGACTTGCAAGATCAACCGCAGTTAAAGTGCCAAAAGGTGGTGTATTACAAGGAACCCCCAAAGCCGAGAGAAAATAGTTGGTTGTTACGCCAAAGGGCGTACCTTTTTGCGGACTATAACCAATATGGCCATCACCAGCTTTCATGCCATCACTCGTTTCATCATGGGGAATTAATTGTGGTGCCATGGCAAGACGAATATCATTAATAATTAAATAGCCTTTACTTTCGTCAATTGAGACACTTCCCCAATTCATACCACCAAGATTAGAGGGATATTGAATTGTTGTTTGTACTGATGGCGGGGTAAAATCGCCTTGATAATTCATCTTTTTAAAGTCAATACGGCACAAAAGCTGATCAAACATCGTCATGCCCCACATATCGCTTTCCTTAAATTCGGGATAACGAATTTGTGGCATACCAACTGAGTAAGGCTGAGTGGGCGACACATAATCACCAGCAGCAACACCTGTTTGGGGTACGTTTTTTTCTTGCACCTCTGCAATGGGTGTACCATCGCGCCGATCAAGCATAAAAATTTCACCGCGTTTGGTGACTTGAATAATAGCAGGGATGCGGTTGCCTTTTTCATCTGGCACATCATAAAGTGCAGGCTGGGCTGGAATATCATAATCCCATAAATCATGATGGGTGGTTTGGAATTTCCACTTTTCTTTGCCTGTATGATAATCAACCGCAACGATTGAAGAATTATATTCATCAGCTGCCTTGGTACGTTTTCCACCCCAATAGTCAGGCGTCTCGTTACCAGTTGGCAAATAAACAAGGCCTAATTTTTCATCATAGGCTGGCGTTGTCCAAACATTTGGTGTACCCCTTGTATAAGTTTCACCTTGTGGTGGCTCTTTGGTAATTGCAGGATTACCCAAATCCCACGCCCAGATTAACGAACCATCTTCGGCGCTAAAAGCGCGCACAACACCCGATGGCTCACCAAGCGACATATTATCCCAAACCCAACCGGCAATAATGATCATACCATTTTCAATTACAGTGGGGCCTGAAGTTTGCATGTAATAACCTGGATCAACCTCGCCCATACCTTGGCGCAAATCAACTTCGCCATTCTTGCCAAAAGAAGAGCATTTAGCGCCGGTTTTAGCGTCAATGGCGATAAGGCGCGTGTTGATGGTACCAAGGATAATGCGTTGGCGACAATCTGTATTGCGCGCAATTATAGTATTTTCATCTGCTCCAATACTATTGGTTTGCGGCGCTAATGTAATAGTATTCTTATCAAGATCAGCATAGGCCAGTGAGCGACAACGCTGCCAAAGTGGCGAGGTCGCCTTGGGATCAAATGACCAACGTTTTTCGCCACTATCTACGTCAAGTGCCGAAACAATATCATGTGGTGAACAAGCATAAACAGTATCACCAATTTGCAATGGTGTATTTTGATCTTCCGCTTGTCCCTTTGCTATATCACCGGTTTGAAATGTCCATGCAACTTCCAAGTCTTTTACATTATCTTGGTTAATTTGGTTGAAAGGCGCAAAACGCCGCCCTTCTCCATTACGTGCATAATGGGTCCAATCACCTGTACCACTCATCGCAAGTGCAGCCTTCCCACTTGCTGCCTGTGGATCATTGACCAAGTAATGGACTTTAAACAAATTGAGAAAAATAAAAGCTGAAAAAACGCCAATAACCGCGCCAATAGGCCAAAAAATTCTGCGTAAACGACAGGCGCTCGACCACTGCCTTGCTAAAGGAAAGAAGATAAAGACAAGACAGGTCATCACCAATAAAGTGAAACTTCTTGGGAAGAACCCCCAAAAATTTGTACCCTTTTCCCATAAAGCCCAAATAATAGTGCCTGCCATAAGAATAAGATAAAGCCAAGCACCAAATATGTTAACGCGCCACAATAAAAATGCAGCGATGAGGCTCACTAATCCAGCGATAATATAATAGGGACTGCCAGCATTTATTGCCAAATAACCGCCCATTATTGCAAGATAAAGGCCCATGATAGCCATAACAAATGCAATTATTCTTAATAAAAATGTTCCAAATCGAGAATTTTTATGATTCATCGCAACCTCCAGCAAAGACAAGGTAACGATATAGATTAATAAGAAAGCATCAAATCACTTTTATTTTAGAACAAATAATATATATTTAAATTATACATATTTATGAGAAAATAGAATAACTCTACTTTTTTAAATTTACCTTATTAATTTTTTGACAATATCTTTGCGCTGTTGATGGCCCATAATTCTTTAATAATATGGCGCAGCACGAATGCAAAAGCAATTATCTTCAACTGTGATAAAAACCCAAATACTTATCTGTGTAAGTTCAGGCAAGTTTTGCATAAAAAACGCGTAAATCTCACCTTTTATCTTTTGTGAGAATATTACATGACAATAATATATCACGTTTATCCTGAACTATTAAATCAAGAAGTTGACCAATATAAGTTCCCCCAAATTTTGATCTCAACTATTATATTCAAAATTTTTACGAATTTTAAATTAATCGGCAAATATTTAAAACCACATGGAAATATGATTAATATCGCTCCTATATATATCACGAAGACCTCATCATAGATGGCAAAGCTTTTAAATGAGAAGATATAAATCCTATCGACCCAATATTTTATAATAATTCGGTTTACTTGCAATATGCCAATATTCTTAATGGCTGCATGCCGAGAGGGAGCGCTGTTGGCTTTACGTTTTTTCAGACGGTAATGATAGCGAACTTTTCTTTAACGCAAACAAACAATATGTTGTTTCATTTAACCACTATACGTAAATTCTAATTTGCGCTAACGAGTACAAGACTTAATATAACAAATAAATTTTTTACATTGATATTCTTCACATCATGAACAATAAATCAAAAATATAATGAAGAAAATAGGCAAGTATAATGGAATTTAAAACGGCAATTTACACGTGTTTGCGATTAAAATATGCAGATTTCAACAGTCGGGCATCGCGATCTGAATATTGGTGGTTTACACTGTTTAACCTTATTAGTCTGGCCGTGATGGTTATAATTAGCGCTATTCTAGCATCATTGATTAGCTCATCAGAACCAGACTCAACACGTTATATAACATTTCTACCGTCTGTATGGTTTATATGGTTTTTGGCAATTATTATACCAAGCCTTGCAGTCAGTGTTAGGCGACTTCATGATGTTAATAGATCTGGCTGGTGGATTTTATTCTATTTCACCTTCCAAATGCTGCCACTTATCGGGGTTGTTTTTACGATTATCTACTTAATTTTGCTTTGCAAGCCAGGCCATGCAGCCCCAAACCGATTTGGCAATAATCCCTATGCAATTACATATTATCAAAACACATTTCAATAGATTAGGGTCAGGACCTAGTAATTTAAAGACAACAATTAGATTGCTATGCTGTTAAACGCAATCATAACTCAACTCACTTTTTAACCTTGTTAAAAATTTTAAATCCATCCATGCATGAGCATAGATGGATTTAAATATATGGTAAAACTAGCTAATACCGCAAAAACAAAATTATAATTTTGCGCATCAAACTGTTTTACTACTTGTCGGCCTTAATGTTTTTTGCCCTATAACTTAATCGCGCAACAAATCGTTGATTGATGTTTTAGAACGGGTTTTTTCATCAACACGTTTAACAATGACCGCACAATAAAGGCTTGGCACTGGTTTACCATCGCCAAGATCTTTACCAGGTAGGCTACCCGAAACAACAACCGAATAAGGTGGCACTTCACCATAGAAAATTTCACCTGTTGCGCGATCAACAATTTTGGTAGACTTGCCGATATAAACGCCCATACCAAGAACCGCACCCTCACGGATAATACAGCCTTCAACCACTTCAGAGCGCGCACCAATAAAGCAATTATCTTCAATAATTGTTGGACCTGCCTGCAATGGCTCCAATACACCGCCGATACCGACACCGCCAGAAAGATGCACATTTTTACCAATTTGCGCGCATGAACCAACAGTTGCCCAAGTATCAACCATTGTCCCTTCGCCAACATGAGCGCCAAGATTGACAAAAGATGGCATTAAAATAACATTAGGTGCGATATAAGCAGAATGACGTACGATCGCATTAGGAACAGCGCGGAAGGCTGCTTGTTTAAATTGTTCTTCGCCCCAACCATGAAATTTTGATGGCACCTTATCCCACCATGATGAACCATCAGGGCCACCTGAAATAAGTTCCATAGGGTTTAACCGGAAAGAAAGTAAAACAGCCTTTTTTGCCCATTGATTAACATGCCATTCGCCATTATCACGGCGTTCTGCCACACGTAACTCGCCTTTATCCAAAAGGTTAAGCACATGCTCGACGCTATCGCGCACTTCACCTTTTGTATCGGTTGAAATAGAATCGCGTGCATCAAAGGCTTGCTCAATAAGTGCTTCCAACGCATGATAATTTGCTTGCGTCATAAAAATCTCCATTACTGATGTTAAAAAACTTTAAACCCATTAAGCATATTATTTGCAAAACGTACAGGCAGCAACCACCGGCAATACCTATTGATACGATAAAATATTAATTAAACCTAAAAATAATAATGAAAGGACACGCAATGCTTCCTGAAGAAAAAGAGGGTTGGACCCCGTTTCCCCATTCAGACGACGATGCCGCAGTTATCCATAAGGTTCCCATTACACCGCAAACACAATCACCCGCTTATCGTCTTGCCTATACGGATGAAGACTTTTTAATGCGCCGCGAAATGCGATCCGTGCGCTTAGGCCTTGAAATGATGAAGCCTGAAATAACTTTAAGTGAGCGCGGCATTCGCTCAACGGTTGTGCTTTTTGGGGGGGCGCGTATTCCAGCACCCGGTCAAGATGCTTGGGCGGCTAAAAACGACATACAGCGGAAAAATCTTGAACTTGCCTCTCGCTATTATGATGAAGCCCGGCATTTTGCTCGGCTTTGCTCGCAATATTCAGCCACTACTTACCACCGCGAATTTGTCATTGTGACCGGTGGCGGACCGGGTGTGATGGAAGCGGGCAATCGCGGTGCCGATGATGTAGGCGCACCTAGCATTGGCCTAAACATTGTTTTACCGCATGAGCAGGCACCAAATCCCTATGTAACGCCTGATCTTTGTTTTAATTTCCATTATTTTGCCATTCGCAAAATGCATTTTTTGATTCGTGCCAAGGCTTTGACAATTTTTCCAGGCGGCTTTGGAACTCTAGACGAATTATTTGAAACCTTAACTCTTATACAAACGGGGCGCATGGAACGCGTACCTGTCATCTTATTTGGCAAAGAGTTTTGGCAAAAATCCATCAATGTTGAATTTTTAGCCGATCAAGGAACGATTTCGCCGGATGATTTGGATCTCTTAACCTATGTGGACACCGCGCAAGAAGGCTGGGAAAAAATCCGCAATTTTTATGATTTAAAAAGCCCAGTTTAAACAATGATAATAATTTACATTCAAATCACAATATTGAAAAAGGCTTTGCTATAAAACGAGCAAAGCCTTTATTTTCAAATCTTTGTTTGCAAGGCAAAATTTTAAGCATTGGCTGCGGTTTTTATGCTACTCTTAATGGGTCTCATAAACAAACCGAGACACATAATGGATACAGCACTCCCACCTATTAAAGCAGCAAAATAACCAAAATAATTTGTAACCACATTGGGAATAAGCACAAGTAGAATACCGCCATGAGGAGCGCTCAAACTTGTGCCTAAACCATAAGCAAGTGCACCAGCGAATGCAGAACCTACCATAAGGGATGGTATAACCCGAAACGGATCGCGAGCAGCAGTCGGTATTGCGGCCTCACTGATAAAGACCAACCCTAAAATAAAAGTTGCAACTCGTGAATTTTGCTCTTCATCGGTAAAACGATTTGGAAAGATAAATGATGCACAAGCTAATGCTATTGGTGGCGTCATACCTGCAATCATTGCCGCAGCTATAGGCCCACCAATCCCTTGAGCTATTAAAGCAACCGACGACGCATAAGCCGCTTTATTAACTGGACCACCAAAATCAAACGCCATCATAGCACCAATAATAAGTCCTACCAGTGCAGCATTGGCTCCACCTAAACTTTTCAGCCAAGCTTCAAGGCCATGATTAATTTGTGCAACTGGATCACCCGCTACATAGATCATGAATAGGGCGACAAAGGCGGTTGCTATCGGCGGGATAATTAAAACTGGCATTAATCCAGATAGACTACGCGGCAATTTAATAAATTTGATCATTGCCAATACGAAATAGCCTGCTAAAAATCCTGCAATAATTCCTCCTAAAAAGCCCGCGCCAATTTCTTGAGCGAAAAGACCGCCAATTAGTCCAGGTGCAAGACCTGGTCTATCAGCAATAGAAAAGGCTATATAGCCGGCAAGAATAGGAACCATGAGAGCAAAGGCTTTTTTCGCACCAATATTAAAAATTGTATGAGCAAAACTAGTACTTTCTTTATCAACACCAATACCGCCAATAGCAAAGGCAAATGCTATAAGTAACCCACCTGCCACCACAAAAGGCAACATGAAAGAAACACCTGTCATCAAATGCTTATAAACACCTGCACCTTTAGCATTTTGTTGCGCAGTTTCTTCTTTTGCAGCCTGATTGGATTGAAGCTTAGCATTGTTAGCAGCTTCCTTAATATAATCTGTTCCCTTATTAATGGCTACTTTTGTACCACTTGCATAGACACGTTTGCCAGCAAAGCGCGAACGATCAACCTCTCGATCAGCTGCAATAATAACAAGATCAGCATCTTTAATTTCATCTGCCGTCAAGGGAGTACCAGCACCAACAGAGCCTTGTGTTTCAACTCGGATATTAATACCAAGCTCTTTACCACTATCAAGCAAAGCATCGGCTGCCATAAAAGTATGGGCAATACCAGTTGGACACGAGGTGATGGCTACAATATTTTTTATTCCACCAAGATTGTCTTTGCCTGCACTATCAGTCTCTTTGTTATTTGATTTTTCAGTTTTTGGAGCGCCTTTGCCATTAGAAAACCGCGCTAATATTGCCGATGCATCATTTAGGACATCATCAAGTTCAATATTATAAACATCCCCGCCATTAAAACGTGCGGCATAGCCACTATTATCAAGCGATCCAACGGTATCGCTTACAACCAGCAAAATGTCATCTTTGTCACGTGCAACGGGAATACGCAAAGCCTGTCCATTAGGACTGATCGATATCTCGACCTCCAATTTTGCTGCAAGCGCGGCAGCTGATAAAGCTTCCCGCGCCAAGACATCAAGGACCTGATTGCCCTGTTCTTCAATTACTATAAAGAGTTTCATCTTATTCCTCCCGCCATTTTAACGGCAGTTAATATTCTTGATGACGGAGCGTGGTCAGATTAGATGCGAAAAATATTGCAATACAGTACCAATATTCTTGCTTCTCCATATTTAATCCCACACCTTTTACAAAATTCGACAAATAACCTCGCGCGAAAACTGCGAAATCACCGAGCGTTCAGGTAAATCAGCGCCTGTAAGCATTAATTTTCCTGCGGCGAAAGCTGTAGCAAGACGCGCAGTTGCTTCTAAATCAGCATGCTCGACTAAACTTGCAACAATACCCGCCACCATAGCGTCACCTGCACCTACGGTACTTGCTATATTTTCTATTTTGATTGATGCGTGAATTGCTCCATGGCGTGAAATAAATAAGGCACCTTCGCTGCCCATAGATATTACAACCAAACTAACACCACTTTGCTGTAATTTAAATCCTTCAGCCAAAATTTCGTCAATGCTAGTTAACTTATGTCCAGCCCATTCACTCAATTCAGCAATATTTGGCTTTACAACCATTGGTAAATATGGAGCTGACAAAACAGCATTGAGAGCCGCGCCTGAACAATCAACAATACTAAAATGATGACGAGCATGCTGTGCCGCGACAAGGTCTGCATAAATATCTTGCGGACAGCTTGGCGGCAAACTACCCGCTAGCACAAGATAACCAGTATTTTCTTCATGAAGTTTTGTATTAAGCTGATTTAACTCGAGCTTACCGGGAGCAAGTCCAGGCAAATTAATATCGGTTGTTTCATTTGGCGTTAAAATTTTGACATTGGTGCGTGTTGCACCTTTAAGCCTAATAAACCGGTCATCTACATGACGTGCCGCGAAAAATTTTTCAAAAATCGTGAGATTTTCATCGCCTAAAAATCCTGTAGCAGCAACTGGAATGCTATAAGCACCAAGACATGCAGCAACATTAATGCCTTTGCCACCTGCATCAAAGCGCACTGAAGTTGCGCGATGAACATTGCCAATTGTTAGATCATCGAGATAAACGGTTTCATCGATTGCTGGATTTAAGGTAAGGGTCGTTATGGAACTGGTCATTATTTATTATCCTGCACAGTTTTTTTATCTAATGCGCGCACTTCTTTTGCGGTTTTAAGTTGAAGAGCATTTTGAGCGCGTTGGCGCATTTGCGTTAGGCTTTCTGTTCGAAAACGTGCTTTAACCGCAGGAATATCGCGCGGTGTCATCGAAAGTTCGGTAACGCCAAGTCCTGCTAGCAAGGTTGCCCCATAAGCATCGCCTGCAATACCGCCACATACTCCCACCCAACGATCATATTTTTTTGCGCCCTTAACCGTAAGATCAATCATGCGTAAAACCGATGGATGCAAACTATCTGCCGAGGCTGCAAGATCAGGATTTTGCCGATCCACTGCCAATGTATATTGGGTAAGATCATTTGTCCCAATGGAAAAGAAATCTACATGCTCGGCAAGAACATCTGCCATAATAGCTGCAGCTGGAACTTCAATCATAATACCAAGAGGCACACTTGGCGCACCAATAGATTGACGAATTTCTTCCGCTCGTTCTTTTAAAGCCAAAACTTCATCAAGCGACATAATCATTGGAAACATTATGGATAAATTGCCACCATCCTTAGCTGCACGATATAAAGCGCGCAGTTGCGGATAAAGAAGATCTGGCCGCCGCAATAATAAGCGTGCGCCGCGCACACCTAAAAACGGATTTTCTTCATGGGGTAAATCAAGATGCGCCACCTGCTTATCGCCGCCAATATCCAGCGCACGGACAATAAGTGGCTTATCGCCTAATGCATTAAGCATTGCGCGATAGGTTGCATATTGCTCATCCTCATCAGGAGTATCGCCGCGCTCTAAAAATAGAAATTCTGTTCGCATAAGTCCAACGCCTTCGGCGCCTTGCGAAAGAGCAAGTGGTACTTGCTCAGGTTGATTAATATTTGCAGCAATATCAATTGTATAATCATCAAGCGTTGTCGCTGGAAGTCCCCGCTCGGCCTTTTGCTTTTCTTGCTCTTTTGCAATTTTTTCAATTTCAGCTTTTGCGGCATTTTGATCAACATTATCAGGATCAAACCAAACACCGCCCCCATTGCCATCGATAATTGCAAATTGCCCATCTCGTACATCAAGCAGCGAGGGACCAGCTGCTACAACAGCAGGCAAGCCAAGCGTACGTGCAAGAATGGCGGTGTGAGACGTTGGGCCACCTAAGGCTGTTGCTATTGCAATGACACGGCCGGGGACAAGCCCTGCAGTATCTGACGGCGACAAATCATCAGCAATGATAATCACGCCACCCTCTGGAAGATCACTTAATGAGCCAGAGGCAAGAGCTGGATCGATTTGCCCAAGCACACGGCGACCAACGTCCAACAAATCAGCTGAACGCGCGGCAAGCAATGGATTGCTAGAGGACTTCAGGCGTTCGGCCGTTTCATGGATAGCCTTTGACCAAGACCAAGCAACGCCATGCCCCTCAACCATATGGCGGCACGTTGCAGCAATAAGGCTTTCATCATCAAGCAATTCACTTTGTGCTGAAAATATTGCGGCATCACTGGCACCCAAACGCCTTGTTACATCATCAACCAGCGCTTTCATTTGAGCGCGCGTAGTTTCAATAGCATGTTGAAGGATTGGACCGCCTTGCGCCAAGCTTACTGGAATATCTGCAACTTCGACATTTTGGCTACTTACTTTATAAACCGCACCTATTGCTAAGCCAGGACTAGCGCTAACACCAATTATCGGAGTTTTTCCTGATGGCGGCAACCAATTGGTCATCGCCTGTTCAGCTTTTTTAAGTGCTGCTTTTTCTGCAGCTTGCTTTTCTGAGGCGGTTAAACCTTTTACCGCCTTGATAAAAGTTTGCAAATCTTGGCGTGCATTATCTGCTCCATCATCATCAGCTGCTGAAAAAACAACTATATCACCAGCCTTGGCATTAAGTTCAAGCAAGGATACCAAGCTTTTAACATCTGAAATGACATTGCCATTACGTACCTGCAATTTTGTTTTAGTTGCTTTTGCCGCATCAATCCAAACAGATGCTGGCCGCGCATGAAGGCCGTTTGGGTAATCAACCAACCATTCTTCACAAATGGCAAAATCTTTAGCTGGAGCAAGATTTGCGCCAGCATCATCTTGCGCGCTATCATTACCGTCAAAAACGACCTCAACAACATCATGCTTATCATTGGTTTTGATAAGCTTTTCTAAAACAAACGGCTTTCGCAACAATCTTGTCAATTGACGCAATGTGTTGAGGTGACCTTCCCCTTTAGCCGCGATGCCAAAAATAAGATAGGCCACCTCACCATTTCCCCAGTCAACCCCCTTGGGTACTTGCAAAACTGCAACTGCATCCTCTTTAACTAGCTCTTTATCCTCAACCATGCCATGAGGAATGGCAACACCTGAACCTAACCAAGTATTAGCAACGCCTTCACGTCCCAACATAGAGTTTACATAGCCCACATCTACGGCACCAGCATCAATTAATAATTTGCCAACAGCTTCAATCGCCGACTTTTTGTCAATGACATCGCTACCAAGCTGGATGAGTTTTTCTTTTGAGGAAGTGCTATTTAAAGCCATTGCATAATCCTAAATTAAAACTTAAGGTGCATTGAGTGAAAACGTTTTCTTACTTAATGTCAAGTCGATTATATTTCATGAAATAAAAAATGGATAAATTGCAAATTAATAAACATATTATTCAAAAATCCTTAGAATAGCCTTATATAGAAGATCCTATTTAAGGCCTTGCTACTTTCACTAGAAATTTTAATATAAACATGACGGAATACCAGTGGTAAAATTTTCCTGTAAAACAATTAGTATCAAAGATGTTGCTAAAGCTGCTGGCGTTTCAACGGCAACCGTTTCACGTACCCTTGCCAATGGTAAAGTTAGTGATGATATGCGCGAAAAGGTTGAAAGTGCCATTTTAAAAACTGGCTATCGGCCTAATTTGGCAGCACGGCGCTTACGTTCGCAACAAAACAAAACTATTGGATTAATTGTTGCTGATATTCGCAATCCCTTTTTTACCAATATTGCCCGCCTCATTGAAACGGCAGTAGAAAAGGAAGGTTTTCGTATTATTTTATGCAATACCGATGAAAATACCGAACGTGAACAACAACATTTATCGCAAATGATCGAAGAAAGGGTCGCAGGTGTTATTCTTGCTTCAACACCTGAAGGCCTTAATAATCTTGATAATTGGCCTGCTTCTATTCCCTTAGTCTTGATTGATCGCACCCTTCCCCATGCGAAATTTGACCAAGTGAAAATTGATAATGAAAATGCCAGCCATGAGATGATTCGACATATGGTTAAAAATGGCAGAAAAAAAATTCTTTGTCTTTATAGCCAAAATAGCATTACTGGTCTTGCCCGCAAAAACGGCTATGAAATGGCAATTCAAGAGATGGGGCTAGATGCCAATAGCCAAGCTATCGCCCATGGTTCATCACTTTCCCAGATTGCTGCTATTTTTGAAAATATAAACGATATTGACGGTGTTTTTATCAGCAATGGAGTTTTAGCCCTGCGTGTTTGCACAGCCTTGTTGCAGGCAAAAATATCTATTCCACAACAATTATCAGTTGCAACATTTGATGATGAGCCTTGGGCGGCTCTCATCGCTGGTGGATTAAGCGTTATCGACCAACCCAAAGAAGATATTGCCCAACAAGCGGTGCGGCTATTATTTCAGCGTATGGAAAAGCCCTCCATCGATCCTGAACTAGTTGTATTATCTGGCCAGCCGATTTTTAGGAATTCTACTCGCAATTATTAAAGATTGATGGGGTTCCAATAAATGCACCAATTGGAGATTTGATATGCCTTCACGCCGTCAGTTTATTTCACTTGCACCAGCAATTCTTGGTGCAATGACTATATTACCAAAAATTGCAAAGGCTCAATCAAGCGCTGAATTAGGCGGCGCGCAAGCGATCAATGCATCCGTATTTTATGGCGAGCATATTAAAGCTGTCACAGCTGTCACGGAAGTATTTGGGCGTAGCCAACGCACAACTGCCGCAATTATTGAATATGATCAAGTCATCCAACATGACAATATTTCTAAAACTCAATGGAGCGTTGCAGGCCGCACTATATTAAAGGCCTATGCAAGCAATGATGCTAAAAAGGCAACAAATTCAAGTAATGGGGTTTTTATCATCCTTGAGCTTGATCCCAATGACGAGGGGGCAGAGACTTATGCGCCCAAGGTTGAAACACCAGCAACCGTCATGGTTTCACAGGTTAAACCATTACAAACACTATCGGGAACCATCTATCCGCCAACAGATAAAGCCATTATCAATACAAGACAAGTCAACCTTATTGTTGATGATTTTTTACAATTTAGATATATAGATCCCTTAACTGGCCTTCTGCTTAACTATAACTTATATATTCCTAAGAATTACGACAAAGCAAAGTCTTATCCATTAGTCTTATTCATGCATGATGCTGGTGTTACTGGAACCAATCCACTTCGCACCCTACAGCAAGGATTAGGGGCGATTTCTTTTGCCAGTCCATCAGACCAAGAAGCCAATCCAGCTTTTGTCCTTGCCCCCCAATATCCAACAGCCATTGCCAATGACGCTTCACAAACTAGCGATTATGCTGATGTTACCATTCGTCTCATCAACAGCCTATTGGATAATTATAGCATTGATAGCACACGCCTTTATACCACGGGACAATCGGGAGGCTGCATGACATCCATTGCTTTGAATATTAAATATCCCGATTTATTTGCTGCATCATTTTTAGTTGCTGGTCAATGGGATCCTGCACAGGTTGCGCCCTTAGCCAAGCATAAAATTTGGATTATTGTCTCACAAGATGATGATAAGGCATATCCTGGCATGAATGCGATAACCGATAAACTGGAACAAAATGGCGCTAAAATAACCCGTGCCATATGGGATGGCCAGTCCAGTCCATCTGAGTTTCAAGCAGCACAGGAAAAAATGATTAATGAAGGGCCAGATAGCAACATATATTATGTTGCCTTTCGTGCTGGCACGGTTATTCCAGTTGGTGAAAGTGGGCTCGGCGGCGGTCATGTCTGGACGTGGCCAATAGCTTATGCAATCCCTAGTGTACGCCGCTGGCTGCTAAGTCAGCAGAAAACATAAATTAAATAACGGATAAAGCGGTTTTAATATTTAAAACCGCTTTATTGTATCGCATAAAACTGTTTATTCAACATATCGCTGAGACCAGATGATTGTTACACAATCAGAGCTGCACCAGCAGGTGCAATTGCTGCAGCTTCCTCATAACATGTTTCAAGGCGTTTAAAGGTTAATGGCTTGCAATGAACAATGCCATCAGCAACAAAATCGCTAGGTTTTTGGTCATAAATACCGCAAACTGGCAATTCATTTTTCAACCGAGCTTTGGTCACTCCTAAAATCGTGCGTTCGCCCTTTAAAAATGCGGTGGTGCGTAAATCACGGGCTTCTTCAAAGCGCAATTCAAGGCTACCATCAATCAAGGTTTCTAAAATGCCGCCTGCACGTTCAAAACGCTGAAATTCTTCCCATGCAGCTTCAACAAGCACATCTGCCTGCTCACTTTTTTCGTTAGCGTCAAATGTAAAGGTAGCTGCATTTTCTTCAGCCAATATAAGTTGGCTTAACAAAGCTTGTCGGCGTGCAAATGAATCGGCAAGACCAAGTGGCATAGAAAATGGCAAAACATTAAGCGAAACAACACCCGATGAAATTGCTGCATAGCTAGCAAGATTGCACCGTGAAATATTCAATAATGGATCATGAGCACTCATCATGCGCATTGATGTTTCAACATGAATTATTGCAGGAAAAGGATTTTCGACTCCAAGATCCTTTTGAATTTTATGCCATAAAAGTCGTAATGCGCGCAATTTTGCCTTACCAAGGGCTGGATCTTGATCAAGGGCTGTTGCAAAACCAATATGAGGCAGCGTGTATAATATGTGATGTCTGCCATCTTCAATCATTTTTAGATGACTAACAGCAACCGACAACATAGCGCCAATTTCTTGTGCCTCAGTCGCGCCGGCATTATGGTAAGGACGACCATCAGCTTCAAGCACAATACCTGGAAGCCCTGAAGAGAAAAAAGCCGACATAGACTGGGGTAAGGATGCTTTTAATGCTGCAATAGACATTTTAAGCCGGCCAGTTGTTGCAAGACTTGCTGTCGGGTCTGTGCCAAAAGTAATTTGCGTGCGATTTAAATCGATACGACTTTTTTGCAAATAAGTAATAAACGTATCTGTAATAGGACGACCGTGAGAATGATTTTCCAAGCGCAGATGCAAACCAGCAAGGTCAATTCCATCAAATAATTTCTCAATTGTATCAGGCTCAGGCGGCAACCCAAATCCGTAAGCATTGTGGGCGCCAGCAAAAACAATAGCAACACCATTGGCACCATTGGCAATATCTTGCTTCAACTGCTGATTTGCGCGACGAACATCAGGATCATCAGCTCGCTGCATTGCCGACCAACCAAATTGGCGTTGATTAATCTTACCACCGGAGGATTGTTGAATTTTTACGCTTTCAACAGATAATTTGTTATCCATAGCTTACAGCGTCTCCATTATACTTACACATTTTAAAGCATCACGTCCCTTAAGCATAAAGCATTTTTCCGCACGGACGAAAACACCTAAAAGCTCATGATCGCAATTTTTTTACCAATATAACCCAATCTGTCAAAAAAATCGATTATTCAAACTAAAAGCGACCTCATTTTTGACCAAAAAAGATATTTCAGCATTGCCTAATGCCAAACCTCTTGTAACACAGATAATACTATTTGCTCCTATGTTTTTATCGAAGTTAAAGACAATTTTTCAAACGCGCCATTTTGCTGCTAATTGGAACGGTTAACGTAGTTAAATTTGACTTATTATAATTTTAGTTATGCTGGTATTCTCAGCAGATCAGTAACATTTTCGTGATCTACTCATAAAAATTTGAACAGCTTAACAGGCCAAGTTTCGCACAACGCCTTGATTTTCTTGTCAACTTACTCAACCAAGGCACTTTAAAAATAAACTAAAATTTCAAAACGGCATTTGATTCGATCAAATTTGCCCTTTTGATGCTTTTGAAAGGAATGAAATGTCTGGTTATTCAAATGCCCAACGCGGCAAAGCGTGGAGCATATATTTGGGGGTATCGTTAATTCTTGTTGCCTTAAATCTAAGGCCGGTTTTTTCTAGCCTTTCAATTTTACTTTCTCCCGACATTTTTGAGGCAACCGGTATAAGTGGCTTTCAAGCAGGATTATTAACAACATTACCAGTGATATGTCTTGGCATTTTTGCCCCACTTGCACCTTGGGGAGCGTCTAAAATTGGTGCAGAACGCACCATGTTTTTAGCCCTAATTGTGCTGGCTATAGGAACAGCTTTGCGCGGATTTGGACCATTATCAACGCTTTATATTGGTTCGATTATGGCAGGTGCTGCTATTGCTCTTGGTAATGTGTTGATGCCATCCTTGGTAAAACGCGATTTTCCCCATCATATTCCGTTAATGACTGGCTTATTTTCCATGGCACTTTGTGGTGGTGCAGCCATTGCTGTTGGCTTAACCGTCCCATTAAAACACATATTAAATGAATCTTGGCAGCTTACCCTTGCAGCTTGGGCGATCCCAGTACTGCTCGTCATTGTGTTATGGTTACCACAATTAAAAAGCCATTCAGGTGAAGGTGCACCAGCTCGCTACCAAGTTAAGGGCCTATTGAAACAGCCAATTGCTTGGCAAGTAACTCTATTTATGGGGTTACAATCAGCCCTTGCCTATTCTGTATTTGGCTGGCTTGCACAAATCATTGGCGAACGTGGTATTGAACCCGAACAGGCAGGAATAATAACCTCTATTTCAATTCTTATTCAAGTTATTGCAAGCCTTATCATACCCGTTATCGCTGGTCGCAGGGCCAGCCAAAGCGGAATATGTGTCTTTTTGACTTTTATTGCTGGCATTGGACTGATTGGTTTTATTTTAGCTCCCTTATCAACCATTTGGATTTGGGTTGTTTTGCAAGGCCTTGGGCAAGGTGGTCTTATTGCAGTTGCTATGGTGATTATTGCTTTGCGCTCCCATGATGCACCAGTTGCGTCGCATCTCTCGGGTATGGCACAAGGCTTTGGTTACTGCATTGCTGCCATAGGCCCATTTCTTGTTGGTACCATTCATGAGGCAACGGGCGGCTTTACCGCAACAGCTGGTTTATTTGTTGCTCTTTGCCTTGGCGCCGCAGTTACAGGCTACCTTGCTGGTCGTCCCAGAACAATTCCAATAAAAGCAGACCCCATTTAACATTTTAAGAGCAGTTTATCAAAAAAGCGCTTAAATGCTAAACAACAAATTTAATTGCAAAAATTAAAAGGTCAAAATAAAAGGTTCAAGCAAAAAACTTGGACCTTTCATGGCGAAAAAGAATTTATAAATCAAAGCAAATCAAGATATTTTTGACGTTTTTGGTGATATTCTTCAGCACTTAATAATTCATTGTCGAACATTTTTTTTAGCTGTTCCAAAGCCTCCATTGGCTTCATGGGCTCTTCATTGGAAGTATTAACAGACGAAGTATTAAAATCTCGCCCCATTTGCATACCAATGCCAAATTGCAAGCCTACCCCAGCAAGTCCACCTTCATTTTTAGCGGCATCGCGCATAGCCTTAATTTTTTCAAGCTGTACATAATCAAGACCAGCCTGTGATGCAGCATATTGATCTGCTGCCAATTGGCCGATGCGTTGCGCATTTGCCAAGCTTTCCTCATCAAAGGCAGTACCATTAATTTTGAATTTAACTAAGGATATCCCCCAGCTTTCAAATTCATCCTGCAATAAGGCTTTTAAATCATTGGAGAGGGTTACTAGCTCGGCATCAATTTCTACAAATGCAATTTTTTTTGCCGCAATATGGCTAGCAACTACCGTTTGCAACTGCGCAACAAAAATCTGACGCATCATATCGGTTGTAAACATTTCATCATTAGAGATCAAATTAGTCATCAATGAGGATGCATTGGTAATGCGATAATTGAAAATTCCAAACAAGCCAAGCTGTACGGGAAATTTATAAACAGGATCGATATATTTAATTTTTTCAGCTGTTCCCCAGCTTTGATTAGCGATTTCAACAAGCTGATAAAAATAGAGTTGTAACTTGTGTTCACTTTCAAAAAACTGGCGAATTTTTAATAGGCTGGTGATAAAAGGATGGTTGGAAGTTTTGAGATTATAAAGCCCCGGCTCCTCAATTTTATCAATTACCTTGCCTTCATAAACAAGGATACATCCCTGCCCTGGTGCAACAATAAGTTTTGAGGCATTTTTTATTTCGTCATTATCATGCGGAAATTTCCACCACAAAACATCATTATGTGGCTCGCCCCATTGGATAACAGTTGCTAACTGATTTTTTAAAAACCGCTTCATCACTCTTTATCCTCGTTATATTGGTCAACAATACTATCTTGTAAATTTCTGAGGTTTATTCTACGAATGACATTACCATTACTATCGATAAAAGCCTTTATATCTTAATGGGTTATGGAAATACCGCCATCATAAACGTCACTTTTAAAATTATAACTACCGCTACCCTCTGGCCAATCTTTTACAACGGTAAAAATTTCTTCTGGCCTCTTAGTCCATAATATCTCGCCAGTATTTATATCAAGTGCTTGATACATGACCATTTCGCTATCAAGCGGTTTAGACCTAAAGCTGATATAAAGCCGCTCACTATCCCGCCCTAAAATAGCAAGACCGAACAGATTACGATCACTCACAAAACGATCAATACGTTTGATATATTTTTGAACTGCAAAAACGCTATAATTAAGCCTCGTCACCGTTTCTTTATTTGCTAAAACCTGTTCTAATTCAAGGCCAAACGCAAAATTGTCATAAGGGGTTCCAGGCTTATAGGCCAAATCAAGACAGGCAATATCCCTCTTCTTTCCATTTGGAAAGCTCTCAAACTCAATGAAATCAGAAGATTTATCAATAAATACACCCCTATCTATAGCATTCATTCTTTGGTCAAAGGTTAAAGCAAGATCATAGCTAAGATAGACATAATATTCTTCACCATCATTCGCCGTTACCCGCATTTCCTCGTCATAATAATTCGAATGACCAATTTCGATTTTAGCGACACCAACTTGAAGTTGGGGCAATTTTTCAAATGTTTGCATTGACACAGGATTAAACTTTAATTGCTCTTTATCCCATGTGTAAAGGCCCGTATTTCCGACAAGAACCCTAGCCCCCCCATTAAAATATTTTTCAAAATAAATTCTTTCAGCTCTATAAGACAAAATGATATCTTGGCGTGACAGTCGCTCGCCTGTTATTACATCATCAACAAGAACAACCAAAACATCTGGAATTTGTTCGATGTTTTTTATGCCACTATACCTTGAATAGGACATAATCATTGTTGTTACATAAACATTCTTATGCTCAGCATTTCCAGTGAGCACGCGGTTTTCTGCATCTTTTAAAGCATATTTTTCGGTTTTAATCTTGAAGGCTGGTGCTTGTGGGCGTGGCGGTGTAGGAGATATATTTTCCCCAACTGAAAAAATAATAAAAAACAAAATTGGCAGCACGACCAGCGCAGCTAAAGTAAGAAGTATAAATCTTTTTGCCTGCCTAAAACCATGTTTGATATTTTCATCTAAACTATGAACATGTTGATGATGAACCGTTTTATTGGCATTTGGGTCTTGAATAAAAAAAATCAGCTCCACAGCTTTCGCATTTATAATAGCGCTCACGTAGGGTTTCAACCCTCGGGCTGCCGCATTGTGGGCATTTTATTGCTTTAATAGATGCAGACATAAACTGGCCTTTTTAAATTTTACTATTTTAAGAATATTTCGCCATAGGTGCACCAATAAAACAAGTTTTTATTTTTGCCTCAACAATACTCAAAAATCTTTTACACAAGAAAATCACAAAAAAAACAAAAGAATTATTTTCGTAAGATGAAAAAATAGCATTTTTTACAGGAAAACTGTCTTCCTCCATAAAAATGTTTTAATCTATACAACAAAGACAAAAGTCAAAGCACGCGATTTGATCATGTGCTTTGACAAAATATATGGATATCAACCTAATGCTTAAGATTATTTTTGAGGCGAAGGAGTGGTTCGTGTTGACATTGCCGACACACTATCGCTATTGCCATTACCAAGCCAAGCGATAATTTGCTTTTTATCAAGTTCCCCGATCATATGGTCAGCAGCGACCATATGGCTTTCAACCTTTGCACCATTATTTTTCAGCAAGGACGATAATACGGGTGCAAAAGGAGAGTAAAGCCGATCCTTTTGCCCTGATAGGGTTAAGATGCTTGTCTTATGAAGATTAGCACGTGGCATGGTGTCTAGCACTGGCATAGAGCGCATTAAGACTGCGCGGCGCACCAAATCAGGTTGCTGCAAAAGCACAACGGCAAGCAAATTTGCACCATTTGAATAGCCAATGAAGGTCGTTCGGCCAACATCCAACTCATTTTCATCAGCAAGTTTGGTTAAGAAACTTACAAAGGCTTCAGCCTCGCGGCTTACATCTTTTTGGTCAAAACGCGTCGCTGTAATTTTGGTGTACCAACGTCTTTGGCCCTTTTGAACAACACGTCCGCGAATACCCACTAAGGTTGCTCGTGGCCAGATAGAACGGGCAAAAGGCATAAGGCTTTTTTCATTACCACCAGAACCATGCATCAAAACAACCACATCGCCAGATGCATTCGTTGGCCGGTCAATCTGATAAATAAATTCACTATTACGGCTTATAGCTTGCACGTCATTGTTATGTGGCTTAGCTTTAATAGCATTGGCTTCAACGGCTCCCGTGCGACTATCCGTGGCAACGGTGTTTAACCTATCGGTTTTATCTGTTGTTTGCACATTATCCAAACAAGATGCAGAAGCTTTTGAAAGACAATCATTGTCATTAGCCCAAACGGGGCTGCAAATCGTGGATAGAATGAAGAGTGTCAGGTAAAAACGTTTCATCATATCTTTGCTATACCATATATTGGTTTAGGAAATATGAATTTGAACTGGTAAAAATAATTTTTCATATTTACAATAACATGCACCTTATTCGCTCATATCTTTCCTAAGTGAATTTCTTAAACCAAATTTTTTAAAATATAAACAACGGCTTTTACACATGTTTCACGAAATATTTTGACTATCGATCCAATCATATAATTACATATTCATATTTCAAATTGATTACTAAAATAACACAATTTACTGACGATTTATAATCTACATACAAAAACCTGTTAAATTATGACAATTCCATAATCTTCCATCAACTTATAGCAAATTGACCATAAAAGCGCTTAATATTACCTATAATTCTAAATTACCGACAACCCAATGAAGAGCGAAAAGCCTAGCATGCGAAAATTTTTAAAGATTTTGCTTCATCTCATCTGGACCTTAGTTTTACTGCTTGGCTTTTTGTGGTGTGGCCTTGGTTTTTTCTATCAGCTTGATAGCATTGTTTTTTCAATCATTGGCTTGATTTGGCTAATCCTTACAGGTTTTGTACTTTATAGCGAATGGCAGTGGAAACCACGTGCTGCACGAGCAATAGCAATTATCGCCTTTATCGGTTTTGGAATTTGGTGGTCAACGATTAAGCCAACCTTGGATGGAGATTGGGATCCAGCCTTACAATATGGTGTCACAGCAAATTTAACCGGCAGCACTGTCCATGTTTCTCATATTCGCAACTTTGATTGGCAAACACCTGAGCAAGGCATCCCCCGTTGGTTTGATGCAAGTTTTGATCTTACTCATTTAAAAAGCATGAATATTTATCTGTCTTACTGGATGGGGCCTTACATTGCCCATACATTGGTTGGATTTGAATTTGACAATGGACAGGAGTTAATTTTTTCTTCGGAAATTCGCCGAAAAAAGGGACAAGAATTTTCGGCAATTGGCGGTTTTTTTAAGGAATTTGAACTGATCACCATTGCCGCAACTAAAGAAGATATTATTCGTTTACGCACCGATATCCGCAAAGAGCAAGTTTATCGCTACCCGCTTAAAACATCTTCTGCTCAAACACAGGCGCTGTTTTTAACCTATATTGAAAAAGCCAATGCATTATCTAAAACGCCGCGTTTTTATAATACCGCAACAGCCAATTGCACGACAGTCGTCTTTGATATGGCTCGTATATTAGAGCCCTCAATTCCTAAAGATTGGCGGATCCTATTTTCAGGGCAATTGCCATCCTATCTTTATGATCACGGCTTTATTGATACGTCTAAGAGTTTGGAGCAAGTGGTAAAAGAAGCGCATTTGGCGCCAGAAAACCCATAAGCAACGCAAAACTCGCGATGAAATTTGGTGTTGTAATTTTCAAAACTACTAAAGCCAAAACTATAGTCTTGCCATAAAACAGCAGCAGATCACAAAATATATATTTATGACATTTTTTGAGAATAATTTTGCCATTATTATTGTGTTACCTAACTGAACAAAGTTCAGGTCTATAGGGGAAATAGATAGTGAAACAAGCAACAAAGATTATATTTAAAATTATTTTATCTTTGCTATTCATACTTTTCTTTATATGGGTAGCACTTGCCTTTTATTATCAAGCGCCTTTTGGTAAAGACGTCGGCTATATTTTTCTCGTATTATGGCTGCTCTTTTCCCTTTGGATTTTAAAAACGCAATGGGGCAAAAGGCCCTGGCGAGGACGCCTTGCTTTTTTACTAAGTTTTTTATGTGTTCTTGGTTGGTGGCATACCATAAAGCCTTCCAATGACCGGCTTTGGTATCCAACCCTTACCCACGGTGTGACCGCCGATTTTGATAGCCAAACTGTCCATATCCATAATATTCGTAATTTTGATTGGAGCGATCCTACCCATACCTATACCTCATGGATTGATGGCGAATATGATATGGATAGCGTTGTTGGGGTGGATCTCTACCTATCCTATTGGATGGGGCCATATCTTGCCCATTCCTTAGTTGGCTTTAATTTTGCTGATGGCAGACAAATTATATTCTCGTCAGAATTGCGCATTGAGCAAGATGAAGAATATTCCAATATCGCGGGATTTTTTAAAAAATATGAATTGATCATGTTGGCAGGCACAGCAGAGGATATTATTTATCAACGTGCCAATAGCCCATATGAAAGTGTTTTTCGCTATAGCCTTAAAGTCAGTAAGGAAGACGCAAAAAATCTTTTTATCATCTATTTAACCGCAGCCAATGATCTTGCCCATAATGCTCGCTTTTACAATACGTTTTCCAGCAATTGTACAACCGTCATATTTGAACTGGCTAAAAAACACTTTCCTGACCTTCCAAGTGATTATCGCGTGATACTTTCTGGTCTTCTACCTTATTATCTATATGAGCATGGCTTTATTGACACTACATTACCCCTCCATGACACTATGGCTAATGCATATATAAGTACTGCCCAACCGGTGCCACCCGATCTTGTCGCTGCCAAACAATGATTGCCTATGCTAAGCAATGGCGAAAAAAAGCTTTTTTCTTTTAGGAACAAAACCAATATTCTATTGTTGGTAACCAAGCTATAAGCCTTTTTGGGCGACTTGTTGATTGACTTTGCGCCCTCTAATCCGTATAAGCGCGACAACTGTCTGGTTAAAAGCCGGGCAGTTTAATAATTGTTCCAAGTCAAACTGTACCTTATAAAAAAGCAGTTTTAGAACCAAGAAGGACCGCACACCGCGGTATTAAAATAAATGAAACGTACATACCAACCATCTAAACTTGTTCGCAAGCGCCGCCACGGCTTCCGTGCGCGTATGGCTACTGCTGGTGGCCGTAAGGTTATTGCTGCACGCCGTGCACGCGGTCGTAAGCGTCTTTCAGCTTAATATTGGGTGTGATAGCCGGTCGTGCTTTCCCCTGATAAAAAAAAGCCACTCCGCCTTCGTAAGAGGGCAGAGTTTTTGGCTTTACGAAATGGTGAAAAGCGGCGTGGTCCGCTTTTTCTATTGGAAATGAAAGAGCAAAATGCGGACGCTCAAGATAAGAATCACGGCGCGGCTCGCATTGGTTTTACGGTTAGCAAAAAAAACGGCAATGCCGTAAAGCGAAACCGCATTAAAAGACGCCTAAGGGAAGCTGTACGCATCAGCATCGAGCAGGACTTGGCGCAAGCAACCGATTACGTTTTTGTTGCCCGACCTGATATTTTACACGTACCCTTTGAACAATTAGTCAATGAGCTTAAGCGCCGTATTAAGCGTAAGGCACAAAACATAAAGCCGCAACTGGATTCAGCTGATGGAATATAATCGCAATTTTTTTATCGCTATCGCCCTCTCAATGGCTGTCATTATGGGTTGGAGCTATTTTTATAATGAACCACAAAATCAAGTGGAGCAAAATGTTACAAACCAAGCCCAAAAAATTGAACAGGAAATGGCGCGAAATCCAGTGGGAACCGTGCCTATTGACAATGATACGAATAGCGTAGCAGGAACAGCCGGTACTAACCAGCCGACCGGCAGCGTTGAAATGACCCCGCAAGCACGCGAAGCCATTGTTAGCGACAAAGAACGTATCGCAATTGATACACCAAATCTTAAAGGTTCTATCAACCTTTACGGTGCAAAGCTTGATGACCTTTTGCTAAAAAAATACCAAATGACGGTTGATAAGAACTCGCCGCTTATTGCCTTGCTTAATCCCACTAGCTTTAAAGAAGGCTATATAGCTGAATTTGGGTTTTCATCAGATCCGGGTGTCACCTTAAAACTTGCCAACAACAACGCTTTGTGGAAAGTTGAAGGCGAAAACAATACACTCACACCACAAACGCCAGTAGCTCTAAGCTATGATAATGGCGAGGGACTTATATTCCATCGTACCATTTCAGTTGACGATGAATTCATGTTTACGTTTGATGACACGGTCACCAATAATAGCGACAAGCCTGTTTCGATCCATTCTTATGGGCGCGTTATGCGCGTTTCACCTCCAAGTGAATCAAACGCCAATTATCTTCTCCATGAAGGATTGATTGGAATATTAGGCAATCTTAATCTCCAGACCAAAAGCTATACAGACTTGTCAAAAGCTGAGCCTCTTAAGCAAACCATCCCGTTTGAACAGCAAACAGGCGGTTGGATTGGTATTACTGATAAATATTGGGCCGTAGCAGTTGTTCCAGATCAAAAGACACCGTACATATCAAAATTCTCCTATATTGATAACAACGGTACACGCTATCAATCTGAATTTGAGCGTAACTTAACAACTATCGCACCTGGCACAACGCAATCCTTCCAAAACCATGCCTTTGCTGGCGCCAAACAAGTTGCAATTCTTGATCGTTATGAATCACAATTGCATATTGACCGTTTTGGCTTGCTTATTGATTGGGGCTTACTTGGTCTTATTGTAAAGCCTATGTTTACCCTTATTGATTGGCTTTATAAATTGGTTGGCAATTTTGGTATTGCTATTTTACTTGCGACCGTTATCTTAAAAACCATTCTCTTCCCACTTGCCAATAAGTCTTATAAGTCTATGGCTCGTATGAAGGTTGTGCAACCAGCAATGGTTGAGATCCGCGAGAAATATGCTGAGGATAAAACCAAACAACAACAAGCGATTATGGAGCTTTACCGCAAGGAAAAGATTAATCCGCTTGCAGGTTGCTGGCCAATTCTTATCCAAATTCCTATTTTCTTCGCACTCTATAAGGTTCTTTATATCACCATTGAAATGCGTCACGCACCATTCTTTGGCTGGATCCAAGATTTGGCTGCAAGAGATCCAACATCGCTCTTTAATTTGTTTGGTCTATTGCCTTATCATGTGCCTGATTTCATGCTTATTGGTGTTTGGCCAATTATTATGGGTATCACCATGTTCATTCAAATGCGCATGAACCCAACCCCACCAGATCCAACACAAGCGATGATCTTCACTTGGATGCCTTTAGTATTTACCTATATGTTGGCAGCATTCCCAGCTGGCTTGGTTATTTACTGGGCATGGAACAACACGCTTTCAGTGATCCAACAGGGTATTATTATGAAGCGTCAAGGCGTGAAAATTGAGCTCTTTGATAATTTGAAAAGTGTGTTTAAAAAGAAGCCGGTAACGGCGAGCGCTACCAATCAAAATAAAAGTGGCAATCAAAACAAAAGTACCAATCAAAATAATAAAACCAACAAGACAAAGAAGTAGGGAAAATACCCGTGAACGATAAACCAAATAGAGCTCCACTTTTTGCTGGTAACTGGGTTTTCATTAGAAGTGTACCTTCCATGAAATTCCTACCACCAGAAGGACCACCAGAGGTTGCCTTTGCTGGTCGCTCCAATGTTGGCAAATCGTCACTCATCAATGCCCTTGTTGGCCGTAAAGGCTTGGCGCGTACATCTAACACGCCAGGCCGCACTCAAGAACTTAACTATTTTGTTCCAGATGGCTATAGTGGTGTGGACGGTGATTTACCGCCAATGGCTTTGGTTGATATGCCTGGCTATGGCTTTGCAGAAGCACCAAAAGCGCAAGTAGAACAATGGACACGTTTGGTATTTGATTACTTGCGCGGCCGCACTACCCTGAAGCGTGTTTATGTCTTAATCGATTCACGCCATGGCATTAAAAAGAATGACGCAGATGTTTTGGACTTGTTGGACAAAGCAGCGGTTTCTTACCAAATTGTTCTAACGAAAACAGACAAGATCAAAAAATCAGATTTTGATAAGCTCTTTACAGCGACACAGGCGGCAATTGCCAAGCGCCCAGCTGCCTTCCCCATCCTACTTGCTACATCTTCAGAAAAAGGTGAAGGCATTGACGACGTACAGGCAGCCATTATGGAGGCCATTTCGTAAGGTTCTTATCAATGATGAGTAATCAAGCTCCAATCATCATTATTACCTACTGCTCGCAATGTAATTGGATGTTGCGAGCCTCTTGGCTGGCTCAAGAAATTTTACAAACCTTCGGGACTGATATTGGCGAAATTATTCTGCGGCCACGCACCGGTGGTATCTTTACTATTCACGTCAATGATAATCTTATTTGGGATCGTAAACGTGATAATGGCTTTCCCGAAGCTAAAATATTGAAGCAACTATTACGGGATGTTGTTTGGCCCGACCGCAAGCTCGGTCATATCGATGGCCACACCGCACCAAAAGCCGATTAACATTTTATCGGCTTTGCTGATGATTTTATGTGGTTCATAATTTTACGCAATATTCTATTGGTAAAATTTCCTAAAGCTTTAATTGCATAGTCAAAAATAAGCTTTTCAACTCGTAGTTTCAGCGCCTTACCAAAATTTTCTTCATATTTACAATAAGAACAATAAATTAAGATTACAATCGAGGCGAGATTAATAGTGTTTGTCATACAAACTGCAAGACAGTATCACAAAACTGTCCAAATAGCTTTTAAGCCACACATTCCAGCGCCAAAACTATCTTATTTAAAAACTCTCTTCCAAGCGCGCAGCTTTCCTTAAACTTCTCAATTTACCTATAGACCAAAAAAACATTAAGCTTTTTAAACCGCAATAAAAAACCTATAAACCAATTAGGTTCATAGGTTTTTTCAATCAAAGAATTTTGCAACACAATAAATATACTAAGAACTGCTACAACAAATTTTTACTGGAGTTCATCAGTTTATTTACTAAGCCTAAAATTTGTGAGAGCTGAATTTACTGGCGCTGAATAGGACGCACACGTACAATCAAATCAACATTGACGACTTCCATACCCTCAGGTGGAGTTGGCAAATTGGTAATAACTGGTTGCCCCTGTGGCCCCTCAGGAATATCAATAACCCGTGCTTCATTTTCAAGATAAAAATGATGGTGGTCTGAAATATTTGTATCAAACCACGTCTTTGAGCCTTCAACAGCAATAATGCGTAAAAGACCAGCTTCAGTAAATTGATGCAAAGTATTATAAACGGTGGCAAGTGAAATTGGCACGGCAGCAGTTACTGCTTCTTCATGCAATTCTTCAGCGGCTATATGACGATGACCTTTAGCAAAAATCATTTTTGCAAGTGCTAGGCGTTGTTTGGTTGGCCGTAAGCCACTTGCCCGCAATCTGTCTTCAAGTCCATAAATAGGTTCAATATACATCGGCTTATCTCAAAATCCCAAGTTTAACCCAAATTCTTAATTTTTGCAAAACTTATCAAATGTTTATAAAAACTACGCAGTTTCAAACAATTTTATAAGCCTACTCTAAAACTCAGATTAGACGCTTCCATCAGGTTTCCCTGTCCGTATTATCATTAATAAGCCTAAAAACATGCGCAATCAACCGCTTTCGTAAACTTTGCCAATAAAACTTGTCAAAAAAGGTATAGTTTTAATTCAGCTTGTGGATAAACTATTCCCAAAAATAGATATAGCCAGCAAAAAAAGCTAATAAACCATTGTGACTTGTCAAAAATACGCCCTTTTTAGCGCTATTTTGATTTTACTTGCAGTGGTTGTCTGTGTTAGGAGAGTGCAAACGTTAAAAGGCAGCAACCTTAATATCATATATATCTGCCTTGATAAATGGAGATAACATGGCTGAGCAAAAGTCTAGCTATACATTTGAAGAATTGCTTTCCTGCGCCCGTGGGGAAATGTTTGGTGAAGGAAACGCACAGCTTCCTGCCCCGCCAATGTTGATGTTTGACAGAATCACCGCGATCTCGGATCAAGGCGGCGATTTTGGTAAAGGCATGATTCGCGCAAAATTAGACATTAAGCCAGATTTATGGTTTTTCCCTTGCCATTTTATTGGCGATCCCGTTATGCCGGGCTGTCTTGGTCTTGATGCTTTGTGGCAGCTTACCGGATTTTTCCTCGGCTGGCTTGGCGAACCCGGCAAGGGCCGCGCCATTTCAACTGGTGAAGTTAAATTTACCGGCATGGTAACACCACAAACCAAGCTCGTTGAATATGGCATAGATTTCAAACGCGTATTACGTGGTCGCCTTGTGCTTGGCATTGCTGATGGCTGGGTCAAGGCTGATGGTGAAATTATCTATCGCGCCAGTGATTTACGCGTTGGGCTATTTAAATCAAAAGAATAGCATTATCAACAATCTGCTTTGGTTCGTTGCACTTTAGATTATATTAATAATCACGGCTTTATGGTCGTGATTGTTAGGATTATTGCAATTTAACCAAAATTTGATTTATTTACGAATATGTCTTAATTTTCATGTTGGCTTAAATACAGATTGAAAGTTTGCATAATCAGCAAAGACTTTGTGTGCTTTTGATGTATAAACACTAACATGTCTTTAATAGGACATATTGCACCCTATTTAATGGGTGCAAATAGAATTACAGGGATGACCACGTGAGTATTGTCCCGTTCTACCCAAGGAGAAATTGATGCGTCGAGTTGTTGTAACCGGCATGGGAATTGTTTCGTCAATCGGAAATAACCCTGACGAAGTGCTTGCTTCCTTAAAAGAAGCAAAATCGGGCATCTCATTTTCGCAAGAATATGCGGATCTAGGATTTAGGGCGCAAGCCTTCGGTATGCCCACAGTTGACATTGAAGCATTGGTCGATAGACGTGCCATGCGTTTTCATGGTCGTGGCACTGCATGGAACCACATCGCTATGGATCAAGCCATTGCTGATGCAGGCTTGAACCCGAACGAAGTATCAAACGAGCGCACTGGCATTATTATGGGCTCTGGTGGTCCTTCCACTCGTGCAATTGTGGATTCAGCTGATATTGCGCGCGAAAAAGGCCCCAAACGCGTAGGCCCCTTTGCTGTTCCAAAAGCCATGAGCTCAACCGCTTCAGCAACACTTGCTACTTTTTTTAAAATAAAAGGCGTTAATTATAGTATTTCATCAGCTTGTGCGACATCAAACCATTGTATCGGCAATGCTTTTGAAACCATTCAATATGGTAAGCAAGACCGTGTTTTTGCTGGTGGCTGTGAAGATTTAGATTGGACGCTGTCGGTATTATTTGACGCCATGGGTGCGATGTCATCAAAATATAATGATACACCATCACGTGCGTCGCGCTCTTATGATGCTAATCGTGACGGTTTTGTCATTGCTGGCGGTGCTGGCGTGTTGGTTCTTGAAGAACTTGAAATTGCTAAGGCTCGCGGCGCAAAAATTTATGGCGAAATCATCGGCTATGGCGCAACTTCTGACGGTCATGACATGGTAGCTCCATCGGGTGAAGGCGCTGAGCGTTGCATGCGTATGGCTCTTGCCAATGTCAACAATCCAATTGACTATATCAACCCACATGCAACCTCAACACCGGTTGGTGATCCACCAGAAATTGAAGCTATTCGCCGCGTTTTTGGCGGCGCTGATAAAAGCCCGCCAATTTCAGCAACCAAATCCTTAACCGGCCACTCACTTGGTGCAGCTGGTGTACAAGAAGCTATTTACACATTGCTGATGATGCAAAATAACTTTATCTGCGAAAGCGCCCATATTGATGAGCTTGACCCACAATTTGCTGATATGCCAATTGTGCGCCAACGTCGCGATAATGTTGAACTTAATACAGTGCTATCCAACACCTTTGGCTTTGGCGGCACCAATGCATCACTGGTTTTTCAAAAATACCGCTAAGTGCTCTTAGCGCATAATAAAGAATTTAAATTGAACAAAACGGTAAACACTAACGAGATCACTATTCAGGTACATGCGACCGGGATAAGATCCATGGTCGATGGAGAATAAAATGCAGGGATTGATGAAGGGTAAGCGCGGCCTGATTATGGGTGTTGCTAATGACCATTCCATCGCCTGGGGGATTGCTTGCGCACTTGCTGATGCGGGTGCTGAATTGGCCTTTACCTATCAAGGTGATGCTTTTGGTAAACGGGTAAAACCGCTTGCTAAAAAGCTAGAATCAAAATTATTACTGCCCTGTGATGTTGAAGATATTGCATCGGTTGATGCAGTATTTGAAACTTTAGAAAAGGAATGGGGAACCATTGACTTTATCGTTCATGCCATTGGCTTTTCCGATAAATCACAGCTAAAGGGGCGCTATGTCGATGTGACAACGCGTGAAAACTTTAGCCGCACTATGGTTATCTCGGCGTTTTCCTTTACAGAAGTTGTACAGCGCGCGCAAAAATTAATGCCTAATGGTGGCTCTATAATAACGCTTACCTATGGTGCATCACAACGCGTCGTGCCAAATTACAATGTTATGGGTGTTGCTAAAGCAGCACTTGAAACAATGGTGCGCTATTGTGCGGCTGATTGCGGCCCACAAAATATCCGCGTTAACGCAATTTCCGCTGGTCCTGTACGCACATTGGCAGGTAATGGAATTGGTGCAGCACGCGCCATTTTCTCCTATCAACGCCGCAATGCGCCACTGCGCAGAACCGTATCAATTGATGAAATTGGCCAATCCGCCCTTTATTTATTGTCGGATATGTCAAGTGGTGTAACCGGTGAAATCCATTATGTCGATTCTGGTTATAATATTTTATCTACACCATCCTTGGAAGAATTGACCCAAAGTGAAGAAGCTCTGGGCGAATAGTATCACATAAATTCGCATAAATTTTTATGAAGAGGAAAGGCTATAAAACCTTTCCTTTTTTTATGCCTAAATAGCTGATGCAAGATGCTATTCTATTATATTTGTTTAATACCCTACTGCGACTTTTCGCGCGATAAATTATAATGATTCAAACTTGGCGCAAAGGAACCAGCGTGCTAAGAAAAATATTATAAAAATAGGTCGGTAATTTTGGGTTTTTGACATAGAACTTTACCCATATTAAAAGACCTTAAATGTAATTGAAATTATGACGATCATAACTTTAATAAAGACAATTATAATTGGATTAGCATTCGCTATAGACCCTATATGAGCAAGCAGACGAGACGCGATTTTTTGTTTTTAGCAACTGGTGTTGCAGGTAGTATTGGTGTTGCCGCCATTGGTTGGCCATTTATTGACCAAATGCGACCTGATGAAGCAACCCTTGCAGCTGGCTCGATAGAAGTGGATATATCGGGCATTGAAGAAGGCATGTCAATTATTGTTAAATGGCGCGGTCAGCCAGTGGTTATCCGCAATCGCACCCCAAAAGAAATCAAAGAATCGCAAGAAACACCGCTTGATGCCTTGAAAGATCAAAATGCCCGCAATAATAATATTGAAGCAAGCGCAACCGCAACAGATATAAACCGTAGTGCTGGTGAAGGGCGACAAAACTGGATAATTATGGTGGATTTATGTACCCATCTTGGCTGTGTGCCGCTTGGTCAATCTGGGCGTTATGGCGGATGGTTCTGCCCTTGCCATGGTTCAAGCTATGACACAGCAGGACGGGTGCGCAATGGTCCAGCCAATAAAAATCTTGCTATCCCAACTTATGAGTTTATTTCTGATACCATTGTGCGGATTGGTTAGGCTATGAAAAAATCAAGCTATACCCCCAAAACCAAATTAGGCTGTTTTTTAGATGAACGCTTGCCAATAATGCGCATGATGCATGATCTGGCCGTCTCTTTTCCTGTACCACGCAATTTAAATTATTTTTATACCTTTGGCGGCATTTTAAGCCTAATGCTCGTTTCGCAAATATTAACCGGCATTGTGATGGCCATGCATTATGTGCCAGATGTGGCTATTGCCTTTGAATCGCGTGAGCGTTTCATGCGTGATGGGCAATTTGGTTGGCTATTTGGCCCTTGGCATGGGGTTGGCGCATCATTTTTCTTTATCGCCGCCTATATTCATCTTGCTCGCGGTCTTTATTACGGTTCGCATAAGCGGCCGCGTGAAATTGTTTGGATTTTGGGCGTGCTCATCTATTTTGTGATGATGGCAACTGCCTTTCTTGGCTATGTGCTGGTTTGGGGCCAAATGTCGGTTTCAGCTGCAAGCGTTATCACCAATTTTTTCAAAGCAATACCTTTTATTGGTGATTGGCTTTATGAAACCATTTTGGGCGGCTATAGTCTTGGGCAACCAACATTAAACCGTTTTTATGCTTTGCATTATCTTTTTCCGTTTATTTTGCTTTTATTAGTCGGTCTCCATGTTTGGGCTATCCATGTTGTTGGGCAAAATAACCCGACGGGTGTTGAGGTTCAAAAACCTGATGAAACCGTGCCTTTTACCCCCTTTGCAATGATAAAAGATATTTTTGCGATTAGCGTATTTTTAATATTTTTTGCATGGTTTCTTTTTTATATGCCAGATTATCTTGGCCACCCTGATAATTTTATTGAAGCCGATCCGCTTAAAAGCTCGCCACACATTCAGCCTGAATGGTATTTTTTGCCCTTTTATGCTATGCTACGTGCCATAACCTTTGACTTTGGCCCAATAAACTCAACTCTTGGCGGCGTTTTAGTGTTATTTGGTTCAGTCGGTGTGTTAATTTTTGTGCCATGGCTTGATCGCTCTAAAATACGCTCTTGTCGCTATCGCCCTCTTTTCAAATTATTTTTTTGGCTGTTTATAGCTGATGTCATTATGCTGGGCTGGCTTGGCACACGGTCTGTTGAAGATGTTTATATTTTATGGGCGCAAATTGGTACTGCCTATTATTTTGTTTTCTTTTTAGTCATCATGCCATTTTTGCCGCGTTTTGAAAAAACTTTGCCGCTTCCAGCCTCTATCACGGCTGATCTTGCTGCGCGTAAAGAACGGGGTAAAAGCCTATGGTAAAGCTATCAATCAAGAAAATTATTGGCCTTGCCGTTGCTATTATTGGCGTATCTCTCAATGCAGCCATAAGTTACAGTGCAGATAATGAGGCTGTCCCCCACTATCCGATAGAGCAACCAGCAAAACAAGAATGGAGCTTTTCCGGTCCTTTTGGTGTTTATGACAAAAATCAATTACAACGCGGCTTTAAGGTCTATCAAGAAGTTTGCTCGGTTTGCCATTCTTTAAAATTTGTGTCTTTCCGACATTTAAAAGGCATTGGTCTTAGTGACGAACAAATTAAAGCCTTAGCAGCAGGCTATGAAGTACCTAGCGAACCCAATGAGGAAGGCGAGATTAAAATGCGCCCTGCCCAACCGGTTGATTATTTTCCCAAACCATTTGCCAATGACAAGCTAGCTGCTTTTGCCAATAATGGAGCAGTACCGGCTGATTTATCGTTAATCGCACGGGCAAGAGCTGTGCCGGCCCCCTTCCCCGGCTTTATTGGCGATGTGTTCACCAATTACACCTCCGCCGGCCCTGATTATATTTATGCGCTTCTTACTGGCTATAGCGATGCACCTAGCGGCCATGAGATTACTGAGGGCACCTATTACAACCCTTATTTTAATGCAAGTGATGCAATCGCCATGTCGCAACCACTTTATGATGATAGTGTTGTTTATGAAGATGGCACCCCACAAACTCTTGATCAATATGCCAAGGATGTTTCAGCCTTTTTAATGTGGACATCTGACCCACATATGGAACAACGAAAGAAAACAGGCTTTCGCGTTATTGTTTTTTTAATCATGTTTGCTGGACTTGCCTATTATAGCAAAAGACGTATTTGGGCTGAGAAAAAATAGCAGTTTGTTTCCATTGAATTGCACATTTACTGTTGGTCTTGCTAAAATTGAGAACTATGCTTTAATTGATAAATTGAGTTCATAAATAAACATATATAGAATTTTAGTTTTAAAGGTCGGATAAACGTGAGCGATCATCCTTTTGATTTAAATAATGCCAATTTGACTGAAGTTTTGCGCCCTTCTATTCGCGCAATTAGAGACTATCCAAAGCCCGGGGTTGTCTTTCGTGATATTACTACCCTTTTAGGCGATGCTCGTGCTTATCGTCTTGCTATGGATGCAATGGTTTATCCTTTCGTTGGCACTAAAATTGACAAGGTTGTCGGCATTGAAGCACGCGGCTTTATTCTTGGCGGCGCCATGGCTTACCAATTATCAGCTGGTTTTGTACCTATCCGCAAAAAAGGCAAACTACCCTATAATAAAGTTCACATCGCCTATAGTCTTGAATATGGTGTTGATGAAATGGAAATGCACCGCGATGCGATACGCGCTGGTGAAAAAGTCGTTTTGGTTGATGATTTAATCGCCACTGGCGGCACAGCCGTTGCGGCAGTGCATTTACTGCACCAATTAGAGGCGGAAGTGGTAGCAGCCTGTTTTGTTATTGATTTACCAGAACTTGGCGGCGCAGAAAAACTGCGCAATCTTGGTGTTGATGTCTGCACCTTGATGAGCTTTGATGACGCATAAGGCTTAAGGAAAATTTTTATATGTTTATCAAAGGCGTGATTGTAGCTTTTAACCGCATCATTGATAATTCACATATAATTAGGGCAACAAAGGTAATAGCTCCTTTATTGCCACTTTTTATTACTAATCAGACGTTATTCACCCTAATTTCATAAAATGTAAAATGATAGGTTTTAGACAACATTTCTATTTCGATTTTACACTTTTATTGATTAGTTATTTTGTTTAAGGCTAATACAAATTGGTCTATCTCACTATTTGTAGTATAAAGTGCAGGTGCAACGCGGATACAATCCCCCTTAGCAACACCGCCGCGCCGCACGGTTAAAACTGAAAATTCATCCCGCAATTGCTTAACAATTGCATTATTGTCTTCTTTGGATGTTTTTCCTTTGATGCGAAACGCAGTAATACCACCATAGAGGCGCGGATCATTGGGGGTTAAGATTTCTATCAATGTATTTCCCTGTAAGGCATTGACCCAGCGATTTCGCATCTTTTGCAAATGCGCTTGCTTTTTTGCGACACCAATTTTTTTATGAAGATCAATAGCTGTCGGTACAGTTAATATAGTCGCAAAATTCAGCGTGCCAGTGTGAATACGTGATCTGATATTTTCACTTGGCCAATCACCATCGGCAAGGTGAGTATCAATTGCATCTAATCGTGAGCGACGTATATAGAAAAATCCAACCCCAACTGGGCTACCAATCCATTTATGTAAATTACAGCCAACAAAATCAGCACCAAGATCATCAATATTAAAATCTAGTTGTCCCCATGAGTGAGCAGCATCAACAATGACATCAACATTTTTTGCCCTAGCCATCTCAACAATTTCTCGAACTGGCATAACAAGACCAGTACGATGAGATAAATGGGTTAATAGTAATAGCTTTGCCTTAGGGCTATTTTCCAAAATATTTCTATAGGTATCAAGAATTAAATCATAACTTGCAGGTTCTGGAATAGCGAAACGCTTAACGCTAACACCGCGCCTTTGTTGAAGCCAGTTAAAAGCGTATTGCATAGAGTCATAATCAAGATCGCTATAAAGTACTTCGTCGCCTGGCTCTAACTTATTATAGCCTGAAATTAAAATTTGCAGCGCCTCGGTTGCGCCGCGAGTAAAAGCAATTTCATCATCGCCAACCCCAGCCAATTCCGCTACCGATTGTAATGATGCTTTCATATCCGCGCCAAAACTTGAGCGAGCATAAATTGTATTTTGAAAATTAACGCGTTTTGTTTCTTCAATATAGCGTTCAAGCACTGGCTTTGCCATAATGCCCCAATAGGCATTTTCCAAATTGGCAAGTGAACGATCTACATCATAAAGATCAACCCAATTTTGTGCTGAAGAAGAACTACTAACTTCGGGAATATTTGGCTTATTTTGTGCAAAACTTACCTTTGAAACAAGGCTACTTGCTAAAGTTGAACCAAGAACTGATCCAATTAAAAATTGCCGTCTTTTTAATGTCATTGCTGCCTCTTTATCTTGCATATTTAAGCCAGCTGCAATGAAAAGATGCAAAAGGCTTAGTACTATTTGATAAAAGGCAGTGCCATTGTTTTATGTCATTGGCATTAAAGACATATGACCTTTATTTGACAATGCAACACGCCCTTGATTTCATCAAAGGCGTGTTGTCTAAATAGATTTAAGTATTATGGCGGAACAGCATGACATCGCCGTCCTGCACCACATATTCCTTACCTTCATCACGCGCTTTACCAGCTTCTTTTGCTGGTACTTCACCACCAAGGGTTACATAATCATTAAAGGCAATGGTTTGCGCACGAATGAAGCCGCGTTCAAAATCACTATGAATAACACCTGCTGCTTGCGGTGCTTTGGTACCGCGTTTAATTGTCCAAGCACGGGTTTCTTTTGGGCCACAAGTAAAATAGGTGATAAGATCCAATAGATGATAACCAGCACGGATAAGGCGATCAAGCCCTGGCTCGGTCAATCCCATCGCATCCAAATATTCACCAGCTTCTTCATCAGGCAATTGCGCAACTTCTGCTTCAATCGCCGCAGAAATAATCACCGATTCCGCCCCTTGCTCCTTAGCCATTTCATCAACGGCTTTCGAAAACTCATTACCCGTTCCTGCATCGCTTTCTGCAACATTGCAGACATAAAGCACTGGTTTTGAAGTTAAAAGATTAAGGCCATCAAGAATTGCGCGATCATCAGCAGCAATACCCTTCAACAGCAAGCGAACAGGTTTACCCTCTTGCAATAGCGTTAAGGCTTCCTCCATCAAAGGCAAAATAGTCAAAGATTCCTTATCCTTGCTTGCGGCCTTTTTACGGGTTGCAACCACGCGGCGCTCTAAGCTTTCAAGATCTGAAAGCATTAGTTCAGTTTCAACCGTTGCCGCATCAGATACAGGATCTATACGCCCTTCAACATGGGTAATATCATCATCTTCAAAGCAGCGTAGCACATGAACAATCGCATCAACTTCACGAATATTGGCAAGAAACTGGTTACCAAGACCTTCCCCCTTGGATGCACCGCGTACAAGGCCCGCAATATCTACGAAATTAATCCGAGTTGGAATGATTTCCTTTGAACCAGCAATAGCAGCAATTTGGCGCATCCGTGGATCTGGCACAGCAACTTCGCCAGTGTTTGGCTCAATGGTGCAAAAAGGATAATTGGCGGCCTGAGCCGCTGCTGTTTTGGTTAAAGCATTGAAAAGGGTTGATTTGCCAACATTTGGCAAGCCAACAATACCACATTTGAAACCCATGGTTTGCGCTAATCCTGTTTTTTTGAAAATTATTTCTTGCCTATAGCATATTTTTCGATTTTTACCACCAAGAAAAATTATAGCTTTTAGGTTTGAAAAAACGACTACGATTTTAAATAGTCAAAATGATAGCGTAAATGATTATCCATAAAAGTTGAAATGAAGAAATATGAATGGTCATAACCTTCACGCATATTTAAAGTAAGTGGCATATTCGCCTTTTCACATGCTTCAACCAATAATTTGGGCTTTAAACCTTTTTCAAGAAAGCTATCATTACTGCCTTGATCGATCAGTAAATTATCGAGCCGCGCGCCATCTTCAATCAAGCATACACTATCATAGCTACGCCATTTTGCACTATCCTCTCCAAGGTATTTTTTTAACGCGCCAATAGACCAATCAGAGGTTGACGGATTAACAATCGGCGCAAAGGCAGAAACCGACTTAAACCGCAAAGGATTTTTAAGTGCAATCATCATCGCACCATGGCCACCCATAGAGTGTCCCATAATTGATTGATGGTTCATATCAATGGCAAAATTATCTGCAATGAATGCGGGCAATTCCTCGACAATATAGGAATACATATTATAGTTTTTAGCAAAAGGAGCCTCTAGCGCATCAACATAAAAACCAGCGCCCTTACCAAATTGCCAATTATCAGGTTCATCGGGCACATCATCACCACGCGGACTGGTGTCAGGGCAAATTATTGCCACCCCAAGCTCGGCCGCCAAACGCCGATATTCGCCCTTATCCATAACATTTTGGTGGCTGCAGGTAAGCCCTGATAGAAACCATAACAAAGGCACTTTGACTTTAGAATTTTTTGTTTGTGGCGGCATAAATAAAGCAAAAGTCATATCGCAATGATTAACCAAAGACTTATGCCGATAGACGCCTTGAACACCACCAAAGCTAAGGGCTTGTGAAACTATTTCCATCTGGCTTACCTTTTTATATTTTGGCCAATAAGATTTTTAATAAAGAATAACCGAGCGGATTGATTTTCCTTCATGCATCAGGTCAAAAGCGGAATTAATCTCATCAAGCGGCATGGTATGCGTAATAAGACTGTCAATATCTATCTTGCCTTCCATATACCAATCGACAATTTTTGGCACATCGGTGCGCCCTCTTGCACCACCAAAGGCTGAACCTTTCCACACGCGTCCGGTCACCAATTGGAAAGGACGGGTTGAAATTTCAGCACCTGATGGCGCAACGCCAATAATAATAGCTTCACCCCAGCCGCGATGACAACATTCCAATGCCTGGCGCATAGTGTGAACATTGCCGATACATTCAAAAGAAAAATCTGCGCCGCCGCCGGTAATATCTTGAATAGCTTCAACCACCTTATCGCGGCCAACATCATCAGGATTGATAAAATGGGTCATACCAAATTTTTTAGCAAGCTCAACTTTTGATGGATTTAAATCAACACCAATAATTTTATCAGCGCCAACCATACGCGCACCTTGAATGACGTTAAGACCAATGCCGCCAAGCCCAAAGACAACAACATTGGCTCCTGGCCAAACCTTGCCTGTATAAACAACCGCGCCAATACCAGTGGTGACGCCGCAACCAATATAGCAAATCTTATCAAAAGGCGCATCTTCGCGCACTTTTGCAACTGCAATTTCTGGCAAAACGGTAAAGTTAGAAAAAGTTGAGCACCCCATATAGTGAAAAATTTCACCGCCATCACAAGAAAAGCGCGATGTTTCATCAGGCATTAGCCCCAAACCTTGGGTAGAGCGGATTGATGTGCAAAGGTTAGAGCGTTGTGAAAGGCAGGTTTTGCAGCCACGGCATTCCGGCGTATAAAGTGGAATAACATGATCGCCCACTTTTACCGATGTGACACCTGCACCGATTTCACGCACAATGCCAGCGCCTTCATGACCAAGAATGGCTGGGAACCGTCCTTCAGAATCGAGCCCCGAAAGCGTATAAGCATCGGTATGGCAAACGCCTGTTGCCATAATCTCAACAAGAACCTCACCGGCCTTTGGCCCACCAATCTCGATGGTTTCAATGGTAAGGGGTTTTTTAGCTTCCCAAGCAACTGCCGCACGTGTTTTCATAATTTACTCCATTAAATTGATATTTGCGCTTCAGCTTGCACTTTAGATTTGAAGCTAGTAGGGTTTTGAATACCTTAGGGTCAGGACCTATTAATTTAAATGAAATGGCACAATAAACAGCAAAAATTTACAAGAAGGAAAGCGATAAGTGGGTGGTATACCCATTTGAGCTTTACGACGTAGTAGATTACAGCTGTTTTTGTGTCCTTTCAGGATATAGGAAATTTTCGCGATAACTTTGTCGAATATCCTTGAAAATATTCATATTTCCTGTGGATCTTCTCACCTTTAATCTTTAGGTTTTCACAAAAATTTCCTCATACCATTTCGTTCAAATTAATAGGTCCTGACCCTAATCAAATACACCAACCCAATAATTTACAATAATTCAAGATTATGCGATTCCTTAGCCTTATTAAATGCTCTCTTTATAATTTATTTTCTGTGCCTTATTTATTCGGGGCTTTTTGGTAGAAAATTAAACCATATTTGATAGCGGATTTGCTGGTCTCTTGACAAAGGCAAATAGAATACCGTCTATAAACATATTCATGTTAAGGGTTAAGGCAGCCATGTATAGTCATTATTTTGAACGCGCATCCAATCATTCTCGCCTTTTACGCCTTGTTACTCTTATACGCATCAGATGGTTTGCTATCATATGCCAAACATCTTCAGTATTGTTTGTTGCCCTTTATTTTGGCTTCCCCCTGCCTTTAAGAGCAGCAATGGTGACAATCGCTTTTTCGGCATTGGTCAATATTTTTCTCAATTTTTATTATCCACCCAATCATCGTTTATCTCCAATAGGCACGACCTTATTATTAGGACTTGATATTGCATTATTATCCATTTTGTTATTTTTTACTGGCGGTTTGCAAAATCCATTTTCTGTGTTGATGATCGCCCCTGCAGCTCTAGCAGCAACTTCTCTTGAAGTGCGCTTCATCGTTTTACTCAACCTTTTTGTCATAGGTTGTGCAACCCTTTTGGCTGTCAAATACTTACCTTTGCCTTGGTACCAAGGCACGATAATAGAATTACCACCATTGTTTATTTTGGGCGTTTGGGCAGCTATCATATCATCATTAACTTTTACCACTTTTTATTCCTTCCGCGTTGCCGAAGAAGCACGCAAACTTGCCGATGCATTGACCGATACAGAGCTAATTTTATTACAAGAAAAGCACCTTTCAGCATTAGATGGCATTGCGGCGGCGGCGGCCCATGAGCTTGGCACACCGCTTGCAACCATTCAGCTCGTCGCCAAAGAATTAAGTATTCAATTAAAAAATGATGCAACGGTGCAAGAAGATGTTGCACTGCTTATTAGCCAAAGTCAAAGATGCCGCGAAATATTACAGCGCCTTACAAGCCTCTCAACCGAAACCCCCGATCATTTTGCTGTATTAAAACTTACCTCAGCGATTGAGGAAGCTGTAGCACCACTGCGTGACTTTGACATTGATATAATAGTCACCAATATTGGCTCTACCGATAAGGAGCCGGAAATTGCCCGCAACCCCGGTATTTTATATGGTATTGGCAACTTAGTCGAAAATGCGGTTGATTTTGCCCGCAGCAAAGTTATCATTAATTATAAATGGACCAATAAGGACGTAGAAATTATTATTACCGATGACGGCATGGGCTTTCCACCTCATATTATTGACCGTATTGGCGAGCCATATACCACCAGCCGCGAAACTGATAGCCATGGTGGTGGCCTTGGTCTTGGTTTATTTATTGCCAAAACCTTGCTTGAACGCTCGGGGGCTATGATTGAATTTCGAAATAATCCTGACTCTGCGCTAGGTGCCGAAATCAAAATTTTATGGCCACGATCGGCATTAAGTTGATAGGCTATATGATTGAACCATTTTAAATTACCAATTATCAATATTATTGGTCACAATAATGAAATACACAGACTAAAACCGTTAATCGTCACTTTATAACATTTAAAAGCTTTAACTAAAGCAGTTTTAATTTTAAGGTTTGACACAGAAACAAGTCTTGGCGATAAAGAGCCATAGGAAACAACTTTTTTAGCTTGTGCATTAAATTATTTTATTCGACACAAGTTTTATTGGGTAAAAGATGGATATAAATATGCAGGAAGACCAAGAAGAAGAAAACTTGGTTGCTGGAAAAACACTCCTCTTAGTAGATGATGATCGTCCTTTTTTACAAAGATTGGCACGAGCCATGGAAGCACGTGGTTTTATCGTTACTGCAGTTGAGACTGTTCGTGATGCTATTAGCATGCTTCATGCCAATGCGGCACCAGATTTTGCAGTTATCGATCTCAAGCTAACTGACGGTAACGGTATGGACGTTATCGAAGAAATGCGCAATCACAGCGCCCAAACACGGGTTATTGTTTTAACCGGCTTTGGTAATATTGCCTCTGCAGTTAATGCAGTTAAACTAGGGGCAATTGATTATTTGGCCAAGCCTGCTGATGCTGATGAAGTTTTTGAAGCCTTGACCCGATTACCAGGACAAAAGGCAACAATTCCTGAAAATCCAATGTCAGCAGATCGTGTGCGCTGGGAACATATTCAACGGGTTTATGAAATGTGCGACCGTAACGTGTCTGAAACTGCGCGTCGTCTTAATATGCACCGGCGTACATTGCAGCGTATTTTAGCCAAACATGCACCTAAATAGGCAAACATATAAACATTATAAAGCGGATATATTGCAATAAAAAAACATTATCCGCTTTATTTTAATCAAAGTAGCTTAAAAAGAGCGTTATATCCTTAGCATGCCCAGCAAAGGCACTTTCACCTTTCATAGATAATTTATAATTAGGCTTCATAGCCAATACGCAAACCGCCAAGCTCAACAAAACATCGCGCAAAATACCTGCCTCACGATCACGGCTATTAGACCATTAGAACGCAAATTCAACAAAACTGCATAGAGCGCCTAGTTCTGGTTCACAAGCGGTTTAAAATAAAGGCTTCCACATATTGCTAGCAAATAGGATTCGTGGTTAATGTCGCCTTCCTTTTTAGCATAAGCTTCATCACCGCCTGAAAGAACCAAATAACCATAGCCCTGTAAGTCGCATAAAAGTTTCTGTTTTCGGAAGATAAAAATATCCTTTACCAAGGATATCGCATATCCGCCGACTATCTTCGCTCTAAGGTTCTACTACACTATTTTTCCATATGAGGATCCTGTTAAAACAGGTATAATAAAGAGTAAAAGGCTTTAATATTTTAACTTCCCAAAAAAAATTACCTTTTAAACCAATGCTTGCGCTTCCGGTTTAATCGCCGCTAACGCTTTTAAGAACCCCCGATCCTCGTCTTCTTCATTATTAGGTGTTGTCAAAAGTTTCTCGCCATAAAAAAGCGAATTTGCACCAGCAAGAAAGCACAAGATTTGTGCCTCTTTATTAAGTAACGAGCGGCCTGCCGCAAGACGAATGACGGACTTTGGCATAATGATCCGCGCTGTTGCGATCATGCGAATATGCTCAAGCGGATCCACTGTTTTTTGATTTTGCAAAGGTGTGCCAATAACAGGCACTAAAGCATTTATCGGTACACTTTCAGGGTGCGGATAAAGTCGCGCCAAAACTTGTAACATCGAAGAGCGATCTTTTATAGTTTCCCCAAGACCGATAATCCCACCGCAGCAAAGTTCAATCTGTTCATCACGCAAATATTGCAAGGTTTGCAAACGATCGTCAAATGTTCGAGTGGTAATAATATTGCTATAAAATTGCGGACTTGTATCAATATTATGATTATAAGCAGTAAGGCCAGCCTGCTTCAACTTTTTTGCTTGATGGGGCTTTAACATACCAAGGGTGACGCAGGCCTCCATGCCCAAATGCCGAATACCTCGCACCATTTCAAGCACCGCGTCAAATTCTGGGCCATCTTTGACTTGCCGCCAAGCTGCTGCCAAGCAAAATCGCGATGCGCCTGCTTGTTTTGCTAAAAGTGCGAGCTCTATCACCTTTTGAGGCTGCATTAGCTTATCACGAGTAAGTTCCGTTTCCTTATGATGTGCAGATTGCGAACAATAGGCACAATTTTCAGGACAACCGCCGGTTTTAATCGACAAAAGGCTCGCCATCTGTATTTCGGCTTTTGGATGATATTGGCGGTGTACGTCATTTGCTTTACTCAAAAGCTCCAATAAAGGCAGGCAATAAAGTGCTTCAATTTCTGCTATTGTCCAATCATAGCGCAAATTTGCTGTATGATTGCTCATTTGCTTCGCACCTTAATATTTTTAACGCCGGACCAAAGCCCAATAGCTAAAGTAAGCTTTAAAAAATCACTCAAAACAAAAGGAAATACACCAACATACAGCAATTGGTTAGCTGGTACATAAAGGGAAAGCCATAAGGTGCCAATAAAATAGATAAGCAATAATAGTGTAATTGCACCTAATATGACTTTGTATAGAGAGAAGTTACGCATATAGCCGATAAGCGTGCCAGCTATAACAAAACCAATAAGATAACCACCACTTGGACCAAGAATATAGGTAAGACCTAGCCCTCGCTCTGGTGAATTGGCAAAGACTGGAAAACCAGCCGCACCAATGGTTAAAAATGCCATTAATGTCAAAAATGCATAACGCCCACCACCCAGTAAGCCCAATGAAAAGACCACCGCTACCTGCATAGACATTGGAATTGGCCAAAATGGAATTTGAATTTTCGATGAAATAATAAGTGCCGCTAAACCAGCAACAAAAGCCACAACATGTTTAAGGCTAATTTGGGTAAGCGATAGGGTAGAATGCGCTGTTTTCATATTAATCTCAATTTTATCTATAATTTTAAATGATTCCTAATAAATACTACACCAAATTTTATTAACAAATCAATATAGTATATTTATTTTAATTTTATCTATAATTTTTAAAGCGCAAAAAAAATGGCGGAATGAATTATCACTCCACCATCTCAAGTCATTATTTATAAAAATCAAACTAATTAGTTTTCGTCAACCTTACGTTCATTTAAAGGTTGAATAGGACGATTATTATGATGCTTTAGGATTTTAGCCAATTCTTCAACCTGATCTTTTCCGATTGTTTTAGTATCTTTAAGCACGATCCAAGTTACACCTTCACTGCAAGGAGGTGTCGTCAAAGAACCATCAAAATGATAATAATGTTCGGTATTTGGGATCATATCATCCAAATCAATTTCTTCACCAACATCAACCGTCTTGTCATGTTCTTCAGGAATGCTTGTTAAAATTTGTTTGAATGACTTGCTTTCTTTACCCTCTTCAAACATTACAGCAAGAACAAGCAATTTACCTTCTTTGGTAGCATGCACAAAATGTGCTTCCAATGGGAAGGAACGCTTCATAATTGTATTTTCACTTGGTACGTGGAAATGGAACTGCTTGAGGTAATATTTTTCACCCTTAAAAGTCAAATAATCATCGGCATTTTTAGGGGAGACTTGAATTGTATGACCATTATTTACCAACTCATCAGCGGTGATTTCATAATGCAACTCAATTGGACTTTTTTCGCTGCTTTCATGAATTTCTTGAATATCGATCGGCGACTGATTTTTACCAATCTTACATTGGGCGTATTCTGGCGCCAAATCACCCCAATATTCAGGCCCCTCGGCTCCTTCATAGCCCCAATGCACGCCAGCAGAAGCTACACAAACCAATGAGAGAGAGAAAACACTAGAAAGAATGAGAGTTTTAATTTTTTTCATAATAACGCCCTTATGCATATAAATATGAATTTAAATTTTTACATCACACTAAAATGCTAATCACTTCAGCGAAAATGCTTATTATTGTTACCTAGCGCAACACATATAAAAGGCAATCCGCCTTTAAATGCCCGCTATTAAAATGCACTTCACATTCATGTTAAACCAAACCTGTTAGACATTACTGCAAGCAATCAGCAAATTATATTTATTCATTTTGCCCAACAAACCATCGAACTCAAACATAAAACATAACTATATTTGACAAGTTTAATTTAAAATACCTATGACAAGTAAAACACTTTAATGAGCACTGGATAATCTCAAAAACAATAAATTGCAAATGACAATGTTTAACAAATTGAAAGTAAAAATCTGCAAAAAATGCTTCAATAATTTTTGCCATATTTTGAGCAAATTTTAGGAATCCAAGCTATGAAAATTAGCTAAACATCTTTTTAAATTACTATTAGTCTAATAAAATCAGCAATATGTCTATAATTAAAAAATAGCCAACCCCATTTAAATACGAACACAATTTAAGCATAATAAGCTAAAAACAAGTTTCAGCACTTCAACTTTGACATGAAACTGGTTCACATTTCGATATTCTAATATATAAGCAATCACAAATATATTACTGAATATGCCAAAAAAATCTCTGTTTTGTGCAATTATGGGTAAAGTCATATAGTTTTGCAAAAAAACATACGGAGAGTTTTAGGAATCTTAAACATAATACCACTAAGGCCAAGGTGGCATATTGGAGGAAGTAAAGGATCACTCCCAATAGCTCCTAGAATGCTATTGCCTCCATACGCTAGCCACGCAATGCATCAAAACTCACATATTGGGATATACTGGTCCTTCGCCCCCCTGCGGACAAGTCCAATTAATATTTTGATTAGGATCTTTAATATCGCATGTTTTACAATGAACGCAATTTTGGGCATTAATGACGTAAGTTTCCTTGCCATCTTTCTCCACCCATTCATAAACACCAGCAGGACAATAGCGCGTTGATGGGCCTGCATACTTACTAAATTCAGATGCTTCTTGCACGTCCAATGATGCCAATTTTAAATGGCAAGGCTGATCTTCCTCATGATTGGTATTGGACAAAAAGACTGAAGACAAGCGATCAAAAGTCAACACATTATCAGGCTTTGGATAGTCGATTTTTTGGTGCTTTTCGGCAGGCTCTAAACAGGCATAATCAGCCTTGCCGTGTGACAGGGTACCAAAAATTGAAAATTTTAATAATTGCTGGCACCACAAATCAAAACCACCCAGCGCAACCCCAAGCTTGCTACCAAATTTTGACCAAAGTGGCTTAAAATTGCGCACAGGATAGAGATCCTTACCTATTGCACTTTGCCGCCATTCATTTTCAATTTCTACAACTTCGTCCTGCGCCCTACCTTCAGCTATTGCTTTTGCAATATGATTTGCAGCATAAAGTCCAGATAAAACAGCATTGTGGGAACCTTTAATGCGCGGTACATTTACAAATCCGGCAGAACAACCAATAAGTGCGCCGCCCGCGAAAGTCAGTTTTGGCACGGATTGCCAGCCACCTTCGGTAATAACGCGTGCACCATAAGCAATACGCTTAGCACCTTCAAACAGTGGGGCAATGGCCGGATGGGTTTTAAAACGCTGAAATTCTTCAAAGGGTGACAAATAAGGGTTTTTATAATTAAGGTGGACGACAAAGCCAACTGCCACCTGATTATCTTCTAAATGATACAGAAAAGATCCGCCACCGGTTTGATTATCCAATGGCCACCCAGCACTATGCTGCACTAGGCCTGCCTTATGCTTTTCAGGGGCAACTTCCCAAAGCTCTTTAATGCCAATGCCAAATTTTTGCGGATCACGCCCCTGTTGAAGATCAAAATGGCTAATCAATTGCTTAGCTAAAGAGCCGCGCGCACCTTCAGCAATTAACACATATTTGCCGAGCAATGCCATGCCAGGTGTATAATTAGGTCCTTGAGTACCATCGCGCTCAATCCCCATATCACCGGTAATTACGCCTTTGACGGCGCCATTATCATCAAAAACAACGTCAACCGCGGCAAAGCCTGGATAAATATCAACGCCTAATGCTTCAGCCTGCTCAGCAAGCCAACGACAAACATTGCCCAGCGATACGATATAATTACCGTGATTGGATGTAAGTTTTGGCAACATAAATGCTGGTACGATTTTCGCCTTAGTTGCGGTTAAATCAAAAAACACATCTTCAGTTACCGCAGTTTTAAAAGGATGGCTCGCATCTTCACGCCAATTGGGCAACAAAGCATCGATACCAATAGGATCAACTACCGCGCCAGAAAGAATATGGGCACCAACTTCAGCCCCTTTTTCAAGAACAACAATATTAAGATCAGGATTGATTTGTTTTAAGCGTATTGCTGCCGCAAGACCAGCTGGCCCTGCCCCAACAATAACAACATCAAAATCCATACTTTCCCGCTCTTGCGCGTCCATATTACTGTCCAAACCATATCACTAAAATTGAATTTATATTTATTCTAATAACTTCCTCCCCCTCTAATATCAAGCAAGAATCGCTGCTCATCAGCTATACAATATGTCACACACTGCACAATTGCGTTTTTGGCTGCAATAAACTAAAGGCTCCTTCCTTTTTAAACCTATGATAGTTTATTAAGGAGGGAGTAAACCGGAGTTTAATTATTTCAAAGCAGTCACTCTATACCCCATTTTACGAAAGGCCTCCACCAACCCAGTATCTCCAACAAGATGCAAAGCACCAACAGCAATAAAACTATTACCCTTTTCAAGTAGCGGTTTGGAGCGTTCTGCCATCACAACATTGCGCTTATCAATTAATTCGGCATTAAATTCCTCCAACCGAGTAATTGTCGAACCATCGTCAGCAAAATGTTCTGTTAATGGCATTATCATTGATATTTTACCTTCAACATAAAGTTCTGCCGTTGTGCTGGATAAATCTTTCATTCGCTCTGGATTATTAATAGACTGCAAAATTGATGCTAAATATAAAGGATCTGGTATTCTCGCTAAAATCTTCAACTGCTCTTCAATAGTTTCAAGACCTATCAATTCTTTACCATTAGCAAGGGCATTTAGTTCAATTTGGCTATCAAAAACTTTAGCCTCTGTTTGTGGGCAATCCGACATAGAGAAAATCATAACGAAATACCATGGCTTCAAATGCTCTACATTCGCAAACGCAATACCACGTTGCTTTAAAAGAGCATCAAATTTTTGAAATTGCGCCTCCGTCATTTGCTTTTTAACACTATCATCATTATGGTACATCAACAAATTAGTATTTGCCCTAATTGTATTAAAGAGTTCCCCCCCTGCTTCATCGCCTATATCAATCAACTCCAAAGCTACCCGAGAAGATTTATCAAAGGCTATCTGTTCAGCAGAAGTCATTTTGACAATTTTGGCATCACTAGCATGCATTGTGCCCAATAAATAAGACGGCTCAACGCCGTCTTTTTCAATTTTCCAAAAGCGGCTATCGCCATTTTTAATTTTGTTGGCGGCCTCTTCTAGTTGCTGCAAGGTTTGCGCATCAAGTGCATCACGCAAATCTTTACCGCACATCATATTTTGAGCTAAAGCAAAATCGCTAAACCCAAATAGGGCAAATATAGTGACCAATGCTAATAATTTTCTAAACATTATAGCCAAAACCTTTTACTTTTTAAGCACAATAAAAAAGCGAGGAAAGCGCAGTAATACTTTGCCATCGCGCTGTAAGGGATAAGAATTTTTTATTTTATCAAGATAGAGATTTAAAAATATTTCTTTTTCAGCATCATTTAATGGCGAAAGAAAGGGCTGAAGTGCCGCTCCTTTGACCCAATCTACAATTGCTTCATGACTATCTAAAACATGATTATAAACACTATGCCAAAGATCAATTTGCAAGACAAAAGGCGCAAAAGCATCATAATAGACACCTGCGTCAGGCAGCTTTTCTCGCGCTATATTACCAATGCGACTTTTCTAGCGGCTATCTTGTGAAACTTCAATCATCGCCTGATGAATTGGCTCATGTAAATTATCGGGCATTTGAATGGCAAGGATTGCACCATTTTTCATTTCACCAAGTAGGCGCTGTAATTGCTTTATATGATCAGGCAACCATTGAAATACTGCATTGGAAAAAAGTAAATCAGTATCTTGCGGTACATTCCAGCTTGCAATATCACGTACTTCAAAATGGATTCCGGGCAACTGGTGCTTGGCTTTGGCAATCATATCAGCTGAATTATCAAATCCCGATATTTTTGCTTTTGGCCAAAAGTGCTGCAATAGCTCGGTAGAATTACCGGGCCCACAACCAATATCTATAATATTCTTAATTGCTATTTCATCATATCTAGAAATCGCATTGACAAGATCGCGAGCAGGCCGGCTTCGTTCATCATTAAACATCAAATATTGATTGGCTGACCAGTCTTTCATTTTTTACCCTTTAAAAACACACTGCCACCGCTAAATCAAAAAATTTATGGAATATAAAAGTACCTAAATATTTTGAACTGATCGGGATGACCTTTATAGGCAATCTTAATCGTCTTAGCCTTAGGGCCTGCTTTATAGGTTAAACGATAAATATATTCCCCTAGAGAACCTTTAAACGCCTGTCCATAGGCCTCTGGATCTTTCAGTTTATCGGCATCTATATCATCAAGTATTAATAGAGGAAATTGTAAGCGCTGTTCAGCATTTACCGTCTCATTATGAACGACTTTTATGTCCGGATTATAAAGTCGTAAATTGCCTGCATATTTCGTGTTGGGCGATACAATAGTTGCAATGGGGCCTTCTTTTTCAATAGTGCTATATAATAAATTATAGTCAAGTAAACCTAGTGGCAAGTGTCGACCGCTTCCCTGATGAAGTGAAAAAAACAAAACAATAGGCACCATAAGTGCAACAATAATACCACAAACCCCATATGATATTAAGGCACGAATTTTTCGGGTATAATAAAAAAGCATAATCGAGAAATAGGCTGGACAAAGAATGAGGACTGGCTGCATCCACCTATCTTTAACCTGTGTCGACCCGCTTAAAATTATTGATATGAAAACAATCAATAAGCCAAAACCCAAAACTCTACCAATAAACTTTGCCGCAAATTCTTCTGTTTCCGTATAATCAAGTCCGTTTTGTATGGGTCTATTAAATAGATAAACAACCAGCGCAACAATAAAAGCCAACCCGCCAAAGGCAAAAACCGCATGGACAAGTTCCTCTGCACCTAATAAGCGCTTAATAATAAAACTATGTTGGCTAGCTACACCAAATTTATTTGAGCGTTCTAAAGTTGCATGTAAATGAGCAATAATCCAGCATAAGGGCTTGTATAATAATATTGCTGCTGTCGTAAGAATTAACAACGTTTTTAACTGAAAAAGGCATTTCCTACCCTGTTTAAAGCTTAAAGAAGCCATCAAAATTGCAACAATAAAGATAATATCATTGAATTTACCAAGCACAGAAACAGCGATACAAAAACCAACTAAAATAGCATTAACAACGCTCTGACGGTGCATATATCGCGTCATAGCCCAAAAAAACCAACCGCAACTTGCCGTTCCAAGCACCGAGTGGGAAAGAGCGCGCTGAGACTCCCAAGCAATTTGTGGCAATAAAAATATGCCAAGCATGGCACTTGCTGCAACCAATAGCCGCACCTTTAAATTGCGCAACCCAAAATAGACTGATAAAAACAGACTGCCAAGAATAGAAAATTTAACCAATTGCAGCACAAAAAAATGCGTGCCAAAAACTGAAGTGGCGGCAATTAAAATCCATGTGTAAAGCGGCGGCTGCGAGCCGCCATAGCCCCAATCAAAAAAGCTAATATTAGCTAATTGCTCCGCATCATCAAGACCTGCACCATTTGAGATAAAGCTTACAAATAGCGCTTCACATAAAAAATACCCAACAATGAAAATCAGCGCCCAAAATGCAAACTTACTTCCACAATATTCAGCCTCTTGTGGCCTTTGGTTATTATCCACAATGATGCTATTCTTACTCATCAAATACGCCTTTTTTCATTTTTAAACCGATGCTACCCTTACCGATATAGATATTGTAATTTATAAAAATGACATTTTTAGCTGAATACTTAATCGATAATATTAAAACTATCAAATAGGATAATAAATTTAACAAAAGGCAGTTAGAAGAAAACATAATATTTTAATTATCCAACATACTAAAATACTGAAATTCCTAATTATTTTTTAACATCCCTTACAATTAAATAACCTTGAACCTATGTCTAACTTAAGGGCATTAATTTCGCATGTTAATTATGTCGCTTATTGCAAAGAATGTCCGATTAATATGGTGTTTTTATGGGTGAAGACATCCGCTTCCCCACTTTCATCATGTCTAATACCAAAGATCGCATTTATTCACTTCAACAACGCAAAAGGAAATAGCATGACAGATAAATCAAAAGTTGCATTTGTTACTGGTGCAGGTCAGGGAATTGGCCGCGCAATTGCTTTGCGCTTAGCAAAAGATGGCTTTCATCTTGCCCTTGTTGATTTAAAGGCGGACAAAATCGCTGAAGTCGCCAAGGAAGTGGAGGCATTGGGTAAAAAGGCCATTGCTATAACTGCTGATGTTTCTAAACGGGATGATATTTATGCGGCAATTGACAAAACGGAAAAAGAACTTGGCGGCTTTGATGTTATTGTCAATAATGCCGGTATTGCCCAAGTAACGCCTATTGCCGATATCACTGAACAAGAGGTTGAGCGCATCCTACGTATTAATGTCGAAGGTGTATTATGGGGCATTCAAGCCGCCGCCAAAAAATTCATCGCCCGCAAACAAAAGGGTAAAATCATTAATGCATCTTCCATTGCGGGCCATGATGGATTTGAACTACTTGGGGCATATTCTGCAACAAAATTTGCTGTTCGTGCGCTAACCCAATCTGCTGCCAAAGAATATGCTCGTGCTGGCATTACCGTTAACTCTTATTGCCCTGGTATTGTAGGCACCGATATGTGGGTAGAGATCGACCAACGCTTCGCCGACCTTACGGGCGCACCCGTTGGTGCAACCTACAAGAAATATGTAGAAGGCATCGCCTTGGGGCGCGCTCAAACTCCTGATGATGTGGCGAATCTTGTATCATTTTTAGCAAGTAGCGATTCAGATTATATCACTGGCCAGTCCATATTAACCGATGGCGGCATTGTTTATCGCTAAGATTTAGCCAATAGTATATAATCGTAACAAAAAATAATAAAGCATCTATATGTATATTTTTATCGGTGCTTTATTCCATAACTGATACCATAATTTTGTTTATTTTAATATTTTAAGATTTTACTAATTAATACAAAAAAATAATAACTACTGTATTATTTTTTTTAAAATATTTTCATCAATAATATAATATATTTTATTTTATTTTAAATAAATATCTTGTTTGACAATGATTTAAATTTCAATTATTGTGCAATACAACGAACTTTTTATATGAGCTATAATTTTTGCGCCTAAAACTATGCCTTTAATTCTCCCTCTCAAAAACTTCGCCAAAACATGCGGTTTCCGCAATATCTTCTATTGCTATGAAAGGGTTTATTATGACCACAGGCACAGTTAAATGGTTTAATTCAACCAAGGGTTTCGGCTTCATTCAACCAGATGATGGTGGCGCAGACGTATTTGTTCACATTTCAGCTGTTGAACAATCAGGTCTTCGCAAGCTTGATGAAGGCCAGAAAATTGGCTTCGAATTACAGCGCGACAAGCGCTCAGGCAAAATGTCAGCTTGTAACCTTACAGCTGCTTAATCTTTTAAAAGATTAATTGCTTTTTAGAAAGGTCGGATTTATCCGGCCTTTTTTATTGCCTGTCGCGCAATGCAATAATTCTTAGCTTGCTTAACAATATGCCACTCACACTTTAAACAACTGCTTGATACCAGCAAGCAGAAGCACCTTTCGCTTTTAAGGTAACAATATCAGTAGCTACAGCCTTCAGCACTGCTTTTAAACCGAAGATAGCTTGAACACCTCTTTTTACATTATTCCATTTATACATAGAGCTAACCCAAATTCATGTCAGTCATTTCGCGTCGCTTTATAAAAACTCCTAGCAATAAATCGTTTCGCCTACCCCAAAAGATATTATAATTTTCGTAAAATAAATAATAATTATTGTTTATCAATAAAAATATGATATTCTACTCGGTGAGGTTCATCCATAGGAGAATATCATGTCTTTTCAGACACAACCAAATAAGAATGCGATTAATACCAAACCAAGCCGAATAACGCTCGACATCATGTTAGCCTTATTCATTTTGTTTATGGTGTATTACTGGGTTTTTACTCCCCTTCCCCAAATTGCTCAAGATTGGCTTTCCAGCACCAACAGTATCAATACGGGATTACCCAATTCAGATGAAATTATTCTTATAGGCAGCCCCGAATTTACGGTGAGATTAATGGCGCTAGTCGTAAACCTTTTATTTTCCGCCCCAATTTTTTATGGTTTTTGGTTATTACGCAAACTCTTAAAGCTTTATGCGCAAGGTTTATTATTTACAAAAGCCCATGTAGAAATATTTAAACATGTTGCCTTTTCATTTATTGCCTATGGCATTTGCCTATTTTTGAGTGAACCTATCATGGCCTTAGCTTTGACTGCCTTCAACAATAATGGCGATAAATTAATTGTTGCTGGTTTTGGCTCAAGCAATCTCTTTCCCATTCTAACAGGCATTGTTATGTTGCCACTTGTTCATGTCATGCAGCAAGCTGAAAAAATGGCAGATGAACAGCAATATACAGTCTAACCATGGCGATTATTGTAAGATTAGATGTCATGCTTGCAAAACGCAAAATGCGCTCCAATGAACTCGCGCAAGCAATAGGCATTACAGAAGCAAACTTGTCCTTACTGAAATCTGGCAAGGTGAAAGCCATTCGTTTTTCCACCCTTGAAGCAATTTGCAAGGTCTTGCAATGTCAACCAGCAGACTTGCTTGAATATGCGAGTGAAGAACTCTAAATTTACAAAAGGCGTGTTTTAAGCTCGCCTTTTTTATAGGCTATTTTATGTAGATATTAGTTTTCATTTCACCTATTACTTAACTGACAATAGTGCAATTTACCAAAAATGAGCCAATCATGTTAAAGACAACACCAACGCCCAAAGATGATGATAGCTGCGGATGGTTTCATTTGAGCGAACCGCGCGCTGCAAAACCTAGCCATCAAGGTACATCGCTAACCCGCTTTGCTATTATTGGTGCAGGTGTTGCTGGACTTGCCATAGCTCGACAACTTGCCATGCATTTTCCCAATGATGAAATTTTACTCCTTGACGCGCAAAGCGTTAGTTTTGGCTCATCTGGTCGCAATTCAGGATTTATGATTGATCTACCCCATGACGTTACAGCGCCTGATTATATTGGTGATTTGACCGTTGCCAAGATCAATCAAAAAATCAATCTTCTCGCCATTGATGTGTTAGAAAAAATTATTAAAGACAATAACATTGCCTGCGACCTTCGCCATGCCGGTAAGTATCAAGCAGCGGTGGAGCCAAAAGGCATTAATATTCTTGATTCTTATAGCCGTGGCCTTGAAAAAATGGGCGAAGAATTTGAAATTATTGAAGGGTCGCAACTTCAAGATCATATTGGCACGGGTTTTTATAAAAAGGCAATTTACACCAAGGGCACGCGTTTGGTGCAGCCTGCAGCACTTGTAAAAGGATTGGCTAACTCCTTACCAAATAATATCCAGCTTTTTGAAAATACGCCAATTACTGCTTTTGAAAAAGGCACCAAATTAACCCTGCATCATAGCAATGGCAAAATCATTACCGATAATCTTATTTTGGCCAATAATTGTTTTGTTCCGCAATTTGGTTTTTTAAAAAACCGCATTTTGCCAATGTTTACCTATGCCGGACTAACGCGCCCATTAACCACACATGAGCAAGAATTGCTTGGCGGCAAGGATTATTGGGGAATTATTCCAGCTGACCCAAGCGGTACAACGCTAAGGCGCACTGTTGATCATCGTCTATTGCTGCGCAATACGGTTACATTCAACCCAAAAGCCCTGCCACGTAAAAACATGCTTGAAAAAGCAAAGAAAAATATTCAACAATCCTTTAAAAATCGCTTTACAATGCTTGAGAATGTGGAATTTGAATATTTTTGGGGTGGCGGCATTGCCATAACGCGCAATCAAAAAAGCTTTTTTGGCAATTTGGATAATAATATTTTTGCAATTTCTGGCTGTAATGGTTTAGGGCTTACCAAATCAACAGGGCTTGGTACTTTGCTTGCTGACCATATTAAAGGTGAAAAAAACGAGCTCATTGATTTCTTGTTAAATTCTGATGGCCCATCAAGCAATCCACCAGAGCCATTTTTAAGCTTTGGCGCTGATCTTACTTTATGGTGGGGACGAAAATCAGCTGGGCTTGAATGTTAACTTTATCCTTTTCATATCAATTCCATTATCTGCGTCTAAATGTTCAACTGCAATCATGTCTATCAATATTTATCGCGCTTCATTGCCAACAATGAATAAATGTCGATTTTTATAATCAAAACTTTCAATATCAATTTGATAAGCATTTGAAAGATTTTCGTTGGTCATAACCTCTTGTGCAGTACCATAAAAATGGTGGTCATTTGGTTGCAATAAAAGCACTTTATCAGCAACACTATAGGCATGGTCAGGTATATGGGTTGAAAAAATAAGCGCAATACCATTTTTTGACAAATGCGATACAAGGGTTAGAAATCGCGCTTGATTGGCAAAATCAAGATGGGCGGTAGGCTCATCCATGATGATAAATTGCGTTTTTTGTAACAAAGCACGCGCTATATAGACAAGCTGCTGCTCACCGCCACTAATCTCATTAATCGGCTTATCAAGCAGGTGGCTAATTTTTACCAGCCGTGCTGCATTTTCAACCGCCTCAGCGGTACTTGCATCAGGTATTTCAAAGGTTGATAAATGCGGCGAAATCCCCATTTCAATGATCGTACGCACCAAAAACGCAAAAGAAACACTGCTTTGTTGTGGTATGTAGGCAATTTTTTGCGCTATATCCTTATAGCTTAAACGCGCTAAGGCATTGCCGCCAAGATAAGAGCCACCAGCGGCGGCCTTTTCATAGCCAATGAGCGTGCGTAGAAAGGTTGACTTTCCAACACCGTTAGGGCCAAGAACAGCCAAAACTTCTGCTGGCTTAACGGCAATCGAAATATCCGAAAAAGTATTATCTTTTTGCCCTTGATAGCAAAATGAAAGATGACGCGCTTCCAACATTTAAGAATTCCACCCCAAGCTATTGCGTCGCAATAAAATAAGAAAAATCGGTGCACCAACCAGTGCGGTTAAAATGCCTAACGGAATTTCAATCGAAGTGAGCGAGCGTGATAGGCTATCAATAATTAACAAAAAACATGCGCCAATCGCAATTGATGCGGGGATAAGTTTTCTAAAATCTGGGCCAATAATAATACGGGTAATATGAGGAATAACCAAACCGACCCAGCCAATAATACCGCTTACAGAAACAGCCGCAGCGGCAATAAGAGTCGCAGCAGCGATATAGATAAAACGATAAAGTACCGGATTAATGCCCAATTGGCGTGCTGTTTCATCACCCATAGCTAAAATATTTAATCGCCAACGCAACAATATCAAAATAAATGCTGCTGGTATCATCATTGTTGCAATAATGATCACATCACTATTAGCTATAGAAGCAAGCGAACCAAGCAACCAATATTCAATGACCGGTAATTTTGAAAATGGGTCGGCGGTATATTTTACCAAAGCGAGTAAAGCCGTAAACACTGAACCAACGATGATGCCACTTAAAATCAAAATCAAAATATTATATGAACGGTAAAGGCGACTAATACCAAAGCAACAAAGAACCGCAAGCGAGGCAAAGGCAAAGGCACTAAGCGGCACCATCCAATTATTGGCAAAAAGTAAAATGGCAAGAGCTGCTCCAAAGCCAGCACCAGCCGATACGCCCAATGTGAAGGAAGATACCAAGGGATTGCGAAACACCCCTTGATAGCAACTTCCTGAAAGAGCAAGGGCTGCACCAACCAGCATTGCGCCAAATATCCGCGGCAAGCGCGTATCAATAATAATCGATTGCACGCGAGCGGGAACATCAACCTCAAACCCAAAAATATGGGCAGCCAAGGTCTTTACAATAGCTTCAGGGGCGATAAAAAATCGCCCCATCAACATTGCTATGATAAATAATGATAGAGGTAGAATGGCGTAAATAAGCCAATTTATAAAAATTTTCACGACAAATTAAGCCTCATCATTTTAATATTTTTGCAGTTGTTGAAATCTAAATTCTAGTTTTCACCATCATAGGAATGACGATAGAATTTTTGATAATATTTCTGCACAACCTCATTCATATCAATATCTGCGAATTTTTCAGGATAGAGCTTTTTTGCCATCCAAAGTTCGCCAAGCGCCAAAGCTTCTGGTAAAGGATAACCCCAAGGCTTTACATATTCTGGTGTGATAAATATTTTATTATTTTTAACCGCTGAAATTTCTTTCCATTGCGGATTATTGCGAATGTCATCAGCGACACTTGCATAACGATCTTGAACAAAGATCACTTGCGGATCCCACAAAACCACTTGCTCAATTGATACTTGTGCCGCACCTTTGACGCCTTCAGCAACATTAGTGCCGCCTGAACGCTTCATGATAACGCCGGTATATTTTCCGCTGCCATAGGTATGGAGATCAGGATTAGCCATATAAAGGCGCACACGGTCTTTATCTGCAATATTTGCAACGCGATCTTCAACAATTTTACGCTTATCAAATGCATATTGAATAAGCTCATCAGCCTGTTTATCGCGATCGACAATAGCACCAATTAACTTAATACCTTCACGTAGCCCTTCTGAATAAGCCGCATCATCATCAGCAAAGGTCGGGTTTAATTTGGGCGCTTCAATCCCCTCGCCTTTTGATAAAGAAATAGCAACAACTGGAATACCCACCTTGGTGATTTGATCAATCATCGCTTGTGGCGCATAATTGGTAACAAAAACCACATCTGGGTTAAGGCCAACAACTTCCTCAATATTAACACTGGTTAAATCACCCACTTTTGGCAGTTTATCCAATTCGGGAGCATATCTATCAAGACCCGGAATAAGCTTTGGCCAACGATCTAAAACACCAACAATTTTCTTATCGGCATCAAGCTCAACTAAAATATCTAAGGTTTGGTGCTGCAAAACCACCACACGCTCAACTTTGTCAGGTAGCGTTACACTACGATTAAGCTGATCCGTAAATTGTCGATCTGCAAGAGCTGGGTTTAAAGAAAATGCGATAAGTGCAAAAGCACCCAAAGCAAGTGACTTTAAGCGCGCGCTAAAATGGGAGGTTTTGTAAATTTTATTCATAAATAGACATTCCTATCGTTATATAGTACAACTATATAACAATTTTATTTATATACAAGGGTGCAATCATGCAAAAGCAACACATTGAAATCTATGCAGCTGGCAGCCTCAATAGCTGCTTTAATGCAATTAAAGATAAATGGCAGCAACAGCTTGATAATGCCCAGCTTGCATTTCGCTTTGGTCCTGCCGGTCTTCTTTACCAAGAAATTGTAAATGGAGAGCGACCCGATATTTTTTGTTCTGCCAACAAGGCTTGGCCGCAAAGCCTATTTGAAGCAGGCTTAACCAGCGAGCCAACGCACTTTATAAATAATCGCCTATGCTGCACAGTGCTTAAGGACAGCAATATTGATGAAAATAATCTTATTGAAAGCTTTATGCAGCTAGATTTGAAAATTGGCATATCAACACCAAAGGCTGATCCCGGTGGTGATTATGCCTTAGAAGTTTTTAAAAATTTTGAAAAGCTATATAAAGGCTCATTTGAGCGACTTTTGAAGCAAGCCCAAATGTTGGTTGGCGGCGCACTTATCAATGAAGCCAATATTGGTTTAAAAAAGACTTTATTTGATAGTCTCATTCATCGTCAAAGCGATATTATTATTGGCTATTATAGCAATGCAAAACAACAATGTGAACTTAACACTGCATTTAGATTGATTG